>PNNN01000072.1 GCA_013824245.1 Chlorobiaceae bacterium | reverse complement strand
TTTTTCAGATGTCTCTTATTAACTAATCGCCACACCCCTTCTACCCTTCTCATCAATAAAAAGCCCACACTGACTTTCATCAGAATGGGCTTTGAAAAATAATTTCTTAAATTATCTTAAATCATTTTTTGCTGCCGGTTTTACAAAAATCGAATCTGGAATCTCCTCATTGAAAATTATTTTATCAAACTTAATTTTTTGCGGCATCGCTCCGCCAACTTCCTGAGAAAACGGCATCATTAGCTTATCCACTTTCCGGTAATCGCCGAGAGAGGTAACAATTTCGGTTTCTTTACCCATCATTTTCATCTTCTCCGTCTCTTGAACGGGCAGATATGTTTTAGCATCGAGGTAAATATGGTGTTCGGTTGTATCTTGGCGGATTACCTTGATGTGGTAAACCGGCTTCTCGTCGATCTTTTCTTTTCCTACGAGTTCAAGTCTATAATTCTTATCTTTCCAATCGACCAGAAATCCATCCAGATCGGCTTGTTCTTTTATGCTCTGCAATTCTTGCTCTTTCATATCTATCGGGTCCAATGTTCCCGCCATCGGAATAATCTGCCAACCGATTTTACCATCGTATGCCTGAACTATGTTAGCTTTACCCATCACCATATCCGAGCGAAAACCACCGGAGCGTTTCTGGTAGATGGTTGTTGGATAATCTTTTCCCATCATCGTAATCTTGCCGGTCGTTTGAATTGTTTGAACAGCTTTGATGTTCTTCAATCCGCCCCGCGCCTCATAATGTTTTTTGAGAATGTTTTCAAGCTTTTGAGGAAATAAACTAGAGATTATGAACGGTGTTGCTGGATTAGACGTAGCTAGTCCCAAAATATAGTCTGCTGGTGTAGCAAAGTTGAGATTTTGTCCTTCACTTATTTGTCTACTCACAATTCCAATTACTTCCCCCTTTGAATTCAAAAGAGGACTTCCACTATTTCCCGGTGAAGCGGGACATGTGAATTGATATAACTTTGCAGTGTCAATCATTCGGATCTGGCTGACAATACCATCACTCATCGAAAACTCAAGTCCTTTGGGTGTACCGATAACATAAACCTTCATTCCAACTTTAGGATTTTTGTCACTTAATTTAAGTAAGGGTCGCCTAAAACCTTTAACAAGAATAAGAGCAATATCTCTTTCTTCATCTATATCTATCACACCGGAGACATCAAACTCTTCCCCAGAGGAAAATTTTGCTGTCACACTACTTGCATCCTCAATCACATGCCATGCAGTTGCAGCGATACCATCTTTGATTGTCATAAAAGCGGTACCAATCCTAGAGTCACCGTTAATCTCCTTGACCTTCAAAGTCATAACTGAAGGTAAAACTTTTTTATAGAGTTGTTCTGGTTCAAGTTCTTGTGCAAAAGATATGTTTAAGCAAAGGAGAAAGAAGAAAAGAATACGAATTTGTCTCATTTTAATATCTCGATAATAGTGTTATGATTAATTGCATTAGACTTTGGATTTTAATATTTCCTATGTACAGATCACTAATGAAAACACTCTCTGAGGGCAAGTACGGCAAGAAAAATCGTCAGTATGAGGATTACGAAAGTATAATATTCTATTCGGCTCTGACGGTGATCATCTTTCTTATCTTTCTCTTCCTTCCTTCTAAGAATTTCTTTTAGAGCAGTCTTATGCCAATCTCCCGAATGAGTTTGAGATTCCAACGCTTTCTGCAATTCATAATTGCTCATTTTTTTAGCAAGTGCTTCTTTTTGTTTTTGATCCTCTTCGTTGGTCATAGATTATCCCCACAATGTTTTTTCGCGGTTGGCTTAGTATGTGCAAGACGCTTTAACGCCTCCTCAAAACTAATATCGAGCTTGAGAGGTGGATCGAATTTTCTACTCTTTCGAGATTTATTTTGTTTTTTGTGGGTCGGGGTCATCATAATTTTCCACCAATTTCTTAAAAAATATTTCTTGGTGTTTGTCAATGAAAGCAGTCAACTTCTCTCGCGCATTACTAACTTCTTTTGGAAGTTTTCTCAGCCGATTGATGTCGAAGTTCGCTTCATGGGTATAATATTTACCATCGGATTGACCGATTTGTCGTTTAGGTTTGATTCTGATAATCTTGTTATCTCTGAGCGTCCAATCATGCGTATGGATAAATTCATTTCTCGCCTTATTGATAGACACGAGCGCTTCTTTTACATCCGAGTATTCGGAGAGGATTTCTTTTTCTCGAACAGTGTAATGGACAATGTTCGTCAATTTCTCTAATAGAACAGTAAAATCAGCCCCGCCCAATAAACACAAGGTAAGGGGATAATTTCTTACGCCGAGATAATGTATAGAAAATAACAAAGAAGATTCAAGCGAATTAAATCTAATAACAAACTCACCGAGAAGCTCACGAAGCTCAAGGGCTAATTTATCTCCAGTACTTCGATCAGGCAAAGATTTGGAAATTTTCTTATCGTCCGTCATACCTGGATATCTCGGCCATTGGACGGACAATGCTGTTCATTGGTCTTAATAATTGCACCAGATGCAATGTGTCGACTAATTTCATTTATTTATTTTTTATCCGATTCGATATAATCTTCTATAGGCGGGCAAGCACAAATCAGATTGCGGTCGCCCTGAACATTATTTACACGTCCGACCGACACCCAGAATTTAATTTTTAAGTGAGTCGCACTTTCCTTCAAGTAATTCATTACTCATGCACAGCTTCAAACGCGATCCGCATCTGTTCTTCGGCAGGCACCTTGAAATTGATTTTCTCAAAACCAATCACCTTGCCCGCTTTATCTTTCATCAAGATCACATCATCGCCAATCTCTTCACATAAGTGTTCTTCTTTAGGATCACCGAGCCAAACAGTTATCGTATTTCCCACATGATCGTAATAAACTTTTACTTGTTCCATATTTTATCTCCTTCTTTAATCTTATCCGTTGGATATGCGGTGATTATAAAGCCATTATTATTCATCCTCTTAACAACTACACAAATCCAACGACCTGAGTGTTCTAATTTATAGAAGAGGTAGACCGAAGAATCATTCCGACTCCGCCGAATCTCGTCTGGAAATTGTAGCACATCCTTTACTGTATTTTCTTTACCAGTCATTACCGGATGTTTGGTTTTGGTTATTAAATCCCATCGACTCCGTGAAATCGAAACTGAAAAATCTAATTGTGTAACTACGCTAAAAATTACTTCCTCAGTCATCATTTCAAATGATAGTCAATTTACAAATCAAATTCAAATTCGCTAATTAAATATAGCCCATCACCACCGATTGAATAATTTCCATGTTTAAATCTTTTAATCAAGATATGATTCGACAGGCGGACATGCACAAATTAGATTGCGGTCGCCTTGAACATTATTCACACGTCCGACGGGAACCCAGAATTTTCTTTCTCGTGTCCACTGTGTAGGATAAGCAGCTTTCTCACGTGAGTAAGGAAACTTCCAATTATCTGCAACCACAATATCGGCAGTGTGGGGAGCGTTCTTAAGAACGTTATTTACTTTATCGGCTTTTCCTGTTTCGACTTCTTCTACTTCCTTTCGGATTGCAATCAGAGCATCGCAATATCTGTCAAGCTCTTCCTTCGATTCACTTTCAGTCGGCTCAATCATCAGTGTACCCGCGACAGGGAAGGATGTAGTTGGCGCATGGAAACCGTAATCTATCAACCGTTTTGCAACATCTTCCACTTCAATATCGGCGCTTGCTTTGATTTGCCGCAGATCGATAATGAACTCGTGTGCAACTCTTCCGTTCATACCTGTGTAAACAATCGGATAATAGTTTTTTAATCTCGCCGCCATATAGTTTGCATTGAGGATTGCGATTTCAGTCGCACGTTTCAATCCATCGGCTCCCATCATTCTGATGTAAGCCCATGAGATCGCAAGAACTCCCGCGCTACCCCAAGGCGCCGCCGCAACCGGACCGATTCCTTTGCCGCCATTAATTGGAATGACCGGATGAGTTGGAAGGAAAGGTATGAGATGTTTTGCAACACCAATTGGACCAACACCGGGTCCGCCACCGCCGTGCGGAATAGCAAAAGTTTTATGCAGATTCAAATGACAAACATCTGCGCCTAATTCTTGAGGCCTGCAATAGCCAACTTGCGCGTTCATGTTTGCGCCATCCATATATACCTGTCCGCCGCCTTCGTGAACGATGCGGCAGATATTTTTGATTCCTTCCTCGAACACGCCGTGCGTAGATGGATATGTCACCATCAATGCGGCAAGTTTATCTTTGTGCAGTTTTGCCTTCTCTTCTAAATCTTTTATATCTATTGAACCATCGCTCGTAGCTTTCACAACAACCACATCCATCCCTGCCATAACTGCGCTTGCAGGATTTGTACCGTGTGCTGATGACGGGATCAAGCAAACATTTCTGTGTGCTTGTCCTCTATTTTCCTGATACGCTCTTATTACAAGCAAGCCAGCATATTCACCTTGTGCACCGGAATTCGGCTGGAATGAAATCGCATCGAAGCCGGTGATTTCTTTCAGCATCGCTTCGAGCTTTTGGAATAATTGATGATACCCTTTTGCCTGTTCAACGGGTGCGAACGGATGAAGCGAACTAAATTCACGCCAACTAACCGGCAGCAACTCTGTGGTTGCGTTCAATTTCATTGTGCAGGAACCAAGTGGGATCATGCTGAATGTGAGTGACAAGTCTTTCGATTCGAGTGAACGAATATATCTCAGCATCTCTGTTTCAGAATGATGCGTGTTGAAAACCGGATGTTTAAGATAAGCGGAAGTCCGTTTCATCTTACCGTTGTATCCACCTGCTTCTTTTTCGAATATTTTATGCGCGTCAAGCTCAATTGATTTCTTATGGGCAAATATCTTGAGCAATGAATCGACTTCGTCGATGTTAGAAATTTCATCCAGAGAGATCCCACACGAACAATCATCGAACCAGCGAAGGTTGATTTTTTGAGAATGCAGAGCCGGTTCCAGATACAATTTCATTTCTCTATCGCACCCAATGTGGAGCGTATCGAAATAATCATCGTGAATAATTTTATACCCAAGATGCTTCAATCCACCCGCTAGCACTTTGGTGAGATTATGGATTCGTTCTGCGATAGCTTTGATTCTTTTCGGACCATGATAGACTGCATACATACTTGCCATGATTGCAAGAAGTACCTGTGAAGTGCAAATATTCGACGAGGCTTTTTCACGGCGGATGTGCTGCTCGCGTGTTTGCAGTGCCATGCGTAAAGCACGCTCACCGCGTGAATCAACCGAGACACCGATGATCCGTCCCGGGATGAATCGTTTAAATTCTTCTTTGGTAGTGAAATAGGCCGCGTGAGGTCCGCCATACATAAGGGGCACGCCGAACCGTTGTGTAGATCCGACGGCACAATCGGCACCGAATTCTCCGGGGGGTGTTAGAAGCGTTAAACTAAGAATATCCGCAGCAACTACAACAAACGCACCGGCTGCGTGAGCTTTATCGCAAAACGATTTATAGTTATGGATCGCTCCGTCCGTTGTCGGGTATTGTAAAAATGCTCCAAATACTTTTGATGAAAATTCAAATTTTTTCCAATCCCCCAAAACGATTTTAATGCCGAACGGTTTTGCCCGTGTTCGAACCACTTCGATATTCTGCGGATGACATTCATCAGATATAAAAAATATTCCACCATCCGGTTTTCCTTTGACAAGGTAAAACATCGTCATCGCCTCTGCAGCAGCAGTTGCCTCATCAAGCAGCGAGGCATTTGCAATTTGCATGGAAGTCAAATCTAAAATCATCGTTTGATAATTGAGAAGAGCTTCCATCCTTCCTTGAGCAATTTCTGCCTGATACGGGGTGTATTGCGTGTACCATCCCGGACTTTCAAGAATATTTCTTTGAATTATCGATGGGGTAATTGTATCGGAAAATCCCATGCCGATTAGTGAGCGATAAATGTGATTTTGAGAACCTATTGCTTTCAACTCGTTTAAAGTTTCAAGTTCCGACGAGGGATTCTTTAATTTTAACGGACGTGAAGATCGGATCTGTTTCGGTATCACGCTATCAATGAAATCATCGAGTGAGCGAGCACCGACTTCCGTCAGCATTAAGTCGATTTCTTTTTGATCTGGACCGTTGTGCCGGTCTGAGAATAATTCTTTATAATTAATTTGATCTGACATAAATATTCATTGGGCTAAATTGTTCAGGATAAGTTTTAAAAAATAGATTGGAAAATAAAAAAGCAAAATGGTTGCACGATTTAATTGAGAAAAACCCGATGCACTCATCAAGTGTTTCTTCCCTCCTTAACCAGATAAAGAAGGTTGTCATCAACGTTGTAGTAAAGCGGTGCCATCAGGATTTTTGGATAGCGAAGACGAAGGCGATTTACCTCGCTTAACAAAAAATCAATTTCATTTCCAATCTCAAACATCGGTGAGTATTGACGAAAATGTTCTTCGGCAGAAATCCTGTCCCATCCGGCTCTATCTATCAAACCCTGCACAAATTGATTTTTTCGTTCTATGATATTTACCATACCGCATCGATTGTGAGCGATAAGTGCTAATGAAGAAACTTCACCCACCGAAATAGCATAAGAAATCTTGAATTCGCTGTAACGGAGATTCGCACCTCCGGTACGAATTATAAATGCAAAATTGTCTGGAATACGAAGATACTTTCTGTTGTCCATGCACATTCCAATCAACATTTGTGCATTGGTTACGTTTTCAAATGGTAAGCCAAGATTATGATATTGTAAAAGAAGATCTATCGGGCTATTTCTGTACTCTGGGAAGATATCTTCTCTTGAAATTATTTTTACCAGCCGATTCACAAGTGGTGATTAATGTTATTTGCCGATTAATTCCCGATACGCTTTCGCATCGAGCAACCCATCTAATTCCGATTTGTTGGTAATCTTCAATTTTAACATCCATCCTTTGCCGTATGGATCTTTGTTAACAAGCTCTGGGGCTTTCTCAAGTTCTATGTTGATTTCCGCTACCTCACCGGTAATGGGTGCAAAAAGGTCAGAAACCGCTTTGACCGCTTCAATGGTTCCAAAACTATCACCATTGTTCACCTGTTTCCCGATTTGCGGCAACTCCACGAAAACAACATCGCCAAGTTCACCTTGAGCATATTCGGTGATACCGACAATACCGGTATCTCCTTCAACACGAATCCATTCGTGATCTTTCGTGTATTTTAGATTTTCTGGAAACGTCATAAGAATCACCTCTGAAAATTTAGTTAGTCTTTGTTGTAATGTTTTTCAATAAAACTTGTATCATAAATGCCACTGCGGAAAACTTTGTTCTGCATAACCTTACGATGGAACGGGATTGTTGTGTGAACGCCTTCGATGGTGAACTCTTCAAGGGCTCCCGCCATTTTATCTATAGCTTCATCCCGCGTTTGAGCGAATACAATCAACTTCGCCATCAACGAATCGTAAAACGGAGGAATTTTATAACCGGCGTAACAATGTGTGTCAACACGAACGCCATATCCACCGGGAAGGTGGAATCCGGTAATTTGCCCGGGCGATGGTCTGAAATCATGATCCGGATCTTCCGCGTTTATCCGGCATTCTATTGCATGACCGCGCGGCTTGAATTCCTTCTTGCGCAGTTTTTCTCCCATCGCGATTTCGATTTGCAACTTAATTAAGTCCATGCCAGTAACCTGCTCGGTAACCGGATGCTCAACTTGAATTCTGGTATTCATCTCCATGAAATAAAAATTTTTGTTTTTATCCACGATAAATTCCATTGTCCCTGCGCCTTCGTACCTCACTCCTTTGGCGCCTTTAATTGCTGCGGTTCCCATCGCAAGACGCATTTTAGGATCGACTATCGGTGATGGAGATTCTTCAACAAGTTTTTGATGACGCCTTTGGATGGTGCAATCGCGTTCATTCAAATGGATGGCATTACCATACTGATCGCCAAACACCTGTATTTCTATATGCCTTGGTTGCTCTACAAATTTTTCAATATACAGATCGGGATTGTTGAATGCGGCGCCTGCTTCGTTGCTTGCCATCTGGAATAATTTTTCAAAATCAGCTTCTTCAACTACTATTCTCATCCCTTTACCACCACCACCCGCAGTCGCTTTTACCATCACCGGAAAACCGATAGATTTGGCAATTTCTAAAGCTTCTTTCACATCCCTTATAACTCCATCACTGCCAGGTACAACAGGTACGCCGGCTTTGCGCATCGTATCTTTGGCAAGCGCTTTATCACCCATCGCAACGATTGCCTCGGGAGATGGACCGATAAATTTTATTCCTTGTGATTGACAGATTTCAGAAAATTGGGCGTTCTCGGCGAGGAAGCCGTAACCTGGATGAATTGCATCTGCATTTGTGATATCAGCCGCTGATATAATTCTTGGGATATGAAGATAACTTTCACGGCTTGGCGGTGGACCGATGCAAACAGCTTCATCTGCAAACTTGACGTGCAACGATTCGCGATCACCCTCGGAATAAACAGCAACTGTTTTCAATCCAAGCTCGCGGCATACACGAATAACTCGGAGCGCAATTTCTCCCCTGTTCGCTATGAGAACTTTTTTAAACACGATATTCTTTCATTGATAATCGGAACAGTTTGAGAATTAGATTAAACCGGTTCGATTAAAAAGAGCGCTTGATTATATTCAACCGGTTGGGCATTTTCAACTAATATCTTTACAATCCGACCTGATACATCAGATTCTATCTCGTTCATCAATTTCATAGCTTCAATTATGCAGAGAACCTGCTTAGGTTGAACCACAGCACCGACCTCGACATAAGAATCGGCATCCGGCGCGGGCGCACGATAAAATGTACCTACGATAGGCGACTTGACTTCGATTAAATTTGATTCCGCTTTAGGAACAACCACAGGTGGCAATGCCGCCGAAGTATCTTCCTTTGGCAGCATGTGCGCAGGAGCAGATACAAATTGAGGTTGTTGCACCATATAACCAGGCGATGAATTTTGATGCGGATTTTTTGCAACCCGGATTTTTAATCCCTCCTCTTCGATCTCGATTTCATCAACCGTACTTTGCTCAACAATCTTTACTAATTTTTTCAGATACGTAATATCCATACGATCTCCTAAAATAAGTGAATAAAGAGGTTTGGTTAAATTTTGACCCGTTCCAAATAATTACCGGTCCTCGTATCGACCTTAATAGTATCGCCTTCGTTTATGAAGAGAGGAACATTGACCATAGCTCCGGTTTCGACTTTAGCTGGTTTTTGAGCACCGGTGGCGGTATCGCCTTTAACACCGAGAACTGTTTCCACAATTTTTAGTGTTACGTTCAAAGGAATTTCTATAGAAATTATATCAGTTCCGTTAAAGTTTATCATTATACTTTCGGTTTCTTTCAAGAACTTTGCCCCGTCGCCAATTATTTTTGCATCAACATTAATCTGGTCGTACGTTTCTTTGTCCATGAAGACGTAACTTGTGCCATCGTGATATAAATATTGAAATTCTTTTGATTCAATGCGAATAACTTCAATTGATTCACCTGCCCTGAAGCGTGTTTCAATTACTTTGCCAGATTTTAGACTCTTTAATTTAGCTCGAACGAACGCACGCCAATTACCCGGATTCACGTGTTGAAACTCAACGATCGTCCAGAGGTCATTGTCCATGCGTATTGTTAAACCGGTTCGAAAATCGGATGTTGATGCCATAAAACTCCAATGGATTTAAATATTTTGCAGATTTTGTATTTGTTGGAGTTTCAAAATACAAAGAATGAAGTTGAAAGTCAAGGATTCGAATTGCTTTTATGCCAAAAGATTCATACTATAATTCCAATTTTATATTATGAAATACTTCACATATATCGCATTTTGCACTATAATCGTCATTTTCGGTTGTACAAATAATTCAAACCCATCGATTGGCGTACTTCCCGAGTCGACATTTGTTGCATATTTTGCAGATTCATTAATTTTGCAAGAAACCAGAAGAATTGTTGGGATGGATTCGGCTGTGTGGAATAATAAAGTTGATTCAGTTCGATCCTTCCATAAATGCTCAATTGAGGAAATTGAATCATCTCATGTTTTTTTTAGGGGGAATATATCGAGATGGGATTCATTGTTCAGTAAAGTTATAACAAGACTGGAAGCATTACAACACTCTTATATAATCAAAAAAGAGAAGACGAATCAGATAAAATGATATTAATTACACTAATTCGAATTATAAAAAAATTGAGATAAGTTTGTAAGTTATGGCTCCGACTATTGCAGATGCGGGGATTGTAAGTACCCATGCCCATACAATTTTCCCTGCAATACCCCATCTTACTGCCGAAATACGTCGAGTTGAGCCAACACCCATGATTGCACCAGCAATAGTATGAGTGGTGCTAACTGGAATTCCTGCTATCGCAGTCCCAACTAATACTACAGCTCCTGCTGTTTCAGCGGCAAAGCCCCCTACAGGTTTCAGATGGGTTAATTTAATTCCCATTGTTCGAATTACCTTCCACCCGCCCATAAGTGTTCCAAGTCCAATGGCAGTATGTGCAATAAGAACAACCCAATAAGGGACATAGAATTCAGTGCCAAGATAACCACCCGTGTACAATAAGATAGCTATGATACCCATTGTCTTTTGTGCATCATTTGTTCCATGTCCGAGACTAAACGCTGCTGAGGATATTAATTGACCTACACGGAAAAGGCGGTCCACGCGTCTAAGATTTGATCGCCGAAATATCCAGTTTACCGCTATCATTAACGTTGCACCTAAGATGAGTCCAATCAAAGGAGAAAGAAAGATAAAAATTGTAACCTTTATTAATCCACTCGTAACAAGAGAACCAAAACCAGCTTTCATAATCGCTGAGCCGGTTAAACCACCGATCAGAGCGTGCGAGACGCTGATAGGCAAACCATAATGAGTACAAAAATGTGTCCAAATAATCGCTCCAACTAAGGCAGAAAGAATCATCCATTCTGAGACAACCTCCATATGAACGATACCTTTCCCAATCGTATTTGCCACATGAACACCAAAGCCGAATGCAGCGACAAAATTAAAAAATGCAGCCCACGCAACTGCCATCCGAGGTGATAATACCCTTGTTGAAACAACGGTAGCTATTGAGTTTGCGGCATCATTCATACCGTTCAAAAAATCGAAAAGAAGCGCCAAGAAGATGATGAAGATAGTTAGTTCCAACATGCAGAAACTCTAATTTTTATGCGTGTTTGATTAAAATTGATTCGAGGACATTTGCTGCGTCTTCACATTTATCGGTTGCCGTTTCTAAACCAACATATATTTCTTTAATCTTAATGATCTTAATCGGGTCTTTTTCGTTTTCGAATAAATCGGCGACAGCTATTTCAAAAACATGATCGGCTTCATTCTCATATTCATTTATTTTTTTAAGTACGATTCGGAGTTGATCGGGCTGATTAAGATTTTTAATCAATTCGACTCCTCGATGCAGTTCCGATATTGAATGATGCACTATTTCAATAAGCTTCTTAGCTTCAGGAGGACATTCCTTTAATTTATATAATGAAAAACGGGTTGCAACCTCGTTAATATTATCAAGCACGTCATCTATGGCTGATGTTAGTATATGAATATCCTCACGATCTATCGGAGTAATAAACGATTTATTCAATTCAGAAAAAATGTCATGTGTTAGTGCATCACCCAGATGTTCTTTGTCTTGAATTTGTATGACAAGTTGTTGCCTCTCATTTTCTGAAGAATTAGGAATTTTCATGAGAAGTTCAGAAGTTTCCACAAGGTTTTTAGTTGCTTTTGAAAAATAATTATAGAACAAATTGTCGTGTGGAAGAAACATTTGAATAAAACGATCAAGTTTCATTGATATCCTCGAACAAAATTAAAAGGAGTGTTAATAGCGTTCAAATATACTTATTCTGTTGATGAAATTCAAGACTCAATAAAAAAAATTCTCAAGCTGAAATTTTCGATATCTGAACTCGCTATTTAAAAAAAGAATTCATATATTGTGGCGTTATTAAGATCAACAGTTCTTATAAAAGCGTATCCTCTTCGCTTCTCAATTTTTCCTAAATAATCGTTTCCGCGAAAATAAACAAGGAAAACTTATGACGATATTCGAACGCCATATTAACCATAGTCGGGAATTCAAACGACGAAGGGCGCTTAATTGGCTAACGCTCGGATTCACTTATGCCTCGATGTATATGGGAAGGTATAACTTATCTTTTGCCAACAAATCACTCTCCGATACTTATGGCTGGGATAAAACACAAATTGGATCGATCATAACGATAGCATTATCCATTTACGGAATTTCGGCTTTGTTCAACGGACCGATTGCAGATCGTATTGGCGGAAGAAAAGCGATGCTCATCGGAGTGTTTGGAGCTGTAGTTTTTAATATCGCATTCGGATTGGGCGCATACATAGGATTCTTGGGAACAGGAACCTTGTTGATCGGATACTTTGCAACGGCATGGGCAATGAATATGTACTTCCAATCGTACAGCGCTCTCGCTTTGATTAAAGTTAACTCGGGATGGTTTCATGTCCGCGAACGCGGAGTTTTTTCCGCCATCTTCGGATCGATGATCCAGAGCGGAAGAGCATTAATATTTTTCATCGGAGGAATTGCCGTTACTTTTCTTCCATGGCAATGGGTATTTTTCATTCCTGCCGGGATAATGTTTTTGATGGGAATACTTACATATTATTTTGTGCGGGATAATCCGGAAGATACCGGTCATCCTGCATTCGATACGGCTGATGCTTCGAGCGGTGACACTGATAAGGTAGACATGAAATATCTTATAAAAAAAGTGTTTACTAATCCGATAACCCTGACAATCGCCGTTGCCGAATTCTGTACAGGATTCGTTCGTCATGGCTTTGAGCAATGGTTTCCACGATACATGCAAGAAGCTCAGCATCTGCCACTTGACTCTGTAGTGTTTCAAAGAGGAGCGATGAGTGTGGTCATCGCAGGAATATTTGGAGCATTTGCGGCAGGAACAATTTCGGACTGGGTTTTTAAATCTCGCCGTCCTCCTGTGGCTTTCGTTGGTTATTTTCTTCAGCTTATTTCGTTAGGAGTTATTTGGTGGGCGCCATCGCTCGAATTAATTATCGGCGCGTTCGTTTTAAACTCGTTCGCCATCAGTATTGTTCACTCAATGCTTTCAGGAACTGCATCTATGGATTTCGGCGGAAAAAAAGCTGCCGCTTCAGCAACAGGCATGTTCGATGGTATGCAATATATCGGCGGCGCCGCAGTAGGCACCGGAATGGGTTGGATGCTGGAAAATTTCGGCTGGGGAATTTGGGGACCAAGCATGATAGGTTTTGCAGCCGTTGGTGCTGTGTTGATGTTGAAATTATGGAATGTTGTCCCTCAATCTAAATTAAAAGGCAGTGGACATTAAAAAACCACTGCCTCTAACTTATTTGCTCGCTGAGAGTTCTATCTACAAAATCAGCTTATCCCATCTTGAGCTTTATTTAATGTAAATTTCATTAAAGTTCCGTTTCCTTCATCGCTCTCAGCCCAGATTTTCCCGCCGTGTGCTTCAACGATCTCTTTGCATATCCAGAGTCCTAATCCTGCGCCTTTAATATCCCGCGATAACCCCGTTTCAACTCTTGAAAATTTATGGAATAATTTTCCTATTTGATCTTTTGGAATTCCAATCCCCTGATCGGAAACGGAGAGTAATAATTTTTCGGGAGACAAATCATCGACTGTGATTGTAACCTGCCCGCCACGAGGAGAATATTTGACCGCATTGCTGACTAAGTTTTGAATAACCTGACGAAGTTTCGTCTGGTCACCTTTGATGAAGGCAACATTCGGATCAATTTTGTATTCCACCTTGTGCCGCGCTGAATATCGAACCATCGAGACAGCGTCTTGAACTAATCTTTCTATGTTGACAATTTTAAAGAAATAATTTAATTGTCCGGATTCGATCTTCGTGATGGAAAGAGTGTCTTCAGCCAATTGATTCAACCTGTTCGCCTGATCAACTATAATCTGAAGATATTCTTTGATGCGGGGTACTTGTTCAACCGCTTCATTTTTCAACAGGGCACGTCCTGCAAGTATAATGCTCGATAGCGGCGAACGAAAATCGTGCGATACAATTCCGAGGAATTCAGATTTCATCTTATCAAGCTCGGTAAGTTTCATATTCGCTTTACGTATTTCATCATACAGTTTAGCATTCTTAATCGCGCTTCCAAGCTGATCGGAAAGTGTTTCTAAAACTACAACATCTGTCTCGTCGAATGCGTGAAGTTTGGTATCTTCAATATTCAAAACGCCGACAACTTCCTTCTCGATCATTATTGGCACAGCCAATTCGGATCGTGTATTGTGGTATTCGTAAGCAAGATAACGCTCGTCTTGCAGAACATCGTTGCATAAAATTTTCTCTCCATTTCTGAAAACCCAACCGATTAATCCTTTGTCGACGCTTTGCCTGTAATTATGCGGAAGAAAATCTACAAAACTTCCCGCGTGTGCAGCCAGTTCAACTAACGAGCTATCCTCCGTTTTAAGAAAAACGGTAACATCAAAATAATTGAATGTTTTTTGAACAGTTGATGCCGCAGTTTTTAACAACTCATCCAACTGAAGAGTTGAACTCATTTGCTGCGATATGTTATTGATTAATTCGATTTGAGTGATACGTTTCCGCGTGTCTTCAAATATCGAAGCATCCCTCAAAGATGTTGCCACATACAATCCGATCAACTGAGCAATTGCGGCATCTTCTTCAGTATAGAGATGCAACTTGAGTGAACCGAATGTCAAAGTTCCGATAACTTCGTTTCCGGTTTTCAACTGGACAACGAGTATTGAACGAATGCCAAGCTCTTGCAGTCGTCCTTCTATGGCATGATTGAATTTCGGCGCCGACTCTATATCTCCGATAAAAGACGCTTGATTTTTCACCACCCAGCCCGAGATTCCTTCATCGATTAGAAAATGTTTATGATCAAGCTCGCTCGCGTCGGCAATTGGAGACAGTGAATAAAAAGCATAATGGGTTCGGGTTTTATTGAGCAAAGCAATGAAGCACACATCATAATTGAGCAGCCATTTTGCTTCGGATCGTAAAATCTTCAGAATCTCTTCACGCGATTTTGTGTTATCAAATTTCGATGCCACGTCGTGTATCGTATTCAGCTTTTGAAGCAAACCGCTGCCATGTACAACTCTCCCCTGTACCTTTTCTTTGACGTTTTCTGTAGTTTTTGATTCTTTCGATACTGGATGAAATTTGTCTATCAATGTATCCTCTTTGGGTTATGAATATGATCTTGATCATGGACTACCTCACCTATAATAAATGGTGCCTCGTTTGCCCCGCGCAGTATTTCCGTGATTTTATCAACCCCACGCTTTGAAGCAATAATCACGATCCCGACCCCCAAATTAAAAACTTTTCGCATCTCGTCTTCCGGTACATTTCCGGTTTTCTGAATCACCCGAAATATTGCCGGGCGTTCCCAACGGGTCCAATCGATTTTAAGAGAAGACCCGGGAGGAATAACCCGCCTGGTATTTCCAACAATTCCTCCACCCGTTATGTGGGCAAATGCATGTACCTCCGATACGGATGATATTAATCGAATCGCTCCCAGGTATGAGCGATGTATCATCAATAAAGCTTCACCAACTGTTGATCCTAGTTCATCAATATAATCGTCAACTTCATATCGTTCAAATAATACTTCGCGCGCCAGCGAATATCCGTTTGTATGAAGTCCGTTAGAAGGTAAACCTATGAGAACATCGCCAACTTTTACTTTCTTACCATCGAATATTTTTTTTCTTTCAACAACTCCAACAATTGTTCCGGCTATATCATACTCATCATCTCGATAAAATCCTGGCATCTCAGCGGTTTCTCCGCCTATCAGAGAACAACCGTTTTCACAACATGCCTTAACCATACCGGCAACCACACTCTCGGCAACCTGAGGTTTCAGTTTACCCGTGGCAAAATAATCTAAGAAGAACAATGGTTGAGCGCCGCAAACGGCTATGTCATTCACACAATGATTAACAAGGTCTTGACCAATTGTATCATGCTTATCAAGAAGGAATGCAACCTTTAATTTTGTGCCAACACCATCTACACTTGAGACAAGAACCGGATCTTGAATTTTTCCAAATTTAGCATTAAAGAATCCACCGAAAGCTCCGATATCTGCCAAAACAGCATCAGAGAATGTTGTGGCGACTTTTTCTTTGATCCGTTTAACGAAATCATTTCCGGCATCGATGTTAACTCCCGCTTGTGCATAACGTTTAACCAAGCAAATCCTTTATCATTATGAATTAATTTCGATTAATATAATCATTTTATTTTAAATAATGCAAGATTTAAGTGATTTTTTATCACACTTCCTTGCAACAATCAGCATTTTTCCCTAAATTTTAGATATTTTAAAATAGCTATATGAAAAAAATCAAGATAATCGATACAAATGAGTATGTTGAGGTAAGAAAAATTCTTTGCCTCGGTAGAAACTATGCCGAACATGCTAAAGAAATGAACGCAACCGCACCAAAACAACCGGTTATATTCATGAAACCGGCAACAGCAATCATAAATGGCGATGGAAAAATCGTTAGACCATTGATTTCTAAAGAAATGCATCATGAAATTGAATTAGTGGTGGTGATTGGCAAAGACGGGAAAAACATTCCTCAAGAAAAAGCATATGAGCATATCGTTGGATATGCCGTGGGACTTGATATGACTCTGCGCGATTTGCAGTCTGAGGCAAAAAAACAGGGTTTACCTTGGACACTTGCGAAAGGTTTCGATACTTCGGCTCCCATATCCGATATAGCTTCTATTTCTAATATACCCAATCCACACAATTTACGTATGATCTGTAGTGTAAACGGAGAAGTTCGGCAAAACGGCAATACCGGGAATATGATTTTCTCGATTCCTCAGATAATTGAATTTATTTCAAAATATATCTCGCTCGAAAAAGGAGATCTGATTTTTACCGGCACACCCGAAGGAGTTTCTGAAGTGAAACCGGGAGATATAATCGAAGCCGAAATTGTTGGCATTGGAAAGATAACACATGAAGTTGCAGGAGAAAAATAATTTTGCTCATTAAACATTTAACATTCAGAGCATTAACTTGTTTGATAGGATTATTGAATATCTCGGTACATCCGACATTAGATACTGAGATGGAAAATATTTCGGCACAACCGGATAATCTTGTCAACTGTTGTAACTTCGATACAGTAAAGTCAGATTTATCTCAATATCTCTGGCCCACCGATGCAAGTGATCGAATCACTTCTTCATTTGCCGAATACCGGACGAAACATTTCCACGGCGGCATTGATATAAGCACGAACGGACAGACAGGATATAAAGTTTTTTCTGTTCGTGAAGGATATGTTGAAAGAATTTGGATTACGCCAAACGGATATGGAAAAATGTTATACATAAGACATCCCGATGGATATGTCAGCACCTACGCTCACTTGAAATCGTTCAGCGAGAAAATCAACGAGCTTGCTTCAAAAGAACAATATCGAAAAGGTACTTACGCTATTAATCTTCAACTCGAACCGAACTCTGTGCCGGTTGATAAGGGTGAAGTAATTGCTTACACCGGCGATACAGGATTTGGTCCGCCTCATTTGCACTTTGAATTGCGGGATGAAAATTTAAATCCGGTCAATCCTCTGTTGATAAGCAATTATAACATCCCCGATAATCTACCACCCTTTATCAGAAGGATCGTTGTTTCTCCGCTTTCATATAATTCCATGGTGAACAACGATGCCGAGCCAAAATTTTTCAGCAGGATACCGAGGCGACATGGATCATATATTATACCGCAGACAATTAGAATACATGGCGATGTGGGATTTGGTATCGATGCTGAAGATCGTTCGATCGGAAATTGGAGAGAAACCGGAATATATCGAATGAAATTTTTCATCGACGATTCTCTCATTTACTCAATGGAATTAAACCGTATACCACAACTCGAAACTAAACAGATAGATTTGCATTACGACCTCCCACTTTTGCTTGAAGGGCTTGGACGATTTCAAAAATTATACATTTCCGATGGAAATTCTTTGCCGTTCTTCAGTCACCAACCTAACGGTACGGGTATCATCCACACAGACCGACTTAAAGAGGGCGAGCACGACTACAAGATATTAGTTGCAGATATACAAGGCAACGAAAGCGAATTACGTGGAAAAATTTTCGCCAATCATAGTCCTAAAATCGATTTCTCCGGCTTCGATGTGAATCATATTTCAATTTCATCATTACAAGCCGGCTCTATCAAACAATTCGTTATCTCAGGCAAACGAGCTTTCCAAACAAATTGGACTACGCATACTTTGGACCGAAGTAGATTTTCCGCACAAGATTCTATCATTGAACTACCGATCAATTTAAAACCTTACGATGTAGTTCGCATTGTGGCAGAAACCAAGAATGGATCTCGGTCTAATCCAATATATCATTTCGTTAAAAAATCATTCGGACCGCCTCGCACAGTTTTTATCGATTGGAAAATTATTGCAACCCAAATCGTCGTTACTGTTACTACGCCAGGCGTTTTCACCGAAATTCCTCAAGTGCTAATTCAGGAAGGTTCAACATACCAAACGGTTGCTGTTAATGCTATCGACCTATCGAAGTACGAAGGAATATTTACACCGTCAACATCATACCAAGGGGTTCGCGTATTAAAAGTGAATGCAGAAGTGAATGGGAAATTATCCGAAGACGAGTCGATTATGTCGTTTTTCATAATCTCCCCCGAAAATTCCGGTGAGTTTTCCACCTTTGACGAAGGTATAAAAATCAACTATGATTCGGCTTCTGTTTATACACCGTTAATATTTAACATCGAACAAGAAAAGAACAATCGTTTACCAATTTATTCACTCACACCGACGAATATTTTACTGCATGGCGGGATAAAAGCAACCATCCCTTTAAATACACAAGATCAGAAAACAGGAATATATTATAGATTAAACGGTGGCTGGGTGTTTCAGAACGCAACAGTTGATTCGAATACCAACACGCTCAGCGCAATATTCACCAGAACACTCGGAGATATTACACTTCTCAGAGACGAAAATCCTCCCTCATTGGGTCGGCTAAAAGTTTCTGCGCCGAAAGGATACTTAAACGTTTCATTCCGTTACTACGATAATTTATCGGGCGTTGATACAGATGAAATAAAAATGTACATTGATGATGTGCCGATAATTCCTGAAATCGATGGTGAACATCATCGCGCATTCTATGATGGAAGCACACCGATCGCTAAAGGAAAACATCAGTTACGCATATCGATTAAAGACAAGGTGAAAAATTCCGCTGAATATGCCCGATCACTTGTTGTGAAATAAATCTATAACTTATTTACTATCTCTTTTCAATTTATTATATAAACAATTTATTTTATGTCCGAAATTCCAAAAGCATTTAATCCTCACGAAGCTGAGTCGAAATGGTATTCCTATTGGGAAGATAACGGTTTCTTCCGTGCATCTGTAAAAGCCGGTAAAAAACATTACACAATCGTAATACCTCCGCCTAATATTACAGGCATATTAACGATGGGACATGTACTGAACAACACTCTTCAGGATGTTTTTATCCGCTGGAAGCGAATGGAAGGTTACGAAACTCTCTGGATGCCCGGGACCGATCATGCGGGCATAGCGACACAAAATGTTGTTGAGAAATCTCTGGCTAAGGAGGGAAAAACCCGCCACGATTTAGGCAGAGAAAAATTTATTGAAAAAGTATGGCAGTGGCGCGAACAGTACGGGCATACGATTATTAAACAACTAAAAAAACTGGGAACTTCTTGCGATTGGAATCGTGAACGCTTTACAATGGATGAGGGGTTGTCAGAAGCTGTTCAAGAAATTTTTATTCGCTTATATAAAAAAGGATTGATCTATCGCGGAAAATATATAATTAATTGGTGCCCGAAAGATCACACAGCAATCAGTGATGATGAGGTGAATTTCGCCGAACAAAGCGGCAGTTTGTGGTACATAAAATATCCCATTATCGGATCGAATGATTACGCCACAGTTGCCACAACACGTCCCGAAACAATGCTCGGCGATACCGCGGTTGCGGTTAATCCAAATGATAAACGATTTCAACATCTAATCGGCAAAAAAGTTCTCCTTCCTCTTTCCGATAGAGAGATACCTATAATCGCAGATGAAATTGTAGATCCGGAATTCGGCACAGGAATGGTGAAAGTAACTCCCGCTCACGATCCGAATGATTATTGGATTGCGCAGAGATACAATGAACACACCAATGCATCAGATCAGATGCCATTCATAAATATTTTTGATATCTCAGCCCGAACGAACGATAATGTTCCTCAAAAATACAGAGGATTGGATAGATACGAAGCTCGGAAGTTAGTCGTGAAAGATCTCGATTCATCCGGATTACTGATCAAAGTTGATGTATATACTAATAATATCGGCCGTTGCTACAGATGTGATACGGTAATTGAACCTTATCTATCGGATCAATGGTTCGTAAAAATGAAACCGCTCGCACAGCCGGCTCTTCAGGCAGTAACCGAAGGGTACATTCATTTCCATCCCGATCGCTGGACAAAAACATATGAACATTGGATGAATAACATCCGCGATTGGTGTATCTCAAGACAACTTTGGTGGGGTCATCGAATTCCGGTTTGGTACTGCGTTGGAGATGCAGAGTGTAAACTTGAATGCAAAGAACCGATCGTTTCAAAATCCGCACCGGATAAATGTCCGCATTGCGGATCAACGAATCTTCGTCAGGATGAAGATGTGCTTGATACATGGTTTTCATCTTGGCTCTGGCCCTTTTCCACACTGGGCTGGCCCAATGATAATAAAGAGCTTAGATATTTTTACCCTACAGATACTTTGGTAACCGCACCCGACATAATTTTCTTTTGGGTTGCCAGGATGGTAATGGCTGGTATAGAAGTAATGGGAGAAATTCCACAAGTAGACGGCACTCCTCGATTATCAATCGAACAAAAAATTCCTTTTAAGGATGTTTATTTCACGAGCTTAATACGGGACATGCAGGGAAGAAAGATGAGTAAGTCGCTCGGCAATTCGCCCGATCCGTTGGATGTAATTTCAGAATTCGGAGCCGATGCTTTGCGATTCACTGTTCTTTACCTTGCGCCTCTCGGACAGGATGTGCTGTATTCAAATGAAAAGTGTGAGATAGGAAGAAACTTTGCAAACAAGATTTGGAACGCCGGCAGGTTTTTACTAATGAACAAATCGCAGTTGGCAGAAAATTTTTCACCAACTGCCGATTCGAGTCAAAAAATTTCCGACCTCCATCTTGATCTAGCAGATCGCTGGATTCTCTCGCGCCTAAATTCGACTATTTCTGAGTTAACCTCTGCCCTTAATTCGTTCGACATAAATATTGCCACAAAAATGTTATACGACTTCCTGTGGCACGACTTCTGTGACTGGTATGTTGAAATGATCAAAGGAAGATTGTATGGTACAGAGTCTGATGAAATTAAATCAATCATTCTTGACCGCGCAATCTCAATTTTTGATGAGGCACTCCGGTCATTGCACCCATTCATGCCGTTCGTGACTGAGGAACTCTGGCAACATCTTTCTAAACGTCCAGATGGTTCTTCTATCATGGTTTCTCCATTTCCAAAATCCGATCAAAACTGGATAGATAAAAATACCGAGTTGGAAATGCAGTATGTGCAAAACGCGATCAACAGTATCCGAAATATTCGCGGTGAATTAACAGTTCCACCCTCAAAAGAAATATCGCTGATTTTGAAATTTACAGATAAAACAAAAGAAGATATCATAAAACGATATCAGAAATATTTTCAACGGTTGGCTCGCGTTAACAATATTACATCTTCCCCCGATGGAACCAAACCTAATCAGGCGGCGAGCGCAGTTGTTGCAGGCGGTGAAATATTTATTCCACTTGAAGGAATCATCGATACCACAGTAGAGAAAGAACGAATTGAAAAAGAGTTGAAACATATTGAAACCATGATACAAGGTATTGAAAACAAATTATCGAACGATAATTTCGTAAGCAGAGCCCCCAAAGATGTTGTAGAAAAAGAACGGATGAAATTAACCAACTTCAAAGAATCATATGCAAAATTAAAGAATAACCTGAATCAACTTTAACTGTTGATTCAACATCATTCAAAAGTATCATTGGTTTTGATTATACAATTCTTTACAAAATACTCTTCCCCTTTTCCGAGGATTATTTCTCTAATAAAGTTGACGCCCGGCACTCTCGATAAAATAATCCTCGACTTTTCAAGATCATTTATGTCATAAAAAATCCCGTCTACTAACAGAATCATATCATCCTGTATGGCAAAACAGCGTGATCTTCCACACTAAGAGTGATTAGATTAACATACTGTTTCTCATTTTCTTCACATATTTTGTCAAAATATTTCGACAATTTTATGAGGTGTGAAAATAATGATGAAAACAATATACGCCTTGCTATTTCTTGTAATCATGATCGAACTAAGTTCCGCACAGGAGATAGGAGTAGTTGATTTTGCCGTAACAATAGTTCAAACCCCGCTCGCAGTTGCAGTTGTTAACGGGGCAATCTACGAAAATCTGATACCGGGAGTTTCTTACGAAGCAATTGCCATCGAAGATGGCGTGGCTGAAAATATCAATAGATTCAATGGAGAAGAATCGTTCTCGCCCGCGCTGATAGAAATCGAAGGTGCGCCCAATGCTCAAATTTTTGTCAACTTTTCGCTCCCACGGAAATTATATCCAAGAAATGAAGGAAGCGGCGTTGTCAACATGACTTACGATCACCTCTCAGGAAGTTTATTTAACCCAACGAATGGAAATTATCAATTTTTTAATCCCGAGAATGGGTTTAGGTTCAACTTCCCCAACGATGGTGAGCGTGCGATGATATACATCGGCGGGAATCCGACTATCTCTCCTTTCGCTCCAATCGATGAATTTTTTGGAATTGGTGTTATCACAGTTGAATATTCTTAATGATACTGTGAAAACTTGAATTTTTCATCTTGAAATATCTCTCCAAGGTCTGAGGGTGGATTGGAATTGAATCCATCCTCAGGAATGATTATATTTCTTCCGATATTCATTACCATTTTATTATATCATTACGGAGTATTTTATGAAAAAGATTTTCGTCTTGTTTTTTATTATGTCGTTTCCATTTATCGTTATGGGTCAAAAAAGTCCTTTCACTATCGAAGATCTTTATAAATTAAAAGGTGTTAGCGAGCCCCAAATTTCTCCCGATGGTAAAATGATTGTATATGTCGTAACTGAAAGCTTTTTAGACAAAGGAAAATCCAATCAAGATATATGGATAATGGATGCAGATGGAAGCAACGCAAAAAAACTCACAGATCATTCGGCAGCAGATAATCACCCGCGATGGTCTGCCGATTCAAAAAATATTTATTTTGTTTCAACACGTAAAAACGGTCCTCAACTCTGGCAGGTTTCAATCACGGGCGGAGAGCCGAACCAGATGACCGATTTTCCGATGGGGATTGCAGACCCCGAACTATCTCCAAACTATAATACACTCATATTTGCGAGCGATATCTTCCCTGATTGCCCGATAAGCGGAGATTGCAATAAATTTACAGATAGCACGATGACAAGCGGTCCCATACAAGCGCATATGGCGGATGAGTTGTTATATCGCCATTGGACCGATTGGAAAGACGGTAAAAAAACACATATCATAGGATATGATCTCAACACCAAAATTTATTCTGATCTTACTCCGGGTAATTACGATTCTCCGGCGTGGGAACAGGGGGGGGGCGGTTTTACATTCTCACCGGACGGAAAAGAAATTTGTTTCGTTTCAAATCATGATGTTAATCAGGCAGAATCGACGAATAAAGATTTATTTATTCTATCTCTGGAGGATAATGTATTAAAAAATCTCACTCAAGATAATAAAGCGTACGACGGTAACCCGCAATATTCACCCGACGGCAAATACATTGCTTATAAATATCAAACCATCCCGGGATACGAAGCGGACAGATTCAGCATCGGACTCTATAACCGGAAGACCGGCGAACTAACAAAGTTAACAGATAATTTTGATAACTGGGTAAGCGATTTCACGTGGACACATGATTCTAAGAGTATTTACTTCACCGCACAAGTTGAGGGGCACGTCCCGATATTTAAGGTTGAATTAAAATCGAAATCAATTTCCAAAATTTTGGATACAAAAACGATCGATGCTTTCTCATTATCATCGAACGGAAAACAACTTATCTTCACGAGGCGATCAGTTGGCGAGCCCGTGGAAATTTGGAGTTGCTCATCCGACGGAAAAAAAGTAAAGCAGTTAACATTCATCAACAAAGAAGTTGCTGATCGGGTAGATATTCGTCCAGCCGAAGAGATTTGGATTCCTTCACCCACCGGAAAAAAGATACACACATTCATTGTAAAACCGCATAACTTTGATCCGGCAAAAAAATATCCGCTGATTCTGAATGTTCATGGCGGTCCGCAATCGCAATGGGCTGATGCGTTCCGAGGAGATTGGCAAGTATATCCGGGTTCCGGCTACATCGTTGCTTTCCCAAATCCTCACGGCTCAACCGGTTACGGACAAGAATTCACAGCGGCAATTTCAAAAGATTGGGGCGGAAAAGTGTATGAGGATGTTATGGCAGTGACAGATTCGTTAGAGAATATTCCATGGGTCGATAAAAATCGTATAGGTGCAATGGGATGGTCGTATGGTGGTTACATGATGATGTGGTTGGAGGGTCATACAAATCGCTTTAAGGCAATCGTTTCTATGATGGGGGTTTATAATTTGACTGCAATGCACGGCGCCACCGAAGAATTGTGGTTCCCTGAGTGGGATTTGGGCGGTGCACCATGGGAATCAGATTTATATCAAAAATGGTCACCCAATAATTTTGTGAAAAATTTTAAAACACCATGTTTGGTTATAACGGGCGAACGCGACTATAGAGTTCCTTACACACAAAGTTTGGAATTCTTTACCCATCTGCAAAAGATGAAAGTCCCGTCACGATTAATCGTTTTCCCCAACGATGGGCATTGGCCCTCGAGCGTAAAATCGATGCCATTGTATTATAACGCTCATCTGGATTGGTTTCACAAATATTTAGGAGGCGATCCAGCTCCATACGATATGATCAAAATGATACGTAACCAGGCATTCATTAAATAAATCAGACAATCATTAACAATTATATTTAAAATTTGGTAACGATCACTCCAACCACAAAAACAGAGCGTATCGATTATATTGATATTCTCAGAGGTCTCTCAATTTTCGGGATCCTTCTGATGAACATTGTAATCTTTAGCTTACCTACTAAAATGTTCGATGTTTCCACCCATCCTTGGCCCAGCACTATGGATGTTTTAGCTAATTGGTTCACTGTCTTTTTCGTTAAAGATAAATTCTATCATTTATTCGCGCTACTTTTCGGTGTCAGTTTTTCAATAATGATGGAGCGAACTAAATCGCGCAACACCGATTTCTCATCGTTCTATTCACGACGACTAATTGTACTTTTCATCATCGGACTAATTCACGGATTTCTTATTTGGTCCGGTGACGTTTTGGTTATTTATTCTATCCTTGGATTTATTCTCCTTTTAATAAGAAATCACACTCCGAATCGCCTTCTTCTTTATGCGATAATTTCTATTTCAATTCCTATCATCATCCCGGTTGTAAAAAAGGTATTCGAGATGACGACATTGAATAGCAGTCCTGAGGATGGATCAACGAATTATTACACGCAGGCAATGCGCCAATTGTTTGTTTACGGCAAAGGATCATTTTCACAAATTACCGATTACAGAGCCGCAGAAGTTTTGCACTTTTATATAAGCGGACTCGATTCATTCACTGTCCGTGCTTTTTCAATGATGGTATTGGGACTATTTTTATGGAGGAAGGGAGTCATTCAGAACATAAAACAACATTTGCCACTATTGAAAAATTTTATGTGGTTTTTTTTAGCGATCGGATTTGCCGGGCAATTTTTACGCGTAACAGCCGATGAATTTTCTTTCCCACACGATGATACTTATCCGCTAATAAAACTCGCAACTCTTTGTTTAAATGTTTACAGTGTGCCACTGCTTGCTTTCGGTTATGCGATAGCCATCCTCCAACTCATTCAAAATGTTAAGTTATACAAAATATTCGCACCCATCGGGTATGTTGGCAGAATGGCTATCACTAATTATCTATTCCATTCAATTTTCTTCACGACCATTTTTTATGGATATGGTTTTGGATTGTACGGTGAGATCGAACCGGCGTGTGGAATTCTACTTTCTACTGGCATGTTTATTTTCCAAATCGGTTTCAGTAACTGGTGGCTAAATAAATTTCGATTCGGGCCGATTGAATGGATTTGGCGCTCATTGACTTATGGATCTATCCAGCGATTGCGCATCGAACCTGAATCATCAAAAAAACATTGCTAAATATGCCTTTTTTTGCTTAATTTTGATTAATTTATAAATTACATCAAAAATTGAAAGATTTGTTATTGGTTTATCAAAATCTTTTCCTATATTTAACATGTGCATTATCCGGTGGAGGTAAACCTGAGTTCTGCACCAGGGTATTGCTTTAAAAAAAACTAACACTAAAGGAGTTGTATATGAATTTATTTGTAGGCAATTTGTCGCACGGAGTAAGTGAAGACGACTTGCGCGCAGAATTCCAGGCATTTGGTGAGATAAAGAGCATCCAGATCATCAAAGACAAGTTTAGCGGAGAATCCAAAGGTTTTGGATTCGTTGAAATGCCGAAGAAGGAAGAAGCAGAAGCCGCAATGAAAGCCCTCAACGGCAAACAATTAGACAGCAAGCAGATTGTTGTGAACGAAGCCCGTCCACGCGAAGAACGCGGTAGTGGTGGTGGCGGCGGTCGCAGAGGCGGAAGAGGCGGATTCGGTGGTGGTGGTGGCGGCGGTCGACGCAGCGGTGGTGGCGGCGGTGGCGGCGGTCGACGATTCTAACACGGTGAAAATTCCATTTATTACGAAAAATGCGGCTCACATAAATTGCGAGCCGCATTTTTTCTGAAGTAACAATATTATTTTGCAAATTACTTCTTCCGCATATACAATATCTCACCAACTTTTATATTCGGAGGAAATGCGGCGTCGTGAAATTCAAATATCCATTTATTCTTTTCGATAATTCGAAGAATAATTTAGCGACTTGCCAATAAAATAAATTTAACAGATTATAATCGTCTAACGAATTGAGCGTAAGATAGAACCTATCTTTTTTATTGCATCTCGCGCCGCCGGCGGATCGTAATTCGACATCACAATCGCAGTATACCCTTTTCCAATATTTGTTTCGATTCCGGAATTTATTCCTGGAGCTCCACCGAAAATCCCCATACCTCCCTGCTTCTTACTATCCTTGTTCGCAGGTTCACCTTTAAGGATATTCCATGTATCTGTTTTTGCAAAGAAGCTCCCCTTTTCAAGTGCAACTATGAATTTCAGCAAATCTTCGACAGTAGAATAACCTCCACCCGCGGAACTTCCCCGTGCAGGCCTTGAGTAAATATTTTTTCGCCATGGCTGATTCAAACTGTCTCGAGTATATCCTTCAGCAAGATTAGGAATGGGAATATCCGCCTCGTACGAATCTGTATTCACCATACCGGCAGGTTTGAAGATGTGCTCTTTAACGTAATCGTAGTAACTTAGCATGGATGCTTTTTCGATGATCGCTCCTAAGACAATAAATCCGCCGTTTGAGTACTGCCGCTGCGTTCCGGGTTCGAACTTTAACGAATCATTGGCAAACATCGGCAGGAAATCACCGATAGTGCGTAAACGATCTTTCGGTGTGTTCTCGAATTTCTCACCGAAGAAATCTCCAACACCCGACGACATATCGAGCAGATGCCGGATTGTTACTTTTTCTGCCGCCGTTTTGTTCGGATAATCGGGGAGATATTTAATGATAGGATCGCTGAATGAAAGCTTACCATCTTCATAAAGCTGACCTATTGCAATCTGAGTAAATATTTTATTTATCGATCCGAGATTGAATTTTGTATCAGGATGATTGCGGATATTGAATTCTTTATTCGCCTCTCCGTAAGCACGTTTAAAAATCGGCTTACCATTTTTTGCAACTAAAACTGATCCTGAAAATTGATCTTTCATTGTCTGGGCATCGAGATATTTGGCAATTGATTGCAAAGCTTCACTTTCCGACATTTTAGCTGACTTTGATAATTCAGGTTCATCAGTATCTTCGATGCGAATACCTACAATCTTATTCGACAATCCAGAATCAAGCTCGAATGTAAATCTAAACCATTCACCTTTTTGAGTGTGGACGATCGCCGAAATCATCGATTCAGAAGTTGCTTCGATTTTCTTTAGTTCAATACTCCCCATATCACTCCTTAACTGTTTGTAGATGGCAAGGCGAGATTCGAGAGGTCTTGCACTCAAGGCATTGCTCGATACATTGTCCAGAATAAATTTACTCATTCCGTTTTCGTCACTATTAAACGCATCAATATATGATTCAATTATTTTAGAAGATATTTTCTCCTGATCCGATTGAATTGACCCGTAAGATTTTGTAGAGTCGATTATGAATAGACTACAGAGTAATAACGTGATAATTGATATGTATCTCATTTGATTCTTTATGATAATTAGTACTTCTTTATTCTGGTTAGACGGAATAAATAGATTTCCGTTGACATTACCCGTGGGTATATGACTGTTTTAGTGATATCAGCAGCGTAAATCTGATCGGTTTCATCCAATCAAAAAAAATGGCAAGTTTATTTTCTTGCCATTCCGAAATTAGAATATGAAGGTCGCTCTATTCAACCTTTACCGTCCAGCCGAATTCGTCTTTCAAGCGCCCGAATTGTATTCCTGTGAGCATGTCATAAAGTTTGTGGGCTACATCGCCGGTGTTGCCGTAATTTAAGACCATCCGACTCCCATTCCAACTCAATTCACCTATCGGAGAAATTACAGCGGCGGTTCCGGTTCCGAATGCTTCTTCCAATTCTCCTTTATTATGCGCCTCTTGGAGTTCATGAATAGATATCTTGCGTTCACTCACTTTCATCCCCCAATGTTTCAAGAGAAATATAACAGACTCGCGCGTAATGCCGGGGAGAATACTTCCTTCAAGCGCCGGAGTAACAACCTCGCCTTTGACTTTGAAAAAGACATTCATCGCACCAACTTCTTCGATATATTTTCTCTCAACACCGTCGAGCCAAAGTACCTGCACATATCCTTTCTTTGCAGCAATAGATTGTGCTTTCATACTGCCTGCGTAATTACCCGCGGCTTTGGCGTAACCTGTTCCTCCGCGAACCGCACGAACATATTCCGGTTCAACATAAATTTTTACCGGTGCTATTCCTTGAGGATAATATGCCCCAACCGGCGAGAGGATTATGATGAATTTGTAAGTGTTCGACGCTCGCACTCCGAGTGCCGGATCGGTAGAAATAATAAATGGACGAATATAAAGCGAAGTTCCATCTGCAGTCGGAATCCAATCTCTATCAAGCTTCACTAAAGTTTTTATAGCTTCGACACCAAAGTCAACATCAATGAGAGGCATCGACATTCTATCGTCGCTGCTGTTGATGCGTTCCATATTTTTGCGCGGACGGAAGAGGAGGATTTTACCTTCTGCCGAAAGATAAGCTTTCATGCCTTCGAATATTGCCTGTCCGTAATGAAACACCGAGGTTGCCGGATCGAGGGAAAGGGGTTGGTATGGAATGATACGCGCATCATGCCATCCTTTACCTTCAGCATAATCGACGATAAACATATGATCTGTAAAATATTTCCCAAAACCGAGATTTGATTGATCTGGTTTTTGTTTGGGATTCTTCGTTTTTTCTATTTTAATCTGCATAATTTTTAATCATAATTGTTATACTCTGGGATTGAGAAAAGAACGGTAAAGATGATTTACGATATTGAATTATAATACTTTTTTAAAGACAATACAAACTAAAATTTCTTATGGTATAACAGCTCATTAAGACTGTTGGGTATTACAATTAAGGTAATAATTGCTATTGATTGGAATTTAATGTATGTTATATAGTCAAATAACAGTACACCGTTAGCACAACCCTTCGGGGTTGTTTACTGAACACGTTTTTCTGCAGTATTCGCACGCTTTTAACACCAGCTGATGTACCCGTTGTCTCCTTTCAAGGTCAGAGTCGCCAGCAATCGAAACACGCAGAGTCGGATAAACTCCGATAAAGCGGTATTTTATATAAAAGCCACGGTTTCCGGCGTACACTTTACCGATCCTGTAACAGGGGTCATTTCAAAACAAAACAATTCCGCCAAGGGCGGGATAATAGAAAGGATAGTTCCATGGAAAAAGGAACAGTCAAATGGTTCAACGGAGCAAAAGGTTACGGCTTCATTTCACGTCAAGGTGGCGAAGATGTATTCGTCCATCACAAATCGATCGTCGGAGAAGGTTACAAAAACCTTAACGAAGGCGACCAAGTGAAATTTGAAGTTGAAAACGGCCCAAAAGGACTTCAGGCTTCAAACGTATCCGTAATATCGTAAGCTGCGATAGATACAATCACGTTTAACAACAAACCCCGCTTCGATTAATTCGAGGCGGGGTTTTTTATTGTATCTCCTTTGGCGTTTCCGGCATCTGAGGTTTCTTCTTTCTAAAAATCTTTTCTTTCATCTTATTCAATAATACTTTTGCCCATACAAATTCTGTAGCCAATATCCCTAAACCGGCAGGTATAACTAGGATCGAAGGTCCTGGAAGAAATATCATCACGATACCTATGAGCAGAACTGTGAAACCGGCAATGGCAATAAATATTCTCCGAAAGCTTTTTAGAGTCATGATATTTTTATTTCACTATAATGATTTAAATATGTGATGTCGATTTTTTCGAAGAGTTGCCTCTATCGATACTTCACCGCAATAAAAGTTATATCGTCTTGCTGATATTTAATATCAATCTATTTAATTTAGGCCTCTTCGCTTCAAAAGAGCATCAACTTTAGGTTCCGCACCTCTAAATCTCTTATATTCAACCATTACATCTTCGCTGCCGCCTTTTTCAAGAATATTTTTTCTGAACGAGGTTGCGGTAGCTTGATCGAATAAACTTGTTTCTTTAAAAGCTTCAAACGCATCCGCATCAAGAACAGCCGCCCAGATGTAACTGTAATACCCTGAAGAATAACCGCCCGAAAAGATATGGGAAAAATTGGTGCTTTGATACCGCGATTCAATCTGCGGAATCAAACCGATTTTTGTGAGCGATTCCTTCTCGAATGTCGGGACATCCTTTTCTGTATCGTTCGTCAGTGTATGCCAATCCATATCTAAGAAAGATGCGGCGAGATATTCAACAGTTTCAAAACCCTGATTGAAAAGCTGGGAGTTTCGAATTTTGTCAATTAATTCTTTCGGCATCGGCTCGCCAGTCTTGTAATGTTTCGCATACATATTTAAAACTTCAGGTTCCATTGCCCAGTTTTCCATTATCTGTGAAGGAAGCTCCACAAAATCTTGAGGAACTGATTGTGCATTCGGATAAACAGTGTTCGACAGCAAGCTGTGAAGACCATGACCTAATTCATGAAATAATGTAGCAACATCATCAACACTCATCAACGATGGCTTATCTGCAGTCGGCTTTGCAAAATTACCTACATTAAAAACAACCGGTGTGATATACTTGCCATCCATGTTCGACTGGTTTCTGATACTGCCCGACCAAGCACCGCTTCTTTTGCTGTCGCGCGGGAAATAGTCCGAATAGAAAATACCGATATGTTTACCATCTGCTTCTTTAACTTCGTACACTTTTACATCCGGGTGATAGACCTGTATATCGTTTCTCTCGATGAATTGTATTCCGTATAATTTTGCAGCCACATCAAAAGCTCCTTGGCGTACATTTTCCATCTTGAAATAGGGTCTCAGCATTTCTTCGTCGAGAGCATATTTTTCTTTCTTTACCTTCTCGGCATAATACACCCAATCCCACGCTTCGAGTTTGAATTTATTGCCTTCTTTATTAATCAACTTTTGCAAATCATCAACTTCTGTCCCCGCCCGTTTTAATGCCGGTTTCCAAAGGTCATTCAAAAACTTATAAACGTTTTCAGGTTTTTTTGCCATATACCTGTCGAGCACAAAATCTGCATGGGTTTTGAATCCGAGTAAGTTTGCCCTGTCAACTCGCAGTGCGGCAATTCTTGATAATATTTTTTTGGTATCATTCTCGTTGTTATTATTACCTCGGCTGATATAAGCTCTGAACAATTTCTCTCTCAGTTCGCGCTTATTTGAATATTGGAGGAAAGGAATAAAACTCGGTTTCTGAAGCGTGAACACCCACTTACCTTCCTGACCTTTTGACTTTGCCATCTCAGCGGCAGCTTGAATTACATCATCGGGAAGCCCTGCCAAATCAGCTTTATTATCTATAACCAATCCCATCGCGATAGTTTCCTTCAACAGATTTTCCGAAAACTTCACAGAAAGAATGCTGAGTTCTTCGTTGATTTTTCTGAATTTATCTTTCGCTTCATCTGTTAAATTCGCGCCACCTCTGACAAAACCCTGATAGTAATTATCGAGAACAGTTTTCTGCTCTGTGGTTAGATCAAGTTTATCCCTATCGTCGTAGAGTTGTTTAACACGATCGAATAGTCTCGAGTTTAGAGAGATGTCGTCGTTGTGCTTCGAGAGGATTGGCGCAATTGTCTTTGCAATTTTCTGCATCTCCTCGTTTGTGTTCGCATCGTTCAAACTGGCAAATATATAATCGACTTTTGTTAAAAGCTTGCCGCTTTTTTCTAATACCTCTATTGTGTTTTGGAATGTCGGGTCTTCTTGATCGTGTGTAATAGCGCCGATTTCAACATCGTGCTGCTTCATCCCTTCTTCGTAGGCAGGCATAAAATGCTCCACCTTAATATCGTTAAAGGGCGGCGTTTCAAACGGGGTTGTCCAAGTTTTAAAGAAAGGGTTATCCATATTTTTTTTATCCTGTGCAAAAGTGAGCGCACAAAGCAACAATATGGAGGCAACGGTGTACCATACTATTTTCATTTGTTCTCCTTGTAAAGACGATTTATTGTGTTGGATTTAATGATTAATGGGATTATAACGAATTGATGATACGGCAATTATTGCTAAAAGTCAAACAACTATTTTTTTCATTTTATCTATTTGTTTCAAAACCTTCCTACTGCATGCAAGAAGTCCTCCACCGGCATACGGAAGTAACTGCTCAATTGTTACGCGCAATTCATTGATAATTGCCGGTTCTTGTTTAGCAATTTCCGCCAGCACGTACATCGAAAATACTCTGATAGCCACTGGGCTGCTTGGATTCGCAATCTCGTTAAAACAAATGGTTACTACTTTACCGAGATGTTTGCGGGGAATTTCAATATACCGAAGTGTGCGCGTTACATTTCTCTTAACGGCACAATGAACATCCGGCTCTTGCATTTTCTTCAGCATTGCAGAAAGCCACGGCGTTATTAGCTCCGGATGTTTCTCGCCGCAATAGCCGACTATCCATGCAGAACGCTGCGATTCAATCGGTTCGCCATGGAGGAAAAGCTCCATCAATTTTTTAAAACGGTTCGGGTTGCTGCCGATCCATCCGGCAATTTTTACAACCTGCCGCTTTGAATGTTCTTTGAGGATTTCGGTTTGGAGGTTCATAAGTGAAGAAAATTAACAAGATTTTGGAGAATATTCAAATCTGTTCTGTAAGATTGAAGTCGTATTTGATTTTTGGGGAAATAATATTATATTGGTTCTAAAACAAGGCAGATAATGTTTATCTGCCTTGAATATGAACCGCATATTAAGGATAAAATGGACCAAATAGTTAGGTTTTTCAAGAAACATGGTGGCTATGGCAGAATGCAGGATATGAAAGTAGCTAAAATCCATACTAGAGATATTGCGAAAGCAGTTTCTAACAATCTGATCGAAAAAATAAAGCCCGGTCTTTACAAGCTTATCGATTATCCATGGAATGAAAACAGCAGTCTGATAGATATCTGTCATGCGAATAAAGCGACAGTCATCTGCCTCTCCTCAGCACTACGATATTATAATCTGACAACATTCAATCCATCAGAGGTAACGGTGGCAGTACCGCATAATACTGACCGGTTTAAAATTAAATATCCACCAATCCGTGTATTTTATTTCCCAAATGCCTTCTATTCACCTGGGATTGAGAAGATACAGATCAAGAGTGGTACTATTAGAGTCTACAATAAAGAAAAAACAGTTTGCGATATGTTCCGCTACAGAAATAAACTTGGCATTGACATTGCACTTGAAGGACTTAAAAGTTATCTCAAACTAAAAGAAGCGAACATCAATAAGCTCAGTAAGTATGCGGAGGTTTGTCAGGTGAAAACTGTAATGATGCCTTATGTGAAAGCAATTGTTGGATAATGAAGAGTGAACCGACAAACCGAAGCAAGCAAATTAAAGACCTAACCGCTTCCGTCAAAGCCCGGCTTCTTAATATCGCAAAGCAAACCAACCGTGATTTCAACGCAGTTCTTTTACAATATTTTCAAGAACGATTCCTTTACCGATTATCTATTTCCCAATATCAAACAGGATTCATACTCAAAGGTGCACTACTACTTCTAACTCAGCGGATGTCCCGCCTCCGACCGACAAGAGATATTGATTTTTTGGGACAAGGTCTTTCCAATGCTCCTGACAATATCAAAAAAATAATACAGGAGATTGTTACAATTGATTGCAAAGACTGTGTGATATTCGATCATAAAAATATTACTGTCGACGAAATTGCAGAGAACGCAGATTATAATGGTATTCGGGTGCGTGTTGAGGCATCTTTAGGCGGGATGAAAGAAGTACTCTGGATGGATGTTGCTTTTGGTGACAAAATTATAGCTGGACCGCACCAAACAGATTTTCCCGTTCTCCTTGAGGAAATGCCTGTACCTAAGATTAACGTTTACTCTATTGAATCTTCTATAGCCGAGAAGTTCGAAGCGCTTGTGAAGCTTAGTTTTGTCTCGAGCCGGATGAAAGATATTTATGATATCCTGTTTCAAGCTCAGAATGAAACATTCTTATTCGATAATATTCGTGAAGCCATTATTGCCACTTTTCAACACAGAGGTACACCTCTTGAAGATCGAAAAGTAATATTTGGAATTGATTTTAAATTGGATTCCGATAAACAAAAACAATGGATAGCATTTCTAAGTAGAAATCGGTTGACCGTTAACGAAAGTTTTTCTGAGGCGATGAATAAGCTTGAGCTATTTCTTGAATCGGTATGCAGCAATGATCCAAATCTTAAGGACTCTAGTTGGGAAGCTATAGATTGGAAATGGAAACAGCTTTGAGGATTTCGGATTGGAGGTTCATAAATATTTAAGGATTGTCTCACTTTTACTTAACTTCTATCTAGTACTCCTATCAAACTGTTCTATGAGCACCTGTATGAGGTCGCCTTCTTTGAATGAAGCTTTCGCATCGTAGTAATGAAGCGAATAATCCTTTCTTAAAAGAGACGTCTTTACCCTATCAGCTTCAAAAAGTGCAGTCTTATACTCATATTTATCAACATCAAGTTCTGTGATAGCGCGGATCTTATTATCGTGAAGATGGTATTCAAGTCCAATATCCGCTGGAAGAAAAAGCGTAGTATTTTTAAAAACACTGTTATAGATTTCTGCAAGTTCCTGCCGATGTCCTCTCAACTCTTCCCCGAATTCCGATATTAAACATATTTTTGGTTTTAAAACTGATATTAACTTTCCAAGTCCAATTCTCCCAAGGTGATTCTTATAAAAAGCTTCGTTGCGTTTTTCTGGGATTAGATATTTACTCTCATACTCCTTGAGACCGCCTATATGAGCAAGAAGAACGATATGTTTGCTCTTGATATCTTTGTGAATGTTTATATATTGTTTCTCGATCTCATTACTCCACCCTGTGTCTCCTGTATACACAAGTACAGTATCATCAAAATAGAACAATACGCCAACTGAATCTTGATCCGAAATAATATCATCGTGTTTTGCGCCAATAACTTTTATCTTTAAAAGTCCATCAAGGAGTGATTTCTCGTCATCCTTTTCTATGACATGATACTTGTAATCATCTTTCGAATAAAGATTAAGCATTCCGGCGAATTTCTTATCCACGCTCTTTGAAATATAGAGATCGATGGTTTTACGACGAGTGGATATCATAAAAGCTTTCTCAATTTCCTCTTCAGTTATATTGTTAATACCAACTCCACGACCTTTAGCAATATCGGCACGCACGGTATTTTCGCTAACAAAATCCACTAGCCCTTTGCGCCTTTTGTTGCAGTTATTGAGCAGTGTGAGTATAGATTCAATGTCCGATGTATGATCATTATGAGCATGAGATACGATGACAACATCAATCTCATCAAAACAATGACCGGCTCCCTTGAAATTGTCTATAAAGTTAAATCCGGGATCTATCACCACACCATATCCCTTTATTTTCAAAAAATATCCGCCGCCTTTACTTATGTGGTAATTATCAGCAACGATAGGAGTGTAAGAATTCCACCGACGAAGCACTTTCAAATATTGTAGTTCATTTTCTCCATCTTTTTCTTTTTCAACAAAGAACTGGAATTTCTTTTGCTTTTCAAAAATCTCCTTTTCGAAACGCTCGGTTTCAGACAACAAAATTGCTATTGGATCCTCAACCTTTATAGAATCTCTAACTCTCTTAACAACTTTTTCGGCATTGAGTTTCTCTTTGACTGCCTCAAGATTTTTTTCCGTTAAAGATAGCCAGTAATTTTCACCCTCAGATTTATAAGCTTCTATTGCCTTTCCGAAATAGATACGAGCCTCTTCGAGATCGTTCATATCAACTAAAAGAAGACCGTAATTTCTATATGGATGTGCGAATTTTTCGTCAAGAGCAATCGCCTTTTGGTATGCCTCTTTTGCCTTCTCGTAATCCTTCTGCACATAATAAACATACCCAAGTCCGTTCCAGGTATATGCGAATTTTTCGTCAAGTGCAATTGCCTTGAGGTATGCCTCCTTTGCCTTCTCGTAATCTTTCTGCTTTACATAAACATTCCCAAGGTTGTTCCAAGGATCTTTGTATTTTTCGTCAAGAGCAATCGCCTTGACGTATGCCTCTTTTGCTTTCTCGTAATCCTCCTGATCATAATAAACATTCCCAAGTCCGTTCCAGGGAGATGCGTATTTTTCGTCAAGAGCAATCACCTTGACGTATGCCTCTTTTGCCTTCTCGTAATCCTTCTGGTTATAATAAACATTCCCAAGTCCGTTCCAGGGATAGGAGAATTTTTCATTGATCTTTAACGCTTGCTGATATTTCTGAATCGCAAGTTCATATCTTTCTTCAAGAGCATCCAATCTCCCATCGAAAAAATATATAAGATCATCGAGATTATACTTGTGTGCTTCTTCAATTTCTTTTTGCAAGAAGGTAATCGTTTCTTCTTTTTTGTGGATGTATTTATAATCATCCAGATATCGCTTAATAATTTCTTGTCGTGCTTTTTTTTGCTGTTCAGTCATATTAAATACTCCGAACTGACTATATTATTAATATAATTTGGTTGGTTTTCTTCTTCGCGTATAATAAACATTTTTTATTGAATAAAAGCAAAAGGTAAACCTTCTTTACTTACGATTGAAATAGTTCTCTAACTTCTCTGTTTTCTGTGCCGGTTAATCCATTCCTCCAAAATTAGATGAGTTATCATCTAAGTGAATGCCTGTATGGTGTTTATCGTACCCGTGCCACAATATCAGAATAACGCTTTAATGCTAATAATAAATAAAATATATGTCTCGTTATTGGCATTAAGTATGCCGATATTGATATAGTAACTATTAGCTACTGTACTCGCCATTATCACAAGGGCGATGGCTCTAATAGGCTCGCAGTGGTTGTTATACTAAACAGTATTCGTTGTAAGCCTACCTCGATTACATTCAAGCTGCTTTTCTAATCTACGGCATGTTCAATTGCCATTTCATTTAACTGAAAAATAATTTATGACAAAAAAAATAGACACAAAAGATCACAACTCACTTAGAGAATTCAAAACGTCTGCTATCGAACAAATTAGTGAAGACAAAAACGCATTGCAAAGATGGAATGCTCTATATGTTGCAATACGAAGAAGATTTTTCATGGAAATTCTGGAAACCGCAGAGAAAGGATCTAAGCAATGAGAAACACAACTGTAATATCAAATGTTAAAAGTTGTTTCATTACGCTTACTCACAGTCACTCTGATCCAAGCTCTTGGATTGTTAAGCGCTGGACAAAGTTAATGTGGTTCAAAAAACTAATCTCAACAGATTGGTTCAATGATGAGCAACAAGCGCTGGCATTTGCAAATCAAATTAAGTGTGAAGATTACGGAAAGGAAATAATTCGCCATGCAGAATAATAATTATCAAGCAAAACACCCGAGGGGAAGCTCCCCTCCAATCGAAGAGGTTGAAAGAGGTTTTGACAAATGGGTGCTGGGACTTCGACCAATGGAACAGACTCCCCAGGATTTGCCGGGGAAATATCAGAAGAAAGAATAAGAAATCGGAGATAACAATGAATATACTGTTAATAACTTACGATCACAGCAAAATGAGTCCGTTGGCTGAGCCCGTACCGCAGTTTGTTAAAAATTACAACCATGTTCAACTTTCTGAAAGTTCATACGCGATCGAAACGGATGAAAAGACAACAACGATTTTCCACAAGATAATGCCATTTCTCAGCGAAAATGCTCACTTGTTTATTGTAACGCTCACTTATCCATTTGCAGGTCAAGGGCTTGAGCATGTACAAGAATGGCTCAAGAAACGTCTTCCACAAGATTGATGAACTGTCTTATTTGTTCTTTCATCTATAAGTAAAACGATCCCACGTCAATTATATAAGCCAGGCTTAGGTACATCTCAGTTGAAACAAAAAAGGGCAAACAGTAATGTTTGCCATTTAAAAATAAATAGTTTATAAAATCAGATTGTCAAAGTTCTACACCTAATAGCAGACGAATTTGAAATTCCGGCTTTCCTTCTTTCACAGTTCCAACTTTAAACGCCGAACCGATGGTCATCCAAAATTTCTCTGTTCCGTGCGCGATAACAGGTCCTATGTAATTCCCGCTCTTTCCTCCTTTTGCCTCCATTCCAATCTTGAATATATCGCTAACTTCATAACTGGTACCTAATGCGTATTCTGTTTGATATTCCCATTTATCTTCATACTCATAAACAAAGATTGGGTTCAAAGCTATATTCAATTTCCCGAAATCTTTAGCGAGAATAATTTTCCCTTCAATCTCATGTTCCGAAAAATCGGCTTTGCCTTTGTATTCAAGATAAAGAAGCGGATCAACGAAATGTTTTCCGCGTTCACCTAAGCGATACCGTCCACGTAATTTATATCCGTCATAACTCAATGCTTCACCGGGATTTTGTTTGAATACCTGATAAATTCCGAAATCAAACCTGTCTGTCATTCCAACTTCTAACTCAAGCTGATGTTCCGCAATCGTGTTCCCTTTTGAATGCTGCATATCGAGAGAAGATAGGGTTGTATACATCTCGAATTCGCCCTTTCCCGCAGAAAGAGTCTGGTATTCATAAGTCCAAACATACCTCCGATTATCCGCGGCCGCATTGGATGCAATTATCAAACATAATATAAACACGTACCCATAAAACTTCATAATAATCCTTATAAAAATGATGAGTTGTTTTTATAAAGAACAGAAAAATGAAGCGAAAGGTGCCGTGTGGGTTTTCAGCTGAAATAAAAAAAGGGCAAACAAAAATGTTTGCCCTTCAAGTTTAAATGAGAAATATTTATTACTTCACTAGCATCAATCGTTTTGTGTCTGTAAATGATTTGCCTGTTACGGTTGAGGCGTTTAGCTTGCAATAGTAAACACCGCTCGCGAGCGATGAAGCATCAAAGCGCATTTGATGCGTGCCGGCAGAACGGTCTTCGTTATTCACAATAATCGCAACTTCCCGTCCAATAACATCATACACTTTTAATGTTACAACGGCATCCTCAGCTAAATCAAAACTGATTGTTGTAGATGGATTGAAAGGATTGGGATAATTTTGATTTAATTTAAAGATTGACGGTTCATAAGCAATCTCAGGACTTAACACTGCTTTGCCAAGCGGTGATGTGCTGGTTGTATCGAAGTAGAGCTGATCGAATTCTGCTCCTGCCCGTCCATCAGCACCGGAAGAATGAATCGCCATAAAACCAAAATATCCGTTTGTGAATGTAGTATAAGTTGAATTTGTTACGCTGCCCTGACTTACTGTAGTATTAGCAGCCGTTGGAACTGCGGTTGCAATTGCCCCACCTCCGCTTGCAGTCGGCAAGGTTGAAGTGTAAACAGTCCATACCGAACCGCTTGTACGTGTAACACGGACCATGAAACCAATATCCAGTAAACCATTCGTAACCGATCCAGATGATGTTAGAATATCTGTTGAGACACCATTTGTAACTCGCTGAAGCACTATGTTATCTCCACCTGAATCATCTCCAAACCGGATGCGGTAGCCGTCTACAGTGGATGAGGTTAGATTTGTTTCATTTGCCCAGAGCCAAACAATACTGCTGTTTGCTAATGTAGCCGCTTGCGCACGTCTGCCGAGCCAGAACGACCACGATTGAGATGTTCCCCATGTTGTTGTCCGTTGAGTTCTGAGATACTGCGTACCTGCCACTGCTGTAGTAACATTCAAACGAAGAGTATATGAATTCGTCGCACCTGCCGCAACATCACTGCTTGTAGTTACCGTCCATGTTGAAGTTGTTCCGCCCCAGACAGGACTAGCTGTAAAGTTACCATCGGCAAATGAATCGATTAACTTTGGAACCGGTGGTGCTGAGGTTGTAAATGTATAGTCGGTTGATGTGGCTGTATTGTTTGCCGCATCAGTTGACTTCACTCGATAGTGGTATAACGTGCTTGCAGTTAATCCTGTGAGTGATACACTATGACTTGTAACCATCGTTGCATTTGTAACTGTAGAACCATAAGATGTTGTGAGACCATATTCCACAACCGAGTTTGATGCTTCATTAGTAGTCCAGGTTATAACAGCACTCGATGATGTAATTGATGATGAAGTAACAGCAGAAATAACGGGTGGAGTTACATCAACTACACCGTCTCCGGGATAGCTATTTGTAGTCGTTCCATAAGATACGGTGAAAGTTGTTCCGGAAGTTCTTAATATGACATGATTATTTGCCACAACTCCCGCACCCGATGGGATTGTTCCGCCTGAGCCGGTTGCGATTTGATACATATAACAATTTGCTGCATCGAGACGATCTATTATTAATTGAGTAGGATGTCCGTATGTGTTTATTCCAACAGGAATGATGCCGACTTCGGGCTGTAATGTATTCACAAAGACTTGATTGGTGCTATACTGACTTCCATGATGATTAATCTTAAAAGCATCTACATTTCCAACCTGTGGAGCAAGTGGTGTTTCGTTATCTGCGTAATAAGTTGCCTCTCCACCCAAATCGCCACCAGTAAAATATTGAAATGAATTATAATTCAAACGCCAACCTATACTTAAATCGTTCTCACTACCGGTTGCATTGGGTACAACCCCGTAATTGTAAACCTCACCGTCGGTAGCCAAGCATTGCATGGTAACTCCACCGCCAAGATCAAGTGTTTGACCAAGAGCAACTTTATATCTACGCCCTGTTGAATTTGCCGCAGTTACATAATCGGTAAATGCAACTGTTGTTGGCAACGGAGCATCGCTTCCCCTATCATATACAGCACCTATATTTGCGGTACCCAAGCCAGTAATAACTTCATCAAGCCCGCCAAGATGATCGGCGTGGTAATGAGAGCAAACGACATAATTCAAGTAGGTGATACCGAGAGATGACAGATATGGAAGAATTATACCTGTGCCATTGCCGGTGTTTCCTCCATCGATCAACATTGTAACACCGGTGGGTGATTTAATCAGTGTTGCATCTGCCTGACCAACATTGAGATGGTAAATTGTTAATTCCTGTGCAAATAACGAGAATGCAAACAGAAAAATGAATAGTACAACATATGAAAAATATTTCATGAGAACCTCATGTAATGATTTTTGATGTGGTGATTTAGATTGGATATTTTCATGCAGACAAGAGAATAAGATTTAATCATACCGTAATTAACACGGCATGAATAATGCCCCCGAAGTTTAAGTCGAACTTCGTTCAAAAGGAAGAATGATTTTTTTAACAGTTAGAATATAAAGATTTTGACGATTGATGTCAATACTTATTTTCAAAATTAACAGATAATTCAATAATGACATCCACCGCTACGGGAAGAGATCAAGCGATTATCTGACCTTCCCCCTTGCAAGCGATGCAAAGATTGCAACGAAACATTCTCACGGATGTCGCAGTCCACACAGTGATACTAACGAGGGACTGAGTTCCGGTGTATACTCATCCCCCTCAAGACTGTCAAAAAAGGTTCTCTTGATACTCCAGATTGATCCTATCCGCCTTAAGCGGATCGGGGCTATTTAAACAAAGAGCGCGAAAAATAATCTGCACAACATCAGTTATTGAGTAAAAATGGCTTGTCGGCATTGATCATTCCATCACGGATAACTCAGAAACTCAATCCTTTTTGAGTGTAATTGTATGAACCGTGACACCCGGGATAAAATCAACCAGATAATTTTTGACTATAAACTTTTTCTTTCATATATTTTGCAGTCATTTAAACATTCTGAAAATATATTACTTATGGCAGAAACTATAAGGATTCTTTTGGCAGATGACGAACCCGATATCATTGATCCTTTGAAGGAACATTTATTCATTGAAGGGTATGATGTTAAAACGACATTCGATGGTGAAGAAGCGATATCATTGATGAGTAAAGGCAAATATGATGCAATCATTCTTGATCTTTATATGCCGAAAATAGACGGGTTCGATGTTTTAAAAGCTATCAAAAAAACCTCACCCGCCACCAAAGTGATTATCCTCAGCGGACATGCATTCCCTGAGAATATTAAAAAGTGTAAAGAGTACGGCGCTGAGATTGTGCTGCCAAAGCCATCCGGCATCAAAGAAATTTTAGACGCGATTCAAAATGTACTTGAAAAATAGATCGAATTATAAATAAAACATTATAATTTCTTTAATCAATCTTGATAATATCATGGGATTTATTGGGAAGAAACAAGCGGGGTATAATTGGAAAAACAGATGCACATCCTGACGGTGGACGACGATGATTCTTTCAGGATTATTCTTGAAGAGATACTTTCTAAACAAGGGTATAAAGTAAGCGCTGCTTCCGAGGGCAGTGAAGCTATAACACTTCTTCAAAAGCACAAATACGACATGATACTTCTTGATATTAAGATGCCGACTGTTGACGGCTTCGAAGTATTGAAATTTGTTAAGAAGAAAAATCCAACAACCAAAGTCATAATGCTCACAGGTTATGCCGATCTCAAACTCGCTGTCGATGCAAAGAATATGGGTGCCGATGATTTTGTGGCAAAACCGATCATGCGGGATGATCTTATAAGCTCGATTGAGAAAGCATTAAAGAAGTAATGCTCATAAAACCATGATTGCTCATACTTTTGTATTGTTCATTGAAAATAATATATCTTTATTTTTGGTTTGCTTTTCCCACTCTTATCCCCTATTTTATGGCTACTCTCTCCGCGATCTCTGTGTCTCTGCGGTGAAAAATTACCGCTGAGGCGCCCGCCTGCCAGAACATAGCGGCGGGCAGGCAGAGAACGCTGAGGGGTAAAATAATTATCACAAACTTCATCGAGATATATATGAAATCGTTATTAAGCATCCTTATTATTTGTTCTATTACTTTTTCCATCCAATCAATTGCACAATAGAAGCCGATGACGCTCAAAGAAAAAATCAAACGTTTCGCTCCCACGGAAATTAAAGGAAATATCTCGAAACTTTCAAAAGGCGACCGCAAAGCACTCGCCAAACTGATTGACGCCGCAAAGATTATGGACTCATTATACCTCCGGCAAGTCTGGAGCGGCAATACAGATCTACTTCATAAATTACGCGCAGATAAATCCCCCGGAAGTAAAGAACGCTTACATTACTTCCTCATAAACATGAGCCCTTGGTCAGGCATCGACCATCAGGAACCGTTCATCGAAGGAGCGCCAAATCCGCGTCCACCCGGAGCGAATTACTATCCCGAAGATATGAAGAAGGAAGAATTTGAAAAATGGCTCGCGATGCTTCCCGATGCCGAGAAAAGTAAAGCAACCGGCTTCTTCTACACAATCCACGCTGAAGAGGATGGTATGTTCAAGAATGTTCCTTACAGCGAAGAGTACAAAGATTTACTCGCACCTGCCGCGAAGCTTTTGGAGGAAGCGGCTGAACTAACTGATAACGTGACATTGAAGAACTACCTCAATAAACGTGCGGATGCTTTCCTCAGCAATGATTATTACGACAGCGATGTGGCATGGATGGAATTAGATAGCCCTATCGAGCCGACAATTGGTCCTTACGAAGTTTATATGGATGAGATGTTCAATTATAAAGCCGCATTCGAAGCATTCATCACTCTGCGCAACGATGTTGAGACTAAGAAGCTTGCAAAGTTCTCTTCTTACTTGCAAGAAATTGAAAACAATCTTCCAATCGATCCAAAGTATCGCAATCCTAAGTTGGGCGAGTCATCCCCTATTCGCGTTGTCGATTTGATAGTAACGGGCGGCGAGTGCCGTGCAGGTGTACAAACTGCGGCATTCAATCTTCCTAACGATGAAAAAGTTACGGCAGAAAAAGGAAGCAAGCGGGTAATGCTGAAGAATGTTCAGGAAGCGAAGTTTAACAAGGCGCTAATTCCCATTTCAAAAGTTGCAATGGATAAAGAGCAGCAGAAGCTGATTTCATTCGAACAGTTCTTCACACACATCCTCGCTCATGAACTGATGCATGGACTTGGTCCGCAAAATATTACAGTCTATGGCAAACAAACTACAGTACGACAAATGTTGAAAGAACTGAATTCAGCTTTTGAAGAAGCTAAAGCCGACATCTCAGGATTATTCTTGTTGCAATACCTCATCGATAATAATAAGATTGAAAAATCATTTGAGAAAAAAATGTATGCAACATACCTTGCAGGTGCATTCCGCTCGATCCGGTTCGGCATCAGAGAAGCGCATGGAAAAGGAATGGCATTGCAGTTCAATTATCTTCTTGATGAAGGAGCGTTTAAGTACGATGAGAAAACAAACAGGTTCAGTGTGAACTTTGAGAAAATTAAGGATGGAATGAAAAAATTGACCGGCGAGATTATGACAATCCAAGCGGAAGGAAGTTACGACAAAGCTAAGGCGATGTTAGATAAGTATGCCGTTATGAATCCTTCGATGCAGAAGATACTCGATAATCTAACCGATGTACCGGTTGATATTGCACCACATTATCCTTTGGCAGAAAAATAATTAAGTTACTGGTTGACCAAAAAATAATATTTCTGAGTGAACTAAGTGACTTAGTGGTAAATATGTTTTGATTATAAATTGAAAACAAATCTACCACCACTAAGACACTAAGAACACGAAGGTTCACAAAGACTTTTAGGAAAACCTATCTATTTTTATTAAAATCATCATGCTTGAATCTATCTGGTTTTTACCGCTTCTTTTCGCAACCGGTCTCACTGCCGGTTTAGTCGATTCCATCGCTGGCGGCGGCGGCTTACTCACACTGCCAGTCCTGCTCGGTATGGGACTTCCGCCCCACGCCGCGCTCGGTACAAATAAATTTCAATCAAGCTTCGGCAGTTTCACATCAACGATGTATTATAGGAAACACAATGTTGTCAGCATTCGAGAAGGGTTAGTTGGCGTAATTTTTACAGCAGTCGGGACGGTTCTTGGCGCATGGCTTGTCCAACAGATTGCCTCTGATATTTTAGGTTATCTTATACCATGGCTGTTACTGGCGATTGCGATCTATACTTTTATAACACCAAAGTTCAGCGATAAAGACAGCGAGCCGAAACTTCCTAAGAATACTTTCTTCTTTTTCTTTGGATTGATTTTCGGTTTTTATGACGGTTTCTTCGGTCCGGGAGTTGGGTCGTTTTGGGCATTCGCTTTCGTTATGCTTCTTGGATTCAATCTGAGGAAGGCGACTGGTTTCACTAAGTTGATGAATTTTACAAGTAACATTGTCTCGGTCGTTATGTTTCTCATCGGCGGGAATGTCTGGTTCCTGATTGCACTCGTTATGGGTGCCGGACAAATTGTCGGTTCAGTTATCGGTGCACATCTCGTCATTCGCAAAGGTGCAAAACTAATCCGACCTGTCTTTATTACAATCGTTATTCTGACTACACTTAAGTTATTGTATCAGAATTATTTTTAGGCATAAACTCTTGTTGAACAAATAATGGAAACTGTTTTAACAGTGGATGTTGCTCATCCCCCGCGAAAACCGGAACAGGTTGAGCAACAACTTGAAGAAACGCTTTCACAAGTACGAACCTCTTCCTCTCTTCGAATAATAAAGATCATCCACGGACAAAGCGGAAAGACTAAACAGACAGTTCGGAACTGGGCATACAACAAGCGCCGCCATTTACGCGGAATAATTTATGGAGAGAATTACTCTATCTTCGATGAAGCAACACAAGAAATGCGTGATGAGGTTGGACAATTCCCCGATTCAGATTTGGAAGCTTCGAATGACGGGATTACGATTATTTGGGTGAAATGACCTTCGACAGGTTGACTTATTTTTTTCCTTTTGAATTTTTAATTTTGCCTTGTTTTTTTAAAGCCACTTATTTTTCTTAAATACCCACAACATAAATCCCGCCACCGCTGCCATAAAGAGCGTTGCAATACCTATTCCCCACTCCATCTCTGCCAGTGGAATAACTCTGAAGTTCATTCCAAAAAATCCCGTTATAAAACTTAATGGCAGGAAAATGGTAGAGATAATTGTTAAAACCTTCATCACCTGATTGAGCCGATTAGATGTGACCGATAAATAAGCATCCAACAAACCTGCGACCATATCACGGTATGAATCTGCAAGGTCGCTCATGCGTACGAGGTGATCGTAAACATTGCGGTAGTAAATTGTTTCTTCCTCCGTGATCAGCGTAAACTCACCGCGGGACAATCGGTTCAACATTTCCCGCTGATAGACAGCGACACGACGAACGGTCATGATATTTTTTTTCATATTAAGAATCTCAACCATCGATTGCTGAGTGGGAGAATGGAACACCTCATCTTCCATCGCATCGATAGATGAATCGAGCGTGTCGAGTATCGGCGAATAGCTGTCAACGATATCATCGATTATCAGATGAAAAAGAAAATCAGGTCCTTTCCCGAGCATCATCGGATTTTTCGATACCATCTGTGCCGCGTGATTGATAGAGCGCTGGGGTTTGTGATGGTGTGTTACAAGTATTTTTTTCGAAAGGAAAGCGCTCACCTGCGAAGTTTTAATCTCCATTCGCTTTCTGCCTTCATCATCTACTACAACAGATTCAACCGGATTGAATATAATGAAGAGGTAATCGTCAAAATCCTCCACCTTGGGAAGATGGCCTTCTTCTTCTTTCCCATTCTGACAATCCTCGATAGCGAGCGGATGATAATCGAGAAGTGAAATCAAAATAGTCTCTTCCTCCGCTTCCTGCGGATCTTCCATATCTACCCACACCAATCCATCGGGCTGTTGCAGGAATTGATTGAGTTCTTTGATCGTTAGTTTTCTAACAGCATTGTTCAGATAATGATAGATGTTTACCATGATTCAATCGCGATCTATGGTGATTAGTTTATTGGATTATCAATGTGCCACAAATTAACGATCTTTTAAATAAATAACAATTATTTCTCGATTGCCTCATTTCCCCATTTATCAATTTTATCATTTCTATAGTATCGATCGAGATTTGTTATAAATATTCCCTGATATTCCCGACCTTCGCAACTCCCGATTTTCCAAACTTATTCAGTATTTGGTTAACATATTCACTTTTGTTAATTTTCAGTAATAATTCAATTAACTTTAATATATTCTACTTAATGATATCTCCAGCTTTCCA
>PNNN01000023.1 GCA_013824245.1 Chlorobiaceae bacterium | reverse complement strand
TTCATATTCGAGCGGTATGCTTGAACATAAAGAGTTCGGGAAACTCAATCTAAATGGTATCGGCGCCGGTATTGGGGGAGGGGTTGGATATCCAATCATCGAATCTATTGTTGTCTCGGCTGAAGCTATTGCTTCGGTGGGAACTGTAAAATGGAAAGAGCAGCCGTTTCTAAATTCGGACGGAAAAGCATTCGATCCATCAATCGTTGCCGGGTTCGTGAAAATTGCTTATCGGTTCGAGTGATCAGAAAATAATTCCTTTCTAAGTGAAACATCTGTTGGTATTTATTCGAACAATCAACTAACAATAATTATCGTCCATCATATTTATTTCTGTTGAGATGAAAAAGATATTTAAGCGTTCACTCCTAATTCCGGTTTTATTTTTCTGTCAACTGTCGAACGGGCAAGGCGTTTACACCATTCGCGGAATTGTAACCGATGCTTCCAACGATGACTTCTTGGCTGCAACCAACATACGGGTGCTTGGGACTTCAAAAGGAACCATCACAAACGCTCAGGGCAGATACAGTTTATCACTTGATGCAGGCACACATACTCTTATATTCAGTTATCTCGCTTATCAACCGGAGACTTTAACCGTCAACTTAATAGAATCGACTGTGAAAGATATAAAACTAAAACCCGCACCGATACAGATGCCCGAAGTTTTAGTGCTTGCTGAAGACCCCGCAATCGAGATAATAAGAAAAGCGATTGCTAACAAGCGGTCGTGGATGGATAAACTCAAATCATATAAGTTCGATGCATTCTCACGTCAGGTGATAAAACGCGATACAGCCATTGCAAGTATTACCGAATCGTACTCAATGGGTTACATGCTTATCGGCGATACACTTCGTGAAGTTGTAAAACAAAAACGACAAACAGAGAACATACCCGGCACCGAAAACTTCGCTGCCGTTCACAGAATTATCAACTTTAACGATGACGAGATTAAGTTATTTAACGTCGGGGTGAATAGAAAGTCGACATCATTTACCTTCATAGGTCCCACAGCACCCGATGCGCTTGAACATTATGATTATAGATTAATCGGCACATCTGTAGTAAACGGATTAGAGATATATAAAATTAAAATGACGCCGAAATCTCGGCTCCGTCCTCTTTTCGATGGCTTAATTACAATTGCGGAAGAAACTTTTGCCGTAATGGGTGTGGATGTAAAACCGAATGAGACTTTTACTTTTCCTTTCGTGAAAGATATTGATCTGCATTACAAACAGCAGTTCGGATTGTTCGACAGTTTATTCTGGATGCCTATAGATAACCGAATCAGCGGCGGATTGAGCATCAGCATCGTGGGCATCACTATGCCCCGCTTCGGCATTGAAGCAACATCATCAATTTACGATTACGAAATAAACATTCCGATTCCCGATACTGTTCTGAAAAAACCGCGTCTTGCGGTTGATTCGTCATCAATAAAATTCGATTCAACTTTTTGGGCACAAAACGAAATTCTTCCACTTACACCCGAAGAACAAACGGCGTACAAGTTGCTGGATAGCACTCAAACTCTCGACAAACAATTCAAACCCTCAGGACCTTTAGCAACATTAATGGGAGATGACGCCGGCGCATTATTTAACTACGTCGATGCGCGGTTCAATCGTGTGGAAGGATTTTTCTTTGGCGGAAGGTACGAATTAGATACCGTAACAAATTTTTTCGCCATGAATGTTTCGGCAGGTTATGGATTTTCTGATAAACGATTTAAATATGAGGTAGGCGCTACAATCTTCGCCACAAAAGATCGAAAATTAAAAGCCGGCGGAATATATTATAACCGACTTGATAATGTTCCCGACGATGGCTATTACAGTCCGTTTGCCATTTCACTTATGGCGCTGATAGATAAAAACGACTACCGCGATTATTTTCTGACAAAAGGATGGAAGACATTTATACAGTACGATCCCCTGCGCACACTAAGCGGGACCGTAAGCTTTCTGAATGAGAAACATTTTTCGATGATAAATAATGTAACGAAAGGATTATTCTCACAACAAAAACCCTTCCGACCCAATCCACCTATCGATGAAGGTAAACTCAGATCACTGCAATTCGATTTCCGTTTCGGTGATAAACCTGTTCCGCTCGAAATGGTTCCGAGAGATGCCTTCGAGTTCAGCGTGGAATATACTTCTCCGAAATTTTTAGAGAGCGATTTCAAATTCATCTGTTATAATTTTAACATCGATTACAACATAAACACATTTGCACAAAGTTTACTTTTCCCACCGTTGTTGAAGTTGAAACTCAGCGGTGGTATCGGTAACGGCACATTACCGCCGCAGCGAATATTCGTTCTCGATTCGCGTGCGAGTGGGTATGCACAGTTCGGCGTATTAAAGGGTGGTGGTATAAAAGAATTCGGGGGAGATCGTTTCATAAAAATCAACATTGAGCATAATTTCCGCAGTACACCATTCCTCGCTTTGAATATACCTTATTTTTATCGCAACGGCATTGAAGTTATTTTGCACGGTTCATTCGCACAAACCTGGCTCGGAACTGCAACAACATCGAACGGATGGTATTCGGAAGCGGGAATAGGTGTGAGTAAAATTTTCGACGTGCTTCGTGCCGATCTGACATACCGCTTCAAAGAACCGAAACGGTTTTACTTCACGCTGAGCGTGGCAAACATCTTTTAAAGATTATCCTTAGCCAACATCGATGGGAAGAATATAACGGAAAGTGCTTCCCTTTCCTATCTCCGATTTAGCCATCATCTGTCCGTGGTGAGCTTCAATTATACTGCGGCAGATAGCCAAGCCCAATCCTGTCGTCTTCTTTTCGGAAGATTTGCCGGTTAAAACTTCTTTATATTTATCGAAAACAAAAGGTAATTCTGCCTGAGCGATTCCATGCCCCGTGTCGGCAACGGCAACTTCAACAAACTCTACATGCTTATTATCATGTTCTTCGATAATATTTGAAACCGAAACCGTGATGCTGCCTCCATTCGGTGTGTGCTTAACAGCATTATCAAGAATATTGTTTGTAACCTGTTCAATTCTTGCCGGATCAACGGTTATAGTAGGTATGTTATTTCCGATGTTGATATTTAGAGTGATATTTTTAACGGATAGCAGTGGTTTGAAACGAGCACACACCGATGGAATCAGTTCGTCAATATTAGTTGGAATTTTCTGCAGGTCGATTCTCCCCGATTCGAACATAGTCAGATCGATCATATCGTTCAGCAGGGCATCCATATTTCCAAGCATGGAATTAATTTCCAACAAAACTTTTTTCTGAAGGTCGGTAACGGGTCCGCCAAGACCTTGCTCTAAAAAATCAATGGCTGATTGAAGGGAGTGTAACGGAGAAAGCAAATCGTGCATCAGCTTTGATGTATAATCTTGTTGAACTTCCGTGATGTGTGCTTCCGCCCGATGGGCACGGAGTACATTGTTGATACGAATCAGAAGCTCATCAACGCTTTGTGTTTTTCCGAGAAAATCTTTCGCACCATTCTTGATAGCTTTAACCGCAAGATCGATATCCTGAAAACCTGTCAGCATGATACAATCGGTTGTCGGAGAATCTTGTTTGATTTTTTGAAGCACTTCCATCCCATCGATACCGGGCATTCTAACATCGAGTAGTGCAAGGTCGAATGTGTACTGATTTATAAATTCAAGTGCTCGTTCTCCATCGGGTGCAGTTGTTACTTCAAATCCTTCATCCTCAAGCGTTGCCGCCAAAAGCATCCGAAACGCATCTTCATCATCCACAATCAATATTTTAGGCGCATGTGTCATATAAATTATTATCCTATCCTACAGGCAATATATTAGAGAAAAACATCTTCAAAGTCAAGGTTGACGTGATTCATTGCATTTGATATTGTTCCTTCGTACATTAACTCCAATATTTTTTACAGATACCTTGAAAAATCAACAATTTTGAAAGAAAATTATAGATGAAACTTACTGATAAAATTCTCCGCTCCGTTCCAAAAGTTCTGCTTCACGATCATCTCGATGGCGGACTCAGACCGGAGACCATTATTGAACTTGCTAAAGATATTAAGTATAAAAAGCTGCCAACCAGCGACCCCGGTGAATTAAAGGAATGGTTTCATCGCGGCGCACAGCGCGGTAGCTTGCCTTTATACCTCGAAGGTTTTGCGCACACAACGGCGATGATGCAATCTCCGGAAGCATTGGAGCGCGTGGCTTATGAAATGATGGAAGATATGCACAACGACGGTGTTGTATATGTTGAAACTCGCTTTGCGCCAATCTTCTCGACGAATAAGGGATTACACAGCGATGAAGTTGTTGCCGCGGTTCTTCGCGGGTTGGAAAAAGGTAAAAAAGATTTCGGCGTTGAATTCGGTTTAATTATATGCGCGATGCGCAACATGAAAATATCTCAGGAAATGGCTGAGCTTGCGGTTGATTTTCGTGAACGCGGCGTTGTTGGATTTGATTTAGCGGGTGAAGAAGGCGGCTTTCCGCCGAAGAAACATGTCGATGCGTTTCATTACATCCAGCGCGAAAATTTTAATATTACAATTCATGCCGGAGAAGGATTCGGCAAAGAGTCTATATGGCAGGCAATTCAATGGTGCGGCGCTCACCGGATCGGTCATGCAACAAGATTGATTGAAGATATGAAAATATCTGACGACGATCCGACCGAAGTTGTGAGCATGGGATACCTCGCCCAATATGTGCTCGATAAAAGAATACCGTTAGAGATGTGCTTAACAAGTAATGTCGATACAGGCGCCGCAAAGAGCGTGGAAGAACATCCGTTTGCAACATACTTCCGTTATAAATTCCGCGTAACATTGAATACCGATAACCGCCTCATGAGCAATACATCGATGACGCGAGAATATAAACTCGCTCACGACATTTTTAAATTGACATTGAACGATTTAGAAAAACTCACGATCAACGCAATGAAAAGCTCATTCATCCCATATAAGAAACGCATCGAAATAATCTACGATGTTATCAAACCGGGATACCAGAAAGCAAAATTAAAGCTGAAGAAAAAATAACGCTGCAAGAAACTTCACAAAGAAAACAAAGTAAACCTCCGATATCGACTAAAGTAATTCATTGTCAGATACCGGAGGTTTTAAAAATATGTTATCAATCTTAACTTTAAGAAGAGAGAGATTATAATGGAGGTCATATTTTACAATCGCTCGTCTTTAAACCTCTCTTTTAAAACGTAATTAAAACGCAGTCATAAAACCGAAAGTCAGCTTCGGTTGTTTGCGCTCCAGATCATATCCAAACTCACCCATCAGTTTCAGGTTGCGCGCCAACAAGTATGTAAAGTTACCGGCAACGGCATGGTATTTTAAATCTTCCTGATCCGAATCTATACGGCTGTACATCAAGAAGATATACCAGTCACTTTTGTCAAGTTGCGGGGCGAACATCAGTTGAGCAAAACCGCCGCGTGTTATTATTTTTCCCTTGTCTTCAACGGGATTTGGATTCGAATCTTCTCGGTACATGAATTGTCCGCTCAACTCAACTTGATCATAGGAAATAGTAGCATCGATCCCACCCATCCCGATATTACTCTTGCTTTTGATAGTGTCTCCTACTTCTTCTTTACCATAATAACCAAGACCGCCAATTGAAAAATTTGAATCGATCGGCTGTGCAATGCGGAAGAATAAATTTTTATATGGATCGGTGTCGAACATAAAATCTTCACCCGGTTTAATACCGTTTCCGTTTGAGACCGATCCTATTATATCTGTTCCTGTCGGCAAAGTGTAACTGAGCATTAACCCGCGATCGTATGTCAAATCTGCCATCGAACTCCCGGGTTTTACTTTGTAGATTTCATAATCTTCATACATCGGTCTAAGTTCTCGTTTGAATATCGGATCGCATACCTGATACTGACCTACCATTATATCAAAATCAACATTGCCGACGTTATTGAAATACAGAAACGCGTCTTCAATTCCGACAAGCGATCCTCTTTCGTTCATCAGGAAATAAAAAAAGTACGAAACATCTTTTGCAACCTGACCGCTGGATAAGATTTTCATTATGAAGGGCCATTCTATATCGGTCTTCGCATTTACGGAATCTTTACCCGGACGCATACGGAAAGCTCCATCGAACCGAACCGCTAAAGGAAGTTCACGCATCAACAAAAGTTTGTCGTCGCCCGTCTCACGGGCAAAGCGCGGCGGTTCTTTATCTTTTAACTGGTAGCCGTTCGCCGCAAAATCATCGCCGTAAGGTTTTAGTTTCGGGACGGGTGAATGACAAACATTGCACGACATATCGTACTTCCGCGCATATGACGGAATCGCCGATGCCTGATCTGATATGATTACAGCGAATACAAAAAGTATAATAATAGAAATAATAATTTTCTTCATAAGATAACCTCCTTATTATTGGATTATATTGATATTTGTTTCATGAAAATTGACTTCGATTATCTCGGCTTCATCTTTTGGTACACCGAGGAATTCAACAATCGGAGTTGGAAGTTTCTGATAGTTCAGAACCGCTTTAACTTTCATCGGTCCCGGCGCCGCAGTTACAGGAACTGACCATGTGAACATTTCAAGTTTTGTTTCGCGCGGACCTATACGGTAATCAGTTGATAAAGAAGCCGTGTTCCATTGTTGTATTGTCATTCTTCCTTGCGGATCGAGATACGGCAATCTGAAAATTCTATCTCCTTCGGGCACGCCGTCGCGTTGAACACCTTTGAAGTCGGGCTGGTTCAAAGCAATTCCCATATCCTGATATGCGAGAGTGTTTGCAGCAATCGTATATTCTTCTCCCTGAAATCCTTTCTTATCAACAGGCAGATGATAAACGGTTCCTTTCGAATCGGTTGCTTCTACATGAAGCCATAACATTCTCTCTTCGGCAGAACCGGTAGGAAATTTATGACCCGTCTTTTGATTGAAGAGTGCGACTGTAAGTTTTACAGCTTCTCCCGGTTCAACATCCCGGATATCGGGATGAATGCGAAGCTCAACAACACCGCGGACTTTTCCCGGATCGTGCGCACCATGAAAAAGATGTTGTGCTACATCAGGTAACTCCGGTCCCATTGAAGCATTGTGCCCTTTAGCGAATGTCATATGACACGATTGACAGAGTACGCCTTCCTTCGCATAAGGTCCTTCTTTCCATTCAAGATGTGTAGATTTAACCCAAATATCGTATGGATCTTTTTCGTTATGACACATACCACAGAATTCGGCAGTCTTGTGAAATGCCGAGTATTTTGTCATATGAGCCGGTGAATTAGCCGCTTCACGCGGTCCATATTTTACATTACCCGGTTCTGAAATATAATTAAAGTTGAACGGTGTGTCTCCTGAAAAACCGGTAATCGTATGGCACACATCGCACGAGACTGCTTCGTTCGCGCGGCTGTTTGCCTCCGGCTTCGGCGGCGGAACATCACCCGCAAGAAACGCTATCGGTGTATGGCATCCATTACAGCCGGCTTTCACGCCGGCAACCTTTGGATCTTTTTCGGCGTGTGGAACCGCTAACTTGAAATACTCGATCTCGTCCCAATGATGAGTGTACGCCTGCGACATCATAGCTTGCTTCCACTGCTGATAGAAATCTACGTGGCACGAGGCACCGCAAACTTCCGGTTTTTCAAAATCATCATACTTCTTCGTACCAAGCGCATCATCACCTGTTTTAGGAATCTGCGCGACCACAGTTATCATGGTGATCAATGTAAAAAGCAGAAATATTAAGAATAGTTTAGTGCAAATAATAAAAAGTTTCATAGGATTATCCTCCATGAAAATATTGTTGAATGAATTTAAACAGCGGGCAGATTAAGAAAAATATCTTTTTCATAAATCGTGCTTAAATTTAGCATGAAACAACACCAAAAGCAAATGCAAATGGCATAATTTTGATGAGTGTAGTCTATTACTCAAAGTTGAATATCACGATGTTTTTCTATACCTTAAAACAGACTTTATATTGAGAAAAACCATAGAATGAGGTACAGCAATGCAAATCTATATTGGAAATTTACCACTTGAATACACCGATGCCGAATTGAAATCGATGTTTGAAGCGTTCGGCAGTGTAAAAGAAGCGACTATCGGTCGTAACAAAAAAACAAATGAGTCAGAGGGTTATGGTATTGTTGTTATGTCGGTTAAATCCGAAGCCCGCGATGCAGTTGAGGGTTTACGTGGAAAAGAGATTCAGGGTAAACCGCTGAGAGTGAGAATTCTAAAACCGGGCGATGATTTTCATTCCCAAGAGACCGGTAGATCCGGAATACCTTTGATAAAGAGTAGTGGAACATTTCGCGGAACAAGCGCAATCAGACGCGGTGGACAACGGGGGAGCTGAAGATTTTTTTTATACAAAACATTTGAATTTTCTTTTAGATTCGATCAGAATAATTCCCTCTTTAAAAATTGTCCCGTGTACGATTGTTTATTCTTTGACACATCTTCGGGCGTTCCTTCGGCTATGATGTAGCCGCCCTCATCTCCGCCTTCGGGTCCAAGATCAATAATCCAATCGGCGGTTTTTATTACGTCCATGTTATGTTCTATAACAAGAACTGTGTTTCCCTTATCTACAAGTTTATTCAACACAGAAAGCAACATGCGGATATCTTCGAAATGCAATCCGGTAGTCGGCTCATCAAGAATGTAAAATGTTTTCCCTGTCCCAACTTTTGAAAGTTCGGTGGAAAGCTTTACACGTTGTGCCTCACCGCCGGAAAGCGTGGTTGCCTGCTGGCCGAGACGTATATAGCCGAGTCCAACATCGAATAATGTTTGCAGTTTTCTCTGAATGCGCGGAATTTCTTTAAAAAATTCAAGCGCATCTTCAACCGTCATATTCAGAACATCGGCAATCGATTTCCCCTTATACAGAATTTCAAGTGTTTCACGGTTATATCGTTTTCCTCCACAAACCTCGCAAAGCACGTAAACATCGGGCAAAAAATTCATTTCTATCTTTCGCACGCCATCGCCTTCACATTCTTCACATCTTCCGCCCTTTACATTGAAGCTGAACCGCCCTTGTTTGTAACCGCGCATTTTTGCTTCGGGCAATTGCATAAATAAATCTCGAATGAAAGTAAACAAACCGGTGTAAGTTGCCGGATTTGAGCGAGGTGTTCTGCCTATCGGCGATTGATCTATATCTATAACTTTATCGATATGCTCAAGACCTTCCACCGATTTGTATGGAAGCGGAACATCTTTCGAGTTGTAGAATTTTCTGGCAAGGATGCGATAAAGCGTGTCGGTGATGAGAGATGATTTGCCGGATCCGCTTACGCCGGTGATGCAGACAAACTTGCCAAAAGGAATTTTGAGATCGGTTGATTTCAGATTGTTGCCGGTGCATCCTTTTAAAAATAAAGCTTTACAATTTCCTTTTCGTCGATGTTCAGGTATTTCTACACTCTTTTCATTCTGTAGATATAGAGAAGTTAATGATTGTTCTCTGTTGCCGTTTTTATTCTTTTTTAATTTTACTTTTTGCTTTTTTGCGCCAAAGGTGCATCCGCCTCTGGCGGAGAATTCGCCCGGCTTTCCTGTGGTTACCACATATCCCCCATGCTCGCCGGCGCCCGGTCCTAAATCAACAATATAATCTGCGCTCAAGATCATTTCTTTGTCGTGCTCTACCACTATAACTGTGTTTCCTAAATCGCGAAGCTCTTTTAAACTGTTAATCAGCTTTATGTTATCACGCTGGTGCAATCCGATACTCGGTTCATCGAGTATGTAAAGTACACCAACGAGTTGTGTGCCGATTTGTGTTGCAAGACGTATACGCTGTCCCTCGCCGCCGGATAGAGTACGTGCCGAACGATCAAGCGAAAGATAATCCAGACCTACATTTAACAAGAACTGAAGTCGTTGCTTAATTTCTCTCAATATCTGGTTGGCAATTTCTGCCTGCCTCTTATTCAGCGAAAGATTCGAAATGAATTCAAGTGCTTTCCGAATAGAAAAATTCACCACAGTTTGAATTGTTACATCCTTTTTCGTCTTAGAATCGATCAACTTGATTGCCAAACTTTCCTTACGCAAACGTCCGCCTTTACATTCATGACAAGGGCTTGTGTTCATATACGCTTCAATCCATTGTCTCATACCTTCGGACGATGTTTCATCCCAATAATGCTGAAGTGTTTTTATGATGCCGTTATATCGTTGTTTGTACGTTACCGATCTGCCTGAGGGATGAGTATAAACGATTTCCAATTTTTCACTTCCGGTTCCATTTAACAATAATTCAATATTTTCTTTTGAGATATTATTGATGGGAATGTCAGGATCTATATTATATTTTTTAGTAACCGCTCTTACCTGACTCCACAACCATGTTTCGCGCGGTTTACCAAGCGGAGCCAACCCCTCCTGATTGATGGAAAGATTATCATCCGGCAAAATCAAACGTAAATCGAATTCTTTCGTCTCGCCAAGTCCGGCGCAAGTTGGGCAGGATCCGTAAGGTGAATTAAACGAGAATGAATTCGGAGCCGGCTCGTCATAACTGATGCCGCAATTAATACACGCGAGATGCTGGCTGTAGAGATGATCTGTTCCATCAGCATCAATGATTACAAGTCCCGAACCCATTTGCAGAGCAGTTTCAATCGACCCTGCGATACGGGATCGCATATCGGGACGGGTGAAAAGACGGTCAACAACTATCTCGATGTTATGAATTTTATATCTGTCTGCCTGCATCCCTTTCGTGATTTCTTTAATCTCACCGTCAATGCGAACACGCAAGAATCCGTCGCGCAAAATTTCTTCGAACAACTCTTTGTAATGTCCCTTGCGGCCCCGGACAACAGGCGCGAGAATTTGAATCTTCGTTCCCGGTTTGAAACTCATTACCGAATCGATAATTTGGTCAGCAGATTGTTTTTGAACTATTTTACCGCACTTGTAACAATGCTGCACTCCCACACGGGCAAAAAGAAGCCGCAGGTAATCGTATATTTCGGTAACGGTTCCAACTGTTGAGCGGGGATTATGCGATACTGTTTTTTGTTCGATAGAGATTGCGGGACTGAGACCGTCGATGTAATCAACATCCGGTCGCTCCATTACACCTAAAAATTGTCGTGCGTATGCGGAAAGAGATTCAACATAACGACGCTGTCCTTCGGCATAAATTGTATCGAAGGCGAGCGATGATTTGCCAGAGCCGGAAAGTCCGGTTATGACAATCAGTTTATCGCGCGGCATCTCAACATCTATGTTCTTGAGATTATGAACACGCGCTCCCTTAATTATTAATTTATTCTGTTCCAAGTGTTGAATTATGATTTGCTGAGAAGATACTAAATCAAAGTATCAAATGACGAAGAGATATGCAAAAGACAAAAATAAACCCGCCGATGAAATTCTCAGACAGCGGGTTATGATTCAATATATTACGATCGTCAGTATCCGGTTGTAAACGAGAATGAATAAGGTTCTTTCAAACGTGCACCTTTTATCGATTTTAATGACGTAGAAATTGTTGCCGTATAAGTTGTGTTAGCATCCAGAGGTGTGTTGGTTGGATAAAAATAAAAATAATTTGAACCATAATAAGAGGAAGAATATCCTGTAATGCCCGGGATGCTGAAAGATGAACGAATCGTGCTTGTATCGATACTGCTATTGCATTCTACCGAAATAGAAGATAAATATCGAGATACATTCGTCGATCCATCATACGGATAAGTATACGTTATTTTAAATGGAGCCGTCCTAAACGAAAATTGATATGGACTTAACATTCTATCTCCATTTGCAGATCGAATTGATGTATCAATTCTAACCGTATATGTAGTTTCAGGAATAAATTCATCCGAATAATGATTAAAATACAAGTATGATGAATTATTATTAAAATTAAGATACCCATTGACATTCGGTGTGATGCTAAACGATCTGCGAATTGTGCTTGTATCGAGATAATTCGTGAAATATATCTCAACACTATTTGTTAAGTGTATATTCTCCATTCCGTTTTGAGGATAGGTTGAGCTTACGCGGAATGTTCCAGTTGTAAAAGAAGAGTTAAAAGGTTGTTGCAGTTGATTTCCGTATTTATCTTTGGCGCTTTGTTGAATGTTTATTGTATATGTTGCATTGTGTGAGAGTCGATTTGCATAAGAATAGTAAAGATAAGTTGAATCGTAAGAATCTACACGCCAGCGACCAGAAATTGGTGGAGTAATTTGTATGAAAGAAAAAATCGAAGTATCAACCGGGCTATTAAATATTAGAGATATTGAGGAACCTGTATTGACATTTTGTGCGCCATTTGGAGGATAGATATCTTTTATCCTGAAATATGGTTCGGGTGTAAATGTCATCGAATAAGCCGGATTTAATGCGTTGCCATTTACATCTTTGGCGGACGATGCAATTCCAAAAGTATATGTTTTACCGAACTTCCATCTATATGAGTGGCCGAGTGAATCATCTACATAAATCCGGAACAAATCACCGCCATATGAATATATATATGATGAATCTATGCGGACGTCAAGACCGGGTGATGTAATTGAAAACGCACGTTTTATCGATCCGTGATCCATTATCTTATTGAAACGAACCTGTATTATATGAGGACTATAATAATTTAAAAACTCATATGGTCCAGTGCTGTTTGCGGGCGGAAAAGTTGATATAACCCTCGGCATTATGGTTGGATCGGTAAGTGAACCGGTATCTCCCGCAGGTCCTTGTGGACCGGTTGGGCCCATCGGTCCCTCGCAACTCAAGCTTAAAATAACAAGAAGAATTAAGTTAACAACAAGCAGCTTACGCATAAAACCTCCATTAATTGTTAATTGAAATTCCGGTTAATTCACCTTTGCGTTCCACCTACTCGTCTCGCTTTGGCGGACAAGAAGGCGTGTGTGCAATTCTCCGCCGCTTACTGCGGGGTAGTTTATATTAAGGAAATATTATTTGAAATTCAAATTTTTTATCTCATCCGCTGACGTTTGTGCAAATATTCAAATAAAGCTTTGTCAAATGGGGTTGCTGTATCGAGAAGTACGTAATCGATATTGTGCTCGCGGCATTCTTTCTTATAAAATTCGAGGAATTTTTTCATTTCCCCTTGATATGCTTTTTGAATATGCCAAGGTCTTGTCATCATCTCTTCATTGGTTTCCAAATCTTTAAAGACGGCGTCTTTTCCGAATGCGAAACTGCGTTCCAACGGATCGAGTATTTGCATTACAATCACTTCGTTTTTCTTGTGGCGGAAGTGTCTCAATGCCGCCATCACTTCTAAAGGATTATCAAAAAAATCGCTGATGATAATTACAAGTCCTCGTCGTTTTATTCTCTCTGCAATTGTGTGCAGCGAATTCGATGTGGATGTTTTATTGCTCGCTTGTAATTGAACAAGTTGATGGAGAATTTCTTTGAGATAAGATTTTGTTGCGTGAGGAGGCATGTATAGCCGCACCCGTTCATCATAGATTGTGAATCCAACCGCATCCCGCTGCTGAACCATGAGTTGCGCCAACGCCGCGGCGATGTACGAGCCATAGATAAGTTTTGATATGCGGTTTTCTGAAGCGAACGCCATCGATTTGCTCGCATCAAGGATTATATATGCTTTAAGGTTTGTCTCTTCTTCAAATTGTTTAATGTAATAACGATCGGTGCGTCCGTAGATTTTCCAATCAATCTGTTTTATCTCGTCACCGGGCATATACTGGCGGTGCTCTGCAAACTCAACGCTGAAACCATGATAAGGACTCTTATGCAGTCCGGTGATAAAACCTTCTACAACCAGCCATGCAACGAGTTCCATGTTTGAAAGTTTAGCAACTACATCGGGCTGAAGATATTGCAGGTAATCTTGCGAGGGTGGAGTCACTGCTTTTCTGTTTTCTTTTTTGTGTTGTTGTTATTTTCCGTAACAGTTTTCGGTTCGAACGCCTGTCCGGGGTCTTTCCCTAAAGTTTCAAGTTCGAAGTGGGCTGAAGCGGCAAGTTCATGATCTGGATATTTTTGAAGAAACGTTTCGTATGCGATCTTTGCGCTGTCGAGAAGATGAAGTTCGTTGTTGTATATAAAGCCCGAAAGAAACAGCATGGTTGGCGTATGTTTGCTGTTGGGGAAGAGCGTTGTAAAAAGTTGGTACGATTCAATCGCTTTGCGTGAATCTTTCAGATCGTTGTTATACATGAACGATAAACGGAGAAGCGAGCTTTCTGCGTAGGCAGTTGTTTGGAAACGATCGACCGCCTCATTGTACATCTGGGCGGCGGTTTGAAAATCTTTTTTCTCTTCCGCGATTTTACCTTCTTCGAAAAGATTGCTGTCGCTTTTTTTGGAACAAGAAACAAGCGTCATTAGAACTACCATAATTATAGTGATTCGCATACGAATAAAAACCTTATTTATTTAATAGATGATAGGTTGCTTATCTACAAAGTAACAAATAGGAGGATGCTGGTCAAGTTTGAGGTAAGTAAGGAATAGCAAACCTCCGGTATCTTCTAAAGTTATTCATAGTCAGATACCGGACATTTGCTTCTTTAATCAGTGCTTTGATCCAATTTGCCATTCTCCCGAATCGTTCTTATTTTCATATCATTATGAAACAAACTTTATTAATACTAAAACTATTACTTTTTACGTATCTGCTTTATCTACTCTATATTTTATTTGCAGAATACGATCCAACATCGGCGAGCTTCCGCCCCCCGTTTGTTATTTGGGTTACAGACTGGATGAATCTGTACATCCACGAAGCAGGTCATCTTATTTTTAAAATATTCGGTCGCACCATTTATTTTTTTGGCGGCTCGTTAACACAAATTCTTATTCCGCTTGCATTAGTTCTCGTTATCGCACGCCAAAGAAACTGGTATATTGGCGCGGCGGGGTTTTGGCTCGGCGAAAATTTTGTGAATGTAAGCGTCTATATTAAAGACGCACCGTTCAGGGAATTACGCCTCATCGGTCGCGGCTTGATTCACGATTGGAATTGGTTATTATCAAATAATCTCGACATTGCTGAGCCGCTTGCCAGCATAGTTTTTATTACCGGTATTTTTGTTTGCGCTGCCTCAATCGTTATAGGAATTATTCTCAGCATACGCGATTTTAAATGGTATGATGAATCGGCACTACCCGATTGAAGCATTCAACACAACGTAATCAATTATTAAATATTATAAGAGAAGAAGGGAAATAAATTTATGTCGGCTTATGTTATTGTTAATATCAGCGTCAAAGACCCCGTCAGGTACGAGGAATACAAGAAAATGGCTGAAGATACTGTTCTTTCCTACGGAGGAAAATATATTGTTCGCGGGAAGCCGGTAGAGGTGTTGGAGGGTAACTGGGCACCGAAACGTCTTGTGGTGTTAGAATTTCCCTGTGTGTCTCGCGCAAAAGAATGGTGGTCGTCTACAGAGTATGCAGGACCAAAAAAACTAAGACACGAGACTGCCGAATCTACAATGATTGTTGTTGAAGGAACATAAGCCAGGATATTTCATCATGAAAACTATTTTGGAAATCGAACAGGAAATTTCTTATCTTTAATCTAAATTCAAATAACATATATGAAAAAACCCGCATAATGTATCGTTTCCCGAAATCAATTTTCTTCATCTTGTCGGCAATTTTTATTTTATCGTGTTCAAGAGAAATCAAGCCGCGCGTGGAATCTAAAGATGGTTTGTATCTTTTTCTCGACACGCTTGAACAGCGATATGAAGTCGCATGTTCAGAGATGGAGTTGACTCGCTGGAATTCTGTGACAAAGGAAGCTCCGCCCGACTTTATCTCCACCCGTGAAATGCTTGCCCAAATTTTTCTTGATACAAGTGTTAGAAATATTATTTCGGAATGGCGCGGCAGATCGGGTTCGCTTGCAGATAAACCGTTGGCGCGCCGGCTTGAGTTATGGCATCGCGCTTTCATCGGTGGAAGCATTGAGTATGATGATGAAATCATATCTGCAAAAATTAATCTTGTACAAAAATATTCAAGAATAAAAATAAATGTGAACGGAGAAGAATTATCGGGCGAAGAAATTCTTGGATTATTACAAACCGAGAAGAAATCAAAAAAACGTAAAATTTATTGGCAGGCATACATACAGGAAAATTCAAAATATTTTGACGAGTACCGAAAAACCGTTCAATTGCTTAATACAAAAGCTCTCGCGAAAGGATTTCCCAATTACTATTCTCTGGTTTTATATTTGAATGGAATTGATGAGGGAAAGTTATTAAACACATTTGAAATACTTAAAGAGATAGTATCTCCGCCGAAAGAAAAACCCTCATCAAACAGTAAAAGAAAACATAAATCAAATAAAACAAACGCACCTTGGGATGTTGAATACTACAGTCAGATGGCGAAACAACTTCCCGAAAAATATTTTCGTGCAGATTCTCTTATTGCCACGATGAATCGTTATTTCGACAGTACAGGTTTCAGTCCTGACAGCATTAGAATATTATCGAGAGCAAAGAATAATCAGATTACGGACGATTGTTTCCGAGTCGCCATACCTAAAGACATTCGCATAACATTCCCCCTGTTATCCGGTCAACAAAATTATGCAAATGTTTTTGCTATTTATGCGCATGGATTGAAAGCGGCTTTTACACGGGTTGATTTTCCGATATTAAAATCATATACGATTGTTCCCGGAACATTTAGCCCGGTTTATGACGACGGTATTGCGCGGATGATGCACGATTTGTTGTTCGACTCGTTGTGGTTGCGGACTTTTACAAAAGTTAAGGAAAAAGAACTCAGACAGTTTTATTCTAAGCGCAACGAACCACAGGTTGTCAAATTGATTCAAGAGATGAAGAACTTCGAAACAGAATACGAATTTTTTAAAAACCCCATTCTTAACACCGATTCTTTAGAACGCTCGATGATCGAGAAATATTATGATATCAGGATTGATAGCGGAACGTCGACACCGTTTGAAATTAATCCGATGTTTGTTGCGAAGCCCGGTACATTTTATAAAACAATAGTTACAAAATTAATTGCCGCTCAATTAGAAGAAGCGCTTTTCAATAAGTTCGGCGCAAGAAAACACACAGATTCACTCGTTGCAATCTGGATGATCGATCACTTGTTTTCATCGGGTGAAAAAATTGAATGGCAGGAAAGAATGAGAAATGCGACCGGGAAATCGGTTGACCCCGGACCGTTCCTGCGCAAAATTGGAATTGAACATTCGACCTTACTTTCAAACAACAATTTAAAGTAGTTTTTAACATGAGAAAAATATTTTTATCAGCATTACTTGTTATATTTTTTAGTAACGGAATGTCGGCATTGGAAAAAAATGATATTGTTCGATTTTATGCCAAGGCAGATTCAATCTCTTCTAATCCTGAGATCGGCAAGGCATTAAACATATCATGTCAAAAGAAGATTGATAACCTGTGGATTTCATTTATTGGTTATAAGGGAGAGAATGAAGCAATCATAGTCGCCGTAACCAATGAAAAAATTCAAAATCCTAATAAAGAAATATTCCGCATTCTTGATTTCAACGAGGGAAGCCCTGTGCTTGGAAAGGTAACAACATGGGGATATGTGTTCGACCGAAATAAAGACGGTAAAGTTGATTACTTATCGCTCGTAGACGGCGCCGCGCCTTTTCTCGACGACAGGGTTCCCGAGAGTTACCCCGCGCGAGGTCAGAAACTTAGCCGCAATGATCTGGAATTATATGTAAATAAGTGTAAAATAATTTTTAATCATTGGGCGGATGATAATTGTGATGAAAAAATCGATGCTGTTGTGCACGTCGACATAGATCCGCTTCGCGATTGGGTGCGAAGAAAAATTCTTGCACGCTGCACAAAATTTGATAACCGGTTCAACGATGTTTTTGCTTTCAGAAAAAAAATATCCGGAGAACACGAGAAAATAAATTTCACATCTACCGCAGTTCCTTACCGTCCGTTAGGATCAATATCCGGATCGATTACAAAAGATGTATTACAAAGGCAGACAGATATTTTATATTTGATTAACCGGGCGGTTAAAGAATGTAACATTGGAAAAAATCTGAGAGGTGAATAATCGGATTTTTGATTACAACATTTTTTGAATGACTTTTATTTCGTCAGACTGAAGCAATAATCTAAGCGCGCCATTTCCGGCAGACACCGAGCCATCAAGATGTATAACGGCAATTCCTCCTTTGGAAATTATAAATCTTCCATGTCGCGTTCCTGTTGTTAACAATGATATTAAAATACTTAGATACGGCTCGTGTCCCACCAAAAGAACTGAATTGCAACGCAATTTAACAAGTATCTCAAGGATCTGACGGTGATCTGATAAGGGTGTTAAATGTTCAGAAGTAATCAAGTCTGGTTGAGGAAAAACTTTTCTGATCTCTTCCGCTGTTTGTTTGGCTCGGCAAAGCGGACTGCAAAAGATAATCTCAGGCACTATTTGTAAACCCAATAATATTTTTGCCGCCCAGCCGGATTGTTCAATTCCAAGATCGGAAAGATCTCTGGTCGAATCATCAAGACCGGGCTCAGCGTCGCCATGTCGGATGAGTATTAATTTCATATTTCTTTATAATCAATATAAATAAAAAGTGCGATGAAAATATTTCACCGCACTCTGTTAACTTCAATTATATAAAAGCAGCCAGGTTAAAATCGCAATCGCAATCCTGCCGTAATCGGAAAATATTGTCGAGGTCTATCAAACGCGCCTATGACAGATTTTGCCTGAACATAACCGGCGAACATTTCGTTTACCGGAATATCCACACCCACCCCGAAAGACCATGTAATTGTTGATATCGCTTCTCCCTCGATCGATAAAGTACCAACATTATCAACCAGCACACTGTCGGATTGAAATAACATATATCCGATGCCGATGGTAAAATAAGGCGCGATGCTGGTTTTTGAAGTGGTTAATGTTCCTTTGTAATTTGCAGTAACGGTAAAAGATTGTGTCTTTCCACCGGAAATAATTTTTGCAGTATTAGTTATATTCATACCTTCCCGAAACGCCGATTCCTTTAATCCAAAGTTTGCGTATTCTGCAAGAAACATTATTGAACTGTAGCCGTAATCGCCGGGGGTAAACGATAAACCATATCCAACGCCTGCGTTCATTCCGGGATTCCAGTACTTCGAAAATTCGTACGGTAAATAAGTATAAGCCAATCCGCCCGATAGATAAATTTCCTGATCCGGCGGGGGACTTGTTTCGTTTGATGCCGCTGAATCTGTTTGACAGATTAAAGTTGCAGAAAAAAGCAGTAGTGAAACGAACAAGTAAACAAACTTCATAAAGATTCCTTTCGTGCGTGGGTTGTGAATAATACGGTGAAGATTGTATTGAGTATACGAAGAATTTTTGGAATTTTCAAGGAAGCTTGGGAGGAACAAATATCACTTCTTCCCGCTCAAGATAAACGGTTCCTTCGGCAACTCCTTTCGGTTTTCTGACATATTTTCGTTCACAGTAAGCTACCGGAACGTTAGAGGCTTTCCGCATTTTGCTGTAATATGCAGCAATGCTTGCCGCTTGTTTTATAGATTCGCGTGGAATATTCTCGGTTCCACGAGGAACTTTCAAAACGGTATGCGAACCGCCGGCACCTCGTGCATGAAACCATAAATCGTGCGGTTTGCAATATCTGGTCGTCAGCAAATCATTATTAGCACTGCTCTTTCCAACCCACACTTCAAAGCCGCCTGCAACTGTAAATATTCTAAACGGAGGTTTTTCCTCTTCCTCTTTTTTATTGATGGTGATGTTCATCGACTTTAACTCTGAATAATATTTTTTTTGAAAGCCGTTAATTTCTTCTGAAGAATAAATATTTTCCAAATCTTCTATCATCGGCTTTATAGTATCGATTCGGATTTTTAATTCCTTTACCCGCCGCACCGATTCGATTCGCCTGATCTCAGATCGCTTTCCCTTTTCAAAATAGTTCGCGGCATTCTGAGATGGCGTTAATGCTGGATCAAGAGCGATCTCGATTGAGTTACCGTTGCTATAAATATCTTCGAGGATGATGTTTTTCATCCCCTTTTTAATTTGATGAAGATTTGAAAGTAAAATATTTCCAATTTTTTCCATTTGGGATGTGTCAATTTTCACTTGAGCTGCCGCGTTCTGAATTGATCGCTCGTTCTGTTGCAAAATTGTTCGAAGTTTATTCAAATATTTTTCTTTTTCAGATTCGAACCCGGCTTTGCGCGAAACTGCAGAAATACATTTTTTTACCGCATCATTCATAGTTGGGAAGATTGTTTGAGTAGGTGCATGGAGATGATGAAGTTCTGTAACCGATATCAATCTATCGCCGTTCGGAGTTTCATATAAATGCGGAGATGGATTGTTCGGGGATCGGAATAGGATTTTTGTCTCTTCGAAAATTCTATTGACTTCGTTTTCCGATAAGAGATCGGTTGTTGAATTGCAATCAACCGAAGATCTGAATAAAATCTCTTCGATATATTTATTGCCGAGAATCGGAAATATTTTTTTCATCGAAGCGGCAATTAAAAGTTTCCCGAGCGGAATAAGTTTATGATGGAAATTGTATTCCGGATTCATGCCGGCAGGTGCAATCTGTAAAAGAGCACCCATAAATTTTTGATCCAGTTTGAACGATTCAATTATCTTCATGTCTCTGTTGATTAGAAAAACATTGCTTACCGCAGTATTATATAACTGAATCACAAATTGTTTGGAAGAATCAAGAGTTATAAAAACAGAACGATCTGATGGGTGAACCGATATGTCGTTGATAACAGAGCCAATAGCATCAGTGAATAATTCTACCGAGTTCTTTTTGGCTCGCGATATACCCATCTTATAAAACATGTAATTATTTCGAGGGGCAACCGAAACGCAAACTGTTATCTCGTTGTCCGGTGATTGAGCGTCTCCAATTTTACTCACTCCGATTAACAGCTCATTTTTTTGTTGAGTAAAAACTGTGCTGACAACCGAACCTTTTAACAAAGTACGGAATTCGTTTGATAATGATTTTAGTGTGAAATAGTGAACCGGCATTTTGATGATTAAATAATTATCAACAATATATTGAAATCGGTTTCATTCTCAAAGATTTATGCAGCAAAAATGTCGATAAAGAGGTGCAAATATTGTGGAAAGGTTTTCCTTGACGTACGAGAGAATATTTCGTACCTTAGTATGGCAATTTATCAAAAAGTGGACGATTTTTAATGATTTCAAGCATGACAGGGTATGGAAGGGGCGAAGTAACAGAAGGAAAAAATACTGCTGTTGCCGAATTACGCTCGGTAAATAACAGATACTTTGAGGTCTCGGCTCGTCTTCCGCGCACGATGACTTTACGCGAGGGAGAGGTTAGAGAGATTATCCGAAAGCGTTTTAGTCGCGGTAAAATGAATGTCGCATTGAGCATCACGCATGAAAACGCAAACGAGATTCCTCTAAAAATAAATTCAACAGCCGCAAAATCATATTTCCGGTTATTAACCGATCTTCGGAAAGCTGTTAAACTTCGAGAGAAGATAACGCTGAGCCACCTGTTGCAATTCCAGGATATTATTGAAGTCAGCGATTTTGAAAAAGGAGATGAAAACGAGTGGGCGCTCGTGAAGAAAGCTCTTTTTCTTGCACTGGATGAGGCAGCCGTGATGCGAAAGCGCGAAGGATCGGAGCTTATGAAAGATCTCATCATGCGTATTCGCGCTATCGAAGTTGCTCTTGCAGATATTGAACGGCTTGCGCTGGAATGGCTGCCCGTGGCGCGGATGAATCTCGAACAACGTGTTAAAGAACTTTCTGTTGACCCGGCAATAATTGATATGAAGCGTCTCGAAACCGAATTTGCTCTTCTTGTAGATAAATTAGATATAACGGAAGAAACCGTCAGATTTCAGAGCCACAATAAATATTTTCTGGATGTCCTTAACTCAGATGAAGCTGTTGGAAGAAAATTAAATTTCCTTGTGCAGGAGATGAACAGGGAAGCAAATACTATTGGTTCTAAAGCAGGTAGTTCTGAAATTGCCCATCGCGTGGTGGGAATAAAAGAAGAGCTTGAGAAAATTCGCGAGCAGTTACAGAATATCGAGTAATCTTCGATTGTTGAAATATAAATTAAATGAACAATCAACTGAAATTATTTGTTCTTGCCGGACCAAGCGGTTGCGGCAAAACAACGATTGCCAAGTCAATTTTGCAAAAATTTTCGAACATCGTTTTTTCTATTTCAGCAACAACGCGAGAAATGAGATCGGCTGAAACGAATGCGAAAGATTATTATTTTATTCAACGCGCCGAGTTCGAAGAGAAAATCAAACAAGGTGAATTGATAGAATGGGAAGAAATTTACGGTGATTATTACGGCTCTTTAAAAAGCGAAGTCGATAAAGCGTTCGCAGTTGGAAAATCAATTCTATTCGATGTAGATGTTAAAGGCGCCCTGTCGATAAAAAATAGGTACAGCAACAATGCAAAACTGATTTTTATAATACCGCCAAGCATCGAAAAACTTATAGATCGTTTGCGGAATCGGAAAACAGAATCGGAGGAAACATTCAAGCGAAGAATGGAACGTGTTAAGATGGAAATGTCATTCGCACCGGATTTTGATTATCGGGTCATAAATGATTCGCTTGAAAAAGCGATTGAAGAAGTTAGTGTAATTATTCAAAAAGAAATCGGGATATTTAATAATTAAGACGGAAAATCATAAAATATAAAAATAGAGGAAAACAGTAATGCCAATTAAACCATTAGACATAGAAAAATTAAGCAACCAAGCAGAAAACGTGTACGAAGCAATCGTTGTTCTTCTTAAGCGTGCAAGGCAGATAAACGAAGAGGTGAAGATCGAGTTCAATCAGCGTATCGAAATGCTTCAGACAAAAGTATTCGAGCCGGAAGAAGAAACCGATCAACCGCAAACCAACCCGGACCAGATTCTTATTGCGCAGGAATTTGAAAAACGCCCAAAACCGACTGAAATGGCAATTCAAGAATTAATGGAGAAACATCTCGTGCATCGTTACAAAGACGACGAGCAAACCACTCCTGTTTGATAGAATATTCTTCAAGTGTTGCGGAATAAAAAAATATTGATCGGAGTAACAGGCGGGATCGCCGCATATAAAATTCCACAGCTTGTGAGAGACTTTAAAAAAAACGGCGCAGAAATTAAAGTTGTCATGACAGACTCGGCAACAGAGTTTGTTACAGCGCTAACACTTTCTACCCTTACGCAAAACGAAGTTGTTGTTGGAAGTTTTCCAAGGTTGACCGAAAGCATACTGCAGGCAAGTACCTGGCACATTGATCTTGCACAGTGGGCAGATGTAATGTTGATTGCCCCGGCAACGGCAAACACGATTGCAAAACTTTCATATGGTATAGCCGACAATTCCGTAACAACACTTGCACTCGCTATGCGCGGTCCTGTGATGCTTTCTCCTTCGATGGATGTTGACATGTGGAATCATCCAATTACCCAATCCAACATTTCACAGCTTCAGCAGCTTGGTTATCACATTCTCCAACCTGCAGAAGGAGAGCTTGCAAGCGGTTTAACCGGTGCAGGTCGATTACCGGACCTACCAAAGATTCAACAGTCAATTGAAAATTTGCTTGCAGAAACAAATCGGGATTTAATTGGTAAAAAAATTCTTATTACTGCCGGACCAACTTATGAACCGATAGATCCTGTACGTTTTATTGGCAACAGATCTTCTGGGAAAATGGGATTTGCGCTTGCGGCGGCGGCAGTTCATCGCGGTGCCGAAGTAACGCTTGTAACCGGTAAAACACATCTCACCACACCGCGGCTGGTAAAACGAATCGATGTTGTAACCGCGGCACAAATGTATAATGCGGTGATGAAAAATAAGCATAACAAGGATAGCATAATAATGGCGGCGGCAGTTGCTGATTATACACCCGTCAAATTCTATAATCAGAAAATTAAAAAAAATCTTCAGGATAAAAATCAATTCATAATACAATTGAAACCGACAAAAGATATCCTTAAAGAGCTTGGCATAAAAAAGGGCAAAACCGTTCTTGTTGGATTTGCCGTAGAAACTGAGAATGAAATTAAAAACGCGAAAATGAAATTATACGACAAAAATCTTGATGCAATTGTTCTCAATAACCCAACGGAGGATGGAGCCGGTTTTGATGTTGAGACGAATATCGCGATCTTCATTCCCCAAAAGGGAAATGTTGAAAAACTTCCTAAGATGTCGAAATATCAACTCGCACATCAAATTCTGCAACGAATTTCCAAACTTATCGGATAATGATTGAATATGAAGCAGGACGAAATCCGCGAATTGTTGGACAATACGAAGCGTTATTTTTTGCAACAAAAAGATTTGTTCGGGAATATTATTTATACTGAGACCGATGTGAAAAAGAAATCAAATGATGCTCATGAAATCTCGATGCCAACCGATGAGCCGTGGACCGAGACAGGAAATTTAGTTGATCTTGATAAATCGATCAACAACTGCTTGAAGTGCGGACTTGGAAAAACACGCACGAATTTTGTTTTTGGTGTCGGCAATCCAAACGCTGATGTAATGTTTGTTGGTGAAGCTCCCGGTGCTGATGAGGATGCTCAGGGAGAACCGTTTGTCGGCAGAGCTGGCCAGTTGCTTAATAAAATTCTTGCGGCGGTTGAATTGAAACGAGAAGATGTTTACATCTGCAACATACTAAAATGCCGTCCGCCCAACAATCGGGATCCCGAGCCAACTGAAATGGAGCTTTGCACTCCGTATCTTTATAAACAGATCTCTTTGATTCAACCGAAATTTATAATCTGTTTAGGCAGAATTGCCGCACAATGGCTCCTTCAAACAAACGGCACGTTAGGTTCAATGCGGGAAAAAATTCACGATTACAGAGGAACAAAATTGATTGTAACATATCACCCGGCGGCGCTTTTGCGAAATCCGAACTGGAAACGCCCTGCATGGGAAGATATGAAAATGTTCCGTGATGAGTACAATAAAATTATTCAACGATAATCATGCCGCGAGAAAGAAAGACAACGACAAATAATTTATCTGAGAACGACCTGCATTATTCGGGACGGGTACCGCCGCAAGCGGTTGATGTTGAGAAGGCCGTTCTTGGAGCAATGCTTATCGAGAAAGATGCCGCTCCGAAAGTTTTAGAACTTCTCGATTATCAAAGTTTTTACAACCCAACGCATCAAAAAATTTATCAAGCGATGTTGGCGCTGTTTGAAAAAGGTGATCCAATAGATGCCGTTACTGTGGTTGAAGAGTTGCGAAGGCGTGGGAAACTCAACGATGCCGAAGATCCTCTTTACATAACGGAACTTACATTAAATACTCCGACTGCGGCGAACGTTGAATACCATGCACGAATAGTTCTTGAAAAAGCGTTAATGAGAAGTTTGATTTCGGCGTCTTCGGAAATCGGGACTCGTGCATACAGCAACACCGAGGATGCACTCGAGTTATTAGACGAAGCAGAATCGAAAATATTTCAGATATCCGAAAAGCGCATGCGTCGATCGTTCACTCCGATTAACCGGGCTTTACACGAAACGTTTGAAATGCTGCAAGAAATACACGGGAAGCACAGCGGAATAACCGGCGCACCCTCAGGATTTCCAACTCTGGATGAAAAAACCGGCGGCTTTCAAAAATCCGATCTTATAATTGTTGCCGGGCGCCCAAGTCAGGGTAAAACTGCCTTTGCATTGTCTGTAGCGCGGAATGCGGCGCTTCATAAAGAGAAAAGATGTGCTGTTGCAATATTCAGCATTGAAATGTCGGAACGACAATTAATCATAAGAATGCTTTCTTCCGAAGCCAAAGTAAATGCGCACGAGCTTCGCACCGGACGCTTGCATGAAGATAAATGGAAAAATCTTAGCCGCAATGTCGGCCGGCTTGCAGAAGCAAAAATATTTATCGATGATACACCAGCACTCACAATGTTAGAATTGCGAGCTAAAGCACGACGGTTGAAAGCAGAACACGAAATTGGTTTGATAATAGTCGATTACCTGCAGTTAATTCAGGGTCCTAAAAATTCTGAATCGCGCGAACGCGAAATATCAATGATCTCCCGATCTCTGAAAGCGCTTGCAAAAGAAATCGATGTTCCAGTTATTGCTCTTTCACAGTTAAATCGTGGAGTTGAATCGCGTGGAGACAAGCGACCGATGCTTTCAGATTTGCGCGAATCTGGCGCGATTGAACAGGATGCAGACGTTGTAATATTTGTTCACCGACCGGAAACGTACAATATCACCGAAATCAAAGATGATGATGGCAATACAATTCCATCCGAAGGCATCGCCGAAATTATTATAGGAAAGCAAAGAAACGGACCAACCGGTATGATTCGGTTACAATTCCACAAAGAGTATGCGAGTTTTGAAAAACTCGAATTTATGATGGCTCCGACAAATATATTGCCAATGCCGGAAGACTCTCCTTTCTAATCGGTTGCTTGCCTAAAATATTTGATGGGAAGCTGATGAAGTTGTATTTATATTCCTTTGGCAAAGGTTCCAAAAAATAGATTAATGAATTAACAATGCCTATCCGCGTACTACTCGTCGATGATCATACACTCTTCCGAGAAAGTCTCAGGAAGATGTTGGAAAAAACCGGTAATATAAAGGTGATTGCTGAAGCAGATAGCGGAACCGTGGCAATTAAATTGGCATCTTTAACTCGTCCCGATCTGATATTAATTGAGGTAGCGCTTCCCGGTATAAATGGAATCGATACAACGAAAAAGATAATTTCGTCATTTCCCAAAATGAAAATTCTTGCTCTTTCATCATATTCCGATAAAAATATAATTTTGAAAATGTACAATGCGGGAGCTGTTGGTTACTTGCATAAAGATTGTGGGTTCAGCGAGCTTGCCCGTGCCGTTAAAATAATTAATGACAATCATATTTTTATTCACGAATCGCTTGCCACTTATGCGGTTGAAACAATTACCAAAAAACCATTCAATCATAAAAACGAAAACATGTTGTTGTACATTCTTACAGATCAAGAAAGTCGTTTACTAAAATTACTTGTCTCAGGAAAGTCTTCAAGAGAAATCGGAGCGTTGATGAGCATAACAACGAAAACGGTCAGCGCGCATAAGCGTAATTTAATGAAGAGGATGAAGGTCAAAAATTTCGCCGAGTTATTAAAGCAATCTATTAAACTCGGTGTTACCACAATATTTGCCGGCGATGATATTTGAAAGTTTGTTTTCAATCTAAGATTTCATTAACTTGAAATGGATATTGCCCCATAATTCGGGGCATCTTATTTTTATGGCGAAGAAAAAAAACATCTGCATATTAGGATCGACCGGTTCGATTGGAACGAACAGTCTTGACGTCATAGCCCGTTTCCCGGACAGATTCAATGTACAGATGCTCGGTGCAAAAAATAATATTGATCTGCTTGAAAAACAGATATTAAAATTTCACCCCAAAACGGTAGTTGTTTTTGATGAACTGGCAGCTAAATCGCTCAGAAAAAAACTAAAAAAATCGGTTAAGGTTTTATCGGGAACAGACGGTTTGACTGAAATTGTTGCCGATCCCGATGTAGATGTGGTAATTAATTCTTTGGTTGGATTTGCAGGATTACATCCAACACTTGAGGCAATCAAACACGGCAAAACCGTAGCGCTGGCGAACAAAGAAACGCTTGTTGTTGCCGGTGAGTTGATTATGCCGATGGTTAAAAAGTACAATGCCTCTTTGATCCCAATCGATAGCGAACACAGTGCAATTATGCAATGTTTAATTGGAGAGAGTTCTGAAAATATAAATAGAATAATATTGACTGCATCCGGTGGTCCGTTCTTAAATACCGACAAAAGTAAATTTTCTAAAATAACAATCAAGCAAGCGCTAAACCATCCAAATTGGCGAATGGGATGTAAAATAACGATTGATTCTGCAACGCTCATGAATAAAGGATTGGAAGTTATCGAAGCGCGATGGCTTTTCAATATGCCGCCTGAAAAAATCGATGTTCTAATCCATCCACAATCAATAATACACTCGATGGTAGAATTTGTTGATGGTTCAATTAAAGCGCAGATTGGTGTTCCCGATATGAAGATACCGATCCAGTACGCGCTCACATACCCGAACCGCCTGAAATCAAATAATGCAACCGTAGATTTTTCTTCATTAAAACAAATGACGTTTTTAAAACCGGATAAAAGAAAATTCAGGTGTCTTCAACTTGCATACGATGTGATCAAGATTGGCGGTACAATGCCTGCCGTACTGAATGCTGCTAACGAGGTAGCGGTTGAAAAATTTCTCACAGGAAAACTTCCTTTTCATAAAATACCAAATGTAATATCAATCGCTCTGGAAAATATTAAGTGTGTACATAAACCATCCCTGACAGACATCGAAGAAGCCGATCTGGCTGCGCGAGATGTTGTGTTGAGTATTACGCGATAAGCAAAGGATCAATAGATGCAAATTATCAATATGTTGTTTTATACCGCAATCACTCTCGGAGTACTGATATTTATTCACGAGTTCGGGCATTTTATCACCGCTAAGTTAACAGGAATGCGTGTTGACAGATTTTCGATTGGATTTCCGCCGAGAGCATTCGGAAAAAAAATCGGCGACACAGATTATTGTATTTCATGGATTCCAATCGGCGGATATGTGAAGATTGCCGGTATGATTGATGAAAGCATGGATACAAATTTTTTAGCAAAAGAACCCGAGCCATGGGAATTCCGCTCAAAACCTTTATGGGCAAAAACTATCGTGATATCGGGGGGAGTGATAATGAATGTGCTGCTCGCGTTAATAATTTTCTGGGGGCTGCACTTTTCTAAAGGTTCTTACATCGCAGAGACAACTCAGGTCGGATATGTTTTTCACAATTCAGTGTTTGAAAAAGCCGGACTTCTGCAGGGAGATAAAATCCTTTCTATAAACGGTGATAAGGTAACTCATTGGGATGAAGTTCAAAATTTACTCTACGTGAAAAATGCCGGAAACGAAATCGATCTATATATTGAGCGTAATGCCCAACAATTGCATCTAAATATACCGCAATTAAAAGTTTCTGCTATTTCCGATTCCACACCCGGATTACTTGTGGCTCACACAGCAACAGTAATCGACGGGGTAGAATTGAATTTACCCGCAGGCAAACTCGGATTGTTGCCGGGCGATACTCTTATCGGTGTTGGAGATAAAAAAGTAAATCAAATAGAAGCGGTATCGATGATACGAGGAAATGCCGGGAAAAATATTTCAATCACATGGAAACGCGCTCAGAACATTTTGACCGATACTATTACAGTTACGCCGGAAGGAAGAATCGGAGTTAGATTAAGCAGTCATTACGTGGGACCTTCGAAGAAAATTCAATATTCAATTTTTCAATCATTTCCGATTGCCTTAAATGATGTGAAAGAATCTGTCTATCTCTTTTATCTAACTTTCAGTAAAATATTTGCCGGTAAAACATCGGTGCGCGAATCGCTTGGTGGACCAATTGCGATCGCTCAGCTTGCCACTCAGAGCGCTGAATATGGATTCTCGATGTTTATTTGGTTCATGGCGCAATTAAGTATGAGTCTGGCAATTTTGAATATATTGCCTATCCCCGCCCTCGATGGAGGTCACCTGATGATTTTCCTTATAGAGAAAGTAATGGGAAAGGATATACCCAATAAGGTTAAACTCGTTATTCAGCAAGCAGGTTTTATTCTTTTGTTGATTTTTATGGCATTTGTCATATATAACGATATCGTAAGGTTTTAGCGGCGTGATTCGAGCCACATACGATTTTTATTTTTAACGGATAATCTGTTTATTATCTTAGCTGAAATAAAGAATGCAAAACATATTTTATAATATATTTGAACATCATAGTATCATCTAAGGAGTTGCTATGAAAAAATTAAATTTATCTATTCTGTTGTTTGTAATTGCTGGAGTGATTTGCTTTTTATCCATCAATTCTTACCTCGTCGCGCAAAGTAATTGCCCGGTATCTCTGACGGTATCATATGCCGATATCCAACAACTTTCAATTTCAGATGTTGATTTTGAACATTTTGAGAGTCGAACACTTTTATTTACGCTACGGATAAAAAACGATACAAATGTCGACGTTAATGCGAGACTCAAACTTATAGTCAATATTAAGCTTGCAAGCGGTAAACGATATGAACCCGCTTACATTTTTACAAATGGAAATATTTTGATTCGTCCCGGAACCCTAACTCTTACCAATATGGATTTTAATGATCCCCGTTACCGCTTGAATTCGGAAGATACGCCGGAAAAAGACGAAGTGAAAAGAAATGTGCAGGATGTTGCTCTTGCCACCGGAAAATTTCCAACCGGTAAATACTCTTTCTATTTTACGATAGAGAATACAATTTGTGGCGTGATCACCTCAGGCGATCCGGTTGTTCTAAACTTAGAGAATCCGACCCGGGTTGATTTGCGCGCACCAGACGATGGTGAAACAACATCACCGTTTCCGTTGTTCGAGTTTTATCATGATGGAGTTAAAGCTGAGTTAACAGTTGCAGAGCTTCGTGCTGAACAATCGCGCGAAGACGCAATAACACGTCAACCACCGATGGTAAATGTAGCACTATCCGGAACGAATTCTTTTTTATACAGCGGCGGTCGTCCATTGGAATCGGGTAAGACATATGTTTGGCGAGTTGTAAGTAAAACAGCCGGACCTGCCGGATCTGAGATAGAAGTATCAAGTCCAATCGGATTATTTTATGTGTCAAATGAAATTCAAACCGGCGGTTCGGGCGATTCAAAATCTCAAGATAAATCTATCGATGATGTTTTAAAGTTGCTGGATGAAATGTTCGGGCAACAATATCCTGAACTTATTGCTTCATTAAAAAAATCTAAATTCACTTTCGATAACGGATCTCTCGACGGAACATCTTTATCGAAGGATGATCTTCTGAAACTGCTGAGGCAATTGCAAGCCGATGCGGTTGACATAAATTTAAATGTTGAATAAAAATTATCGTCTCGAAGGAGATTGAATATGAAACGGATATATTTTTCAGAAACGATTAAAATAATTGGTGCAATGGTTATTTTGTTTACACCGATGATCAAAGCAGTTGGCGGAGAATCGAATGGCGTTGCCATTGTGAAAAAAGCTTACAACGACGTGCAAAAAGAAACGCTTGACGGAAAAACAGAGAAAGCACAAATTAGCACACCTTTATTCTCAGAAGACAAATTGAAAACGGGCCGCAAAGCATTTGCGCTGGTAAAGTTTACAGAAGATAACAGCATAATTAGGATGCGGGAACAAGCGGTATTAACTATCAAAAGCGGTGGGCTAAGGAATTCCACTATGAAAGAAGCGTTTTTGGAAAAAGGTGGAATTGGTTTCGATGTTTCCAAACAGCGGAACAACCAACAGTTTCAGTTGACATCGCCGACCTCTGTGGCATCCATAAGAGGAACAAAAGGAAAATGGTGCCGCGGCGAACACTCAGATACGTTGATTCTGATCGAAGGAAAAGTGTTGTTGAGAAATCGATTATCTAATAACGAGGTTGAAATAGAAGGCGGTTTTATTGGTTTTTCGAATGATGACGGAACAATTGAAAAACGTGGGGCAACCGATGGCGAACTTGCGGACGCAGTCCGGTTCGCTTCTACGGATGAATCGAGCCGTCAAATAAAAATCGAGATGAAAGATCCTAAAGGCACGAAAAAGACGTTAAAACTTGATTACAAAGAATAAGCAAGCAGATTATTCTTAAATTTTGTATCTTGCTTCCGGTAAAATAATCAGGAATAAGTATCGGTTTGCCCTTTATGAAAAGAATATTATTCTCGCGCTGGACAAGCTTCTGGCTTTTAGGAATTCTGACGATTATAATTTATAATCCGGTTTTTACACAAATCAGCGGCACGGTTTCAAGAGTAAGCATCGGAACTCCCCAGACAGGCATACCATTATCGGTTCAAGTCGATCTTTTTCAGTCGAGCATAGTAGAAAAAATCGAAATCGCATTCAGAAGATTCGGTGAACAGGAATTTAAACAAGGCGAGATGTCGCTCATCGGTGCAACGGCAACCATCTTGCTTCCCGGAGAAATAATTGAGCCGCCGTTTATTGAATATTATTTTATCATTACAATTGAGGGGCGTCCGGAACCAGAAACATACCCGATCGAAAATCCAAAATCTCAACCGTTTAAAATCAGCTTCGAATCGGTTGAATCGATTGAAAATAAATTACTTGTTTTAAGTCCTGATCGTGATGAGGTTTTAAGATCCGACGAATTATTGATATCATTCTCTCTTGCCAATATCGATACCGCCCTCGTAGTATTACCTTTAAAAATAATGTTCGATGAAATCGATCTATCTGCGCTAATCATCCGCTACGGCGATCTCGTTGTTCTCCGTCCCCAGAACGCCGCTATTGATATTCAACCGGGCAAGCATCAAGCGAAAGTTGAAATTATAGACAGCACGGGTGTTGCGCAACATTCTTACACTTGGCAGTTTACGCTCGAAGGTCCAGCCGTTCCAAGAATGAAAGATACATCTGTTATTTCTCCGTGGCGGTATGCCGCTTCGGTTCAACTTGAAACGAGACAAGAACATATTTCAGATAGAACTACTCCATACAACCGCGCCACATTATCGGCAAACGGTTCTTACAAAGAATTTGAAGTAAGAGGTTTTCTATTCAACACAAACGAAGAACGCGCTGTTCGCCAGCCACAAAATCGTTATTATATTATTGGTGAATCACCATGGCTAAAAATAGGTTATGGAGATGTGTTCCCGGTTTATCCCGACCTGATCATGAACGGTAAACGTGTGCGCGGGTTCTTCACAAATCTCACGCTCAACAAATTTAATCTTGACTATGTAAAAGGAACTATCACCCGACGGGTTGAAGGCAACATAGGCGAACCAATTTTAGATAGTTTGTTGAATGAATCGCAAAGGTCCGATCCGACGGCTGTATTTCGTTTTTACGATTCGCTTGATGGATTGGCACGCTGGGTTAAGGTTAAGCCGGGCACATTTTCACGCGATATTATGGTCGTTCGTCCCAGTTTCGGAAGAAGATACGGCTCGCATTGGGGAATCAGTTATTTGAAATCCAAAGATGACCCAACTTCAATTTTGTTCGGTGCCAGACCTCAGGAAAATGTTGTGTTCGGTTCAGATCTCAATGTATCCATCGACCGTGAAAATTTTGAATTATCGGGACAGATCGCATTCAGCGCAACAAACAAAGATATAACGAATGGTTCGTTCAGCGATTCAGACATCGACAGTCTTTTTGCGGATAGCGAGGAAAAAGAACGAAACGACATGCGGAAGATTCGAGATCTGGTGAAGAACATTATCACTGTAAATGAAAATCTGATTCCGCTAAACATGAAACATCTTCCAACTCTTTCATATGAAACAAGTTTGAAGCTGAATTATTTTAACAACAATTTTCGGTTCACTTATCTTCGTCATGGCGACGGGTATGAATCATTCGGTCAATCTTATTTGCGAACGGATGTTCAGGGATATTCATTATCCGACAGATTGAGATTAATGGATAATAGATTATTTATTTCAGGCGGTTACGAACAACTTCAGGATAATACCTCTTTTTCAAAGCCCGCCACAACAACTTTTTCAACGATTAATACAGGTGTTAGTTATTATCCGGCTTCAATATCTATTCCAAATATGTCGATTGCTTTTCTAAGATCAGCCAATTTAAATGATTTATCGAATGCCGACACAAATGCAGTTGTTGATGAAAGCACGAACAGATTTATCATTCAGCTTCAGAAAGAAATTATCTACATTATCAAACATAATGCACAATTAAGTTTCAGCACTTCTGTGCACGATGATAATTCTCCACGAAACTTCGATACGCAAAACATATCGCTCGGTTTGGGTGTGGTCTCCACGTTTGAAATTCCTCTTCAAACAATTTTTAATATCAACGTTAATACAAGCAAATATTATTCTTCCCGCGGAACGGAAAACAATGTAACGTATACAACGCTTTACATTAGCGGTCAATACAGGATGTTAGAAGATAAACTTATTTTGAATGGAGCACTAAGTCCGACATTTGGCAGTTTACAGCGAATCTTGATCACGGCAAGCGCCCAGCATTATTTTCTGGATTATCTAAGCGCTCAAACTTCGTTTAATTTCTATATCAATAACAAGATAATTGGAATGCAGGAATCACAGACAGATATTATCTGGACATTCACACTCCGCGCCGACATTTAAACTCCCTTATGGCGATCCGAACCTCAAAACCTTTTCGTTTATTTATACTGCAATTGAGTATAAGTTTGGTCGTTGCTATTATTGTTCTGTTCCTGACAAAGCTTGATCCGATAAAAATACTTGAAGAAAATTTAATAACGTACCGTTTCCGGCAAAAACCTGTCGATACAGATATGCAAAAAAATAGCGATGTTGTTCTGGTTGAAATCGGAGAAGGCACGTTTAAAACTTTGCCCGACGATTATCCGTTTCCTGTTTCATATTATAGCCGGCTTGTACGGAATCTTAATCGTGCCGGGGCAAAGGTTGTTGCAATCGATATTCTTTTTTCATCGCGCAGCCGCGTGGATATTCAGGATGAAAATGAATTTCAAAACGTCCTCAATCGAGAAGGAAACGTGGTACTTGCGGGTAAAGTCAAATCCGATCTCACACAATACACTATTCGTGTAGCCGAGCCACAATATGGTAACAGGTTCATCGGGAGATTGTCCAACTTCGGAATAGTGAATGTAATTACCGACCTTGAAGGAACTGTAAGAGAATATTTTCCCGGAGTTTATGATGAAAATCAGGGAACAAACCTGCCCAGTTTTTCGATGGCAGTACTAAACAAATATTTTCAGTTACCGCCGATGTACATTGCGCCAACATTATTGGGCGGCGGAAATATTTCTGCCTTCAAATATTTCGACAAAGAAATTCCAAAATATAAAAATTCAACATTTCTCATCAACTATTATGGTGCATCGGGTACATTTCCGCGTGTGCCATTTGAACAGGTTATCGACGATAAAGATTTTCAAACAAGAGAAGAAATTGAATTTCCCGGTTTGGAAACAAACACCTTCGACGAACCGGACGGATATTTAACGAACGGCACTTTCAAAGATAAAATAGTCATCATTGGCGCAAGTCCATCGCTCGCCGAAGAGAAAGATATTTTCCCAACGCCGTTCGAGAAAATGAGCGGTGCCGAGATTCACGCAAATGTTATACAGAGCATCATCGATAATAATTTTATAATTCCACAGCCATTATTGATTACGGTTCCTCTGGTAATCGGATTAAGTCTGTTCACATTTGTTTTTATTGCCGGTCTGAAAACAATAAAAATAAAATTCAGCGTTCTTATTGATATTCTTGGAATTGCGCTTGTTCTTTCTCTGATTTATATCATCATCGCAATCTCAACGTGGTTATTCATAGAGAAAAATTATCTTGTACAAATGACAAGTGCCTTGTCGGCTGTTATTTTAAGTTATATTGGAAGCATAGTGTATTATTACGTTGTGGAGCGCCGGCAGAAAGTAATGATAAAAGGGATGTTCAGTCAGTACGTGAATCCAACCGTGGTAGACGAATTGATCGCCGACCCGGATAAGCTGCGGCTTGGCGGTGAACGAAAAGAACTAACCGTTTTCTTCAGCGACATAGAAAACTTCACGAAAATTTCGGAGCAAATGCGTCCAGAAGACCTTGTAACGATATTGAATGATTATCTTAGCGAAATGACAAAGATATTACTCGATAATAACGGCACGCTGGATAAATATGAAGGAGATGCGATTGTGGCGTTTTGGGGAGCGCCAATCCCTCAGAGCGATCATGCATATCGTGCGTGCAGAACTGCCGTGCAAATGCAGCGCCGACTTGAAGAGCTTAGACCGCTTTGGCTGCGCGAGGGAAAATCGGAGCTTCGCGTTAGAATTGGAATTAACACCGGAGAGGTTGTGGTTGGTAATATGGGAGGAGCCGAACGGTTCGATTACACAATTATCGGAGACAGTGTTAATCTTGGTGCTCGCCTTGAAGGTGCGAACAAACAATATAAAACCAACATCATGATAAGCGAGAACACTTTTCGGTATGTTAAAGAAAAAGTTATAGCGCGTGAATTAGACCTCCTCGTTGTAATGGGTAAAACCGAACCAATAAGAGTTTATGAGCTTGTTGGATTGGAGGGAGAAGCGTTACCGAAAGATAAATTGCAGTTGGTTGAATTGTATACAGAGGCGCTTGCTCATTATCGTCGGAGAGAATTTGATAATGCGATCAAAGGGTTTGAAAGTGTATTGCAGATAAATGCGAACGATTTTCCATCGCAGTTGTATATCGAGCGCTCTTATCTATATAAAAAATCGCCGCCCCCGGAAAATTGGAACGGTCTTTTTATTCTTCAGACAAAATAATTTTAATACCCTATTGAACCAAGAACCGATTGCTGTACGGTGAATAGTGTTTTAAAATCATCACTCGACCATTCACCCTTCAATTTATAGGCGATACATTCGTAGTAATGCCCTTTTGCCGCAAATAACACAATTCTTCTTGTTTCACCATTCTCATGTAATTCATAACTGCAAAATTCTTTAGCGCGAAGTTTAAATAAGAATGGCTCGACATTTGAAGAGAGATCGTTTTCAATGTAAGCCGCGGCGCTTAGGTGAGCAAGGAAATCCAAACCTTCTTTTGAAATCCGTTTCCGTGAAAATTGATCGAGTTTTAATTCACGCACAGTAATTGACGTGGTAAAATCTTCTTTAAGAAGCCAAACCACAACAGCGGGACCAAGAGTATCATCTCTTGCCGAAAACCATCCGAGTGGAACTTTCCCATAGAAAATACCGTCTCGTGAATGAAAATATTGTTCACTCATTGGATAAGTTGAAAGGTAAGGCAGTTTTGCAGCACAGCCGAATAGAAATATCAGAATAATTAAAACTGAGATATGCCGCATCGGTTATTCACTCACGCGTTTATATCGATCAGCTTCGAAAGTGAATGTCAACGAAATGCGATGCGTATCGCCTAACTGTTCATCCGAACTGAATCGTGCAAATGAATAGTCCAACGCAAGCTTTGGAAGGCGAACACCCGCGCCGACATTAAAAGTACCTATATCACTGTAACCAAGCCGCAGTGAAGCAAGTTTCTTGTATTCAAATTCAAGCCCCTCGCGAAAATCGAAACTCATTCCGCCTAAATGTAACATAGATGCCGAGCGGCGATTTTCAAACCGCATATCAACGTCAAACACCGGCGCGAATTTGCCGTCGAATGCATCGATGAAATATACTGCTCCAAGTTTAAGCGCGGGAATTATTAATTCATTGGTTCCGTTGCTCCACGCAACAAGCGTTGTTGTTGCATCTTGAAGAACCGCACCGAGATAAAAATTATCAGCCGCTTCATATCTTCCTCCAACATCAAATCCTACACCTGTTGCTGAAACTTTATCGAGTGAGCGGTAAATCAATTTGAGATTAGCGCCATAAGAGAAGCGTTTAGAATATTGATTGGCATATGAAAATATGAATCCCCAATCGGCAGCGTTAAAATAGGTGATTTTATTTGGATCGAAACCGGCAAGATTTTGCCATTGGTCGAGCGGCAACGGATTTCCGTTAGCATCAATGCCCGCGTTTTGTGTGTTGGGAATATTATCGACACCCAGCCGAATAACGCTGATTGCGAAGGTTGTTACCGCATCAAAAGGGTACGCCGCGGCTGCATAATCGTAATTCACTATTCCTGCAAAACGTTCGTCGTGCATAAGTGAAATTTGCGGATATACCAACGATGAAAGTCCGGCGGGGTTCCAATATCCGGCGGTAACATCTCCAGCCAACGCTGTATAAGCGCCGCCTAAACCAAGCGCCCGCCCGCCAATTCCGATAGAAAGAAACTCGCCTGCATACTTACCCTTCGAAGCCGCAATAGCATTTTTAGGATAGAAAAATATAATTGCACTTGCCAGTAAAATGCAAGCAAGCGACTGTATATTTCTAAATGTTTTCATAAGATGATACCTTTTGAAATATTGAGAAAATCAATAATAAAAGCAAATAATACAGATGCTCAATATTGAACGACTTAAAAAGTATCAACGGTTGATTGGTTTTGCTCCAAATTCTCTGACAAGCGCCTGAATAACGGGGTGCTGTTGAGCTAATGGTTGGGATTGATTTTCCTGAGGTGATTCGATTTGTTTTAAAATTGCCGGTGAGTTTGTTTTTGATGATAGAATTGTTTCGAGATGCACTTTTGCACCGTAAACACGTTCTGCGATTTCTTGGAGATATTGACGATTTTTGTTCAAGTTAAGTGTGTCGGCATGAAAATCATCGGGACAACTGATGCAAAGACGGTCATTGTTAATATCGATAAATGATGTTTCGCTCAATATTGTGCCAATTGCGATTCGTTCTTTTCTTGCCTCAGATACAAACATTGACCATTTCTCTAAGATATCATTTTTTGTCGGCAAACGAATTGGTTCTGCAACTACCGGAATTTGAGAAAGCGTGATTGAGGGCTTAATCACTTGATCGGGGCGTAACGTTGGTTGAGTTGCTTTTACGCTTCCTCTTATCGGCGCATCTTTTGTTTTTCGATTTGATGTTTCATAATTAGACAGATCATTGTCCGGCTGCATATCACCCGAAGAGGTTGAAATATTTTCGAGCCGTTCTATCAAAGATCCGATTTCAACAGAACTATCGAGCTTGATCATCTGAACGATTGCAATCTCGAGTTTCAATCGCGGCTGACGGCTCCACTTTATTGCATTCTCTGCGTCGGAGACGATTTGTATGAGACGGAGCAAATCGATTTCTGAAAATTTATTAGCATCCGATTCGAAACGTTTTTTGATACCCTCAGACGCTTCTATTAATTTTGTTGATTTAGTTGTTTTCGCGATCAGTGTATTTCTAAGATGCTCAATGAATCCGTTCAGAAACTCTCTTAAATCATATCCTCTTTGTATTATCTCATCTGCAAGTAATAATCCTACTTTTATTTCTTTTGTCTTTATTGTATCTGCGAGACGGAAAAAGAATTCCTCGTCAACAAGATTAAGCATTTCAATGATTTGTTGAGATGTAATTTTATTTCCACAGAAAGAAACAACCTGATCGAATATGCTTTGTGCATCTCGCATCGAACCGTCGGCGCGTTTCGCGATCAGCAATAATGTATCGTCGTCGATTGTAATTTTTTCTTCTTTCGCGATAAGATGTAGTCGGGATATAATTTCTTCAATAGAAATTCTTCTGAACTCGAAACGCTGGCAGCGGGAAAGTATGGTAAGCGGAACTTTATGAATTTCAGTAGTTGCAAATATAAACATAACGTATGAAGGGGGCTCTTCAAGTGTTTTTAAAAGCGCATTGAATGCTTCTTTTGTAAGCATGTGCACTTCGTCGATAATATAAATTTTGTATTTTCCCTTAGCAGGTCCATATCTCACAGCTTCGCGCAGGTTTCTTATTTCTTCAACCCCTCTGTTAGAAGCGCCATCGATTTCAAAAACATTTACACTTCTTCCTTCGGTGATTTCAACGCAAAGATCGCACTTGTTGTCAGGGTTGTGATTTTCTGGAGCGAGGCAATTGACCGCTTTAGCTAGAATTCGAGCGGTTGTGGTTTTCCCGACACCGCGGGGACCGCTGAAAATATAAGCATGAGATAATCTGTTTGTAGCGATAGCATTTCGCAATGTAGTGGCTATATGTGCCTGTCCAACAATGTCATCGAACACCATCGGTCTCCACTTTCGCGCTGTTACAAGATATGTCATCGGTTGCTTATTAAATTGGAATATTTGAATAGTAATATAATTTTCTTATCGCAGAGATTCAAGGGTATAAAAAAATTATTTTTCGAAAACATATTTAATTGCGTCGGCAATCGTATCAATCGGTATTATTTTTACCCCTTCTTTTACCTTAGCCGGTATCTCAATAAGATCTTTTTCGTTTTCTTTAGGAATAAGGACTGTTTTTATGCCACTGCGCTGAGCAGCGAGAAGTTTTTCATTTAATCCGCCTATTGCCAAAATATTTCCGCGCAACGTGATTTCGCCGGTCATAGCCACATCATTCCGGGCAGGTCTTTGTGCGGCTGCGGAAATAATTGCCATTGCCATGGTGACGCCGGCAGACGGACCATCTTTTGGAATAGCCCCTTCAGGAAGATGGATGTGAATTTCTTTTTTCCTGTAAAATTCGGCAGGAACGCCAAGCTTCTTTGCGTTCGAGCGTATATAGCTTAGTGCTGCCTGCGCAGACTCTTTCATTATGTCGCCAAGTTGTCCAGTAAGCGTTAGTTTTTCAAGACCGTTCATTATTGTTACATCCACATTTAGGATATCTCCGCCCACACTCGTCCAAGCCAAGCCGATAACCGAACCAACTCGTTTTTCACCGTTCGTTGTTTTTTGTCTGAACTTCGGAACACCAATCAGTTGCTCAACTTTTTTCTCGTCGAGTATTATTGGTGTTTGTTTAGATTTTTTACTTTTGGATTTTCTATTCAAGACAATTTCTTTAGCAACTTTACGGCAAAGCGATGCGATCTCGCGTTCAAGGTTCCGAACTCCGGCTTCGCGCGTGTATTCTTGTATCACCTTTGTTATCGCCTCATCTTTGTACAAAACGTCTTTTGATTTTAAGCCGTGCTCTTCAAGCTGTTTTGGAATAATATGTCGCTTGGCAATTTCACGCTTATCGTATTCAAGATATCCTGGCAGTTCTATAATTTCCATCCTGTCTTGCAGGGGAAGCGGAATATTGTAACGAACATTTGCCGTTGTTATGAACATTACGTGCGAGAGATCGTAGTCGATATCGAGATAATGATCGTTGAATGTTGTGTTCTGCTCAGGGTCTAAAACTTCGAGCAATGCGGCAGAAGGATCGCCCCTGAAATCCATGCTCATCTTATCAACTTCATCCATAAGAATAACGGGATTAATAACCCCGGCGCGTTTCATTGATTGTATAATTTTACCCGGCATGGAGCCGATGTATGTGCGTCGATGACCGCGAATTTCGGCTTCGTCTCTAACGCCACCAAGAGATATGCGGACAAATTTTCTTCCAAGCGCGCGGGCAATCGATTTACCCAGCGATGTTTTGCCGACACCAGGTGGTCCAACAAAACAAAGTATCTGTCCCTTCATTTCTTTTACCAAATTAAGTACGGCAATGTGTTCAAGAATTCGTTCTTTCGGTTTCTCCAATCCGAAATGGTCTTCGTCCAATATCTTTTGCACGTGCTCTACATCGAGATTGTCTTTAGTGTATTTTGACCACGGGACAGCAATAAGCCAGTCGAGAAAATTCCGGCTGACGCCGAATTCGGGAGATTGCGGCGGGGTTTTTTTCAACTTGTTAAACTCCTCAACCGCCTTCTCGTAAACTTCTTTCGGCATTTTCGCCTGATCGATCTGTTCCTTCAGTTTAATAAGCTCTGCCGAAAGAACCTCTTCCGATCCTAATTCATCCTGCAATATGCGCATCTGTTCTTGAAGAAGGAATTTCTTCTGCGATTTTTGTATACTCTCGTGAAGCTTGGAGTCAAGATCGCGTTCAATTCTTAAAACATCAACCTCCGATGTAAGTAAGCGCGCAAGCTCGAAGTATTGTTCTCTCAAAGAATAATTCTGCAAGATAAGTTGTTTTGCCCCGACTTCTTTTGAGATATTTGAAGCAATGTAGAATAATTTTCGATGCGGATTTTTCAATGTTTCAAACGCCGATAATATTTCTTGCGGAATATTTCGGCTGAGTTGAATATATTCAGTAAAAAGAGCGGATGACTGTCGTACCAATGCGGAGATCTCGTTTGATTTAATATCCTCGGGCGGGTGGTACTCAACCTCAACCTCCATAAACGGTTCTGCCTTGCTAAAATATTTTACCGTGGCGTGCATAATACCGTCTACAAGTATTTTCATAAGACCGTTCGGCATCTTCATAGTCTGAATTATTTTTGCAACAGTTCCGTCTCTGTAAACATCGTTTTGCCCCGGTTCTTCGACCGCTGGATTGCGCTGAGAAACAAGAAATACGAGACGATCGTGTTCGTTGGCATATGCCGCTGCACGTAGTGATGATTCACGACCAAGTAACACCGGATAGATCATATAAGGGTAAACAACAATATCGCGCAGAGCTACAACCGGCAGCGATGTTGGCATATTTTCTGGAGATGGGAGGTGGTCGTCGGAAATATTAAAATCAATGTTGTCCATATTCTTTTAGAGATAAAAAACGCCCATATGGGCGGTGGTTTTTCAATATCGTTACTTTTCTGAGTGAAAATATACAAAGATTGAAATAGATAAACAAAAGAGAGTATTTTTGATTTCTTGATAGATCAAATATTTTTATTATATTATCGCTCAATACACAAAGGATTTTATTTGATGAAGAAAGAAGTGCTGGATTTTTCGCGTTATTTATTCGATAACTACGAAAAATATCGTTTGCCCGATTTCCCTCGAAGAGATTTTTCGCCTGATATTTTATCAAATACCATTTCAAAATTATTAGATAACTCACCCAAAATATTTCAGAGCGAAGAGATCGGTCGCTCGTTCGAAGATAGACCTTTACAGCTAATTTCCTGCGGTGAAGGAAAAATCAATATTTTGTTTTGGTCTCAGATGCACGGGGACGAGTCAACCGCTACCATGGCACTTTGCGATATTCTAAATTATCTTATACGAAACAATGACACTTCCGTCATTCAAAAAATTTATTCAGTATTGCGTTTAAATTTTCTGCCAATGTTGAATCCTGATGGTGCGGCGCGCTTTCAACGTCGTACAGCCCAGGGAATCGATATGAACCGCGATGCGCTTGCCCTTGAAACACCAGAGGCACGATTATTAAAATCGTTACAACATAAACTTAAACCCCAATTTGGATTTAATCTGCACGATCAAGAGTTAAGTTCCGTTGGATCGTTGAAGCAACTTTCTGCAATTGGTTTGCTGGCTCCGGCGTTCGATCAGAAAAAATCGGATAACGACACAAGGCAACGAGCTAAATTTCTTGCCGCTGTGTTTGCAACCACCATGAACGAACAGATAAACGGTTGCGTTACCAAGTACGACGATAGTTTTGAGTTACGAGCGTTTGGTGATAATATGCAAAAGTGGGGAACAAGCACGCTGCTTGTAGAATCGGGGCATACACTCGATGACCCGGAAAAAAATTACATACGAAAATTAAATTTCATCGGAATATTAAGTTCACTTTTTGCGATTGCTTTGGATTGTCTCAATCAGTTTGATATTGATGAATACAATAAATTACCGTTTAACGGTAAGCGCGCCTATGATCTTATAATTCGAAATGTTACAATTCTTTCAGGGAACGGAAAAAAATCAAATGTCGATCTCGGTATATCGTATCAGGTAGACACTCATTCCGAATTGTCCCCCAAACTTGTGGACATTGGAGATCTCCATTCTTTTATCGGACTGCGTGAAATTGATGCTGCCGGAAAGTCTATCTCTGCCAAGCTGTTGATTATTAATCAATCGTTTGAATGGGAGAAATATTTTTCAAACAAATAAAAAGTGAAAATTTTTTTCGCTGTCGCTATACGGTGAATAATTGTGAATAGACGACACACAGCCATTTCGAACACTTATATTGTAATTTTCTAATCTTATCTTAAGAATTACCACCTTCAAATTTGAAGAGATAATATTTATTTTGGAATTGCATTTAGAAAAAGGTATTTTGTTTACCACTATGGATATAATATTACACAAACACAGATTAAAACATATTTCTGAACTGCGAATCGATTCTTCCATCTTTACCAAGAGATATCCGTCAGCATGTTCGATGAATAATTGTACGGGGGCGTGCTGCAAGTGGGGTGTTTTTGCAGATGTAACTGAGCGAGATAATATTCTGAATCATACAAAAATGATACAGAAGTATCTTGAACCAATGCAGGAAAAAAATCCTGATAAATGGTTCGAATCGGATGTTTGCGAAGACATTGATTTCCCATCAGGGATGGCAATTGGCACACAAGCGAATGAGCATGGTTGTGTTTTCCTCGACTCCAACGGACTGTGCGCTCTTCAGAAAGCAGCTCTTGCCGAGGGACTTCATCCTTATGCTTTGAAACCTTTTTACTGTATTGCTTTCCCGCTCGTGATTAGCCAACATTCTTTGATGATTGATGATCTTGAGATAGAAAATCGTCCAAATTGCTGCTCACTGTCAGATAACGGGACTAAAAACATATTAGATCTTTGTGCAACAGAATTAGATTTTATGTTAGGCGGGGAAGGTTTCGAAGAATTTAATAAAATATTCGATCAACAGAATCGTTGATTATTTTAACTTGTAAGTTTATTTTTCTCAAAAAATATATTGAGTAAGAAGCATCAAAGAATTAAATCTGTAAACAAAAAATTTTCAAAACAGTAAGATTGCTAATTTACTGTAGAATAATTCTAAGTGTATTTATAACGCCCCAGAATAAATAAGTAGTGATTGCAACCGCTACAATCCACCAGAACGTCATAGACATTTTTTCTTCAATCGTTAATATCATTTCAACAGCACCTGATGTTAATCATTTCTAAATCTAATATACATTCACCATTTATTAATTGCAAGGAAAGTTGAACGCGAACAGAAATATTAGGGAAACAGAGAGGAAGTTAATTACGTAAATTGAAAAGTATTTACTTCTCGGATTTTTCAACAAGCGTACGGATTGCCTGGTGAATTTCGTGCATATCTACGCGCCCTTTTCGCATATATGGGATTCCGTGCACTTTCAACTCGGTTATGTCTTTGATTTCAAGATCTCGTCCGGTAATTACCACAACCGGAATCTGTTTATATTTCACATTCCCTTTTAATTCTCTAATCAAATCGAAACCACTCATCCGGTTGAGCGCTAGATCCATGATGATGGCAGATGGTTTTTCTTTTTCCACCCACTTCAAAAAATTTTCCTCTAACGGGAAAATAACACCTTTGAAACCTTCATCCTCAACCACATACTTCATCAACTCGGAGAATCCCGGGCTGTCTTCTACAATAAGAACCGTTTTTTTCTTCATGATCTATTAATAATATTCAAATACAAAAAGGGGTAACTAACCCAACATGATATAATCGAGTGTTTAATTACAATTGATGAGTAACATAACATATTGAGATTTGCAATAAAAGTCAAACAAAATTTTAAATAATTGCTGATTGGGGATAAGAAAAAGGGTTTTGACATTCTGTAAAATTATTCGTACATTAATATGCATTCGATAGAAAAATCACTTAAAATAAGGTAAAATCAACATGTTTGTCGTTGTCGACATCTCAGGTCAGCAGTTAAAAGTCAGCCAGGGCGAGAGGGTTTTCGTCCCCCGACTCAGCGCCGAAGTTGGAAGCATAGTAAAGTTCGAGCGCGTTCTTCTTAAAGCCGACGAAAAAAGCGTTCAGATTGGAAATCCGTTCATCAAAAATAGTACTGTAGAAGCTAAGATTCTCGGAAACATAAAAGATGACAAGGTGATAGTTTTTAAGAAGAAGAAGAGAAAAGGATACCGTTTACGCCGCGGGCATCGTCAACAGTACACAGAAGTAGAAATAACTAATATTGGATAGAAAGAGAGAATTGTATGGCTCATAAAAAAGGCGGCGGAAGTTCAAGAAACGGACGTGATAGCAACGCCCAGAGATTAGGTGTTAAAAGATTCGGCGGCGAAAAGGTTACCGCAGGCAGTATTATTGTCCGGCAGCGGGGCACTAAATTTGCGCCCGGTACAAATGTCGGCATTGGCAGCGACGATACTCTTTTTGCTCTTACCGATGGAGTGGTAAAATTTAACGATTATGGAAAATCGAAAAAAATTGTTGAGATTTTAACCGTATAACGCTTTATTAATTTTTTAAAAGAAAAAGCCATCTCGATTTATCGGGATGGCTTTTTAATTGCAAAAAAAATTCCGGGATAATAATTTAAAGATTAATAAGCACACCTATGTTTAATCCAATACTGCCAAAAGGATAACGTGGTGTTGTCGTTGTGTTCTGTTCGTTTTCATTCCAACTCTCTTCAAATTTGTAAGTTTCTATATCTCCGCTCGGCATGTTCGTATATTTTTCTTCTGCCGGACCCCACGAAATATTTGAAAATACAAGCTCGCCGTAAACCATAATACGATCTTGTAGGGGCAGCAGCACTCCAAATGCGCTGCCAAATCCGAACGCAATATTTCCGGTGAGTTCAAATTTGTCATTATCATACCCTGTTTCTTCGATTACCAGAGACGGAAATGCAATAATAGCATTAATACGGGCATATGGTTCCACCTTGGAAAATGTTGTTGAAACAACGACTCCCGGTGAGAACGATAACATTGACCCGCTGTAAGTTGTAGTTAACGAGCCGGACGAATTAACATCATTTTCTTCGAAAGAACCGCCGGTAATGTACGATAAACCAAGTTCTGCTTTAAGATTTGAATTTACCGTTGCGCCGAAAGCAGCTACAAAGTTAAATCCTTTCCCAAACGATCCATAAACTCCTTCATATTGACGAACAACCACAGCAGAGTTGGTTGACGTACCTATCTGTTCCGATCCGAGACTTAATCCATACCCTATTCCACCGCGAACGTACATTTGAGCAGAAACCATGAACGGAACAAGAACAATCAAAAATCCAACACTAACAAAGTTTTTCATAAAACACCTCATATATTTTAACAACAAGTTTTTTATTGATTATTTTAAACTGTCATTTTCATAATTACGGATGATCCCCTTTTTGCTTTCTTAAAAACTATTTCTTCCATTAACGATTTCATTAGAAAGACTCCGCGTCCGTTTTCGCGCAGTAGATTTTCGTTTGAAAGAGGGTCGGGTAACGCGTTGGGATTTATCCCCGTTCCCTGATCTCTTACCGTTATTGTCAGGACGGAATTTCTCAACATGCATGTAAGTGTAACTTTTTTCAGAGGATTGCGCTCATTGCCGTGGATGATACCGTTATTCACCGCCTCTGTGGTTGCAACAAGAAGCTTGTTGAAGCGAATTTCGTCGAGTTTTAATTTCCGGTTCATCTTCTCAAGAAAATGTTCAACTTTTATTATTTCTTTCGGCTCGCTTTTTAGAACCAAAACTTCTTTGAACAATTTAATCACTATTTTCTTTTTAGATTTTAACATTTAGCGCCATTGCCATTGTTGCATATCCACGATTCGATTGATTTGTTTGCGACTGACGCTCATACCAGCCGTAAACCGAAAAATTTGTGTTGCCGATTGAGATTTCAATTTTTGTCGTCGGTCCAAAACTTCGGAGCGTGTTTTCAAGCGAACGTGTCTGCCCCGAATAGTCAAACCGTAATTGACTAAAATAACGAATACCAACGGAGAAAAGCAAACCCTGCGAAGGCATATATGACAACGATCCGAGGTATGTTTTTTCTTCGAAATAATTTATCGGTCTTTCCGAAAACGCCTTCCATTTGAATTCACCCCGTTCATAAAGGCGGATGTGGCTTAACCAATCTGCCCGCAAGCGGTTTGTCAATAACAATGATGAAGAATCAATAAACGCAAATTGACGGAACACATAACTGTGAACTTGCGATGTAATTCGCTCAAAATCATAAACCGTGTAATTGGCAAGCACTTCGAAGGTATTTACAGTTCGAAAAATTTTTAGAGGTTGATATTCGATTGTTGGAGATAAACGGATAATTCTGTTCCATGAATTATCAGCACTGCGGGATGCAAACAAATAAACAAGATGTCCAAGATTCAAGTCGACATTTGCTTTCATAAACAAAACGTTGTTAATCCGATGGCGCGTTGATAAGTTGAGAAGATAAAGAAGTTCATCGCGATCATCGTCGTTATCGCTGCTTGGGGTGTCATATCGGAGGAGGTGTGCTGAGCCGGAAATCTCTAACGTGTCGGAGGCGGAGATTGTCCACGACAAAGCACCCGCCAGTCCATTTCGCCTTGCCTGATTGTTCCGCCGTTCCTCCTGACGCTTAAGATTACTTTCCGAATCAATTTCATGTTTTTCATCTTTCTCCTGATAGGAAAATGAAATTGATGAATTTAATCGGCGATGGATTTCAAACATTGCTCGAATTCCTCCATCAATTCGCAGATCGCTGATCGTCGTTCCCGGAATAGTCGTTCCCTGAGATGATCTTGTGATCTCTCTTGATAAAATTCCTCCGTAGAGAGACCATGAAAATTTATTACTGACAGTATACCGAAGAGAATCGCTGACCGCAAATGCATTATCAGAACGAGTTTCAATATTAAATTGATACGGCAGATTATTACCGCTCACGGAATCGGTGCGAAAATAAAAATCGCGTCTTATACGAAAATATGAGATTGAAAGATAATTTCTTGTTTGTTCGAAATATGATTTTTCTATACGAACGTTCGCATTATGAGATTCCATTACACGAGGATCAATTTTATCATACTGAAATTTTCCCCGCGTCCCAATCAAATATCCTGAATACATCGATGGAGCAAACGTGAAACCCAAGAGGTACGAAGGTCCGCGGTCTTGCTGGTCGAACTGAGTATCGAACCGCACTCCTAACGATGGCTCAACCGTCATGTTGCCGAAGGGCCGATAAGTTGCTGCCGCGTAAACGGCATGAGAAGCCGCTTTACTTATACTTCCACCAATACTTTTATTATCAGAGAGGATAAAGGAATTACAATCGATACCGACATCAATATTTTCAGAAAGATTGTGCCTTAACACTAAATCAAGATTCTGATTATCGGTTATCAGTTTCGGTTCGGTGCGGATTAATGTGGAACGGAACTGTTCATTAAAGCGGATTGAAACAGGTCCAAATACGCGGTTTAAAAAAGCTGTTCCACTCCAATGATAAGTGTTAAAAGATTTGTCGAATATAATAGCTGCAAGATTTCCATGGAGAGAATCGGGGTCTGTGGTGATAATTCTTCCGCCGATATTATCTTGCTGTGCCGCTGAGAATTGATGAAAAATTATGATCGCGAGAATCAGTAAAAGGTAACGGTTCCAACGAACTTCTTTGTTATACCGATCTATCCGAATTTTTATCATCGAATTTGATATAATTCATAAGAGACCAAGTGTTTTTCCGGCGTCGATGTTCAGTGATACTCCGTTAATAAACTTGAGCGCATCGGATGCGAATAATACGGTGGCTCGCGCAATTTCTTCCGGCAATGCGAGCCGATTTTGCGGCGATTGAGTTTCGATAATCTTTCTGACCTCTTCGGGTGTTTTTTGCCATAACGCACCTAATGATTTAAATGTTTCAAGAGTAAGCGGCGTGTCGGTTGTACCGGGATTGATAGCATTAACAGTTATATTATCCGGCTCCAATTCTTTCGCGAGTGATTTAGTGAAATTCAGTAATCCGGCATTTGTAACACCGGGAACCATAAAATACGGAGTTGGCTCTTTTCCCACCGTTCCAATAATGTTAATAATTTTTCCACCACCGTTTTTTCTCATGTGCGGTATAACTTCACGAGCCATTCTGATATAACCGAGAAGTTTTAGCTGAATATGCTGTTCCCAGTCGTCATCGGTGGTTTGAACTATTCCACCAACATGCGCCCCGCCTGCATTATTGATGAGTACATCGATCCGGTTGAACTTCTTGATAACCGTGCTTACAAAACGGCGGATATCGTTAAGCCGTGTTAGATTTGTTTTTACAGCAATTACATCCGTTTTCAAATGCATCTGGATAAAATCAGCGGTCAACTTCAATTCATGTTCATCACGCGCGCACAAAGCCAATCGGCATCCTTCTTCCGCGAAGGCAAGCGCGGTTGCTTTACCGATTCCTTTACTTGCGCCGCTGATAACGATAACTTTTCCTTGAAGTCCTAAATTCATATTTTCTCTTTGAATTTATTATTTCTAATTAAAAACTTTTACACAAGAATGATTTCGGGGAGATGCGGCAATAAATTTTTTTCGTATCCCTTTTGAAACAGCAACTCGAGCGCTTTTTTTCCGTTCTCACCCATGTCTATCGTTAATTCACTTACATACATCTTTACAAATTTTTCACCCAACTTATAGTCTATGCCGCGGCCCCATTTCATAGCGTATGGTATCGATTCTGTTTGATGTTGATAACCGTAAGCAATACTTTCTTTTAAACCGAGAGATAATTTACGGGCAAGGGATTCACCTAAATCTTTTTTCACAACATCCAGACCCAACGGAAGCGGAAGTCCGCCGGTTTCTTTTTCCCACAATTCTCCGAAATCTAAAATTTTATTATATCCTAACGATTGGTATGTAATTTGTCCTTCATGAATCAATAAGCCGGCGTCTACAATTCCATTATCTACTGCATCCATAATTTTATCGAACGGCATATCGATATTCTTAATTCCATCTGTGAAGATTTTAAATAGAAGCGTTGCAGTTGTAAGCGGACCCGGAGTGCCAACGGTTTTACCCGACAATTCACCGAGCGATTTATATTTTTTGGAAATAATAACCGGGCCATATCCTTCGCCCATGCTTGCACCTGTACGCATAATCCAATAATGATCTGCCACGTAAGGGAAAGCATGTGCCGAAATCGCGGTAACTTCGAGTTCAGTCCTTAAAGCACGCTCGTTCAACGATTGGATATCTTCGAGCATGTGTTCTATCGTTATTCCGTCTAATTTAATTTTTCCAGAAGCGAGTCCGTAGAACATAAAGGCATCGTCCGGATCGGGGCTGTGCCCCACGCGTATAATTTTATTTTGCATGTTTTTCTGATAATTAAAAACTGATGTTATGAAAAGATAGTAAAATAATTTTGGAGTTGAAACTTTTATGTGATATAAGACGTGAATGATCGAAAAAATTTATCTTCGTGTGTTTATAGGCAAAATGAATCAATACGGTGGGTTATTGATACGAAATCTCCGATATCTGACTGTGAATAACCGAAAAAGACATCGGAGTTTTATTTTTGATCAAAAAAAATCCCATTCTCTTTCGAGAACGGGATTTGAATTTTTTTCTAACCGGTTATTGGAATCAGATCCGGTTGATGTTGTAAGCGCGCTTTCCTTTTTGCTCTTCTTTAACATCAAACTGGACTTTGTCCCCTTGGTTAAGCACATCGCGGAACCCGGTGCTCTTCACGTTGCTTTTGTGGAAGAAAATATCTTCTCCACTGTCGCTTGTGATGAAACCAAATCCTTTGGTTGCGTTGAAAAATTTTATCGTTCCTTCTGCCATGTTAATCCTTCCGAGACGTTATATATTCGTTCGAACCCCCGTAGGAAGTTATGCCGGCGGGGTATTTGTTAATTAGACTTTCTGAACGTTGGTTGCTTGCAAGCCCTTTGGACCTTGCTCGGTTTCGAATTCAACTTTGTCGCCTTCATTCAGTGTCTTGTAGCCATCGCCGACAATTGCTTTGAAGTGTACAAATACATCTTCTCCGCCCTGTCGTGAAATGAAGCCGTAACCTTTTGCTCCGTTGAACCATTTAACCGTTCCTTTTTCCATGGGAACTTTTCCTTTCTTATCCGCCTGAAACGGATTATTGTGGGTTTGTGTCTCGATACTCTGAGACGCGAGGTACGCCTGACCTGTATGCTCTTAAAATGAAAAATCGCATTCGATAGCTTTAACAACCACCATCCAATGCGACTCAAACAACCGGCGACCTCTTTACTGATGGTTCTAACGGTGTACAGCATTCATCTTATCGCGAAGCGATCCCCAAAGGGAAAAGCAACACAACGGTGTACTGTTGATTGCAGTTCAAATATAGATATTATTCCATCTAATTCCAAATAAAATATTGTTTCTACTTATCAAATTTGTTACTTTATTAAAAAAGCCATGAAAATAGCCATAATCCAAACAAAACCAATCTTCGGTAAAGTTAAAATTAATCTTAGCGATTCGCTCGCAATGATGGAATCTACGACCGCCGATCTCTATGTGCTGCCCGAATTATTTAACACCGGTTATAATTTTGTTGATCTCTCTGAAGTACAAACTCTTGCCGAAAAATCAGATGGATACACTTTTCAAAAGATGACTGAATTTGCCAAGAAAAGAAACTGTTACGTCGTGTATGGATTTGCCGAGAAGGGAGAAATGTTTTTCAATTCGTGTGCACTGGTAGGTCCCGATAGGTTAGTTGGAGTTTACAGAAAAATACATTTATTTTACAGGGAGAAACTTTTTTTTGCCACCGGAAATTTGGGCTATCCCGTTTTCGATCTTCCGATAGGCAGAATCGGAATGATGATATGCTTTGATTGGATTTATCCGGAGGCGGCTCGAACACTTGCTTTAAAGGGAGCGCAGGTTATTGCACATCCCTCTAACCTCGTCTTATCTTATTGTCCCGATGCGATGGTAACAAGATCTCTTGAGAATAGAGTTTTTGCCGCTATGGTAGACCGCGTTGGAATAGAAAACCGGGGGAATGTCGACCTGCGTTTTATAGGTCAGAGTGAAATCGTTTCTCCAAAAGGAGAAATTTTGGTTCGCCTCGACGCCGAGAAAACGGGAATAGCTGTTGCAGATATCGATGTTTCATTAGCCGATAATAAATTTGCGACTGAATACAACCATCTTTTCAATGATAGGAAACCCGAATTATATCTTTAATATAATTTGACTTAGACAAAAATCTTTTGTAACATCTTGCGTGTATTTA
>PNNN01000046.1 GCA_013824245.1 Chlorobiaceae bacterium | reverse complement strand
TAAAATACGAAATCATTCATCGCCAGTCAAGAAATCGATTTTTAAAGAATAGATAAAATATATTTTGAGGTTCTATTTATTTTTCTTATTATTCGAGAACAATTTTTCGAAAGTTTATCCTGCAAACTCATAAAAGGTGAATCATATATGTCATCGACAAAAGAAGGTTGGGGAACAAGAGTTGGACTTGTACTTGCAATGGCGGGGAATGCGGTAGGACTTGGTAATTTCCTACGTTTCCCGGTACAAGCAGTAAATAACGGTGGCGGAGCTTTCATAATCCCCTACCTCGTTTCTTTTCTGGTAATGGGAATACCATTGTTGTGGATTGAATGGTCGATTGGTAGATACGGAGGTAAAGCCGGACATCATTCTCCTCCCTTCATGTTCGAAAGGATGGGTAAGAAACATTACTGGAAATATTTCGCCGTGTTTGGAATATGGACTAACCTTGCTATCGCAGCGTATTATTGTTATATCGAATCATGGACGATGTCTTATGTGATTCATTCGCTTGCCAGAACTTTTGATGGAATGAACCAATTAGAGGTTGCAAACTTTTTTAGGAATTATGTTGACATCACAACATCAACAACAGGAATACCGTACGAAGCTATTATCTTTTATGTTTTGTGTCTCGCACTCAACACGTGGATTCTATCGCGTGGATTGAGCGGCGGAATCGAACTGACTGCAAAAATTGGGATGCCGATTTTAATATTGTTCGGTATATTCTTAGCCATTCGCGGACTTACTTTAGGTACATCAGGAGCAAGCATTGCACATCCCGACGCAAGCGCCTGGGCTGGCATCGATTTTCTTTGGAATCCGCAATTCGATTCATTATCGAATCCGAAAGTATGGTTAGCCGCCGCAGGCCAAATTTTCTTCACACTCTCAGTCGGAATGGGCACGATTCATTGTTATGCCGCTTATGTGAAATCGAGAGATGATATCGCATTAAACGCGATGTCTGCCGGATGGACAAACGAATTCGTTGAAGTTGTTCTTGGCAGTTTAATCGTTATCCCGATTGCAGCCGGATATTTAGGATTAGATTGGGTGAAAGAAAACGCTGGCTTCGGTATGGCATTTCAAACAATGCCGTTTCTATTTGAAAACTGGGGACCTATGCTTGCAGCCACGGCGGGATTATTTTGGTTCGGACTTCTTTTCTTCGCCGGTATAACATCCTCCCTCGCGATGGGAACACCATGGATGGCATTTATGCAGGATGAATTTAAATGGACGAGAAATAAATCGGCGTGGTCATTCGGTTTATTTGTGCTTATACTCGGTTTGCCGACTGTCTTTTTCTACAACTTCGGTGTCTTCGATGAATACGATTACTGGGCAGGAACGGTATCTCTCGTCATCTTTGCTTTAGTGGAATCTATTTTATTTTCATGGATCTTTGGGATTAAAAACGGTTGGAACGAATTAACCACCGGTGCAGATATTAAAGTCCCGAATATTTACAAATTCATAATAAAATATATTACACCCGCGTTTCTTTTCTTTGTCTTCATCGGTTCAATCTTCTCACCGAAGAAAGGGAACTGGTCTGCGGCGTTAAGCAGCTTGATGAGTGGAAATGGCTGGGAACTCGACAATGGCTCAATCATTAAACAATTTTTTAATGCCGGCTTGCATGAACAAATCGCTGCTGCCACCGATCCGGCAGTTATTTCACATCTTGAATTACAATTGCTCTTCACAAACGGAGCCCGCATCTTATTGATCGCTACATTTTTATTAATCGCTTACATGGTCTATAGAGCCAGTGCTAACAGATTAAAGAAGGAGAAATAAAATGTCAACTGCCGCAATTATCATGATGGTTATAACTATGTCAACCATAACCGCGATTACCTTATATCTTTTTATTAAAGTATTAAGAACACCTCCGAAATCTGAACCGGATTCATATACTAAAAATGATGATGTTCAGCGGTAATTTAGCGATTGAATTCCGGAAATTATTTTCTGATAAAGAAATGATTAACCAATGAAACTGTCATTAAGTTACTTTATGCCAATTCAATTAGAATAATTAAGACGCTAAATGAAATTCATACTCTCTTGGCTCTGGAATATTAAGTTACATAATAAAATCTTGCTCGGACTTTTACTCGGTGCATTTTTTGGCGCCTGGTTAAACGTGAGTAAATATGAACTCATTTTTCAATTCAAAGTTGATGGGAAAGAACAAACAGTAAAGATTGAAAAGTGGGATAGAATCGATGTTATTGATATACAAAATCGAAATGTATTAGCAACTTTCGGAAAAGATGACCAACTAAAACTATTAAATTATTTCCAAAGTTTAAGTAAGCCGGAAAAGACTAAACTCGTTTTTATCGTCACAAAAATAACAGCAAATGATCCAGCTAAAGAATCGACCCAAGAATTTCAGGATATAAATAAGATTGAGAAAGTCAAAACAATCCCGCTTTACATAAAGCCAATCGGGACATTATTCATCCGACTCTTAACATTTATTGCTATCCCTCTGGTGCTTGCTTCTCTAATAGTCGGTGCATCAAGTTTAGGAAACATCCGCACAGTTGGTAAAATTGGCGCCAAGATGATGTTATTTTACTTCTGCCTCATTGCAATAGCCATCACAATCGGACTAACGCTCGCAAATACTATTCGACCAGGAGATCGGCTATCAACGGAGGCAAGAGAGAAATTGCTCGTGGAATTCTCTCCTAACATTCAAGCTAAAATTGCAGAAAGTGTTGATCTGAATGTCATTAACACGATTGTGAACATAGTGCCAACTAATCCAATTGCCGCTATGGCAAATGCGGAGATGCTGCAAATCGTTTTCTTCGCGTTGATGGTCGGAATAACATTAACGATGATCAGGAAAGAAAAATCTGAACCGGTTATCCGTTTCTTCGATGGCTTCAGCGACATGATGATTCGCATGGTGGAGATAATCATGAAGCTTGCCCCGATCGGTGTGTTCGCATTGATTTCAGCAACAGTCAGCGAGTTTGGATTCGATATACTGCAAACATTATTCTGGTATGCTCTCACGCTTATTATCGGACTCACTATTCATCAATTCATCGTTCTCGGTTTAACGGTGAAGATTTTTGCCGGGATGAATCCGATAAAATTTTTCAGAGGGATTAGAGATGTCATGCTGATCTCATTTACATCAAGCTCAAGTGCAGCCACATTACCTGTGAATATGGAATGTTGTGAGGTGAACCTCGGTGTACCGAAAAAGATTACAAGTTTTGTACTTCCATTGGGTGCAACTATTAACATGGACGGTACATCAATGTACCAGGCAGTTGCGGCAGTATTTATTGCTCAGGTTTATGGCGTTGAATTACACCTCTCAGAGCAATTAATTATTTTATTAACGGCTTTACTGGCATCTATCGGTACGGCACCGGTGCCGGGTGTTGGAATTATTATGTTGATTATTGTTTTAAGGTCGGTGAATATCCCTGAAGAAGGAATTGCCCTCATATTAGGAGTCGATCGATTCCTCGATATGTGCCGAACTGTAGTTAATACTTCCGGTGATGCGGCTGTTGCAACATGTATCGCAAAATCAGAAGGAGTTTTAAATAATAAAATCGTACATACTGCGTAATGATTTGAGATAATGGATATGGAACGTGCTACATTTAATGTTGTTGGAAATTGTCTTGCGAGTGTCGTAATTGCTCGTTGGAAGTGTGAGTTCCAACCGAACACGACAATTTTAATTGAGATGTAAAGAATGAACATTTTCGAAGCGATTATTTTAGGGATCATCCAAGGGATAACAGAATTTCTACCAATTAGCAGCACAGCGCACCTAACACTCGCCGGAAAATTTTTCGGTATCGTTCAAAGACTCGATCCTGAAGATTGGACTGCCTTCATGGCGATAATGCAATTAGGAACTGTAGTTGCTGTTGTTATTTATTTCTTCAAAGATTATTTACTTATTTATAAAGGTGTCATGGGCGATCTGAAAAATGGATGCCTGATTAACAAATCAGCATGCAGTAATGAATCGCGATTAGCAGGAAAAATAATCATCGGCACAATTCCAATTATTGTGATTGCTCTTATATTCAAAGATTTTATTCAAGGGACATTTACAAAAGAATTAAGCACTATCGCTACAAGTTTAATCGGACTGGCTATATTTCTTTTTTGGGCGGAGAGAAAAGGCACGCATTTACGGTCTGAGAACAATACCAATTGGCGCGACGCTTTGGTAGTTGGATTAGCACAAGCTGTTGCACTCATACCCGGTTCTTCCCGATCCGGCACAACAATTACCGCCGGTTTATTCCTCGGCTTAGAACGCGAAACCGCGGCAAGGTTTTCGTTTCACTTGAGCATACCTGCCGTGCTCGCCAGTGGACTTTACGAATTTTATGAATCGCGTCAACACATCGGAGATATTGGCATTGAACCGATAATAGTATCGGCAATTGTCGCCGGGATTGTCGGATATTGGTCAATTTCATTTCTTCTTAAATTTCTTCAAAAACATACAACTTATCTTTTTATTAGCTACCGAATTGTTCTTGGTATAGCAATCTGGATTTATATCCTGACTCGAGCGTAAATTATAAACTTCAATTAGATTTCTGTCTTTCCGTGGTTCAAGAATTGGCAGGGTTTTTATTATTTTTGAGGATTCATAGATAATTTTGTAAATATCCCTGAAATAGTCTCTCTGAGAAAGGATAATTATTAAAATAAAAAACCATCTTCAGACGGTGTGATGCCGTGGGAGGGCCGGCAGCACTAGGGGGAGTCCGAAGATGGTGTAAACTTAAATTAATATAATAGATTTAGAAGAATAAAACAAATTTTCAATCATCTCAGATTCAATTTATTTCCAAGTGATATCATGTAATGATATGACACCCACTACTCGCTAATTCTAAAATCGTGTTTAAATTTTGATTGAAAAAAGGCGATTTAGGAATTGCGCCTCTCATCGTATCCACGTTTGTTTCAGGAATTGTCGGCTACTGGGCGATATCGTTCCTGCTGAAATTCCTACAGAAGCATACGACTTACGTATTCATCTTTTACCGTATAATACTTGGCGCGGTGTTGTGGGGATTACTTCTGACAAAATATATCTGAATAATGTTAGGATAAATTTTTTGTTTTACTAACTGATATCACATATCATTGTTTTTGAAGTCTTAATAGCCCCGAACTTCAGTTCGGGGAAATATAAAAAACAAAACCACGAGGGTTTTAACCCCATAATTTGTGAGCTGAAGCCCCAATATTAGTTGGGTTTCATTAATCCCCAAGATAAATCGTGGGGCTATTGTGATAAATCCTTATTCTGCGTAACATTAGTCACTCATATACTGTTGAGAATTCCTTTTCTAATTTAAAGAACTGTTCGATAACCTCATCTACAACGGATTGAGAGAAATTGTTTTTTATGATAATTGCGTTTCCGATTTGCTTGATTGTTGCAAGTTGTGGCAAAGGCATTTCTCGCAGCTCTGTTGCACTCACATTGATATTACCATTGAATGTCCGGAAATATGTATCGAAGAGAGTGCTGTTCAGCAATGCGGCAAAACCTAATATCTCATTGCGATCAAGGTGACCGCTTGGTCGGTAGATATAGTTCAGATGGTTTTCTACGCCAAAAAGTGGGCGCTATCTTAAAATCACTGGATTGGGGAAGGAAGCGTGCGGTAAACTCCCGTCTCCTATTTTTGCAAATCGCATTGTAATGTTGTAAATTGTTTATAGAAATGAAAAATGGTCTCTTAAATAAGTTCAGTAAACTGCAATCTTCGCTGAGTGTTCTTTTGCTGGTACTCGTTTCCATCCTCGTGTTGGAAACGACAGTTCAAACCGGTAATAATCCAGTTCCAAAGTCACCCACTGAACCACAGATCACCCAATCGACTATATTTACCTTCAGTCCGAATTGGATAAAGACCAAACAAAACGATCAGAACCCGGTCGTACAAATCTCTTCTCCTAATCGAACAACTGTAAGTCTGGTCTGTGAATCGCATATTTCCTTGTTACTCACAGATTTTCCCTCGGAAAAAACACCCGTATACCAGAAGCACCTTCTTCATACATTGCAAACATCTTCCGACCTGTAACTTACCACTAATACTCTTCTTAATTAATACACAATTATCGTTCGATCCGATTGTTTTCGGATCGATATAACTATTTTATTTAAATGAGGAATATTATGTCAGAAGAAAATATTCAATCCGGTAAGCAAGTAGCTTGGGGAATATTTGGCTTTGTTGTAGGGTTAATTGCTCTGTTAATCATTGCTAAATTACTGCTGGGATTGTAACAGCCCGGGAATAACAATCCACAATTTATTGTAACGATAAATTGCCCAAGAGAAACAAGAGGCGGGTGCTTAAACCCGCCTCTGCAATTTTAGAGACTACCATTGTCGTGGTATCACTTACCCAGCACCTGCGATAGTGCAGCGTATATTGCCGAGCCACCGCAAATAATTTACTCGTATCCGAGGAACTCCGCTCTGCGGATTAGTTCTCTTGAGCGATTGCTGCCTTGCAGGATCAGGGTAAGGTTACTCAGTAATTCCAAAATCGTGTTTTACCTTCGACTGAAAAACGGCGATCTGGGAAAAAATCGATTTAAGTGTCTTAACTTCAATACTCGTGAGATCGGAGAGATCGACATGATGATCCATTTTTTTACCTGTATTGAATGCCCGCGATTGGCTACTGAATTGAATCACCATAAGAAAATCAAAAGCGTATTTTAAATCGCGATAAAATGAACGGCTAAGAATATTCTTTTCATACAAATAATCCATTCTCCGAATGGTGTTCGTTTCCGCGATTTGTTTGTGCATTGTATAGAGTCTGACGAGATTGACGATCACCCTTGCGGCATTTTTAACATTCACACTCTTACCATGATCTTCCGAAGATTCCGTGTGAATCTTCCCGAATATCCCAAGTGGTATTTTATAATTCATGCAGACGCGCGCTAAAGATCCGAAGAAAGAAGGATGTTGAGACAGCGCTTGATTGATGTGAAGAATCAGTTCATCTACAAGCATCTTGTCACCATATACGCATCGTAGATCGAAGAAGATGCTCAGATCAAGCAGGTTCTTGGGTTCAGGAGTTACTATCCATTCGGTAAAGTATTTTTTCCATTTCGATAGAGGTTGGTTCCATCGCGGATTTTGCGCCATAACATCACCCTTGCACAACGAGTATCCCACTTTATCAAGGAGCGTGTTCATCCTTTCTCCGAAACGGTGGAAATAGTCTGTAACAATGTTACTATCGATATCAATGTTATCGCTATAAATCAATGCATTATCCTGATCGGTCAAAAGCGTTTGTTCCGATCTTCCTTCACTCCCTAACGCAACGAATGCAAACGTAACAGGTGGCTTGCCTAATTCGGCGATGACCATATCGGCGAGCTTTTCCGTAATTGCATCTGCAACTGCGGTGATTAATTTTGTTATGCTTGTTGTACGCGCACCACCTTCCACCAGCGCGTTAACCAAGAGCATTATCCGTTGAAAATGTTTTTTTAATTCATCAATGTTAACCGCCGTATGAATGCTATTAACGAATGCCTCATGATCTAACTGGCGAAGATCTTCGATTGTATTTCTGCTTAAAAATCCTGCTATTTGCTTTCCAGCGTTTTTGACGACTAAATGGCTGACTTTCGTATGCTTCATTTTGATGACTGCGTCTGAGAGGGTGGCAGTTTCATCAATGTAGTGAATGGGTGAACTCATAATTTCGTAAACCGGACGTCCGGGATCTAAGCCGCCTGCAACAACGCGTTCACGGATGTCGTGATCAGTGAGAATTCCGACGAATTCATCTCCAAGTGAGCGAAGCAAAATTACGCTCGACTTATTACTTGTCATCAATGCTGCGGCTTCCATAATGGAATGATTCATTTCACACGATACAATTTTTTTCAAAACGTTCATTACTTTTTGATTCATAAACATTGATGCCGTCTGCATCTCGATCAGAAGCTCATTCTGGATTCTATCACGATTCCTATGTTCAGTAATATCTTCGAAAATTCCATCCGTGTATTGAGCAACTCCATGCTCATCTTTCACAATCGTTGCGGAAACCGACAGGGTTCGCTGGCTTATTGCGTTGGTTCGAATCTGAAGAGGATATTCCTTAACAATACCTTGATCTTCGATCATCTTGAAAAACCGTTCTTTCTCTTCCCCATCTTCAAAAAGATCGCTAAAATTTAGTTTCAAAACGTCTTCTTCTGAAGTTGCACCGAGCATTTGTACCGCCGCGTTATTTGCTTCGAGAATCCTCCCTTTTCTCCCCGGTAAAAACCGGATAAACCCGATGGAGAGTAATTCGGAAAGACGCAATAATTCTTTACCGCGTTCCGCCTGATTGATCTCATCTTCATTGTCAACTGTGAGGTCCTTAATGATCACAATGAGACCTTTTTTATCATAAAGCGTAATTTTAGAGATGGAGAGAAGCACTGTGGCAACAGCTTTAGATTTAGTAACCACTTGAGTTTCAATTTGCAGAAATGAAGAATCACTTTTTTGGAATTCTCTAAGCTTCAACAGATCATCGGTTATGTCCGTATGAATGATTTCATTCAGATCATCACTTATTATTTTGTTTGGAGAACAATCAATCATCTCCTGGAGTTTTTTATTTGAATAAATCCATCTCCCCTCCATAATCATTCCAGTGCCTTCATTTGCCGCTTCCACCAGCACTTTATATTTCTCGCGCGATTCATGTAATTCCCGCACGGCTTCCGTTCGTTTCATCTCTACACGAAGATTCTGCCGAACGATGAATGTTAACAGCAACGCCATGAGCGCAGATATCGCCAACGAAACCCCGATCAAACGCTTTTCGATTGCCAATATTTCCAGCTTAACATCTTCGATATAAATTCCCGTCCCAACAATCCATCCCCAGGGTTTGAATTCTTTCACATACGATATTTTGGGAACGATGCGGGATGAATCATCCATCCATTGCCACATATAGTCGACATATCCATCGCCATCTTGCTTAACTATACTTACGAACTCTACGAATAATTTTTTCCCATTCGGGTCGGTAAAACCGGACAAATCAGTTCCATTCAGATCACCCCGGTATGGATGCATGATCATCGTCGGATGTAAATCGGTGATCCAAAAATAATCTTTATTGTCAACTCCATACCGCAGATGATTTATGCGAATGAGTGATTTTGATTTCGCTTCTTCGGTGGAAATGCTTCCTGCGGCGGCTTCCTGTTCATACTTTGATGCAATGCTTATTGCTGTAACCACAAGCTGGCGGATCATTTCTTTTTTACCATCGAGCATATTTTGCTCGAAATACGGAACGATAAAAACAAAGATGAGAAGTATGAATAACCCAATGGTTAGAAGTGTGGGCAGAACTATGTTGAAGAAAAAATGCTTCCGGTTGATTTTAACGGTAACGGTTTTCATGTAAAAAAATCGATCTTATATTTTTTCGATTTCAATTGCACAACACTCAGGGTTGATTGATTAGTGTCATAAATTAAAAAACCATTCTTGCTTGAACTGTTTGCCGTACACGGACAAATGTATTGTACAAAATCATTTTCTATTTTAAAAGTTCCAAATGATAAAAAAGAATAATTGTTTTGAGTCGCTTTCCCGATACCGTTAGGATGGAGATGCCCTGAAAATCCAAGTAAACAGCCCTGCTCCTTTAAAAATTTGAAATGCCTTCGAAAATCCCAGACATCATGAGGTCTCCAGACCAAAGTGCCGGAAAAATCAGGATACAGTGAATGCGAGAAAAGGATCCGTTTCTGATCAACCTCAAAGATAACATGATCGGGCAATGAATGAAGATACTCCCGTTCGTTTGTATTCAACAGTGAAGGAAGTTCTTGTTGCTCAAACAGCCAAACTTTTTTATTGCTCAACCGTTCTCTCTCATCGTAATCGAGCGAGTACCAGTTGGGAGGAAATGTAAATGCCCCATTGCAGTTGGGTAATTTTCGTATTGCATAGAGATCATGATTTCCTGTTACAACATATCGACAATTCTCACGAATGATGGCGAGAGCACGGGATGCACTTCTCGTAGAAAGATAACGATAGTAAAATACATCGAAGCCGGTAATATCGCCGAGGCAAACCAGCTCATCACAATTGTTCTGTTCCAAGAGGCGTATTGCTTCCGATAACCGAACTACATCTTCATGTATATCGCTGATAATACCGATTTTCATTTTTTACTCAAATAATCGACCTCCGAGGACTTTCACCACGGAGGTCTTGCTGAATAATTTAGAATTTTAATATGACTGCAAATAATATCCGAAGATTTGAAAGATTCTTTGTTTCTGTGATGACACCTTTTGCATCTCTCAAAAGATCGCCGTTACTATTTCTTATTGCGTATGCTGCACTTGTGTATTCTGTTTCCAAAGCAAAATTAAATTTGCCCGATGTTAATATGACCCGTGGTGATATTCTCCAAATACTTTTAATGTCGCTTCCTCGAATGGTAACATCGGTACCGCCGACTTTATTTGAATAATAAACTATAGAATTCTTAGCGCCTAAATTTTGCGTGTATCCACCCCACAAACCAAACTGGAGATCATCTACTTGAGTCATCACTTCAGACCAAATAGAAAATGTTTTAAAGGGTGAATACGTTACTGTGTTTTTGTTCGTATCTATAACCTCTTGAACACCATAGCCACCTAACATGGTCATATCATATAAATTTTCACCGTACACTCCCTGTAATTTATAAGTGAAATCCTTGAACTTCAATTTCAGAAATCCTGTGGTTGATAAGCTTGCAACCGTTTCATCGGTGCTGTATTTTTTATTCTCTTTTTCTGTATTCAAGAGAGGCAGAAGAACTTTGTAACCGCCGCCTAAACCGGCAAGTATTTCTTCCTTTGTTTCAACATTTTTATTCTCATACTGAACTTGGGCATGTATTTCGGGTAATCCGGAATTTCTGAGCGAAGCAGAACCACCAGGACTTGTAAAATCACGCTGTGCTGAAAGAACACCGATGAGTTTAAAGTTATCGAGTTTCTGAGTTATCCTCATCTGCGGATTGCGGGAAAATGGTTGAAAAGGAGCGCCGGTGTTAAATGAAATTACATCCGAAAAACATCCCGGAATAAAGAGCGGATGCCAATATTGTCCGAACATCAACTCTGTATTTGTCCACGAAAGCTTTGCGTATGCATGACGTAATCTAAATCCGTTCACGTCGGAAAAGCTGGTGTTTTCATTTCCAAAAAAATCGGCTTCAAGCACTCCCAAAACGCTCGCACCAAATGCATCGGGTGCGCTAATCGTTCCGGTTAACCGCGTCTGGATAGATAAAAAGTTATAATTGTATCTCGCATTGATATCCTTACCATCAGCATCGAGATTTTCACCCGCAGGGTAAAGCAGGAAATGTCCTTCGCGAATATTGACCGTTTGCCGGGTATCGTAAAAAAAATCGCTCTTAACAAATCCTGAGAACTTGATGCCAAATTCTTTTTTCTCTTCTTGCGCTTGCAAACATAACGGCAGAAGAAGAATAAATATAAGCCAAAATGTATGATTCATTTTCATATGGAGTATCGTCTTTCTTTATGGTTTAAATGAAAATTCCATTTATTCAATGATTTATACTGTTTTCTTTTTTGTCATCAACGATACAATAACTAATGTAATAAATCCAAGGGGTATTGAAATGATACCGGGATTCTGAAGCGGAATCCAAGCTTGGTCCGGAGGCAAACCGTAGATTTCATAAAGCGTGGGTGAGAATAGAATTATCACAAGAGATGCAACCATACCCACGATGATTCCCCATGAGATACCCTTCGAAGTTGTTTTCTTCCAGAAGAGCAGCATCAGAATTGCCGGTAAATTTGCCGATGCGGCAATCGCAAATGCCAACCCAACGAGGAAATTCACGTTCTGCTTTTCGAATATAATTCCAAGAATGATTGCAATAATGCCCACGCCAACAGCGGCGAATCTGCCTGCGGTTACTTTACCATGTTCAGTCATCTTCACCTTCATATATTTGTCCATCAGGTCATGCGCAACCGCTCCTGATGCAGCAACAATCAATCCGCTTACAGTGCCCAATATCGTTGCGAACGCGATTGCAGAGATAATTGAAAACAAAGTGATACCGAATGTTTTTGCAAGAAGCGGAGCTGACATATTAGAGTTCTCAACATCAAGACACCCATTGATCATCGCACCGGTTCCCATGTATAGGGTCAGGATATAAAAGAAACCGATCACAACGATTGCAACAATCGTCGACTTGCGGGCAGCACGCTGGCTCGGCACGGTATAGTATCTGATTAAAATATGCGGCAAAGCTGAAGTGCCCAAAAAGAGAGCGAGCATCAGAGAAATGAAATCGAGCCGTGACCAGAAATTTGAACCTTTATCGAGTTTGTAATACAATCCCGGTTTCATAATATCTTCGCCGGAAGTAATGTTTTGATAATAGAGAGTTACTTTCTCTCCCTCGTGCACAAAAGCTTTCTTTGTGAATCGAGTTATCTCAGATGATTCAATATTTTTTATGTATTCGAATGGACCCACTGGTCCGGTGCGCTCCACCTCTTTTCCATCGACTATTATTTTGTTGATGTGGCCGACCTGATAAAACTTCTTCGAAGCTTTCGGTTCACCATTGTACAATTTTATTCCGTCTTTCATTGTTACAACCGAAAGCGCTTCTTCCAGAACTGGGGACCCATCCCTTGAACTTATTTTCCACCACGAAAAGACACCGTTTTTTTCCAGCTTTACAAATACGAGATCCTTATCATTTTGTTGGCCAAGTATTTTATATTCTGCATCACTTACAGCCATTACTTTCCCATCTGTGACTGTTGCATCAAGGGTGATAAATTTATGATACTCGTCGGATGGTGATTTGTCTAAACCTTTATTCAAAACTAAAAATACCAGGATTGATGAAAAGACTATCAGCAATCCGCCTTTAATAAATTGAACATAAGTTGTTGATGTCATGCCTGCTGTTGCAACGATGAGGATAACAACCGACCCGACCATAAGCACCCCGACATAATGCGGCAGACCGAGGAGTGTTGTTACGATGGCACCTGCGCCCACCATCTGAGGAATCAAATAAAATATTGAAACGACAAGTGTACTTATTGCCGCAGTTAATTTAATCCCGCGAGAATCGAATTTTGAATCAAGTGCATCGGCAAATGTATATTTACCGAGCCGCTTCATTGGCTCTGCTACCAGAAAAAGTGCAACAACCCAGCCGGCTAAATATCCGATTGAATAAAGAAAACCATCATAACCGAAGAATGCAATCATTCCACAAATACCGAGAAACGACGCCGCCGATAAATAATCGCCTGCAAATGCAATCCCATTCACTGCCCAGTGAATTTGTCCGCCTGCGGCATAATATCCGCTCGCTGATTTTGTTTTCCTGGCAAAATAGAATGAAAGACCTAAGACAGTTAAGACAAAGAAAAGGAATATGGTAATCGCAGTTGGTGAAATTTCATAAATCATATTACGCTCCCTTATTCCATTTGTTTTCGAATTTTGTGCAGAAGTAATTATATACTAAGCCCATTACTGCCGCGAGAAGGATCAATCCCATTCCATATATGAAAGCCAGGTTCTGAGCACCAATAACTTTAGCGCCTAATGCTTTCGGATAAATCGTTCCGATAAATACGAAACCGGCATAAATGATTAAATATACGAGGAACATTATGATCCCTAATTTTGTCTTTTGGGGAATCGAATGATCTTTTCCCAGTTCTACAGCAGGTTCATGCAACATGGTATACTCCTATTGTGAATAAATTAAATGTCGTTGTGATGTTAGTGATTAAAATTTGGGCAGGCTTATATCAATCTTCGACTTGTATTTCGAGGAGAGTGTTAAATAGCGCGCCAAAGAACGATAGTGATGATGATGGTGTGATTGGAATCCGCACTCGACGAATTCAATATCTGTGCGTTTTCTTATGCAATTTAGAGCCAACAACGGCTAATGATTATGCAAAATAAGCAAAAGTGGTTTTATTTGCAAAACCAACTTAGGTTGAATTGATTTTCAATCAGCGGAAAGTTTCTTGTCTTTTTATATTGAAGGTGAATATTCGCTTCTACATCTTCCTTTTAACTATCGGCATGAAGATGAATTTATCCAACAACGCAACGATGATAAAAAGGATCAGCAGATATACTACAATGCCATAACTGTTTTTCGTGTAAAGAAAAGGAAAAATATTTTTCATCCACCCGGTAAATGATGATATCCCGCTCGATATTCCGGAAGCGGCTGTATTATAAACCGATTGTGTTGCCGTTACCGTGTCGCCTACTCCCGATCCTTCTAATTTGCCTGTGAATCTGAGCGCCGCATAAATAACACCTACTATGATTATAAGACCGAGCAAAGGTGCAAGATTTTTAAATATCGACCAGATAATTGAAGGAGATTCCTTTATTCCCAAACGCTCCATCACTCGCTGTGTAAAATAAGGATTCGCGTTCTCGCAAGGCATTGTTTTCAAAGCTGAATCAATAGCTTGATAAGATTTCATTTTATCTCGACAGATATTACAGTCATCTAAATGTATTTCAATGCTGTTCCGAATGTCAGTTGTCACTAAACCGTCTAAGTATTCCTGTATTAATTCTGAAGTAAGATGATTCATGATGCCTTCTCCATTTCAAATTCTTTTTGTAACCGTTGTTGTAGCAGATGCCTTGCCCGAAACAGATGCGTTTTGATAGTTCCAATAGGTAGTTGAGTTACTTCGGCAATTTCATCGTGTGATAATTCTTGAATGTAAAAGAGTGTTAGAATAGTCTGGTACTTTGCCGGTAAAGCATCCATCGTCTTTTTTATGAAATCAATCGTATCGCTCATTTCGTAATTGTTGTTTCCGGTATAATCCACCATTGCTTCGGCTTCCGCATATTCAATATTATCATTAAAATCGATTGAGAGTGAAAAATCCTTGCGTCTCGAAATCCGTGTTAGACAAACATTGTACAAAATTCTGTAGAACCAAGTACTAAACCGCGATTTCTCTTCGAAGCTGTTTAATGCGTTGTATGCACGAATAAAAGCATCCTGAGCCGCTTCTTCAGCTTCTTCACGATTCCTGAGCATTCTAACAGCCAGTGTGAACGCGCGATCTTTATATCTATCTACCAATGAGGTAAAATAGTGTTTTCTCCCAGATCGAATTTCGTCGATTATTTGATTATCCGATAAAGCCATATCTGATATTTAGACTTCTATGAATCTCGACGGGTTTCATGCTTTATCATAATAATATTTTTAGAGAAAATGAAACCTTATCAAAATTCTTCAAGTCAAATATATCAGAACATCCATTTTAGATATTAATCATTAAAAGGAGATTATCATGAATCCAGAAGAAGTTTTAATACCGATAACAATGTTCTTGACAACTGCGGCTGTGCTTATAATTTGGTTGGTAACTCGCCACCGTGAACGTGTATCTATGATTGAAAAAGGATTAACAAGCGATGAGATCAAAGCAATGTTCCAAAGAGAGATTAAGAGAGATCCGTTCACATCACTAAAGTGGGGATTGATGGCATTGCTTGCAGGAGTGGCAATTTTATTGGGGAATTACCTTCGTGCGGTATACAATGTTGATGAAGGAGTGATACTCGGATTGGTTACATTATTCGTGGGTATTGCTCTCGTTCTTTTCTACACTATCGCAGTAAAGAAAATCAATAGTCCAAAATAAATTTTCATACATCTTGGAATAACAATTAAGGGGTTTGAAATCTCAAACCCCTTTTAATTTCATATACAGAATTATTTCCGCTCGGCAAGCCGACGGTCGAGCATCATCAAGCTGACCGGTGAATCACCTAATGTTTCAAGGTAGTTGATTATTTCGTTATCGTTCTTCTCTTCTTCAACCTGCTCACTAATGAACCAATGAAGCATCATCTCGGTTGGATAATCTTTCTCCTTGATCGCAAGCTCATATAACTTGTTAATGAGCTTTGTTATTTTTTGCTCGTGCTCAAGGACTTGCTTAAAAATGTCGAGTGGTGACTTAAACTTCGACGGCGGTTGGGGAATTGCTTTAAAAGTTACTTTCCCTTCTCGATCGTAAATATAGCTGTAAAATTTCATGGCATGTGAGCGCTCTTCATCGGCTTGAACTTTCATCCAATGTGCGAATCCTGAAAAATTCTCCGCGTCGAAATGCGCCGCCATGGCAAGGTATAGATACGATGAATATAATTCCTCATTGATCTGATCATTAATTGCTTCTTGCATCGATTTACTTATCATAATTTTTCTCCTTTAAATTTTTCATTTGTTTGTGATTTCGCGAATGCTAATAATAAGCGACTCAAATATAATATATTTCTCTATTTGATGCACGATACCTTTGAAAGGAGCCAATCACTGTGATTGCCTCAATCTGCTGTTGCGGTAACCATAAGCCAAATAGATAATAATTCCGATTAAAAGCCAGATGAAAAATCTCCACCAGGTCACCCACGGTAAACCCAACATTAAATAAATGCATGAAGCAATACCGAGAAGCGGTATGTACGGGACAAGCGGTGTCCGGAACGCCCTGGGACGATCAGGGTCTTTATACCGCAGAATGATGACACCTGCACAGACGAGGATGAAGGCGAAGAGTGTTCCAATGTTCGTCAACTCAACAATTTCATTGATATTCGCGACAGCAGAAATTACAGCGACAACAACTCCCGTCCAGATTGTTGTAACATGTGGAGTTTGGTACTTTGGGTGAACTTTAGCAAAGTATGCCGGTAGCAGTCCATCCCGCGACATTGAGAAGAAAATACGCGGTTGACCATATTGAAAAACCAAAAGAACTGCTGTCATGGCAACCACCGCGCCCATCGCAACAATACCGGCGGAGACATCGGCACCAACGTAAGCAAATGCAGCGGCGAGCGGATCTGCAACACCGAGTTTATTCCACGGGACCATTCCCGTCAGTACGCCGGCAACAATAACATAAAGGATAGTGCAAATAATCAGTGAACCGATTATCCCGATCGGCATATCGCGCTCAGGACGTTTACATTCTTCTGCCGCAGTCGAGATTGCATCGAAGCCGATATATGCAAAGAAAATTAAGCTCGCACCAACCCACACACCCGAAAATCCATTTGGCATGAACGGTGACCAGTTTTCTGGCTGTACGTATTTGATACCCGAGTAGATAAAGAAGAATAGGATAACAAGTTTGATTGCAACCATGACGTTATTGGCGCGCGCGGATTCTTTAACTCCAATAACGAGCAGCCAGGTAATTATCATCACGATAGAGGCGGCGAGAAAGTTGAAAATAATTGGAATACCGGCAATCGTAGGATGATCGATCCATGCTTTATAGTAAAGCGAGATCGAGGGATCGACCTGCCCTCCCGCTTGTATCACAGCATTACCTGCTTGAACGGCGCTCCTATAATCGACTGATATCCATGCGGGAATATCCAACCCGATACCGGCGCACAACTGATGAAAGTATGCCGCCCATGCTATCGCTACAGCAACATTCCCCACGGCGTATTCAATGATGAGATCCCATCCGATAATCCATGCGACTAATTCGCCGAGGGTGGCGTAAGAATATGTGTAAGCGCTCCCAGAGATGGGAACCGATGAAGCAAACTCTGCATAACACAATCCGCAAAATGCACATGCAACTGCGGTTAGAAAAAATGATAGAACGATTGCAGGACCTGCACCCGGGCGCATTGCATCACCAGCAACAGCAGTTCCCACTGTTGCGAAAATACCTGAACCAATTATCGCCCCGATACCAAGCGCGATTAAATCTACAGGACCAAGTACACGCTTCAGCTTATGATCTGATCTTTCAGAATCTTTAAGTATCCTATCTAGGCTTTTTGTCTCGAATAGTTGACGCAACATAAGATTGACTATATATTCGAATTGAACAAAAGTTGAGTTATGAAAGTGGTATTATATCCGTCAACCTTCTGCGTCTTGAGAGGCAGTAGTTAAAATTGCCTTAGCTTCTTCAAGATTTTCTGGTAAGACAAATAATTTTACTCCCTCTGCTTGCTGTAACACAGGCATCATATGTCCCGTATCTTCGTATTTCAAAAAAGATTCAATGCCGGCGGCAGATAGAGTTGCTTGGGCAAGTTCTGCATCTATTTCATTTAAAAATGTTTCTACAACAACATAACCTTCCATACAATCCTCATTTGGAAAAATAGTATATTTAGTTTGTTGTAGAACGTACTGAAACTTTTAGAAAGAAGCAAAACAAATTTTCTTAATCGTCCATTGTCGTTGTGGCTACTTCCTCCATTGTCGTGATGCCTTTCTTCAGAAGCTCAAGACCCGATTGCCTCAACGTCTGCATTCCCTGCTTGATTGCAAGCTGACGTAATGCCTCCTCGTTGATGGCCGAACCGGATTCTAAAATAAGTTGCCGGACTTCTTTAGTGAAGTAAAGAACTTCATGAATTGCTGTCCTCCCTTTATAACCTTTCAGGCAATATAAACAGCCGACTGGTCTATAAACCTTAGCCGTTGGAATTTCTTCTTCAGTAAAACCAAGTTTTTCTAATGTGACCGGCAGAATTTCGGTATCAACCGCTTTGCAACGTGGACATAATTTCCTTAAAAGCCGCTGCGCGACAATAATATTAATCGAATACGCCAATAGAAACGGTTCAATCCCCATTTTATAAAGGCGCGCGATTACACTTGGTGCGTCGTTGGTGTGGAGCGTTGAAAACGTCAAGTGTCCTGTATTAGCGAGCTTGATTGCGAGATCGGCGGTTTGCTTGTCGCGTATTTCGCCTACCATAACTATATCAGGATCGTGTCTGAGAATCGCACGGAGCGCTTCATCGAAATTCAATTTTGGATTCAGCTTCACCTGCCGAGCACCGTCAATAAAATATTCTACCGGATCCTCGACGGTTATTATATTAAACGCCGGATTCATGACTGCGCGCAATGCCGCCAACAGCGTTGTGCTTTTACCGCTTCCGGTAGGACCTGTAAGTATGACTATACCGTAAGGTTTCTCAATGGCTTTTCTGAACCGCTCTAATGCAACCGGTTGGAAACCAATGTTTTCTACTGTGATGCTTGCTTCCGGGTCGCGAAGAACGCGCAGAACGATAGATTCTAATTTTACTTTAAGCTCTTTTCCAATAAGAGGAATGATCGAGACTCGAAAACGAATAATCTTATTATCAATAGTTAATTGAACAAAACCGTCTTGTGCCGTGTTGCGTTCGAATCGGTCTGTGCCTTTGGCAATATCTTTAATTACTGCCGCAACCGCATCGGCACGTAGATCGTCGAGTGTCTGCCATAATGATAGATGTCCATCCACCCTGAAATGTATTTCCGTTTTTCTTGCACCTTTTGGAATAATATGAATATCACTTGCATTCAAACGGACTGCATCAGAAAATATATTATCAACTATCTCATTGAGATGTCCTTTCCTGATTTCTTCATCAAGTTCATCAATCTGGACATCATGTTCTTCATCCAAATATTCCATCGTAGTTGTAGCAGGCCGACTCTGAGTATCTGCGAGAAGTTCTCTAGATAGAGCATCGTAGTTGCTCAAAGCCATATAACAAATCTCATATTTTGGATAAGAGAAAGCTCGCGCAATAGTAGCAATTTCGGGATTAGATGGGTCGGGAGTAATAATTTGAAGTTTGGATGGATCTCCCTCGCATTGTTGGAATGGCAGAATTTTATTAATGATGGCGGAATCGCGAATCTTCCGAGGGATTCCATCAAGTAGCTTATTGACAAAGACTAAACGATCCCGCTCTAAATCTGCATCCTCAAGACCGATAGTTTTGAATGAATAATAACGTGCAAACTCTGCGTATACAGTTTCTCTTTCAGCTTGAAATTCTTCAATAAGAATTTGAAAAAGCAACCGCTTTTCATTACCATTGTTTGCTTTCTTCCACGCAACGGCTTCATTGACTGTTTTCCGGGAGACTATATTTTTTCGAATCAAAGATTCAATAAAACCAGTAATACCATCAGCGAATAGTTGTTTTTTCCCATCCTGATTCTCGCTACCTTGAAATTTATTTGTCTCGGATGATGAAGATAAATTATTTAACTCATTGATTTCCGGCATGGTTGATAGTTCTCTGAATTATACGCACATATGATATATATTTCATTCATTAATTGGAATGAATATACTAATTTTTTTATCGAAGTAAAAAGGGACGGGGTTAATATTCACCTCGCCTACGTAGAAAGAATTTTCGTTTATTTATTCGTACCAATCGAGGATATGATACGCTAAAAGTTTACCGATCCATTGTGCTTGATGTAATGCCTCACTGCTGTAAAGGATACTTGAAGTACCTCGCATCTCTAACGTACTTCCCGCTGGTCCACCCATGAGTAATGAGCCGATGATACGGGGATTACCTTTTGCCAAAGAAAAATCGAATACCGTACTGCTGGAAACGACCACTAATCCATGCCAATCCATTGTTCCGGTTAGTTGAAAGAATCCTCTCACAACTAAAATGCCCCAACCCTGAATACCCCCTGAAATTTTTACGGGATGGGTTGAATCACTGCCATCGATAAATACGATTTTGGGATTCGTGATAGAACCGTATGTCATATTCCCGCTGTATGGCGATCCGCTTGGGGTTAGAATAAAATCTGCCCTTGCCATATATTCATCAACAAACGCTTTGGGATTGGGAAGATTGGGGTTTACAGCAAGGTCTTGTGAACCGCTGATGTAGCCACCATATTTAGCAAGATTAGCACTGTCGGTACTCGTTAGCACCGCTATACCCGGAACAGCACCGGTGTCACTTGGATTTTCGCCATTAATGTCATAATTGCGTCCGTCAATAAGCGGTGTTCCATTAATCTTCATCCCAACTGAATTAACATGCAAAGAAACTGCCGCAGAATCTTGTGGAAAAGGTTTTGGGTAGACTAATAATCTCGATATTATTCTGTAGGTTGAATCACTAAATTGCGCTGTGGAAGTAACATTCATTATACTATCGTCACGAGACAACGAAACATTGTAAGTACCACCATCCAAATTACCGGCAATTAAAGTAATGCTGCTGCTGTCCGACAATTTTTTCAACGCAATATTAATCGAACTCCTGCCAATCTCACGAGCCGTTGTAACCTTAATATATCCATATGTATCTTCCTCGGCACGTCTATCTCTCTCATTAAGAGACGAATTTATCAATCCAAAAAAGATCATCAACGTTAGAACACCTAAAAAAGAATTACTGCCCATAAATTTTATTTATAAATTTCGTGGATAGATTGTTTTTTCCCAAAATACACTTTGGTATGTTGGCGTAATGGAGTAGGGCGATGCAACCGGCTCGGCGCTTTCTAATCGTATCTTCACCCTTATTGCTTTAATCGAGTCAAGTCGATTCGTCGTCGTCAATGGAGATGTCAGTTCTCGTCCTAAAGAATCGAAATATGAATAATGTATATATGTTAATCCAACACTTGCATTGATCGTCGTTTGTCCATCTACTGACCTTATGATAAATTTATCTTTGGGATTTTTTGTTGTCGTTACATTACCACCTAACGTGTATTGAACTGTAACTATAGTGCTATCGTTAACAAGATCCGATTTAAATCGAATACCGGAACTATCAGCATATTGGATTGCATCGTTTTTAGTATGGTAACCAATCTTAAGAAGATCGGATTCAAGAATCTGTGCGAGAGTAATAATGTCACCCTGAACATTTACATTCAGAGTCTTTTCAATATTCGCCTGATTCATATTTCCCATCAAACTGAATATCGTAAGAAACATAATACCAGCAATAAGAAGCGATCCAAATATGTCGAGCATTATTGACATTAATTCACACTATATTTTTATCAAAAATATTCACGGTAAACGGCAAGCGACTTAATCATAATCGAATCACCTACATAGGAGACGCGCTTTGGTATATCTTGAGTTGATGAACTGACAACAAGAGAATCGATTAAATTCGGATGCTTCACAATAACAAATATTTTCTTATACCACGTGGGCGAAGTTGAATATACATCTTGATTTGTGCTCGTCACATAAATAATACTATCCCTGACCATAAAAGCACCAAGGGTAGAAGAATGATCAAGACGTGTGTACCTATGGTAATCATCAACATCATTAAATACTGTTTGAGATTTGAAGGGCTCCTGATCGTAAGCAGGAACAGTCAGTTCGGCACCTTCCGGTCCGAATCTGATTTGTGGGGTCAAACCAGTTGTGAAATGCACAATTTTACTTGTTGTACTGCTATCAAAAGATTTTGAATTTATTTCGTCAATCATCGCCTGGGCAATGGAGATCGCATCAATCTTCGCCTCGTTATCCATAGTTACTAACGATGCTCGTAAGATCGATGAATTAATCGTGAGTTGTAAAGTAGCTAAAAGAGCTAATGCTAAAACAATTAATAATATTTGACCGAGGTTCATAATCAATAAGAAAAAAAGATTTTTAACACCCTGCTATTCAGAGAAGACGATTAATATTTTAACTCGATTTCTAATAGAGATGGAAATAATAAAAACAAACTATCAGTTTGCTTTATAATTTAGCCGCAACAGATCGCGTTGAGATATTAATGCCCGGTGTGTATCAATAATCTATATGTTTATACCACTAAATGTCAATAAGATTATCAAGACAAGAATAGCAAAAACCACTGTCAATTAGGTTGATTTGCGTCAACATTTATCAAAATAATGGAAGCGAATCAAAAATAAATGAGAAAATCAAGTCGTAGATGCTCATTACTCTGGCATATCATAAGAATTGTACGCGGCGTACTAACATAGATAACTGATCGACAAAAATTAAAATAGGCGATGAAAAACTTCATCGCCTACTTCGGAGGTTATTACGGTTAATTCATTATTGTAAATCATTCAACACTCCCCATTGAAAACCTAATGCGGTTAAGTCTTCTTAAAATATTTTGATTAAAATAATGGAGTGCTACCTGAATTTAAGCTGTCTTACCATCATAGTCAAGATCACAAACAAAAAAAGAATATTGGAAGTGATGTTTTCTAAATAATTCATTGATTTTGGCATATATTCAACAAAATCACTCCAAAGATAATTGAGGAAATTAGAACTGCGGAATGCTAAATCCCAGACCTTCTCTCACGGTAAAGCTGTCCTACCATAATGCCCACAACAAACACGACAGAGGAATAATAAACCCAAAGTAGAAATACTAAAATAAAAGCATACGTTCCATATAATTTGCTATACGAATGGAAGGCGGCTAAATACCAGCTAAATTCTTTTCCCGCGATCCACCAAAGCGATGTTGTCGTGATTGATGAAACAAGCGCTACTTTGTTTGTTATCCCTCTCTCAGGAATAAATCGATTTATTACATAGAACATTATAAATGCCGGTATGTAAGATGCCGCAAACGAGAGCGACTTCATCAAACTCCCAATATCAATTATTCCAAGATTGGGTATTTCTTTGAGTAGCGAAGTAACGGGAAGCAGAACCCATGAGAAAATATTGGCAACCACGAATAATGCTCCGAGCACAATAACCAAAAGAATGTTTTCAAGAATCGTAATAATAACTAATTTCGACGACTTGAGTCGATATACCGTATTCAAAACATGTCTGATTGAGCTGAACATTGAAGCAGAGGCATACAACAGAATACCTATGCCATACAAACCAAAAGTAGACCGATAGTGTATAATATCTCTCACTATCCCCTTCAGCGATTGTTGAATTTGCTGTGCGTACGGTTGCGGTGGAAAAGCCGTATCCAATATCTGATCTATCTTTTGAAGAGAAATACTCGATGAGTGAAGAAACATACCTATCACGGATGTAAAAAGTAATAATACGGGCAATAGACAGAGGATACCATTAAATGCAATTCCGGCAGAAAGAAAAAATATATTTTCTTCATTCACCTTACGATAAATTCCTTTTGTGTAATAAACAATAAATCCCAATATCTTCCGCAATATTCCAATCATACTATTTTTAACCTCGCATATTTTAACATGAGAGTTTTTGATCCTACGGCATCAAAATGCACAACGACTTTACATGTTTCTCCTTTTCCAACAACATGTAAAATCTTTCCTTTCCCAAAACTATCGTGTTCAACCAAAACGCCTGAACGGATATTTTTAATTTCATCCGAGTGATGTTCGTAATCCGGTTGTACATCGGTAAAGTAAGAATCTTCTTTCCTTGCATTAATCTTTTTGTCGATCTTCCCTTTGCGGGGAATACCGTACTTTCTTGTTCCATCAAATAATTGAGATCGTTTGGATGCCGGTTTATCAATAAGATTCTCGGGAAGTTCAGTAATGAAACGAGAGGGAGATTGAAATGATATTTCGGTAAACCGATACCGTGTTAGACAATGACTTAGGAACAATTTTTTCATCGCACGGGTGATACCAACATAAAATAACCTGCGTTCTTCTTCAAGCTCGATACTTTCGAAGGATGAATTATAATATGGCAACAATCCTTCTTCTAATCCTGTAATAAAAACTACCGGGAATTCCAAACCCTTGGCACTATGCAGGGTCAACAGTGTTACCGCATTTGCCTTATTGTCCCATTCATCGATATCGGCGACGAGCGAAACTTCTTGTAAAAATCCTTCGAGCGTTGCATCGGTATGTTCATCCTCATATTCCGAGATCGCAGAAAGAAGTTCTTGAACGTTTTCCATGCGTCCCATAGATTCCGGAGTTCCTTCATCTTTAAAATGTCTCAGAATCCCAGTCTCGTCAACCATTGCTCTGGTCAATTCCGAAATCGATAATTCAGTAATCAGTTTTCTATATTTATTGACTAAGTTGTAGAATACTAAAAATGCGGATTGTGCTCTTTTAGATAATTGAGCGATTTTACCCGACTCACCTGCCACAGCAAGCAAAGACGAAGACGACGATGCTGCATATGATCGAAGGTGTCCCAATGCGACCTCCCCAAGACCACGGTTGGGAAAATTAACAATCCGAAGAAAACTTTCATTATCTTGTGGATTTACCAAAAGCCGGAAGTAAGCAATAACATCTTTGATTTCTTTTCGTTGATAAAATTCAATTCCTCCGATGATAACATAAGGAATACTGTTTTTCCGCAGAGCATCTTCGATAGACCGTGATTGTGCATTTGTCCGGTACATGATGGCGACATCGTGATAGTGAATCTCTTGATTATTCACCCCGGCAAATATTCTGCTGACAATTTCTTGACCCTCTTCGCGATCGTCTCCACATTGTAATAGCGTTATGCGGTCGCCTTCTTCATTATCTGTCCATAAATTTTTTGTAATTTGTTTTTGATTGAATTTTATAACAGAATCAGCAGCGGCAAGGATAGTTTTAGTTGAACGGTAATTTTGTTCGAGACGGATGAATTTACAGTCGGGATAATCCTTTTGGAACTCAAGAATATTCCTTATATCCGCTCCTCGAAATGCATAGATGCTCTGGGCATCGTCTCCGACTACGCAAATATTTTTTTGACCCTCGGCAAGCAATTTCAGCATCATATATTGAGCATGATTTGTGTCTTGATACTCATCTACAAGCAAATATTTGAATCTATTTTGATAAGATTTTAGTATATCTTTATGACGCTGGAACAACTCAATCGGCTTGATAAGCAGATCATCAAAATCCATCGCATTGTTTTCTTTCAAACGCCTCGCATACTCTTTAAATATTTTTGCAGTTTGTTCGCCTGTCAAATCATAAACATTGCGTGTGAACTCATCGGGAGTGATGACGGAATTTTTTGCCTGACTGATCCGGTATCGAATTCCCTGGGGTGAATATTGCTGAACCGGAATATGCAGATCGGTCATAATCCTCTTAATTAATTTCAGACTGTCATTTTCATCATAAATCGTATAGTTTTTTTGAAATCCTATTTTCTCACATTCCATCCTAAGAATTCGGGCAAAGATCGAATGAAATGTTCCCATCCACAAATAGTTCGCACCCTGACCAATCAAACCTGCGACTCTCTCCTTCATTTCATTAGCGGCTTTGTTCGTGAAAGTAAGCGCAAGGATGTTATACGATGGAATACCATGCGACATAAGGTACGCCATCCGGTTTGTAAGAACGCGAGTCTTACCGCTACCCGGTCCGGCTACAACGATGATTGGACCGTTAATGGTTTCAATAGCTTCGCGCTGTTGCTGATTTACATTTTGAAGAAATTCCATGAAGTATTTATAATGAGATTGTAAAAAAGTAGGGAAATATTTTTTTACCTCCAAACTTTGAAAATAATTTTTATCTTAGAAATGAGGTGGGGAAACGAAGAACAACTTGATATGAATGTGCCGACAGGTTAATTGCCGTTATTTCATAACATGATCGCGCCTTCAAGGCGTAGGAGAAATTCTTTTGTTTTAACTCCATAAGCATAGCCGACTAGTGAACCATCGGAACCGATAACGCGATGGCACGGAATAATGATTGGAAGCGGATTCGCTCCATTAGCCCTGCCTACCGCTTGAAAAGCTTTTGGCGCATGAACGCGTTTGGCGAGATGTTTATACGTAATTGTTGAACCGTATGATATTTTGGCCAATTCTTTCCAAACCCGCACTTGAAATGGAGTTCCGATTAGATCCACCGGACAAGTGAATTTTGCCAATCTACCGTTGAAATAACGTGTCAATTGATCTATGACATCCCGATTCCGAGATCTATTATCAATCACCATATCCAGATCAAAATGATCTTTCAGCCAACTGTAAAAATCTTTTCGATTTTCCTTCGGCAAACTCATTTTGCAAACACCATTCTCTGTCGAAGCGACATAGATCCTGCCGATGCGGGAATCGAATGATGTGCAATATATTTCTTCTTGCAAAACGGGATTTTTAGAATTAAAATTACCCCGATGATTTTCGTGCCCCGTTCTTTTACGTGGTTGCGAGATAGTCCGCGGCATTTCGACTACAGCTGCATATTCAAACATCTAAGCCCTCGTTTACATCATTTCCATTATTCAGATTATTCGTAATATGAATTTTGGAAATTATTAATCGGATGTTAAAATAAACCATGACAAATTTGTTTATGTTGTTTGTTGGGTGAGTTGTGCGAGCAAACCCTGCGAGTAAAACTAATGCGGTTTTATTATAAAAAGATTGAGAAAGAAAAGCAAGAAAAAAATGAAATAAAATAAAATATTTTTTCTTTTGTGAGTAATGAAAATTTTTTCGGGATGATTAAAAAATAATACTTTTACGTGAAACCCCGTGAAACGATTTAAGAAATTTATTTTAAAAAATATTTTAGTTGAGTCTCAGCAGTTCAATGGGAGAACATCTTTAAAAGAATGCTCTAAGTTCCGCTTTTACGTTATGGAGCGCGGTGTTCCGTCCTTCACTCCTCCCAAAATAATTTATTTCCATCCGGAGATATTTTGCTAAGCGGTAATCGAACATCAATCGCCATAACCAACTTTGACCTCGTAGTTTTCCATCCGTTAATTCATAAAGAGGTTCGCTAAGCGCTCTGTTAATCGTTACTTCCTCGCGTGTAAATTCTACACGCAATTGCCCTTCAACTGAGATACCATATTGACACCGCAACGATTGGTCGTTCATATCTGCGGCAGTTGTGTCGTAATTTGCTGCCATTCCAAATCCAAACCTGAATCCTACTTCAAGTTCCTGCCATGGACGGTACGACCAATCTGATGAAAACGAATTTGCATTAATAGACCAAGTGCGTAAACCACCGTTATAACCGTTTCGCAAATCAATTTTTTGTACAAATTCTGTTTGGTTGCTAATCTCTTCAACCAGTTGCCATCGAATTCTGCTAAAATGTTCTCTTTTATATCTCCTTTCACCAAACGACGCATATTGTGTTAATGATCTATTCTGTGTATATCGATACGATAGAGAAAACATAGGATTATCTTTTAGAAAGTTAACATCCTGAACAATAAGTTCACTACCAGAAAGGGTTGTTGATTCATCTTGAAAACGGGACAATCTCAAATAATAAATATCATCTACATTGCTTGTACTGCTTTTTTCTTCAATTCTCAGGTAGGTTTCAGTAGAGACAGCAGATATTGCTTTTTCGAGCCATGAATCAGATTTAAACAATCGTTCCGGATCGAATCTAAAACGGCTCGCGGCTTTTACTTCAGCTATCGGTATCAATTGATCTCCCGGAACCACCACTGCAACGTACTCACCATCAAACCGGCTTAATTGAAAATCTTCCTGATCGATTATCAAATTATTATTTAAATCGCCGAGATATATGTACGAACCGGTTCCTTTTGGCACACGCTGAAATAATCGTTCTATTTTAGCTGCCATACCTCTCGTTGCTTCGTAATACAATTCAGTTTCCAGCGCACGATTAAAAATGTTCGCATTAGTTTGAGTACGGAAAAGAATATTAGAATTATCAGCATTACCTCGTCGAAGATATTCGCTCGTGAATTTTCTTTTCTGTGCCACAACTTCCACGTTTGTAGAAAATGTTTCATCTGGCATCCAACGTGCATTATATTCTTGGACAATCCGATCCGATACGTGAGTCATCGTGCCAAGATCGAGGGAATCGTCGCGCTGAATTTTCACATTACCTTCCATCATCAATTTATCGGATGGTTTGATACCAACCCCTCCACCGATATCTGAGAAGATGTAACTCCCATCAATTAGAGAATCTGTTGAGGTACGGCTTGTTCTTAAATCTTCAAGAGAAAAATGAATGCGCGGTTCCAACATTCCCAATCGGTATGCACCATTAAGATAATGTTTACTCCATTTGCTTTTAGAATCGAATAAATTATTTAGGGTGCTTATATTTTCCATTCTATATTGAATTAATGGGAACAGTTCTTCGCGTATCTCTCCGTTGAGCGCATATTTAAATGAACTGAATCTACTGCCTCGCGTTACTTTTCCAATTTGAGTGCCGAGTGATAAAAATTGTTTCGGTCTGTATGTGAAGTTTCCTTCCATCAGATTTTCATCTTCTTTCAGATTGTCTGTAATGTTCCAATTCCTATTATATTCCACCTCATTAACTCGATCCATAGGAGAAAAATATTTTCCAACGAACCGTTCTTTGAATCCAAAATCAAACGTACCGAAGTCGGTTCCACCGATATTAACTTTTTCGGGTGAATAAATAGCTTTAATGAAAATTGCTTGACCGTTTTTTCCAGCTTGTGGTGAAAACTTGTTGGCTGAATAGCTGCTCATACCATACTCTGCGGCAATTTCAAAATCTTTAACTGGTTTTATGTTGAGGTCGAAATCGAATAGCGAGCGGCTCTCCGGTACAGGTAAATATTTTATCGGCTCGTAATTGCCGCGCCCTATGCCTGCAAACTCGTACCTGCCTATGCTTAGTTTTTTATAACTTCCATTTCCTGTGTAAGAAAATGTTACGTTATAAATTGAATGCAGCGTATCTACCGGATTGAACCTGTATATTCGAATAATTGAATCGGCATTCGCGGTGGTTTTTACAACAGTATCGATAGCAGTATATTGACCCTTCCCGACCCCCACCTCATCCACACCGGAACGAAACGCTTTTGTAGGATCGCTCCCTGCCTCACGAAGGATCGATTTATCAGATTCGCTTAACGAAATATCTATTGGTGCATTCTCGTTATCGTTTTCCTGAAAGAACAGAAAATTCATTTTCAATTTATCATCCATAAAGCGAATGCCTGTTTTCCCGCCGTACAAACTGCGGTTAAACTGTCTATCTGTATATTCAAAATCCACAATAATTCTACTGCCGCGCATAATTAACCGTTTCGTGGTAAATGTAATTTCGGCAGTTGCGTAGTCAATTGTGTAATCTGCATTTTCACCGCGAAGCATTCGCTCACCATTTACGAATACTCGCTCACTTCCGGCAATCACAATTATATTACGGTTATTTCGCTCACCTGTAAGTCGGTAAGGTCCCTGCACACCGTCAAGTCCCTGAAGTTCATTCGACGTATATTTGCCGCGCGTTACAGCACCGGCAATATTCAAATCTCCGGCTGTTGAGCCAATGTTGTAATTGACCGATCCTTTGGCTCCCGATAACTTGCGATTGACGATACCGAATTCATTACCGGCTACATTGATATTTATGTCGCCGAGTGTAGCCGACATTTTTTCGCTTCGTATCTCAATCAGCACCTTATCAATTTCCTGAAGTGTTTGTGTTGTTCCTTCCGGCTGGAGCGGAGAATTTTCATCGGTTAACGTTCCTATTACTTCAACATCATCTGCAAGCTTGCCCGACATCTGCATGCGAAAGCCGGAGTTCAAAGATAAATCGCGGTTTGTTCCGAATGAAAAACCTCTGACTATATTGCCTGATGCCTGAAGATTCGATCCGAATAAATCATCAACAGAAAACGATTGTTTTGGTTTGTCAATTCGTTCCGATATTGTTTTCATGCTATCGCTTAACGGCTGCGGAATCCTGTGTCTGTAATTTTTCTTAATAAAGAAAGGTGCTTGTCGATAATGAATTACAATTGCACGGTCGCTTCTATCTTGAACAATATTCTCCTCATAAACCTTTTTAATGGTGATTGTATTTAACGATCTATTAAAAATATAATCGACTGAATCTTTTAGAACGATAGAATCGGCACAGACCGTCAGTGATTTTGGAATAATAAAGGAATGACTGAGTATTATTGTTGTATCTTTGAATTTGGAAAGCGGGAATTTGATCTCGTTGGAAACTCCATAACTACCCAATTGCGCAGTAGCATTTAAGAAGCTCAGCAGAATGCTGATACTGAAGATTAGGGGGAATATTTTACAACGGTTATATAACAAAATGGGGATTTATATTAATTGATTTTTAAAATTGATTGTAACCGTCGTTCATCTTTCTCCTTTCATTAAAACTCATTGGTTGAAAAGTAAGGAAATTGTTAATTATATCCAAAGCGATAATTGATTTTGAGTTATCACTTTCTTATCTTTTGACACAAAAAATATCCTAAACAGACCTGAATGATACTGTTATGCCTTTAGTTCCACCTTATATAGAATCGTTACAACCTTATAAACCCGGGAAACCAATAGACGAAGTTCAACGTGAATATGGCGTAAAAGAAGTTATCAAGTTAGCATCCAATGAAAATCCGATGGGCGCTTCGCCTCTTGCAATTGCGGCGATTAAAAAACAGATCAACGAAGTAAATTTCTATCCGAACGGCGGATATGATTTAAGAGTAAAGCTTGCAAAATTATATAATCTGAAAATTGATAACGTCATTGTTGGAAACGGTTCCGATGGAATTATGTCATTTATCATCCGCACTTTTCTATGTGATGATGATGAAGTGTTGACGACAGAGGCGGCGTTTATCGGCTTCCAAGTATTAGCACGATCCCGCGGTGTAAAATACCGGACAGTGCCGTATCGCGATTGGCATTACGATCTTCCTGCTCTGGCAAAGCAAGTGAACGCCCATACAAAAATTGTTTACTTAGCAAATCCAAACAATCCTACAGGCACAATTTTCAGCAAGCAAGAGTTCGATGTTTTCTATAAGAAAATTCCTGAGCGCACTTTAATTATACTCGACGAAGCTTACTTTGAATATGCACAGCATATTCCCGATTACCCCGATTCAATGCAATACCGTTATGATAATGTAATTACGCTTCGAACATTTTCTAAAATTTACGGACTCGCCGGGTTACGGCTTGGATACGGTTTTGCGCATGATAATCTCATAACGAATCTGATGAAAGTTAAATTGCCGTTCGAACCGAGTTTGTTAGCTCAAGTTGCGGGACTTGCCGCACTCGACGATATCGAATTTGTAAAACGTGCTGTTGAATTAAATAATAAAGGATTAAAATTTCTCCCCGATGCACTACGCGATCTTCATCTGCATGTAATTCCTTCTCATGCTAACTTTGTAACGATAGTATTCAAGGATGAAAATGAAGTGAACCGAATCTATCAAGGATTGTTGCAGAAAGGAATCATCGTCCGTCCATTAAAGGCGTTCGGGTTGCCGCAATGTATCCGCGTAACAATCGGGACAATGGAACAAAATCAAATATTTGTGGAGAAGTTAAAAGAATTGCTCAGAGGAAATAAATGAACCTTCTTACCGCATTTGGAACCAGAGAGAAAGATCGGTGTATTATGGACTCCCAATATGTGAATCTTTATGGTTCGCTTTAAATAGATTTTTCTAATATCTGGATTCCCTGGCTGCGTGCCGCTTCGGCAGGCATGCCGACAAAAACATTCGGGAATGACAAGTAGTTCAGTTTGGTCATTCCAAAGTCAACAAGTATCGCTCTCATTTAATTATTTATCATTCCCACACGCTCTTAGTGGGAATCCAGAAACCCGCTCAGTAAGTTTATCGACAGGACTCATCGCTCTTCAGTCTTCGACTCCGTTCGCCCTGTCTAATGACAGGACTCACTGCGCTCAGACAGACAATATTTCCGAATTGCCAATATTATCTAATTTAGAAAAGGAATGTGCCGAGGAATATTCCACCGTTAATCATCAAGCCCTTGCCGCTGATGTTTGAGGGAACACCGATGAGATCGTACTTATCATCTAATTTCCAATCCGGAGCCGACATACCGTTATATGCAACACCAACTCGAATTCCAACCCATCGAAACACCGCATATTCAATATTGACCTGCGGTTGATAAATAAAGAATGCACCCTTCAGTGTGCGTGCATAATCCCCCGATGAAGTATAATTGTTTCCATATTCATTCCAAATATCATTCCAGATTTTATTTGGATCTTGATTGCGCCATATTTTTAAAGTTGTGGAACCAGCGCCGAGCATAATGCCTGCTGAAATATCAAGTCGCGGTACAATCGGTAAAACATATTCTATAGTCATTCCACCAAAGCCAACTGAGAGTTCAACATCGCGCCTCATGTTTGGATAAATACCTGTATCAATCGAAGCGCTTTTCATTGTTCCGCTTGCACCAAGTCCGCCTATGCGAAGATTCTGCACAAGCATGATGTATCCGTAACCCTGTCCGCCAAGTAATAACATCGGTTGTTTATCGAATTTTGCCGCACCGCTGAGCGCAAGATATTCGTTAATCGGATCAAGATTCAAGAAGAGCAGGTTTTGTGTGAATCCACCCGCACCACCAATTTTTGCCGGCGCAGACCTGCGCGGAGGTGTTGGTACTTCTTCTTCATCTTGCGATAATAGAGGGATGAAAAAGATAAAGATCAATCCGGTTATTAATATCAATCGTTTCATTTCAGTTCTCCTAATAAATATTTTCATTTTGGAAAATGTATTAAAATATCCGCTCAGTTCCAAAATATTCTTTTTCGTACACAAATTCATTATATTAACGAATTATTTTACGGAGTTAATTTGCAAAAGATACGATTAAAATATCTGAAACCAATAATTTACATTATCTTTCTGAATATCATAAACTCGCAAGCATATTCACAGACTGTCAAGGAGAATGCTCAACCGGAATCTTCTTCGATTTTCAATCTCTTCCCTGCCGGTTTGCAATTTCCACCATTGAAAACAAATATCGATGAACCGCGGGTTGGTTTGGTTCGGTTTCTTGACAGAGCTGAAATGAAGGTTGAACTTGGGAATACGATCGATCTTATTGAATATAGACCTGTGAATAATAATTTAATTTTCAGAGTGGGAATTGACTTCTTCGCTTACGCATATGTAAAAGATTCTAAAGGACTTTATCTGCAGATCGATGCGATAGATGGATTCTTCGGCGGGAATATTACAGTTGCTGGAACAGATTCATTCAGCAAACCGATGGCGCGTCTGCGGATATTTCATCACAGCGCGCATCTTGCCGACGGTAATTATTGGATTCATACTTATCCGCGCGATTGGACAAAAATAGGTGGTCCTATTCCGTTCACACGTGACCTTGGTGAGCTTGTATTACTTCATCATCTTAATTATGGAATGGAGCAATTGCGTTACTATGGCGGAATTTCTTATTCAACTCTAAACCGACCCGCTGAATTTAAACGACTTGCGGGCTTGGCGGGTATTGAATTTACAACATCACGTTTGAACTTGAGCATCTTCAAACAAAATATATCTCCGTTCATTTCATACACTATGAATATGACGGGTGCGCCGAAATATTTTCCGTCGCACCATGCAGAAGTGGGATTCAAGATTGGCGATCCGTATGGCAAAGGAATCAACATTTACATTTCATATTACAGCGGCAGGCATATGTTTGGTGAATATTACGACCAGCGGTTAGAAACAATTGGTGCGGGATTTAATGTCGATTTCTTTTAAACCAATAGTTCGTGACCACCAAGTGTAGCCGCGATTCGTCGGACAAAGTCCTCAGGACAACGCCTTCACGGTCGCGCTCGTATGCCGACATCGCAGATATGAAGTCTGTCGATGACTCGTCTAGCGGCTACAATCCAAGTTCCGGCGATATTGTTTTCATCGCATCGATGACAAACTGAATATGTTCATCGAGTTGTAAATTTAATTCCTCGGTTCCCTTCAGAATATCTTCCCTGTTCACGTTGGCGGCGAAACTTTTGTCTTTCAATTTCTTTTTGACGGACGAGGGTTGCAGATCGGAGATTTTATTCGGGCGGACGAGCGAACATGCCATAATAAATCCGCATAATTCATCGACAGCATAAAGAGTTTTTGCCATTCGCGTATCGCGCGGAACTCCGCTGTATGTTGCATGACCGAGAATTGCGATACGAACATCTTCGGGATAACCTTTCTCTTTCAAAATCTCAGAACCTTTGAGCGGATGATCGGGCGCGTTTGGATATTTTTCATAATCGAAGTCGTGCAGTAAGCCGACTATCCCCCACTTCTCCTCATCTTCACCAAAATATTTTGCATAAGCTCGCATCGCGGCTTCAACCGCGTACATATGTTTTAACAACGCTTCATTTTTTGTGTATTCTTTTAAGAGAGATAAAGCATCTTGTCTGTTCATATTGATTGATTGTAATGATTGAAATAATTGTGTTGATTAAAATAATTATAATGATTGAAAAGATTAGAAATATTTGAGAGAAATGCAATTTTTATGAGTTATGAGTTATAAATTATAAGTTATTGCTTTTGATATAACTGTTTGAAGAAAGAACACAACTGAACTGAGACAAAGCATAAATGAATTGCCGAAGAGCATGACTGCATTGAGGCAGAACATAATTGTATTGCGACAAAACATACATGCATTGCCACGATGCATGAATGAATTGCGACGATTCAAATAAGCATAATGCCCAAATTGGCTTGTTATTGCAGGTAGCGATCTTGACCCCTCAAAAATAAACAAATTTTGAAGGTGGCTGTATTTGAACCTTGCGAAGGTTGACATCGTTCTTCTAAAGAAACCTTCGCAAGGTTTTTTAGCTTGAACACGAAAATGGCATAAATTTGATTTGACATTTTCCCACATCTTTTATACTTTGCGTACTACGATTTTGATGGGTAGAAACAAGGGAACTCACGCATAAGGACTTTATAATAAAGAGATGATGGAGTGCGTGAGTATGATGATGAGCTTGCGATAAAAGAAGAATATAAAATATTAGATGAATAAACTGAAAGAAAAAGCGTACTAACGCAATGCGTGCGCTCGAATCGTTCCGCCCAAAAAGGCGGAACGTTCGCCCTCACGGAGTTTATCCCAACGAAGGAGGGAGACTTCCCGCGCAGCGTTATGCGTCATTGGTCTGCTTAATACATATTTTGAAGGGGAACAGAATGAAATGGATATATCCTGTTTTATTGAGCATCACCTTGCTATTTGGTTGTAGTACTGAACCAGATAAACAACCGATTCAGTTCATTGTAAAGGTTGACAGCATTAGCCATCAATCATTCGGCGCAACTGGTGATACTATCACTATTCATTTGTTTGGTACGATTGGTCCAGATGGTTGCCATTCTTTTTGTCGATTCGAAGACATAAAAAAACCTCTTCAACTCGACTTAACTGTTTGGGGGCAACGAACCCAAAATAGTGTTTGTCCTGATGTAATGGTCTATTTGAATGATAAACAATACAATGTAGTGTTAACACAACAAGGTTGGTATTTCATAAATATTCACCAACCAGATGGTAGTATCCTCAGGGACTCTTTGATTGTAAAATGAATAAGATCGAAAAAGTCACGCAAACCAACGAACGTATAACACGCATAAAATGAATCAGAATTTATCAAAATTAAATCAAACGTCCTGCTCAATAGAACATACCGTTGCTCACAGGAAATTTATCTATACTAGTTCGCAACGGTACGTCATTTTTATGCGAAACGTTCCGCAGACATTCGCTCCGTCCCGATTAAAAGCAGGTCGGGAAGTTAGTGGTAAGGTATAAAGACGACACCAACATATAAAACAGTAAGGTAAATGAAAACAAACATTCTTATTCTGACAATGCTGACTATGCTAAGTCAACAAACTTTTTCGCAGACCTACCCGACATTTGTGACTGAAATTCCCGTAACCATAAACGGATTGACCTTTGATGCAATGGAACCCTCCATAACAGCCGATGGTAATTATATTTTTTTCAACAGTTTAAATGATGGAATTACAACAAGCATTTATTATGCAACTAAAGTAAATGACTCTACATTTACCTATTCTGGACCACTTACGGGGGCGAATCAAACAATCACTCCAAGACTCGATGCCGTTGCTTCTTCTGACTCAGCTAACAATTTCTTTTGGGTATCAATAAGGGATTTCCCTTCTCAATTTGATAATTATTTTCACGGCACGTTCAACGGAACAGATGTAGTAAATATTGGTAGGGTTCACGGAACATTTTACATCTATATTCCCGGATGGATTATTATGGACGCAGCCATCAATTATCAAGGGAATTTGCTTTATTATTGCAACGCATATTTTACTCCAACCTATTCTGGCTGTTCTGGACTTCCCTGTGAAGCAAAACTCGGTGTGGCACAAAAGCAAAACGATTCCACCTTCAATAAACTAATCAACTCCGATGGCATTATGCAAAATATTAATGACACAAACTATGTTGTTTATGCCCCCTTCGTTACTAAAAATGAAATGGAACTATATTATACAAGATTTTTAAAAAGCGATCCCACAAAAACCGAAATTTGTGCTTCAGTAAGAACAAATGTAACAGATACTTTCAGCTTACCTTCTATTATTTACACCTCATCACTTTTTCCGGAAGCACCAACACTAACAACCGACCAATCAAAAATGTATTATCATAAAAAGGTTGGCGGTGTGTATAAACTATTTTTGCGTTATCGTACTTCTGCAACCGGAATTAAGGAAACAGAAAATATTGTAGGTGTAACAATTTTCCCAAACCCTTCAAACAGTTTAGTTCAATTTAATCTTCCAAACCCGCATAAAAACTATTCCATCGAAGTTTATTCCATACTTGGACAACAACTCTTAAAAATAACCGACAAAACAACTATTGACATTTCAAATTTCACAAGCGGAATTTACATACTGAAATTAAAACAAGAAAATAAAACCTGGACAACTAAAATAGTGAAACAATAATGCCCTAACCGCTAACAGCATCTGCCCATAAGTGGCGGGAACCCAGTAGTGAATGCCCGATAAAAACTTTCGGGCATGACAAGCTACCTTGCTGCTCGCCACCCCGCTTTGTCATTCCATAGATTCTATAATCCCACGCATCGTTAGCAATGTTGAGTAAGCATTTCCCATTTTTGTAGAATCGAATTTGAATATCTACATGAGATTAAAATTTTAATCTCCGCGGGATTCATAGAGATCAAGCATTGATCACCAAGCTGCCAAATAAAATAATCAGGACCACATCTTAAGAGAACTGTTTAAAACGATGTAAATAAAAAATCCCGATCATCGACCGGGATTTCGTTTTACTATCTTCTACAAATTACTTTTCTACATTCAGCGGTTACCAATCCATGGCAACTGTTTCAGAATGAGACATACGCTTTACTTCACAAGAATCATCCGTCGCACGGCGTGAATCTGTTGCTGTTTTTCACCGGTTCCCTGTGCATCGATCTTATAAAAATATATACCGGATGTAAGAGTACTTGCATCAAAATCAACCGATTGTTCGCCATCTTCAATTGCTTCATGTTCAATCAACGTTGCAACAACCTGACCGAGAAGATTATAGACTTTGAGTGTTACAATGCTCGGTTCCGGGAGATTGAACTCTATAGTTGTTATGGGGTTGAATGGATTAGGATAGTTTTGTGCTAATATAAATTGTTCCGGAGCTTGATCGATAATTGAGAACTGAGGTACTCTTCTTGTCATCGGTACAGGAGAAGGATTAGGATGAATAAATGGCACTTCAGCCACAGTGTGGGTACCTGCAAGGACGAACGGGATAAATGATATCGCAATATATTCTCCATCGAATGCGCTATTGATTTTACCGATAGTCGCATCAAGTTGAGCGTAGAGATCAGGATTCAAATCAAAATGATTGCAGTATGTTAATGCCGAGTCGGTAAATCCAGCAACCTGTCTCAGTGTAAATCCATTGCATGGATCGGTTGGATTGGCAAAGTCGTTGTAAATTAAATCGCCAAGCGCTGTTGTGTCTAACGGTTCTGTCGCGCCAGAATCGTTCGCTATGATTGCAAGCTTTAGAGCATGTAACTCACCGAGAAGTCGATTATTATGTTTCTTTACGTGAGGATTTTTAATTTCTTTATCGAAAGGTTTTGTTCTGCTTGATCCTGTGGCTATCGCATCAAAACAACGTGCAATACCGGTGTGCGGGAAATATTTTTTATCGGCTTTCATGTATCGAATCCAACCAACACCGGAAGTGTCTGTAACATTGCCAACAACTAACCCAGCCGGTCTGGTTATAATATTTTTGTAAATATATTCTAACATATTACCGCCATTCGGCTGGTTTTGAATTGGAGCATAGGTTCCGGCAATAGGATAACGTACCGTGCCAACCTGAGAACCATCAACATCCCAATACCATTTAATTGCTTGTGCGCCGGGAGCTTTCTTTTCAAGATTGAAAGATAATGTTACCGACTCACCGGCAAGTATGGTTTTTCCAGTGGCATTTATAACTTTTCCTTTTTCGTTGATATCGATTGTTGTGAAGCCGCCATTATCTATGACACTAATTATTCTGGAATTGATACGTGCGTGAAGACTATTGACAGGTATGCCGGTACTGTCGTTTGTGAAAACAAAACTGACTGTATTGCTGAGAACTTTTCCTGCTTTCGCTTTTTTATCGGAGAGTGAATTTTGATTGAATGTTCGATACTTCGGTTGGGCTATAAGAAGCGAAGAAAACAGAACCAATGTAACGAGGATTATAAAAAATTTTAATAAGTGTCTCATGTAACCATTCCTTTCAGAGGATGAGAAATGTGGTGGTTTGACTTATTAATAGTGGTAAATTTTGATGTTAAAGTCAAGCTATTTTATGTAAGAAGGGTAAAACGCTACCACATTTATCTATTCATACCGTAACGACTCGATCGGATCGAGGTTTGATGCCTTCCACGCAGGATAGACACCAAAAGTAATACCAATAAGAGAACAACTTCCAAAACCGATTGCCACCCAATCCCACGGAATTACTGCCGGTACTTCTAACATGATTGCGAGAATATTCCCTACAACTATACCGAGTAATATTCCTACCATTCCACCTAACTCGCTTATAACTATAGCTTCGAGAATGAATTGTGAAAGTATATTTGTTTTTTTCGCACCTATTGCCTTGCGAATCCCGATTTCGCGTGTCCGCTCGGTAACAGAAACAAGCATGATATTCATGATGCCAACGCCCGCCGCCAGCAGTGCAATTGCACTTACAAGCATGATTCCGAGTCGAAGATATTTCGTAAAATCGTTAAACTGTTCGATCATCGAATCGTTGGAGAATATATAAAAATCATCTTCGTCTCCAGGATTCACCTGCCGGGCGGTTCTCATGATTCCTCTCACCTGCTCGATGCAATCATCGAACGATTCTCTTGATGAGGATTGTACCATCAAATGCACATCCCTCTCTTTGCCATAGATATTGAAAAATGATGTGAGCGGAACAGTTATAAAATTATCCTGATTTCCCCCGAGCATTCCACCTTTTGGTTCGATAGTGCCTATAACCTGATATTCATGACCATCGACGCGAATTGTTTGTCCGATAGGATCGGTTCTTGGAAATAATTTATCTATAATTTGTTTTCCCAGGACTGCAACATTTCGTCCGGAGTTTAACTCATCCTGAGTAAACAATCGTCCTTCGCCAATTGTCCAGTTGTTAGTGACGAAACCTTCTATATCTTCACCTGCTATCTGGATATCGGGATTCGATTTTTTTCCGTCAGATCCCACAGCAGTTTTGCCGAACGTCCATGCTTCTATTCCAACAGCGGCGGCAAACGTTGAATTTTCTTTTACTTTCAACGCCTGTTCATATTTTATATATTTTCGATTCCGAAGTTTTGCGCGTTCCTGCGGATTGCCTGTTTGGAAGTTAGGCATTCTCTGTACCTGAAAAGTATTAGCGCCAAGCTGACTCATCCCGCTCTCGATGCTGTTAATCAACACAGCCATTCCTGTCATAACACCGATGATCGAAAATACTCCCACGGCGATTCCAAGAAGAGTTAATACTGATCGAAGCTTGTTTGTTTTAAGAGAAACGAGCGCCATCATCAAACTCTCGCGAATTTCGTGTAATATAGTTTCTACTGCCTGACTCATATGTTCAATTCAAAATTTAAAAGTAAAAAAGGAAAATAGTATTAACTCTTGTTTGTACGGTATAAAATTTTTCATTCGTAACGGAGCGATTCAATTGGGTCAAGGTTTGCGGCTTTCCATGCGGGATATACGCCAAAAACAACGCCGACTACACTGCATGTTAGAAATCCTATCAGAACCCAATCCATTGGAATCACTGCGGTTGTATTCATTACTACGGCAAGCAAATTACCACCCAAGATTCCCAATATTATTCCAATGATACCGCCGAGTTGACTTATAAGAATCGCTTCTAAAATGAATTGCGTCATTATGTGATTTTTCCTCGCGCCAACTGCTTTTCGAATTCCGATCTCTCTCGTTCTTTCAGTTACCGATACGAGCATGATGTTCATTATACCAACACCCGCAGCGAGGAGAGCGATACTACTGACGATTATTATTCCAAGTCGGAGATATTTTGTGAACTCACTGAATTGTGTAATCAGCGAATCATTAGAAATAATTGCAAAATCATCTTCTTCACCCGGGGGTACATGGCGGACAGCTCGTAATATCCCTCTTACCTGTTCCATGCAATCATCAATCGCTAACGCGTCGGCTTGAACTTTAAAAGAAAATTCCTGATTTTTTCCATAGATGCCGAAAAATGTACTCAAAGGAATAAGAACAAATGATTCATCTCCACCTCCAAGAACCGATCCCCTCGATTGTACCGTTCCTATCACTTGATATTTGTGTCCATCGACTTTGATGGTTTGACCAATCGGATCGGTTTTGGGATAAAGTTTCGTAACCACATCGGCACCAAGTATTGCAACATGATTGCCGGAGTTTAATTCGCTCTGGCTGAAGAGACGCCCATTATCTATAGTCCAGTTATTGGCTAAAAAACTTTCGATCTCGCGCCCCGATACGCTGATGCTTGGATTCGTTTTTTTACCACCTTCGGCAATTACGACTTTTGGGGATTCAAGATAACAAAATATTCCGACCGCCTTAGCAAGCGAAGCAAACTCTTTAACCTGAACCGCTTGTTCGTATGTGATCCTTCGGCGGTTCATCATCTTAAGTCTTTCATTTATATCACCAGTCATCATCGGCGATGTTCGCTGAACCTGAAACGTATTCGCACCAAGGAAGGTCATGCCGTTTTGAATACTGCTGATAAGAACTCCCATCGCCGTCATTACACCGATAATCGAAAAGACACCGACGGCAATTCCGAGAAGCGTTAAGATTGAACGAAGTTTATTTGTCCGAAGGGAGATGAGCGCCATCGACAAACTTTCTCTAACTTCATGTAAAAATGTTTCAAGGGCGCCGGTCATCGATCACTCGTAGCGTAATGCATCCACAGGATCTAATTTGGATGCTTTATATGCCGGTAAGAATCCCGATATCACACCAACCAGAAGAGAAACGAATAATGCGATTGCAACAACGGATACAGGCATAGCAGTTGGTATTAACTGATCGGCGATTAAACTCAGAGGATATGCTATCGCTAAACCTATCAATCCGCCGATGAGACAGATTGATGCCGCTTCGACAAGAAATTGCATCAGTATGGTTCGCCTGCGCGCGCCAATGGCTTTCCGAATTCCAATTTCTTTTGTTCGTTCCGTTACCGAAACGTACATGATATTCATTATGCCGATGCCTCCGACAAAAAGTGATAAACCGGTTATGAAAAATCCGATACCGGCAATAACTGCAGTAATGGCGCCAAAAATTTGCGTCAACATCTCCTGTTCATTGATGTTGAAATCATCTTCCTGCCCCGGAGTAAGATGGCGCAATTTACGCATAATACCGCGCAATTCTTCTTTTGCCTCTTCGATATCAGCACCGGCAGCAACACGTGCACTGATGAGGACACCGCGTCGCGAGCCAAATTGATTTATAAAAGAATTTATTGGAACAAATATTCTATTATCGGCTGTGAATGTTCCAAACATTCCACCTTGTTTTTCCAGCACTGCTAAAACTTTATAAGGAAACCCGCCAACTTTAATGGTCTGATCTATCGGGTCAATGGATGGGAAAAGAGTTTCGGCTACGTTTGCACCGATTATACAGACAGGTCGACCGCCATCCGATTCTTCCTGTGAGAAAAATCTTCCATCTTCGATTGTAGTCCCCGATGCTTCCTGATAATGATGCGTTGTTCCAGTTATGAATGTTCCCAGCATTGTGCGAGATCCAAAGCGTGAATCTTTCATAGTTACAGCAGATGGGGCAACCGCATCAACAAGAGTTGCCTGTTGACTGATAGCAACGGCATATTCTAACTTCATATCGCGCCGGTTACGGTATTTCCACCAGTCATCATGCTGAACCCATGGAAATTTTTGGATGTAGAGAACTTTAGAACCGAATGCTGAAGCACTCTTCTCAAACGCCCGATCAACACCTTCAATAGCAGTCGCCATCATCGTTACCGATACGATACCGATGATAATACCGAGCGTTGTAAGAACAGAACGCATTTTATTTGCCCTGATCGCCCTGAAAGCAATTATCAACCCTTCTTTTACTTCAGAAAGAAAATGCATCTCTATACCGTTGTAACAGTTTTACGTTTATCGACTCTTTCATCTGTTTCAACCATACCGTCTCGAACCCTGATTATACGATGAGCGTGTTCTGCAATGTACTCTTCGTGTGTTACAAGAATTATCGTATTTCCCTGATGGTGTAGTTCTTCAAACAAAATCATTATTTCGTCGCCGGTTTTTGAATCAAGATTGCCGGTTGGCTCATCTGCCAACAAAATCGATGGTCTATTAACTAATGCTCTTGCAACTGCAACACGCTGGCGCTGACCACCCGATAATTCGTTCGGTTTATGGTGAACGCGATCTCCTAAACCAACATGATTTAAAGCTTCGCGTGCTAACCGCTTCCGTTCTCCGGATGTTACTCCGGCGTAAATCAACGGCAGTTCTACATTGTGAAGGGCATCTGAACGGGCAAGGAGATTGAATGTTTGAAAGACAAAACCGATTTCTTTGTTCCGAACTTTCGCAAGTTGATTATCATTCATCTCACTGACATTCACGCCGTTGAATTCATACAACCCGGATGATGGCGTATCTAAACATCCGATAATATTCATCAAAGTTGATTTCCCGGAACCGGATGGTCCCATAATAGCTACATATTCATTTTTATGAATTTCAACCGAAACTCCGCGAAGCGCCTGCACTTCTTCTGCCCCGCCCATATCATAGATTTTTTTTATTTCTTTAAGATTTATTACAACAGAATTATCCATTCAAATTTCCTTTTTCAAATTTATTTAGACCCACCGTCTTTACCCGACTTCTTTTTTACATTATCGATTTTTATTTTCACGCCTTCTTCAAGTTCCCGATTTATGGCTTTATAACTTCCTGAAACAACTTCTTTATTTTCTTCTAATCCGGATAAGATTTCCGTATACGAATCATCAGAAATGCCGCGTTTCACTTCCACCGCTTTCGCAACATTATTATCGGCTATAAAAACGATCTCTTTTACTTTTTCCGCTTTCTGTTTTATTCGCGAATCGGTCGCCGCCATATCTTCTCCATCTTCTGATGCTTTCTTATCTTTACTCTTGTCCATAGCGCGTGTTGTTACACTTTGTATCGGTACTGTAAGCACATTTTTCTTTGTCTCCGTTTCCACTGTTGCAGTCATCGACATTCCCGGGCGCAGAATCACATCTTTATCTATAATTCTTATCTTAACTTCAAAGTTGGTAACTTCTTCCTGTGTTCCAAGTCCTTTCGTCTTTGCGGAATTTCCAATTTCATACACAATCCCAACTAACTTTTTATCCTGGATTGCATCCACTTCAATTCGTGCCGTATCGCCGATTGAAATTAATATGATGTCGTTCTCGCCGACGTCAACGCGGGCTTCCATTCGCGACAGATCGGCAACGGTCATGACGGTTGTTCCCTGGAATTGACTGGTTCCAAGAACACGCTCACCAAGCTCAACTTTTAAATCGGAAATTGTGCCAACCATGGGTGAATATATCGATGTCTTTGACAAACTTTCATTAGATTGTTTCAACTGAGCATCAGCTTGTTCGAATTGCGCCTTGGCAACCTCAAACGACATTTTAGATTGCTCAAGTTCAGATGCCGAGATCAATCCTTTAGCAGATAATTCTTGTGATCGTTTATATTCCGCATCTACCTGCTGCAATCGCGCTTTAGCTGAGGCAACCCCAGACGATGCCTGATCTCTCATCGCCATATAAATGTCGGGCTTTATTTTTAATAACAAATCACCTCTATTAACTTTGGTCCCCTCTTTCATTGGCAATGCAATAATTTCACCGCTCACTTCCGGCGTGATAATCACTTGCACTTCAGGATAAATCTTGCCTGTTGCAGTTACGGTTTGTGTTATTGTGCGCTTCGCGACCTTTTCTGTTTGCACGGTAAAAACCGGCTCGCGCTTGGTGCCCAAAACAACGAGGAGCGTAACAACTATCAGCAATACACCTATGATCGAGAAGATAATTATTTTCTTTTTTGATTTTTTATTATTTGCCATAAAATATACCTTTACAGTATTTAATTATATTAACGAGCAACGATTATTTATTCTCGCCCAATACATAATCGAGATTCTTCTTAGCTGTGATGTAAAAATAAGTTGCATTAATGTTGTTCGCCGATGCATTTACAAATCCTGCATTGGCGGTTAGTAGATCAAGCAATGTCCCGGCACCAAGGTTGTAGCGCTCCTCGGCAATTTTTCTATCTTCGGTAGCCGACTTCAATCCTTTTTGACTTACTTCGACTTGTTTTTGGGCAGACTCCAAATTCATCAGAGCTTTCTGTACTTCAACTGAAATGTTCCGCTCTTGCTGCTTAACTGCCGTTTCAGAATTTTTTGTCGAAACTATCGCGGTTTGAACTGCTTGATTTGTCAAGAACCGGTCGAATATATCCCAACTCAAATTGATACCCCATGACATTGATCTGTTATCATTGAGGTTCTCATATTTTTCATTGGATAATGAATATCTTGCAGAAGCAGAAATGCTTGGTAAGTATTGACCCCAAGCTGCTGTGACACTCGCTGTTGCGGCGTTGTAATTTTCTTTTGCAGATAAATAATCAACCCTAGAATCCAAAGCTCTCCTCACAAGTTCATCGGAATTTTTATATTCTTCTTTTGTTGCTTCGAACTCCAACTGACCGATCATCCCCGCGATAGCCGGATCTGAGAATTGATAATCTTTATTCATATCAATGCCTATTAAAGAAACCAAATCTGCTTTCAATTGGTTGAAACTGTTCTGCGAATTGATTACACTCAGTTCATCTGCAGCAACTTGGGATTGTTGGCGATAGACATCAGCCAATGAAAGAGCGCCAATCCGATTCGATTCGGTAATACGTTCAAGCTGACGTTGATCTCTTTTTAAATTCTCTTCAGTAACTTTCACTAATTGTTCCTGTTTCAGCAAATTTAGGTATGAGGATTCTATTTGATAACGGATAGATTGTTTAGTTCTAGTGGCGTTATATTCCGAACCAACCATGTTGGCACTTGCTTTCGAAAAATTTGCCTCACGTTGAAAGCCGTCAAAAATTGTATACCCGGCACCAATACTGGTCTGGAAATAATTTGTTGTTGATTTCGAAATAACCGGAATATTAACGCCCTCAAATTGTAATCCAACCCGTTGATTATCGGTTCTATTCCAGGAACCAGAAGCATTTATGTACGGGAGATAACTACCATAAGCTGCAAGTAAACTACCGCTTGCTGCATCTACATTGTTATTTGCCTGGAGAACAGATAAGTTATTTTGGAAAGCAAGTTCGACTGCTTTTTCTAATGTGAGTACAACTTGTTCCTGTGCAAAAAGAACAGTTGAAAATATGAGTATAATGATTGCTGAATAGACGAATTTCATTTCGTGACTCCTTGATTTAATAGATTTGAGCTACTTCCGGGGCTCAATTAAAACTACCCCTCTTTAACGATTTGATAATTTAAATGTTACATGTTAATTGAAAAATTATTCAAAATTATGAATAATTTTTGATAATATCATCTTTTATACTTAATAGATAAGAAAGTGCAGCATCGTGTTCATTTGGAATTTCACCCTCAATGATAGCGTCTTCAATCTTTGTTTTTAAGACACCTACAATCGGTCCGGGTTTAATGCCACAAGCTTGCATAATTTCATCGCCTTTAACAGGCGGTTGCCAGTTTCGAATTTGGTCTTTCTCTTCGACTTCTTTCATTTTAGCAAGCACCTGATCGTAATTTTGCAAATACTTAGAAACTCTCTGCGGATTTTGAGAAGTAATATCGGCACGGCACAACATCATCAGATCATCGATATCCTGTCCTGCTTCGAACATTACACGTCTGATAGCAGAATCTGTAACCTCTTCACTCACCAAAACCATCGGGCGCAAATGTAAGCGCACAATCTTTTCAACATATGCCAATTTATCCATCGGCAATCTCATTCTTCTGAACAATGGCTTCATCATCCTCGCGCCAATTTCTTCATGCCCATGGAAAGTCCAACCAATTCCTTCCTTGAATGCTTTCGTTCTTGGCTTTGCAATATCGTGAACCAACCCGACAAATCTGAGCCAAACATTTTCGGTAAACTGACTTAGACTATCGACGACTTTCAAGGTGTGAAGAAAAACATCTTTATGGTGATAATCTTTTCTTTGGTCGATGCCAACCATATCTACAAGTTCAGGGATAATATATTTAGCCAAACCGGTTTCCTGGAATAATTTTAAACCAACGGAGGGTTTGGGTGATGATAGAATTTTAAAGAATTCATCCGATATTCGTTCCATCGATACGATTGATATTCTCGATGCCATTTCGCGAATTGCTTTGTATGCGCTCGCCTCTATCGTAAAATTCAATTGCGACGCGAATCTTATCGCTCTCATCATTCGCAGCGGATCGTCGTCGAATGTTTTTTCCGGCGCCAATGGTGTGCGGAGAATTTTATTTTTTAAATCAACATAACCGTTGAAAGGATCACTCAACTCACCAAATGCAGTTTTATTTATCGACGCGGCTAAAGCGTTCACTGTGAAATCACGTCGTGAAAGATCGGTTTGAAGCGATGCCTTGGTTACCACCGGTTTTCTTGAATCTCTCGCGTAACTTTCTTCGCGCGCACCAACGAATTCAATCTTTCCCTCCTCCAACGGAAGCATAGCTGTGCCAAATTTTTCATAAGTTACAACATTCTTCTGGTTGATTTTTTTTGCCACGCTTTTTGCAAACGCAATCCCATCACCAATCACAACAATGTCTATATCTTTTACCTCTTTACCCAAAATCTTATCTCTGACAAAACCACCAACAACATACGCCTCGATCTGAAGTTCATCGGCAATAGAACCGATCTGCTTTAATATCTCGTTTTCAATCTCTATATATATTAAAGATTCTTTCATCATTAAAAAGAAATACTTTGCTGATTGATTTTAGATATAATATCGTGAGCAACCTTCAATGCTTGCAGCCCATCTTTGCCCGTTACAACAGGTTGCACGTCTTTTTGAATCGCGTCGACAAACAATTTAAGTTCATACATTAAAGCATTCACATCTTTAATTTCGGGCTTTTCAAAAACAATATTCCGGTTCTTGGTCCCGGCATTTATTTGCCCCAACATCATTGCAAGATTCTCAACCTTTTCAGTTTCATCAACAAGTCGAAATACTTCCGCAGTCCCGTCAGAAAAATCTATCGAGATATACGCATCGCGCTGGAATAATCGCATCTTCCTCATTTTCTTTTGCGAGATGCGACTTGCAGTAACATTTGCCACACAGCCGTTTTCAAATTGAAGTCGCGCATTGGCTATATCTATCTTATCGGAAACAACCGCAACCCCGTTCGCTTCGATATTAACTACCGGCGATTGAACCAAACTCAATATGATATCGATATCGTGAATCATTAAGTCGAGCACCACCGCAACATCTGTCCCGCGCGGATTGAATTGCGCCAACCGGTGTGATTCTATGAACATCGGATTAAGTTTATAAGTTTCCAAAGCCAGAAGTGCGGGGTTGAATCGCTCGATGTGCCCGACTTGAATTTTTACCTTGTTCTCCTCCGCCTCTTTCACTAATATTTCTGCTTCTTCGGTTGTATGCGTTATAGGTTTTTCAATAAAAAGATGAACACGTTTATCGATTGCCTCTCGGGCAATTTCAAAATGTGAAGTAGTAGGTGTTGCAATACAAACCGCTTTCACATTATTCAGCAGATCATCGATGCTCGTAAATATTTTAGTATTATATTCACCCGCAATTTTTTCTGCACGAACGCGGTCGGCATCATATATACCAACCAGATCAGCAGATGATATTTTCGCAAGCATTTTTGCATGAAGAGAGCCGAGATGGCCCACTCCTATAACTCCTATTGGTAGCTTCATTTCAATTCAGTATTGATGGATGATGATTTACGGATTATTCACTTTATAAATCGTGTAATAAATAATTTTGTCATTGTTCAATCCCATCTTGAAAAATGGCTTTGTTACTAAGGGCATTAATGATTTGTAATCATTCAGCACTTCGGGTTGCTCCGACCGATGGATTATATAATCCGGCTTGCACAATGATTGATATTGATCATTTTCGATAATTTGATATGGCGACATTCCTCTTTTTAAAAGAGGAAGAAATTCAGGAGAAGCTAAGCCGGCAGCGTCATAAATTCTTCTATCGGAATAATAACCGATAGCACCGATATCTCCGACTAAAATAGTTGCTTTGGGATTTGTATTTTTATTCAGCCACTTCCCGATTGGGATTAGACAATTCTCCATACCGGATGAGAATTCTTCTATTCCCGGACGAACAATCCGATGATAAAATATTTGGTTTTGTATCATCACAAAAGCAGTAAGCATGAATATCCCAAAATAAACATATCTCTCGTCATATATCGATTTGAGATAACCATAAAAAAAATAAAATCCATATACGATAAGGACAGGAATGATCAGCAATAGATAACGGGAAACAACATTCGTGTCCGATAAAATATAAAACAATAAAACAATCAGGATCCAGCCGAATAATAGAAAATTATTTCTAAATAATTCGATGAGTTTATGAATGATAGAATTCTCTTTTCTGACCGATTTCCTTAACAAATCTTTTAAGATCAATCCTACGATAATAATTATAACAATTCCATCGGTAACAGCGAGAGTTTGTAGAATATCAACAGATGTCAGATAACTTTCATGAAGAGAAAAATTGAAGCCAACTTTGCCAAGCATGGTGTTCGGGATGAAAGTTCCAAAAACCGAACGGGCATAAAGAATCCACGGAATGATAATGCCGAGGAAAATAGTTATCAATTTAGTGAATAGCCATATTTTCTTTTCTATTGATTTAGAAAAATATATGTCGGCAAAAATAATTAAAACGAACAAACTACCTTCCGGTCTTACAAGTGTTAAAAGAGCTGTGAAGAAAATCGATAAAGAATATTTCATCCGGATAAAAAACAGAACCATTAACAATGATAAAAATACCGCCAACGATGTTTCCATTCCGCTTCCTGCCCACCGCATAAACCATGCATTCACCGAGAAAGCAATTACGGCTGTAATCGCCACCGCCTTATCCTTTATAACTTGAAATGATAATAGATAAAAGACGACCAATGAACTACACGCGAACAAAATATCCAACCATTTAGCTGTTAGATAAAGATCCAAACCAAGCCACCCGCCGATTGAAATCATGAAAAGCCATAATGGACTTGTAATACCGTAAGTGGGTTCGCTGGGGTTGAACGATATTCCGTTGCCGGTTATAATATTTTTCGCAAACTGAAGGTAAATGTAAGTATCATCGGTTGTATAATTGAAGTGTGTTTTCACATTTAAAAAGAAAACGACGACAATTCCCGCTACAGCAAGAAAGACGACTAAACGGCTCAAGCGATTATCCATCAATATTTTCACTATGATTTAAAGAAGTTTTTAGCCATCCAAAAAACTCTGAAACATTGTGGAAGATATAATCCACTTCCATCTGCATAACTTTTTCTTTCCCGTACGAATCCCAGAGCACGGCGGCAATTTTTACACCTGCTTCGTGCGCCGCTTTCACATCTGCCACCGCATCCCCAACCATCAACACCTGATGCGGTGCAAGTTCAAATTCTTTCATTACTCTTGTAATCCCTTCGGCAGAAGGTTTATGATTTTCAACATCACTGCCTGTGATGATAGAGTCAAAATATTTTTTAATCCCAAGAATATCTAAAGATATAAGCGTGCTTCGTTTTCCTTTACCTGTAAAGATCGCCAAAAGCAACCGTTTAGATTTTAGATATTCAAGCATCTCGCGAATTCCATGATACGCATTTGCCATTCGAGGATGATGTTTCTCGTAGAACAAATAAAAATCATCCATCGCCTCATCAATCCGTTCTTTGCCGATGAGTCGTTCAATAGCTATCTCTTCCGGTGGACCGAACATTTTTGTGATTTCATCCGGGTTGTAGGTTTTACCAAGATATTTCTCGGTAACATGATTGAACGTGGCAAAAATTAGCTCGTTTGTTTGGGTTAAAGTACCGTCGAGATCGAAAATAATGCAAGAAATATGCTTCATGGTGGTAAAATATAGCAAAAAGAGAATGCAGAAACAAAGAGCGAAATAAAGAATGAATTATGAGTTATGAGTTATTTATGGGTGGGGTGGTTCGAATTACTACTCGCTAATAACCAATAACTAATAACCACTCACCAATGACAAATGACAACTGACTAATAACCAATGATTACATATTTTTCTCTTTAAATCCATTTTTATTATATTGTGTCAGGTTAATTTAATAAGAATATATTAAATCATTTATCAGACGGAGCGATTATGAATTTACATGAAATAGAGCAACTGCTTGGCAGCGATGCGAAAAACTTACTTGAATACAAATGCAAAGGAATTCCAAAAGAGACGCTTATTCTTCCCGGAGCGGATTCGGTTGACAGAGTGTTCGCACTTTCGGACAGGCCAACGCCGGTTCTTAAAAGTTTGAACTGGATAATTCATCAGGGGCGCCTCGCACATACGGGTTATGTTTCTATTCTACCTGTCGATCAAGGCATAGAGCATTCTGCCGGCGCATCGTTCGCACCGAATCCGATTTACTTCGATCCTGAAAATATCGTGAAGCTCGCCATCGAGGGCGGATGCAATGCAGTTGCATCAACACTTGGAGTGCTTGGCGCAGTTGCAAGAAAGTACGCGCACAAAATTCCATTCATACTGAAGATCAATCATAACGAATTTATTTCATACCCAAACACACACGACCAGATAATGTTCGGGCGTGTCAAGCAGGCGTTCGATATGGGCGCAGTTGCGGTTGGCGCCACGATATATTTCGGTTCACCCGAAGCAAAGCGGCAGATACAGGAAGTGGGTCTTGCATTCCAACAGGCACACGAGCTTGGTATGGCAACAATACTTTGGTGCTACTTGCGCAATCCGGCTTTCAAAACTCCTGAGAAAGATTATCACGTTTCTGCCGATCTTACCGGACAAGGTAATCATCTCGGCGTAACAATCGAAGCCGATATCATAAAACAGAAATTACCCGAGAACAACGGCGGCTACAATGCGCTTAAGTTTGGGAAGACACATCCAAAAGTTTACTCTGAACTCACAACCGATCACCCGATTGATTTGTGCCGGTATCAGGTGGCAAACTGTTATATGGGTCGGATGGGATTAATAAACTCAGGCGGTGAATCAAAAGGCGCATCCGATTTGGCGGAAGCTGTCCGCACAGCAGTTATCAACAAACGCGCCGGCGGTATGGGATTGATATCGGGAAGAAAAGCATTCCAGAAACCGATGAACGACGGGGTAAAGATACTTAACGCAATTCAAGATGTTTATCTTTGTAAAGATGTAACAGTAGCGTAATCCCGTACGGATAAACATTTTGACACTCACCCTATACAGTGACAGGGAAAGATTGAAATGTTTCAACATTCATCGGCTTTTTTAATTAAACAAAACGGCTCACGCATCGACGCGAGCCGTTTTTATTTCCACCTGATTGCGAATGTTCCGCAGACATTCGCTCCGCGAGGATGATTAATATGTTCTCTCGATACATCCCGTCTCGACATTCGTCGTGACGGGACACTCGAGAACCTGCTTACTCTGTCGGTTTTCCCGCCTGCTGCCTGCCGCAGGCACGGCGGGCAGGCGAGTGTAGAAAACAAACTTATTGGTCAACCCCACGCTTCGCTCAAAACTGCCTGCGGAACGAAAGATAGTAACTGATCATCGCAGGTACAACATCAGCGAGATCGGTGTTATTCGGATATCAAAAACGCGGATTTCCGCCCAAAAGCTGGCGGATAAAGATGATCCGCTACCACGCAGAAATCTCTATATATTCTCGATACTATCTTTCTTTTACTTGACAATATGAGAGATGTTATTTATCTTGCATTCAATGATTTTTATAAGATAGATACAGGGTTAAAATAATGTGACCAACGATGATAAAAAAACTTATCAAACTCATAGGGAGGCGACACATTATGCGCAACATTTCTCATCGCCTCGATTGTTATCATCGTTCACGAAGGTACTGTAATGTTGAATCGGTTCTTAGACATAGAAATATTCACCAGTTGTGTTTTCTTTACAAATGAACTACCTCGCCGCAAGCGGCGGGGAATTGTACCCATACCTTCTCGTCCGCCGAAGCGGAACGCGAAGGCGGATTAAAATAAAATGAACTGAATATTAAGCGATAAGTTGAGAGATTATATGAAAAAAAACCGCACAGAATTACAAAAGAAACTTATAGCACCATACAAGGATTTACTTGTTATATCGATTGTTGCTGTTGTTGTTTTAATATTGGCAGTTTATTTCGATTGGTTTGGGATATTTATAAAATTGCAGATCTATTTAGAAAAATACAAACTCGACGAAATTATTACTGTTCTTATTGTGTTAGCATTTGCTTTTGGTATTTTTTCGCTACGCAGGTGGAGGGAACTAAGAAATGAAATCGCTAAGAGCAGATCTCAAGAAGCGGAGATCAGATTGCTTGCCCAAACTGTTGTATCTGCAAAGGATTGCATTTCTATTACCGATCTGAACGATAACATTATATTCGTGAATGATGCTTTCATTAATGTGTATGGATATTCTAATGAGGAATTAATGGGTAAGAACATTTCGATGGTTCGCCCCCTTAACATATCAGCCGAAGTAACCCAACAAATATTCCCTGCCACAATTGTCGGAGAATGGTACGGTGAACTTGTTAATCGCCGTAAAGATGGCAGTGATTTTCCCATCGAACTATGGGCATCACTCGTCAAAGACGACGATGGCAATCCGGTCGCGATGGTTGGTGTTGCACGGGATATTACGGAGCGTAAACGAGCGGAAGAAGAACTTCGTAAAAAAGAACACCAGCAATCACTTGTGCTTCAATCACTCCCAATGGTTTTCTATACAGCTAATGCCACACCGGATATAGCAACTGCTTGGATAAGCGAGCAAGTGGAACTAATTACTGGTTATCCGCCAAAGTGGTTTACAGAGACTACAATGTTCTGGCAAAACCGACTTCATCCCGATGATCGTAAAAAAACATTGGAAAAATATTATTCCGTGTTAAAAGACGAGTACGCTCATACAGAATATCGCTGGCTGTGCGCTGACGGATTGTATCGTTGGTTCTCTGATCATATAGTTCTTATAAGGGATGAAGAGAGAAAGCCAAAGGAGATAGTTGGAATCTGGAGAGATATCACCGAATCTAAGCAAGCGGAGGAAGAAATATTTTACCACAGTGAATTCCAAAAAGTTATTACAGCTATATCTTCAAACTTTGTCAATATTAAAATATCTGAGATTGATGAGGCAATAGAGAGCGCTCTTAAGATTCTGGGAGAATTTGTTAAGGTTGATCGCAGTTATGTTTTTATTTTTTCCGATGACGGAACAAAGATGAATAATACGCACGAGTGGTGCGCGGAGGAAATCAAACCTGAAATTATGAATCTTCAAGATATCCCTGTTCAGGCATTCCCGTGGTGGATGAAGAAGTTAAAACGATTTGAGAACATTATTATCAATAATGTAGCCGATTTGCCACCTGAAGCAACTGCTGAAAAAGAAATTCTACAGTCGCAGGATATACAATCTCTTGTTGTCATTCCGATAATTTCAAATAATTCATTAGTAGGATATCTTTGGTTCGACTCCGTCCGATCTAAACGCACGTGGACGACAAACGAAGTAACGCTGCTTAGAATCATAGGAACAATCTTTGGAAATATTGTGGAACGCAAAAAGGCGGAGGCGGCACTGATAGATTCTCGCGAAGATTTATCCCGCCTCCTAAATTCGATAGCTGAAGGTGCATATGGTGTGGACACCAATGGCAATTGTACCTTCATAAATCGATCATTCTTACAAATTCTTGGTTATCAGAACGACCAAGAAGTACTTGGCAAACATATACACGAACTCATTCATCATTCTCATAACGATGGCAGTCCATATCCGGCAAGTGAATGCAGAATGTATAGCGCTCATCGTACCAATCAACCAATCAATGTTTCTGGTGAAGTGTTTTGGCGTAAGGACGGTGGTTCGGTCCCGGTTGAATACTGGTCGCATCCGATTGTAAAAGACGGCATGGTGGTAGGTGCAATAGCTACATTTACTGACATCACGGAACGCAAGCGTGTAGAGCAAGCAATCAAGGAAAACGAAACCAAGTTCAAAACCCTGTTTGAGGCAGCTAATGACGCAATCTTTATAATGGATAATAAAAACTTTGTTGATTGCAATTTCAAAACCGAGGTCATATTTGGATGCTCAAAAAAAGATATAATTAACCATTCGCCGATTGAATTCTCGCCACAACTACAGCCCGATGGGCGTTTGTCGGCTGAAAAGGCAGTAGAAAAAATTCGTGCTGCATTAAAAGGTGAACCTCAATTTTTTGAATGGAAACATTGCCACCTTGACGGCTCACCTTTCGATGCTGAGGTGAGTTTAAATAGAATCGAACTGAATAGTATCTATTATCTACAAGCTATCGTCCGCGACATCACCGGGAGAAAACGGGCGGAAGCCGAGAGAGAAAAAATCATCTGGGAATTGCAGCAAGCGATGGACAACATTAAGACACTAAGCGGTTTAATCCCTATTTGTGCTTCATGCAAGAAAATACGCGATGATAAGGGATATTGGAATCAATTAGAAAAATATATAATCGAGCACTCAGATGCCAAATTTACGCACGGTATCTGCCCGGAATGTACCGAGAAATACTTTCCCGAGATCGGTAAAAAAAATGGATAGCAACAGGTTTTATTATGTATTTTCTTCATATTTCTCATGTAATTCACATGTTAAGGGACCGATACGATTCGTCGATTTTATTGTATTGATAATGTAAAAAAAGTTATCTAAATTTGACTTAATATAAAATCAATACTGAGGATGACTGATGATATGGAGGTTAGAGTGTCGAGTTACGTAGTAAAGAGCGGTGATCCTTACCAAAATAGCTGCCAGCTAATCAGTGTATCCAGTCGAATGTTGGATTAATAGTGGAGAATAATCATCATGCATAATGAGATAAATCCGAGTTTTATTCCTTCGTCCAAATCCGTTTCAAAAGTTGCAAGTGGTTTTGTGATGCTTGTTGGCATCAGTGCAATTATTGGTTGGATATTTGATATTCCCATTTTGAAGAGTATCTATCCGAACCTCGTTTCGATGAAAGCAAATACTGCTATTGGGTTTATTCTCTCTGGAATATCTCTATGGTTCTTGATCGATGAACAAACGAAACAATGGAAGATCTATTTTGCGCAAGCATGTGCGGTTATAGTGGCTCTTCTTGGTGGATTATCACTTGCTCAATATCTTTTCGGAATTGACTTCGGCATTGACCAGTTACTGTTTAAAGAACCGGTTGGTGCCGTTGAAACATCTAATCCGGGGCGCATGGCGCCGGCAACAGCTTTCAATTTTTTACTTATTGGCATTTCGCTGTTGTTATACTCGCGAAAAGTATTCACAACAGCGCGCGTTATTATTTCAGTGATGGCGGTGGTAGCATTATTCTCGCTCCTTGGTTACTTATTCGGTTTAAGCTCGTTATTCCACCTCGGTCCTTTTACGGTAATGGCGCTTCATACTTCGATAACCTTCATATTCGCTGCAGTAAGTTTGTTATCGCTGCGGTTTGTGTTTGATTTACAGTATATCATCAGGTCTGGATTTTGGGTTGCCGTTGTTACACTTTTGTATATTGGAATCATCTCCTATTGGAACACTGTCAGTCAGATCGAAGATGCAAAACAGGTATCACATACCCATGAAGTTCTCCAGAACCTTGAAGAGGTACTCTCTGACATCAAAGATGTGGAAACGGGAGTTCGGGGTTTTGTAATTACCGGCAATGAACAGTACCTCGAGCCATATTATGCTCAATACGATAGCATCGGGATAGAGATAAACGAGCTTCGCAGTTTAACTTCCGATAATCCCAACCACCAACGATGCGTTGATCTTCTTGAACCGATTGTTAAAGACAAAATTGCCTTTATGTCCGATGCAATTACCATTAGGAAAACAAAAGGATTTGAAGCTACGGTGATTGAGCAATACCAAACCAAGCGTGGTAATCAATTGATGGATGAGATTCGTGCGAAAATTGGAGAAATGAAAACTGAGGAGAGCAGACTTCTTCAGGAACGAATCAAAAAATCGGAGGCAAGCTCACATAATGCTATTGTAACTTTAATTGGTGGAAACATTGTAAGTTTTGTTTTGCTCGCGGTGGTATTCCTGCTGCTAATTCGCGAGAACCGGGTTCGTAAGCTCGCTGAATTAGCGAGCAAGCAGGCAGAAGAGGAAGTCCGAAAACTCAACGCGGATCTCGCACGGCGCATCGACAAACGAACTGCTGAATTGAGGAAGGCATACGAGAAGCTGCAAAAAAGCGAGGAGCGGTTACGACAAACTCTTGATGACATGTTAGAGGGTATACAGATTATTGGTACCGATTGGCGTTATCGCTATCTAAACGATGCTGCCGCTAAACATGGTCGGAAGTCAAAGGAAGAGTTCGTGGGTTATAAAATGATGGAAGTCTATCCGGGTATCGAAGATACGGAAATGTTCGCTGCTCTGCGGCGCTGTATGGATGAGCGCATCCCACAACAGATGGAAAATGAATTTACATATCCTGATAATACGAAGATGTGGTTACAGCTTAGCATTCAGCCCACGCCCGAAGGTATCTTCGTTCTCTCGATTGATATCACCGAGCGCAAGCTTTCCGAACTGACAACCAAGATGGCGGAAAAATCAGTAAGAGAAAGCGAGCAGCGATTACGTGAAGCACAACGAATTGCTCATGTCGGTAATTGGGACTTAGATTTAATTAAGAACCACCTAACTTGGTCTGATGAAATATATCGCATCTTCGAAATGGATCCTGCTAAACTTGGAGTATCGTACGAAGCATTTTTAAATATCATTCATCCCGACGACAGGGTGATGGTTAATGAAGCTTATACGAGTTCTGTTCGCAACCGAAGTGAATATGATATAGTCCATCGTCTTTTGATGCCTGACGGTCGTATAAAGTTTGTACATGAACGCTGTGAAACTTTCTATGATGGTGAAGGAATTCCATTTCGTTCTGCTGGTACCGTCCAGGACGTCACCGAGCGCAAACTTGCTGAAGAAAAAATTCTTAAAGCGAACCGCGTTTATGCCGTGATTAGTCAAATAAACCAGATGATTATACGAACACGCGACAAGGACGAGCTTTTCCGGGAGGCATGCCGCACCGCAATTGATTTCGGAAAATTCCAGATGGCATGGATCGGTTTAGTAGATGAAAGAACAA
>PNNN01000064.1 GCA_013824245.1 Chlorobiaceae bacterium | reverse complement strand
AATAACCAAAATTTATACACAATATCGTGATCAATAATCCCATTAAAACTACTTTTATTACTTGCTTGTTCACTCTAAAATCCTTTATTTGTCAAATCTTACATCAAAATAAAGGAAATCAACCCCTCTCTCAACGCATGGATGCGAATTATCACAACTGATATTTAGACCCTCTGCGGGAACTTGGACTTTGAGACAAATATCACAAGTTTCAATCAAAAATATCGTTTTTAGAATGAAAAAGTTGATTTATTTTCAGCATTAAGACATCGATGTTTATTTCTCCTACCGAGTTTCAATCGGTGTATTTTTTGGTTTTCACCACTTTTTCTGTTAATTACTGTATGCAAATTGCGATATTATCTGATATTCACTCGAATCTCCCTGCTCTGGAAGCTATTTTTTCTTATCTGAAATCGAACAACATCGAAAAAATATTTTGCCTCGGTGATATTGTCGGTTACGGACCATTTCCGAACGAATGCATCGAACTGGTACGACAAAAATGTTTCAGGACAATATCCGGCAACCATGACTTAGCTCAGTTAAAAAAAATTCCAATTAAAAACTTTAATAAGATGGGAAAGAAAACACTCCTCTGGACTGAAAAGATAATAACTGAGGAGAATAAAAAGTTTTTAGAGACTCTACCGTTAAACGTCATCTGGCAGAACCTGACATTTGTCCACGCTTCACCCCTAAACCCGGAAAACTTTCAATATATATTCACATATCAAGAAGCAGAAGAAGCATTCCGGGGATTTAAGACATCGATTTGTTTCATCGGACATACACATATTCCGGCGCTCATCAGCGAAGATTTATCATCAACGAAATTAGAGCATGAGAAACGTTTTATTATTAACGTTGGAAGCGTTGGGCAGCCAAGAGACGGCATCCCGAAGACTTCATTCGGCATTTTCGATACTAAAGAATGGATGTATCAGAATATCCGTCTTGAATACGATATACAAAAAACCATTGATGCGTTGAAAAAATTCAAACTCCCCTCTATCCTTAGCAGACGTCTGATCATCGGTTTATAATTTAACCCAACATCATTATATGATATCAACTTTCAACTGCAATGTTGCCAAAAATTTGGGGATGTCTTATCATCGGCTTTCTGAAAATTATTATATTTCTATCATTCAAAAGTGTTCTCTATTGTGATTTTTATAATCATATTGAATGAAGATTCCATGTAGAAAAATAAATATTATGAACCGTAAAATACTTATTGCCACTTTATTTGGGAAAATTGAAAAGTCTAACTAAATGAAAATATAAAAAGTGGAAAATGATGACAGAAATAAACGCTTCACGATCATTGCGGCGAGTTATCCCATTTGCATTTTAATTCTTCAATTTGCAGGGTTTTTGTTACCTTCAAATCTATCTTGGGGTTTTCACTCACTTGCGTTTTTATCTTCGACAACGGTGATCATATATATTTCCCTCATGCTGATAATAAGCATATTCATCTTTACATCGAGATATGAACCCTTTCTTGAAAAAATCGCTTCATTCGTTTCGTTAAAACCTTTTGTATTTCTTTTTTTCTCGATCGCAGCTTTTATCGCCGCTGCAATCATTCTTCGTATTCAAACACCGTTGTTGGGAGACGGATATGTGATATTGAACGGATATGAGAATATCATGAAAGGTGCCCGTGAACTCGAACTTTCCCGCCATCCCGGTTCTAAGTTATATTTTTACATAATGATCAAAATATTTGGAGCCGATACTTATTTGGGGATAATGGATGTTTTTCTGATCGGTGAGATAATTTTAGGAATTGGTTTCATTATATCTTCCTTCTATACGATCAGACTATTAACTACCGACCCTCGGCACACACTGCTATCTTTTATTTTTATTCTTTCATTTCCGTACATGCAATTGTACTTCGGATATGTTGAATTTTATTCCGTGCAATTATTTTTCATTTCGATATATATTTGGGCAGTTGTCGCTTATTTGCAAAAGCGTGTTTCTTTCGTTTTAATTTCGATTCTTTTCTTCCTCATATTATTCTCCGGATATTTGAGCGCCGTTTTATTGGTACCCTCATTATTATACTTGCTGTTCATAGAATACAAAACGAGCGGTCTAAAAAATATTTTATTGGGAGGCGCGGTTGCAGCATCACTTTCTTTTTTAATATTTTCATTTTCGGGATATCGGCTGGAATTATTCCTCTCACCGTCGAACCATTCACACCTTCTCGCGCTTACTCAATCTGATGACTACTATCAGGCATATTCGCTTTTTTCACCATATCATCTTGTAGATATTCTGAATTTATTGATTCTTAACGGAGCTCCCGCTTTATTTCTGATCGTTCTCTCTTTTATTTATTCGCGCAATAAATTTTCTCCGACTGAAAACTCAAATATTTTTATCTTCACCGGAATTAGTCTGATACTTTTCATGTTTATCGTGAAGTTCGATTTACCGATGGCAATCGATTGGGATGTTATAGCGCCCTTATTTTACGTTCTCGCTGTTTACGCGGCAACAACGGGCTACCGATTGTTGAAAATTCATTCTTATCGATTATTAAGCATTTTAACTGTATCAACGATGTTCACATCAATTCTATTTTTTGTTTTAAACGCTTCGACACTCCCAAATATCAACCGGGTAAAATTATTCCTCAATCCCCAAACCTCTTCTCAATCAGGCATATATCAAACGACATTTCATTTAGCGATGTATTATTTCTACGAGAGAGATATAAATAATCTTGTTGATTTGTGGAAGAAATATATAATCCAATTTCCATCCGATGGAAACGGTTACGATAAATTAATCCAATCGTATTGGGAACTGGGTGAATATGGTTACAGATCGATAGAAAGAACTTTCAAAAATTGGATTTCAATTGATTCTAATAACACCGAAGCGAAATCGAAATACGCAGCTTTTTGTTTTCTTCACGGAAGTTATTATATCAAGTTGAATCAATACTCTGCTGCTATTCAAAAATTAGAAGAAGCGATAAATTTTGATAAAAATATACCCGGCGTATATAATAATCTCGGATTGATTTATTATGATTTCAAGAAATATGATATATCAATAAATTATTTTAAAAAAGCTATCGATGTTGATTCGAATTATGCCTTAGGATATAAAAACATGGCAAAATCATATTTCGCGACCGGTGATACCGAAACAACAATCTCTTTATTAAAAAAGTCTATCGAGGTAAATCCAAATCTTTCTTTCGCCTACGAAGATCTTGGAAGAGTCTATGAAACGATCGGGGAGATTCGAAAAGCACGCGAAAATTATAACCGCGCCGCTATCCTGGGAAGTAAAACCGCACGGCAGAAACTTGCATCCCAAAACGATCCATAATATTGAAAACATACAAAATTATCTACTTTTGAGATGCAGGATTTTCTGAATATATGATGTCATTAAAATTAGCATGGTGAACAATTTAGTGAAAGTAATTTTGATTATTATTGGCATAAAACACACTCGCTCTTGATTTTCATGCTCGTTTTCTTTAACTTGCGAATACTTTAAGTTATATATTTTACATGCAGGAGCAAATACAAGTGAAAGAAAAACAACACCTTTTAATAGTTGATGATGAACCCGATCTGCGAACACTATTAAGCCATGTTCTTATCGGAGCCGGTTACGATGTTTCAGAAGCTTCCGACGGCGAAGAAGCGATTAATGCTCTTAAATTCGGGGGTTACAACCTCGTTCTTCTGGATATCCAGATGCCTAACGTGAACGGCATACAGGTTTTAAAATATTTACAAGAGCACGCCCCCAATATTAAAGCTATAATGCTCACCGGATATGCAGACCTTAAACATGCAATGGAAGCAAAAGAATTTGGAGCGAAAGATTTTATTGGCAAGCCGTATAAAATTGAAGATATATTATCTACAGTAGAACGAGTTCTCCAGGATAATTGATCGGGCTAACATGATTGATGATTTCAAAAACATTCCAAGCAAAGTAAACTTAGAACAATTCGATATAAGTTCATTTGCTAAAGACAAAATTCGGGATCTTTTTCGGACCGGCAAGGTTCCCACAGCCGAAGTGATGGTTGATGAAATTCTCCTCCGCGCGGTAAAAAGTGAAGCGACTGATATTCATTTTGAACCAACAGACGCAGAGCTTAGAATTCGCTATGGTTCCGAGGGTGTTCTGAAAAAATTAGTTTCTTTGCCTCGTGAGATTTCCGAAAACCTTGCAAACGTTCTTAAAACAAAAGGCGCATTAAACGCATTCGAAAAGAAAAAACCTCAAGACGGCCGATTTTCTCTGAATGTCGGTCTTCACCAATTTGATATACGGATCAGCACAATACCGGTCATGTTCGGAGAACGAATCGCCCTGCGGATACTTGAGAAGAACGCGCGCGTTACAAGTTTGGATGAACTCGGATTTACACCTGAAAATCTTATCAAGGTTCGCAATTTGCTCCATCGTCCGAACGGTTTATTCATTGTTACCGGACCATCCGGTTCGGGGAAAACAACTACAACCTATGCCGCCGTAAACGATATTCAAGGTATGGAGAAAAATATTTTCACGGTAGAAAATCCTGTTGAGTATAAACTTGACTTCGCTTCTCAGGTAAGCGCCTCATCCGATAAATCATTTACGTACGTCGATGCTCTTCGCGCTATCCTCCGGCAGAATCCTAACATTATCATGCTCGGTGAAATTCGTGAAGCAGAAACCGGTGTAGTGGCGGCAGAGGCGGCGCTCACCGGCAATCTCGTTCTAAGCACTATATTATCGGATAGCGCAATCGGCGCAATCTTCCGGTTAATAAGCATTGGGGTTCCGCCATACTGGCTGGCATCAACACTTATCGGCATCGTATATCAGCAACTCGTTCGTAAAATATGCACCTCATGCAAAGAAGAATATCAACCGACTAAAGCAGACGAATCTTCATTCGTCAGCATGCTTGCAGGCGAAGCTAAATTCTATCACGGCAAGGGATGCGAAAAATGCGACAACTCCGGGTATTACGGACGAACCGCCATTCAGGAAGTTCTTGTGCTTAACGATCAAATGCGCGATCTTATATATCAACATGCGTCAATTATGAAGATTAAAGACGCAGCCCGCGCCTCCGGATTTGAAAGCGCTTTTCAAGATGGAATCAACAAAGTGAAAGCCGGGGTAACAACTATATCCGAATTTTATCGGGCTCTCGGCTGATTTGAATTAGACCGAGATTCAGACGACTGTCTGAACTTTTAGTGGGTAAATGAAACAAAATCTTTTTTTTAAGCTTTGATTATGTGTTGAAGATTATATCTTAAAAAACTTGATTTGACATTTCTTTTTAAATACGAACTTATTTACATCGGATGGTGTTATGGTTTATTTGATCGACCAAAATGATCAAACGATTTGATTGACTGGAGATTTATACGATTATGGAAACAATTTTATTGATAACACTTGAAAATGATTCAGATGCCGAACTGCAAGCTAAATTAAACTCCGCAGATATATTCGTTCATTCAGCTTTATCATACAACGAAGCGGTATCTCAACTCAATTCTCGCAGCTACTCAATCTGCATAATGCGATACATTGAAAATTTCGCACCGGCTTTATCGATCTCTGAATTTATAAAAACACAAAAATTAAATGTCAAATTATTAGTCAGCGCCCAAAACGGCTCAATATCGGACGCAGTAAGATTAATGAAAGCGGGAGCGACCGATTATATAATCGGAGGATTGACAGACCCCCGGTTAATTGAATCAATAGTAAAACTGACCTCAGATCAAGAATCGTTCCTTATCTCACAAAGTCCAACCGAACCGGAAAATATTCAATCTGAAAACAATATTACATTCATCGGGAAGAGTGCGGCAATCTCAGAAATTCGCTCGGCAATACGGCTCGTCGCAAAATCGGAGACAACAGTACTAATCAGCGGGGAAAGCGGCACAGGAAAAGAGGTCGTAGCTCACCTCATTCACCGGCACAGCAAGCGAGCACAAAAACAATTCCATGCTCTTAATTGTGCAACCCTTCCAAAAGATGTGATTGAAAATGAATTATTCGGGCACGAGAAAGGTGCCTTTACCGGTGCGTTGCAAAAAAAGGCGGGTTATTTTGAGTTGGCAAACGGAGGGACACTGCTTTTTGACGAGATTGCGGAAATGAGTCATGAAACGCAGGCAAAATTGCTGCGTGCGATTGAAACCCAAAAATTCCGACGGCTGGGCGGCAAAGAAGAAATCAACGTTGATGTAAGAATGGTTGCCGCAACAAACAAGAATATCACCGAGGCAATAAAAGCGAAAGAACTCCGCGAAGATTTATATTACCGTTTAAGTGTTATCGAAATTTATATTCCTCCTCTCAGAGAGCGAAAAGAAGATATTCCACTGCTCGTAGACTATTTCCTCAAGATATTTGCAGTTAAGTACGAGAAGCCAATTCAACGTTTTTCGGAAGACGCTCTTGAGTTGTTAATGCTTTACCATTGGCCCGGCAATATCCGTGAACTCCGGAATATAGTTGAGCGGGCGCTTGTAATCTGTAATCACCAAATCATCAACACTCATTATCTGCCGCAAAGATTGCATCAACAACCGGCATTTCAAACAAACATCAGCATACCTATCGGAAGCACCGCGCACGAAGCAGAACGGATTCTGTTTCTTCAAACACTCGCTTCTACTGGGAATAATAAAGCTAAAGCAGCAAAAATTCTTGGTGTTAGCCGAAAAACTTTGCACAACAAATTGTCAAGTTATCAGTTGGAATAAATACAGGGAATGTAAAAATAATCCGTCCTCTACAGAAGATCGGATTTTTTATTTCAGAAGAAGCATCCGTTTAGTCTCATTGGAAACAGAATGAGACTTGTTTGTAAAAGAGAGTTTATAAAGATATAATCCGCTCGAAAGATTTTGAAAATCTTCGAATTGCTGAGAATGATTGCCCGCGTTCATCTCACCATTTAAAAGAACGGCAACCCTTTCTCCCAAGATGTTATATACTTCCAACCGGACAAACCCATCAGAAGGGATATCAAATGATATGACCGTTCCATTATTAAATGGATTTGGATAATTTTGATTCAATGAAAATTTCACCGGTTGCTGGGTCACCGAGGTGATCGGTTTGCGGATTAACCATATTAATTCAGAAGACCCGGAAGATTGCGCCTTAGATTCACGAATACAAATCTCAGCATTGCCATTGAGTGTGTAAATTAATTTATCGGGTGCTTCTAATTCATACCGATATTCATTTTCGTTATCGATCTTATATTTTAAGCTGAGGGGATACCGAACCGCTGTGATCTGAATAGGTATCTTTTCTATTCCGGTAGCCCCATCCCTAAAAAAACCGATCAATGCTCCATTAAAGAGAGGATCGGAGAGAGAAATGAATCGTGCATCGAAAAAATTCTCATCATTCAATGATGGCGGAAGTTCGTAATACGATTCATATTCAGACAAATTTTCAATATTCATGCCCTCAAAATATAAGGTTCTCGATTCCCCTGACGCCGAGTTGAATGTTATCGAATGCGAAGATTCCTTTAACGATTTTGTGTTGTCAATTTTTCTGAAAGCTTGATTTCCATCAGTCGATACTTGAATAGAACCTTTTTCCGAAGTCTTTACCCAATACCCCTTACCGGCTATGATAGAATCCGAGAACATATATCCTGCATTATCAAATGAATAAAATGGTGAGGATAAAATTCCAGATGGAGAGGTTTTCATATAACTCAGCGGAACAGATGTGGATATAGAGCCAATAATATTCCATCCTTCGTTCAATGGAACCACAATACTATCAACAGCATATCCGGCTGTCCAGAGAGTATGATTTGAATAAAATTTTATCAGATACCCCTTTCCAACCTGCAATGAATCTTCCAAAAGATAGGAATTCAAATACGAAAAAGCAGAACTTGATGCACGAGGAAATATAACACCGGTGCGTGGATCGGGAACATTTAGCGGCAAAGAGACGGCGCTCCACCCCGCCCCGTATTGAGTACCGATTACATTCGAAGCATACAAACCGAAATCGCAGACCGAGACAGATGTATCATCGAGTAGTTGAGTGGTATAAGTAATCTGACCAGCGGGAAGTGGAAACGTTGGTCTCCACAAATTTTTTACCTCAACAGTAACAACATACTCTCCGGTTTGCAATGAATCAAATTCATACTTTCCTGATGAATCGGTAAAAGCAATCTGTTCTCCTTCAGGACCAAAGATAGTAACTTTCCAGCCCGACATCGAAGGGTCGAGAGTGCTTTTTATTCCGTCGGGTTCTCTATCGAAAAATATTTCTCCCCTAATGCGCGGCTGAATTTTGGGCGGTGGAGGCGCAATCATCCAAACCGCATTTTTTACAGATTGCAACATTCTATCACGTTCAAGATATTGGCTGGGCAGATACCCTTCCCCGATATTCCATATTATTATGCCACCAGCACTTGAATCTCGAACATATCGTACAATTCTTTTTATCTGCGTAGAATCAGTATATGATAAATATGCTTCATCTAACCAGGGTTGTGATGGGTCACTTGCTAATTGCGGAGAAACTACAATTTTTAGATAAGCAGCTTGATGAACTGAATCGTACCTTCTAACTGTCCGCGTTGCAGTATCAAGATATGTCTTGAACATAAGATCAAAATCGTAATCCCATGTAAACTTTGGAGCTGTTTGCCATCTTTGCATTGGCTGTGATACTCCCTCATTCGGATTGTCTATAGTAACTCCTCCCTTATAAAGCGATCCGTTAAAATCAATACCTACTCCGTATTTACCTTTATTCTTTCCGCCTCTTTTGTATAATTGATCTAACCAGCGTGATTGAATCGATGTATAATAAAGGTTTGTTCCGGTTGGAGGTGGCGGTGAAAACACTGCATTGTTATGCCATGTTCTATCTGTTCCCCAACCCATCGATTGAGCCATATCATAAGTCATGATATTGATTTGGTCTAATATGTTTTCATGTTTAGCCCAAAATTCACCCGCCCAACTGGGAAGAATTGCAGTTGTTAATAATGGTTTCTTAGATGGATCTGCGAACTGTCTTCGGACTTGTAACGAATCATAAAGCCGACGTATGAACGGTCCCACTCTTGTGGTGTCGTTTATCGTTCCGGTATTTCGGAAAGGTTCTACATCTAAATCAATACCATCATATTGGCTGATATCCAATTCGGTTAGAACGTTTTTCAAAAAATTGTCAATATTGGCAGCGCTACAAGCTTCTCCCCAAACTTCATTCCCGGCACCCCCAAGAGCGAGTAAAACCGGCGTACCGTTGGAGTGGGCAATATCGTTGAATGGTTTTCGCCGTGATGGAAGCAAATTCCCATAGCTTAAGGTGCCGGTTGATGTAGGACCACATGCAAACATTATTATATGTGATATTGCAGACCAGTCAATATTCGTTACCGGAAGGTTTCCATAATTTGCTGTCGTTCCGGAGCCCATGTTCAACTCCCACGACGGTAAATACGCGGTCACCCAGATCGATGAAAGTGTTTGTTGCGATGAACGAACAACCGATGATCGATTCTGATTACCGTTATCAGATGGGTATCCGTGCGTTATAAAACCGAGAAGAAAGAGGAGAATGGAAGAAATATATTTCATTCTTTTGTCCTCATTAAAAATATTATTTGTTTTATGATTTTCATTTTTCATTTTTATCTAAAATATCCGTAGACGAGAAAGGAAACTTAATAAAACTAATCAAATTACTGTTGATTTACAACTAATAACATACATTAAACAAAAATTAATGCTAATTTGTTTCAACCTCGGAACAATTTTGGGGAATGAATATTCTTTTTAGTTACGAAAGTCCGTAAAAAAAAGCCCGAGTTTTATAAAACTCAGGCATCGATTGTTAATTTATGTAGGTGTTATATATTTTTGAAATCACTTTATTAAAGTCATTTTACGTGATAATGTAAAAGCATTACCTGGGCTGCTAATTCCTATCGCTTCAATTCTATAGAAATATATATCGGATGCAATAGAGTTTGTAATCGCATCACTGGCATTCCAAATGACATTATGAACACCTGCTTGTTGAACCTCGTTCACCAGAGTTTGTACTGTCTGACCTAATATATCATAGAGAGTCAGCTTAACTATGCACTCGTTAGGCAGTGAATAACTGATGGTTGTTGACGGGTTAAACGGATTGGGATAATTCTGATTCAGCGAAAACTCTGTCGGGAAATATTCTGTTTTAATGTCGGTTGCTGTTTCAAAAATTACCTGCATAGTATCGATTGGTTTCACGCTATTATCATTGAATATTATCAACGCTGTGCTTTCCATTTGGTCAGCAGCAATCGTAGTGACTGTAACTTTCTGGCTATCGCTCGGGGTAACAGTCATTGATGCTGGTGCTATTGATATTAAACTTGATGTTGAATACATACTATCAATAATTAAATCAAGATCACCGTCATTATAAATATAAAAGCTCTCAATAACCGGTGAAACGGGCACAACGGTTTTAAATGTTAAGCGCGTAGGATTTCTTACGTTTCTCGGTGGAGCCACTGATTGTCCACTAACTTTAATTGTATCATACATCTTGGGGACACCGTATTCGATAAGAATATTTTCTTCATATGTTCCTTTTTTAGTTGAAATAAATGTTACTAATATAGTATTGGACGCCCCCGGAACTATCTGAAGAACCGAAGGATTTACCATGAACGTGGAAGAAGATTGAGAACTCATAATGTTGAGCGTGTCAGTACCATCGTTAATTAATCTAATCGAATCAACTTTGGTTGTACCTATTAAAACTTTTCCAAAATCTATATTTGATTTAGACAGCACTAATTTTACGCTTGATGCCGGTGTTGTGAAACTCCATACACCGGAAAATTCTCCAGCAACTAGTTGGTTTGAAGCGCGCACTCTCCAATAATATTTCGCATTCCAATCGAGTCCGATTATCTCTCTTGATGGAATTGGACATAGAGAATCTTCAAATACGGTTGATGAGAAAGTACTGTCTTTCGAAAGTTGTAAATGGTAAAGTGAAGCCCCGCTGACTGAATCCCATTGCACAACGATTGAATTCGTTACCAAAGTTGAATAGTTTTCTGGAGCAAGCAGGCGCACCGAAGATAACGATTGACTTCCCGAAGTTGCAACCGAGATGTCATCAACGAAATAAGTAGAAACATTTGATGTGATATTTTGAATAACGATATAATGAACATCCAGACCACCCGGATTCATGGAGTCTGCAGGAAATTCTATGTTCACCCACTGATTAACCGGCAATGTTTTGACTACGAATTGCGGGAAGCTTTCACCAGTCAGGTTAGCAAAATAAATTTTAATCGCGAGTCCCGATGTAGTATTATAGAAATTAAACTGTAAGCGCTGATCGGATGAAGTTTTCATTGCCTTTGGAGATTCCCAAGTACCGCTTATAAATCTTAAAGCTCCCCATGCGTTCTGAACCGATTTAATTGAGTATAAGCCCTGATATTTATTTTCCACGCTTTTAAATGTTATTGTTGAACTCCAAGAAGCATTATTCCATGGTGAATTCAGTGAATCATTATACACCAATTCGTCAACTGGATCTACAGGGGGTGGTGGTATAATTGTTTTTTCAGAGTCGGTAACGAACGACCAAACCTCAGACCACTGACTTGATCCTACCGTATTACGGGAATTAACTCTCCAAAAATATGTAGATAAATAGCTCAAACTTGAAACTTGTTTCGATGTTATAAAGAGAGTTGAATCATCCGATATCAGATTTGTGAATGAAGCATCATCTGAAATCTGCAAACGATAGTTCGTCGCACCTGCAGCAACATTCCATTGCATTAAAGGATTAATAGATACGTTGTACGTATTATTTGATGGTGCTAATAATAATGGAGCTTGAGGAGGTTCAGTGATAATTGGTAATCCGCCCAATAGAGATTCTTTAACAGCTCGCAGCAATGGATCGCGTATTAAATTGGGATATAAAGTAGTGGGGAAATCAGTTGTTCCAAGATAACCACCGCCTACTTCCCAAAGAATCAAACCACCGATTCCATTTTGTTTTGTGAGATTAAAAATCTCGCGAATCGTTGACGTATCCTGATATGTAACATAAATATCGGATGTATTTCCAACGCTGTCGATACCGATGTATGGAACTTTACAAACATTGTCATAGTGATAGCTTACGGTTGCTGTATCGATATACTTTTTTCGTAACACATAATATTGGGTTTCCTTACCGCCAACAATTGTTGGAGCAGTTGACCATTTTTGACGCGGTGCAGTTACTCCGTTCCCGGATCCGTCTGCAAGTAAACCGCCTTTCCATACCCAACCGTTAAAATCGATTCCAACACCGAATTTATTTTTGGGAATTCCAGAATCAAGAAATCTTTGCATTTTCGATTGGACTGTTGTCATTACAACCCCATATATATCAACATCAGTTGATGGAGCTGATGGCGCATTATTATGCCAACTTTTCCCGAACCAAGTTCCAAAATAATCGTAACTCATCAAATTAATCTGATCAAAATATTGACTTAAGCTTGCCCACAAATTTGCATAATTGTAGATAGCACATGTTAGAAACGGCTTCTTTGAAACATCATGATATGAATGATGGAGTTGAAGAGAGTCGTACAATTCTTTAATGAACAAAGATATATTCGCTGTGTCTGAGGCATTTACCGGTTCGATGTCTATATCGATCCCATCATACTCATATGTGCGAATGGCATCCATTAAATTATGAGTGAGGTTCGTTCGATATGTTGCACTTATCGCTGTTGAGAATTCGGTATTGCCGGCACCGCCCACAGACAATATAATCGGTTTACCTTTTGAATGAACATAATCATTAAACGGCTTGCGGCGTGATGTTACTATATTGTTATATTTCAAACTACCGTCAGCTTGTATAGCCGCTGCAAACATTATCAAGTGTGTCATAGCATCAAGATCAACTGCCTGATATGGCATATTGCCATAATTTCCATCCGTTCCAGATCCCATATGCAATGTCCATGATGCAATATATCCGGTTACCCAAATGCCCGGATCGGAGTTATTTCGCATATCAGTTGAATTTTTATCAGAATTCGTACTTCCGAACGCAAATGTTGATAAAAACAACACAATGCTTAAAATCATCATAGAAACATGTTTCATCTGAATCTTACCAACCTTAATCATTATTTTTAACATTTCATTCATCTAATTTCTTCATTTATTAATTCATTCAATCAAAAGGTACAGAATGAATGATGTGATTCCAATGAAAGTTTGACAAATATCACAAGGCAGAATAGATTGTGATTTGAATAATGTTGATAGCTTAAATTCTATCCGAAAATTGGGTAGGATGGATTATTTTGAGGGCATGGTATTCATGCTTTAAGCAAGAGAATAACCGGATTAAATTTATATTAGAAAGGTATTTACGAAGATTCGTTTGAATCTTCGTTTCAACTAAGAAGGATTACATTAATTTCGGTAAAATAAGATTAGAATTGTGGAGAGAAGATATCACCCCATCAATCTTCATTAATTCCAACAGTCAATTCACATAAGAATGCGAATTGATTAACGACAGTAAAAAAACAAGATTGCGAAGTACTGAAAACTGTCCGCTTTGAGTTATGGAAATTAAACAGATTGATTCTTTATCTGCTCGTAAAACGCAGTCTGGCTTTCGAGAACTTGAGACTTATGATCGGCTCTTGAAACCTCTTCGAAGCGAACTTTAAATTTCCGAACAATGATGCCTCGGTTTCTTGCAATATCGATCAATTTTTTTAAAACAATCGGCTTGATCGCATCATTACTCAGAATTACCTCTGATATGCCTTTTGTATTAATTAACCGCTCTAATTTCCGGTGACCTCCGAAGATCGGATAACCGTTTAATCTTTTACCTTCAAGTTTCGGATCATCATCTAAAAATCCGACAGGTGAAATCTGCAGACTTGTATCATCCACCATTTCCTGAAGCATTAGAACGCCTTTTATATCGGCGCCATAAATTAAAACGTTTTTCTTTCCCCGTTCACCGCGCTTTGAGAAATAATTAAGTATTTGATATGAAATTCTTGTCCCCATAACAAGCGTTATCAAAAGGTAAAAATCGATAATAAAAATTGTTATGTTAAAATTAAAACCAATTTGGGGAAAGAGCGCAAAAATACCCCAAGTTACAATAATTGCCGTCGAAACGACTTTTAAAATTTTCAATATATCGCCTATCCCCCATTGATGGAATGTTCCTTTATACAATCCGCTGATATAAAAAATTACCAACTGTATCCCGGAAACGAGCGTAATTGTTTTGAAGATATTCTGACCATACGCTGAGCCATGCTGACCTATAGAAGCCAACGCTGTTGCAGAAACGAAAGATATAATAATAAATGCAATATCAAGAAAACCGAGGAAAAAAGTATTATTCATCAATTGCATTTTATATATCGGAAGTAAATATCCGTTACGCAAGACAGCCATTTCTTTATACTTCAACTGACTCACACCGATAACAGTAGCAACGCCAATTGCGATTAATATCGGGATAGCGCTTAATGTATTAGTAACTGTTACCGCAAATGCTCCAACTCCAAATGTTACCGAGACAACATAGAGAAGAAGCACAACTTTCCTGTGCGACAATCCGAGATTTATCAATTGATGATGAATGTGGCCTTTATCTGGATCGAATATCGATAGCATTTTCCTTATAAATGGCTTGTATTCTTTTTGATCTGGAAACATGGAACGAAGGAAACGTCTGGTCATAGCAAGCATCGTATCCATAATCGGCAATCCCAATGTCAGTACAGGAACAATGATCGAAAATGCAGTTGATCCTTTTGTTGAACTTGTCATCGATAAAATAGCGAGCGTAAAACCTATAAAAAGACTTCCAGAGTCTCCAAGAAATATTCGCGCACGATTGAAGTTATAACGTAAAAATCCGAGAACAGCGCCTGCAAGCAACAAAGCCAACATCGCAGAACCGATATCGTTCTTCATGAATGATATCAGAAAAATTGTAATGGCTACAATAAAAGCCACTCCGGAGGCAAGCCCGTCTAAGCCGTCTATCAGATTGAATGCATTTGTAATTCCAACCACCCAAAGAACTGTTGCCGGAAAATCGAATATACCCAAGTCTAATAATGCCAAATCCATCGGAGATGTAATTGCAGAGATACGGAACCCGGCAAAATAAACTATCGACGCGGCAAATACCTGACCAATAAATTTTTTACCCGGACTTAATTGTTTTAGGTCGTCCCATATCCCCAAGATTAATACTATAGTTAAAGAGACGACAAGCATTATTCCTGTTTTGGGCGTGATGGTCCCAAACGGATGGATCGATGGTTGGAGATATAACGAAAAAATTAGTGCGGCAAAAAAACTGATGTATATTGCTATTCCGCCCAACCGAGGTATAGGATACTTATGTACCTTCCGATCGTTTGGCATATCCATCGCACCAATATGCTCAGCAAACCCGATAACATATGGAGTGATGACTATCGATAAAATCACAGGAATAATAAAAATTAACAATAAAGGCAATAACATGATTACCTACTAAAATCCTTTCTCGTTCATAATGTAACTAAAAAAACTATCACGGAATATATATTTATTTTCGTATTGCCCGTTAAAATTCAATGATATCCTCAATGCAACTAATTAATAGCAAAACCTTGCCCCTTACCAAAATATTGTTGAAATAAATAATTAGGCAAATGTTCCACTCGGATCGTTTTCCATCCGGCATTGATAATCGTACTTTTGATAACATTATTTAATTCCTGAAAATTCCCTGGCCAGGAATAATTCAATACAAATTGTGCAAATTTATCGGAAATAATTGTGTCGTTCATCACACGCGTAAATGAATATTTCTCGATAATTTTCATTAAATAATACCAAATATCTTCTTTTCTTTCTCTGAGCGGAGGAAAATTGACGATGATAGGAAACAGTCGATGAATTAATTCGCTTGTTTTCGTATCCAAGCTATTAACGATATGTGAGTCCATTCCGGCAAGAAATCGGACGTTCAAGGGAATATCTTCAACACCACCCACGCGACGAAAATGTCCATTTTCAACTTCTCGAATTAGACGCGATATCAATGGAGGTGACATAGATTCAATATTTTCAAAATATATTGAACCTTTAGAAATTTTCTCGAGCATACCACGATTGATCTCAACTCCTGTTAATATCAGATCTTCAGAACCGAAAATAATTTTTTCTGATAAATATTGATAATTATAATTGCAATCATATTTCGAGAAAACATGGTTTTCCCTGCCACTAAGTTCGTTTATTCGCGAAGCAATGTATTCTCTTTCTGTCCCCTGTTCTCCGACGATAATCAAACCAAGACCACTTAAAATAATTGGTTCAATCTTTTTCAACAATCTTTCTACCGATGGACTGTCGGTAGATACGACATTTTGATTAAGCGAATTAATCATAATGAATTCTTTCATTAATAGCGAGTTTCTGTTTTCCAAAGAACAAAAGAACCTGTAAGAAATATAGATTGATCTGTTGAACGGCTCGGTGAAATAGAAATATCAAAATTTCCATAACCCGAACGCACACCGAAACCGATTCTTCCAGACTTTTCCAGATTCTTCACTGTGTAGCCACCACGAATTGCAAGAAACTGTATCGGGTATATCTCAACACCACCGGTATACTGGATGCCGGTTTGTCCGAAAATTTTCTCGTTCGAAATCGCCACGGTAACGATATTCTGGTTTGGAATTGCCGGATACCGCATTGCAACACCCGCTTGCAAACTATGCGGCAAATTATCCAATCGGATAGCAGTTGTTCCACCGCTGATATTATAATGAATACCTGTTCCAATACCATTGAAGGCAGCACCATAAGTTATTTCCGGCGATGGAGAATAGCATATTCCAAGAGAGGCAGACGCACCCAATAAATTAGTACTTCCTGCCTGACCATAATCAACACCGATCCTGGCGCCGACGCTGAAAGTTGGCATTATCTCTCTTGCATAAGCAAAATCATAACCGATTTGGAAAGGACGGGTGTTGGTAGTTGAAACTTTTTTCAGATATCCGATATGACTGACGCTTAATCCAAAAACCATTGCTTCGGAAAAGCCGGTACGAACCGGTAGTCCAACATTTTCAGTCATGCCATCGTAATATCTTTCCTGATTATGATTCAGAACTAATGACGATTTAGTTAAATGCACAAGTGCGGCCGGATTCGAATACATCGTATTCGCATCGTAGGCTTCGGCAACGAGTGCATCAGCTAAAGATGCTGCTCGAGCTCCAATTAGTGCATGCCTCGAATTGAAATATGACGATTGAGCATCTGCATAATGATTATATAAAAAACCAATTGTAAATTGGATAATTATAAATCCATAAATTTTTATTGATCTATTCATTGCAGCACTCAATTAATTAAATATTCGGAAGAATCCGAAAATGAAAATCGCATCACGCATAAAATCAGACAACTCTCTTATGACGTTTGATTTTTTAGGGACAAACACTGTATCTCCAGGGCGAACCATCGGGATTGCTTCAATATTGCCGTTTTCAATATATGCTGTCAGATCAACATCGATCGGTTGATCGCTCATACCATTCCGAATTATTCGGATATGACGCAAATCAGAATCGATTGTTGTACCGCCAGCCGCTGAGAGAACTTCAATCAATGTCACATCCGTCGTTATCGGGTAATTATTTTGATTCGATACAGCCCCAAGCACGGCAATTTTTTGAGGAATTGCGCTTGTGATTGTTGCAGACAACTGAATCTCGCCTTGGATATAAACAGAAAGTTTTTGTTTCAGTTGATCGGTAAATTGCTCCTTTGTCAACCCTGCTGCAACAACTTCCCCTAATAGAGGAACAGTTACAGCTCCATTCTCTTTAACGGGACCCTGACAATTAAATTCAGGATAACCCCAAACAGCAATTTGTACCTGATCGGACTGTCTGACAACGTAACCGCCTGATTGCGCTTCAATTTGCATTGAACGGCTGCCCGATCGGATAATTTGTGTTAAATTATCCTTCGCGATTTCTTCTGAAGATGAACATCCAATTATTATCAGAAAAAAAATTAATATGCTAAATATTATTATTCGTTGTATCATAAATCTTTTTAGTTTAGTTGAAATTCTTTCCTCCATTTGAGATGTCTCAGTAATCAGTTAACTGGAGGAGATGGTAGCTACCAGTTGTACCTGACAAATCCTATGCCACATGAATCAATTCAATGATAGAAAACAGATTCATGGTCGCAGTACAATGTGCGAAGATTCGATTTAATAAATGTTGATATCGATCACCGATTTACAATCTAAAGCCAATCTGGAATAATTTTTTCGTTTTTATCAAACAAAATAGTGGGTACTCATTTAAAGGTAAATATTTTACACACAATGATAACTTATTTATTTGCCGCGATAAGCATATTTCAAGATAGTGTGTAAATACTTCCCACCTGATAGACGGAACAATATAATAATGAGAAATGTTTGAGAAAGGTGATCTACCACAACAAAATATTTTCACGAATTTACTTTATTATAGACGAACTTTAATGGCATGTTAGTTGCCATAATAAACGTACTACCTAATATTATTATCATCATTTAAAGGAAATCAAATTGCGCTCTGCTCAATTTACATTGCACGAAATATTTTCCCTCTTTCGAAGAAGAAGAAAATTCTTCTTCATTCCATTAATTATCATAACGAGTATCAGTGTGGTTGGGGCTTTGCTTCTACCGCAAAAGTTTGAATCTTCATCAACAATACTCGTTCAACGCGATGAGATCCCCAACCTCTTACTTGGTTACGAAATTTCCAGAGCTATGGCATCAGAGGATCGGCTTAGAACATTCAATGAAATATTATATAGCAGAACGATGCTTCTCAAATTGATAGATAGTCTTGGGTATGGAGAGAAAGCTCAGACTGAAGCCAAGAGACAAAAGCTAGTGAGTGCATTAGCTACAGTAATTGAAACCGAAAAACGTGGGTCTGATTCGTTTCGAATCACTTTCACAGACGATGACCCAAACAGAGCACAACGCGGCGTTGAACTTCTTTCGAAACTTTTTATTGAAACTTTAATGAGCGTTGAAAACCAGCGTGGCGAGCAATCGGTAGAATTTTTTGAAAAAAAGCTGGCTGAGACTAAAGATAAATTCGAAGCCAGCCAACGGCAAGTCATGTCGATAATCGGTCGGAGAATTAGCACTTTGCCAACCGAAAGTCGTACCCTATACATGCAAATGGAAACCATAGAAAAACAAATCGCAGATCTTGACATAAAATTGAGAACCAACCATCAGGCGTTGAATACTCTTCGAACTTCTTCGTTAAAAATAAGAGATGAAGATAGCCGGAACTCTTTGTATGAACTACAGCGTCTCGATATACCTTTTGCAGTGGAACTTCGTTCACTACTGTCGAAATACGACGATTTTCTTCGACGTTACACACCCCAATACCCAGAAGTGCAGAACATTGAATCTCAATTACCGGAACTTCTTGATAGGATGAAAACTTCTTTAGATTCTGAAATAAAAAAAATAAATTCTTCGAGAACAGATCTTGAAACTCGGAGAACCCAGATTGTTGATGGTATTAGAGAATCATCAATCAGCGAACAGCTTAGCGGCGACAAAGAATCTGATTATACCATGTACAAAAAATTATACGATGAGATGAAGGTTAAATTAGAACAAGCCCGTACATCACGCGATTTAGGACAGAAGAGTGCCAATCAATTTGTTATCATTGATCCACCCATTGTACCGTTAACACCATCGAAACCGAATCGACCTATGATAGTATTCGGTGGTTTGGGTATCAGTATCTTCTTTGGATTCCTTGCCGTGATTATTGCAGAATTATTCGATACAACTATACGCGCGCCAAAGGATATCGAAGTATACCAAAAACCGATCATAGCTTTCATAGGTGAAAGCATTCAAGAAGAGCGCAAGTAATAATAAACATTTCGATCTAATTGACTGAATAATAATCTCAATAAATGGCAGATAATAGATGATAGATCCAGAAATAAAACATACTCAAACCGACGCAAATCAAAACATTGGCGGCGCCGACAAACAAGAGAAGAATGAAAAGATTATTCGCCTCATAAAAGCCATCGTCATGAATCCAGAGCGCGGCAAATTCATCGATGAATCGGTAATAAAGTATAAATACTACAATTCATTCAATTATTTTTTACTTTCTAGAGAGAATCAAAATGTCAATTTAACTCTTGGCATAACAAGCGCCAAACAAGGTGAAGGAAAAACTTTGATTAGCTGCAACATGGCGGTATCGTTTGCCATGGGCTCTCAGAAAAAAACCATATTGGTCGATCTTAATGTAGCCAATCCAAACCTTCACAGAATATTTGGTGTTCAGTTAGCACCCGGCTTGACGGAAGGTCTGATATCTTCCGAGATCATTGTGTCTCGAACCATGATCGAAAATTTAGATGTATTAACTGCAGGCAGCACACTAATTCCCCATGAAAATTTGTTCGCTAATAATTCTAAGCTCGAAGGATCATCCTCTATCGCATCGCGTGCCATGCTTGGGCTTGATCAGCTTGCGGCATTCCGCGATTTGATTTATTCGCTTGAACAGAATTACGAACTTATCCTCGTAGATATGCCGGCAATCAACTCTGTCAGCGTGCCTACTCTTTTTGCAAATCAACTACACGGGTTGGTAGTTGTAGTTCATTCGGGAAAAACAAAGAAAGAAGAAGTGGATGCAATCTTTCAGCGTATAAATGAACGGCAGGTCCTTGGTTTTGTTTTAAACAGGTTTGACCTTCAGCAAAAATATAACTAATCAATTTAGCAAATGATAGCTATTGTTGGAACACTCGGTCTGTTGATGATGGTTGTAATTATCGGAAAGCACATTCAGCAACACAATTGGAGACACTACATCCTTCTCGCAATAATCGCCCTGCTTCAGGTGGCGATTGTTGTATATGTTATGTACTCGCTCAAAATTCCATCTGCTACTTTCTTACGATAAAAAGATGCCAAGTACCACGGAGAATAAAATCATTTATGGATTAAAACTCGATTGGTTAACCGCAAGGTTTAATACACATCGGAGCACTATTTTAATCATCGTCCTCTCATTAATTATCTCAGGAATATTTTTAAGCAGCGGCGGAAGCATATTTGCAGTTGTAGCCATAATATTTCTTGTGCTGGCGGTGATGATTACATTATACAGAGTTGATTGGGGATTCATACTATTTATCGGTATGGTGTTGATATTCGATCAATTTCCTCCACGCGGTTATGGCATAACTATAATTGGCACGGAATATTTCGGGAATTTAAAATCTCTTCCTCTCTTTTCAAAAATCGATGCGGCTGTTCTGAATCCGCTTGAACTCCAACTGTTACTGATCGGAACGGTTTGGATAGTAATGATTGTGCTTGGCAAGAATGTACAATTGAACCGCGTCCCGGTTTGGTTTACAGCGCTTCTTTTTTTTGGCTGGCTTATCATTTCTGCAATCTATGGTTTAGCAAGAGGTGGAGATTTTTTACCCGCGCTGTGGGAATTGAGAGCATTGTTTTACATGGGAGTTATTTATTTTTTCATCCCGCAAATTATTCAATCGCGCGAGCAACTCCGCTTGCTGATTTGGGTTGTTATTGGTGCGCTCGCTTTTAAAGCGATGCAAGGCGGCATCCGCGCTGTACGGTTGGGATTTAGTTTCGGCTCCCGCACAGAACTAACGAATCACGAAGACCCTTTATTTTTTGTTTCTCTTTTTATCTTGCTTTTCGGAATGATTTTATTCAGAAGCGATGATAAACAAAAGAAAATACTTTACTGGTTGTTACTGCCGATGTTGGGTATTTTCATTTTATCTCAGCGGCGCGCTACATATGCCGCGCTTGGATTTTCACTAATTACATTTATGATTCTATTACCAAAAATACAACGAGCGAAATTATTAAAAAAAATGTTTCCCGTTGCAATAGCTGGCGTTTTATATTTGGCAATCTTTTGGAACAGCGAAAGCAGTATAGCGCTTCCCGCTCAACTGGTAAAATCCTCAATCTCTTCTGATCACGAGACAGCCGGCGACAGATACTATTCGAACCTTTATCGAGATTTTGAAAATTACAACCTCGCCCAAACAGTTAAACGATCGCCGGTTATTGGTATTGGTTTTGGCAATAAATATGATCAACCGATAGCGTTACCGAAAATTCCGTTTCCCCTCCGCGATTATATTCCGCACAACGAGATTTACTGGTTAATCGTAAAAATGGGGGTTATCGGGTTTTTCTTATTTTGGCTTTTTATAAATTCGTACGTTATGAGTGCAACTTACACTTTTATGCGCTTAAAAGATCCATACCTTAAAGCTATTTGCGCTGTTGCGATAATAGCGATTGTCGGTCAAATCGTTGTGTCGTTCGTTGATTTGCAACTAACATTCTATAGAAATATGGTTTACTTGGGAATGATCATGGGACTGTTATCTACAATCGAAAGATTAGATACAACCGAAAGTTCTACAAAAATATTAAAGCAACTGTCTGATAAATGATGAATCACAATCTTTCTTCGGTTAAAATTCTAGATGTGCGTGTGGATCGTGTTACAATGCAGGATACGCTGAACTTCGTCAGTTCATCAATTTCGAATGGCAGTTATCATCAAATAGTTACCGTCAATCCCGAGTTTGTGATGAAAGCGAGGAAAAACATTTTATTCCGAAATATTCTGAATGAAGCCGAACTATCGCTTCCAGACGGCATCGGAATAGTTTTAGCTTCAAAATTGTTAGGGAAACAAATTCCTGAACGAGTAACCGGTGTGGATACCGTTGAACGAATATCTGCGTTGGCACGCGACAACGGTTGGAGAATATTTTTTCTCGGTGCGGCAGATGGAGTTGCAGAACAAGCGGCTGATATTTTACGGTCTAAATATCCGGGGATACAGATTGTTGGTACATATGCCGGCTCACCTCGAATTGAAGAAGAAGAAGGTATCTGTTCAAGAATAATCGATACGAAACCGCATATTCTATTCGTGGCATACGGCGCTCCCAGTCAGGATATCTGGATAGCGCGCAACCTGAATAAAATAAAGGTTCCGGTTGCGATAGGTATTGGCGGTACATTCGATTTTATTGCCGGCATTTCTTCCCGCGCTCCGGTGTGGATTCAAAGATTAGGGGTGGAGTGGCTTTATCGTTTATTTCGAGAACCTTGGCGCTGGAAACGCATGCTCGCATTACCGCATTTTGCGGCGCTCGTTATTTATTCAAGAATTTTTAAGCATACTCAAAATTAATTTCACACAAATAGTGTCCAATATATTTATTAAATATCGTTTACAAAAAGAACCCGGAATATGAGCATAGAAGTTGCCAAATCAGTTACAAAAAATGCCGCGGTTCTTATGGGATCTCAGGCGATAACATGGACAATGAGTTTCGTCCTTATGCTCTTCCTTCCCCGTTACCTCGGAAGCGCAAATTACGGATATTTATATTTAGCCAATTCGATAATTGGAATATTTATCGTATTTATAGATTTCGGTGGTCGATACTCGATAGCAAAAGAAATATCCAGAGCACCTGCACAAGCCGCATCAATTGTTGTAAACGCAATTGGCATTCGATTCTATTTTTGGTTATTGTCGATATTTGTGCTAATAATATTTATTTTTGTTGCCGAATATCCGCCTATAGTTAATTATCTATTATTATTATTTGCCATAGGCATGTTATGGGAAGGGACCAGAAAAGTGTTATGGAGTTTCTACCAAGGCACTGAGCAAATGAGATATCCATCTTTGGGTTCTATATCGGAACAAATATTTATCACTTTTTTTGCGGTAAGTTTATTGCTCTTGGGGGCTGGTGTTTTAGTAATAGGAATTGTTTATACTCTCGGAACATTTATAAATTTTTTCATCCACGCAAAGTATGCCCGAAAGCTTATCACTCCGCTGCCCAAATACCAATATAGCGAGTCGGTGAAACTAATCAAGAAAGGAATTCCATATTTTCTTTGGTCGATATTTGGAATTATTTATTATCGGGTTGATGCAATTATGCTTTCATTCTTAACACCGGCATCTGTAGTCGGCTGGTATGGCGCCGCATATCGGTTTTTTGATGTATTGATGTTTATCCCGAGCATATTCAGCATAGCGGTATTTCCGGTTCTCTCCCGACTTTGGAAAAGCAAAGACACACTTGCCGCAACAACAAACAAGAGTATCGATTTTATAATTATTGCTGGTATCCCCGTAACAATTGGTCTTTATTATTTTGCTCGAAATATTACGCAACTTTTTTACGGAATAGAAGGATATGCTCCTTCGGTATTAATTCTTCAAATTTTTTCAATAGGGATCCTACTTGTTTACATCGATATGATTCTTGGAACTGCAATTCTTGCCTCAGACAAACAACGCCAATGGTCAATCGTTGCTTTATTCGCAGTCATAATCAATGTCGGTTTAAATTATCTTGCGATCCCTTTCACCCAAAATGTTTATCACAATGGCGGCATCGGCTCGGCAGTTGCTACAATCATCACCGAATTTTTTGTGATGGTTTGTGCTTTGTTCCTGATACCAAAAAATACTTTTGAAAATGGCAAAATTGGCATACCCATAAAGGCGATATCAAGCGGAATCATAATGGCGATTAGTATTAAATTAATGAACCTTTTATTGTTTCCCTGGATTTTACAGGGAATTATTGCCTCGATAATTTATGTTGCCTCTTTACTGCTTCTGAAAACGCTGGAACCAGCCGAGTTAGAATTCTTTAAAAACTATATTTCCTTTAAAAACTTAAAGCAAGTCATTCTTCCCTCAAAGAGTAAACAATCATGAGAATTTTACACCTAATGCCCTATTCACCGGTTCCGCCAACATTCGGCGGCGCATTGCGGGTGTATCATCTGCTGCGTCTGCTCGCCCGAAATCATGAACTCACCGTTCTTACATTCGGGAATGCACAGAATAAAATAGAATTGGAATCACATTTCGGGAATCAGGTAAAAAATATTCATTTCATCGAGAAACATTGGACAAGAAAATATAAAAGAATCGGACAGCTATATTCGCTGCTCGGCAGACACAGTTTTTATTATATGATGGCACGGCACAATCAGATGCAACAAAAATTGGATGAATTATTCGATAGAAATAAATTCGATATTGCCCTCACAGAATTTCCCCACACTGCATCTTATGAAATGAATACCGACGCAGTAAAAATTATGGATGCTCATAACGTTGAGTACGAAATATTTCGTCGCATGTGGCTGAACGCCCGGTCGCCGTTAAGACAACTCTATTATAAAAGCGAGTATAAAAAATTCTACCACGAAGAGATGATCGCAATTCGCCGGCAAAACTCTATCCTCGTTACGTCGGTAAACGATAAAAATATTTTAGATCGGGAAGTACCGGAAGTCCCTAAATATGTCATTCCGAATGGTGTTGACGCCGAATATTTTACACCAACCGATGAAAAGCGTGAACCCAACTCATTGGTCTTTACAGGCACAATGTCGTACGTTCCAAATTATGACGGATTAGTGTACTTCCTCGACACAATTTTTCCCATCATACAAAAAACTATTCCCGATATCAAAATCTATATTGTCGGCAATAACCCTCCCAAGAATCTTTTAAGCCGAGCTTCAAACAACATTGTTATTACCGGATTTGTAGATGATGTTCGACCGTATATTAACCGTTCAAGTGTCTACGTTGTGCCACTAAGAATGGGAAGCGGTACACGTTTGAAGGTTCTAGAAGCAATGTCGATGCGAATACCAATAGTTACCACAAGCATGGGTTGCGAGGGTATTAATGTTGTTGACAACGAATCGGTTTTAATAGCCAACGAGCCGGAATCTTTCGCAGAATCTGTTATCAAATTGTTAAACAATAAAAATTTACGACAAACTTTGACCGAAAATGGATTTGAATTGATGAAATCGAAATATGAATGGTCTGTCATCGGGAATGATTTAGAGCGAACACTTCAGACACTTGTAAATAATAAAAATAAATATTTGAAATATTCATCATCCAACTTTGCGAATCGGATATGAGCATTATTGAAATCATACAACGGTATCGGCGTCGCCTGAAAAAACATTCTTTGATTGAACATCTTCGTGGGATATGGTTTTCTCGGAAATTTACAAAATCAGGTATTATCGTAGTAAGCGGCGGACACCCATCACCCCAAATTTTAAATGATGGCGGTAAAATATTTTCGGAGAATTGCCAATTTTATTCCGGAGTTCGAATTGAGATTGGTAAAGACGCGATTGTTCAAATCGGCAATGGAACCTACATCAACCGAAATTCTCTTATCGTTTCTCACAAGCAAGTCAAAATCGGCAGAGATTGTAAAATTTCTTGGGATGTCATCATTATGGATACAGATCAGCACGCCATACCCGGCACTGCCCTTGAAGATAAACCGGTGATTATAGAAGATGGAGTTTGGATCGGATGCCGTTCTATTATTTTAAAAGGTGTCCGTGTAGGAACCGGCGCAGTGGTTGCGGCCGGTGCAATTGTTACTAAGGATGTTGAGCCGCACACTCTTGTTGGCGGCGTCCCTGCCCGCGTTTTACTCAATTTAACCAAATCTAAGAACGAGAAATAGCCATGGTTGAGACCAATGAGGTTGATATTAAAATTCCTGCACAAGGAAATCCTAGAAAAATAAAAGTTCTAATGTATCATCTCATAACTGATAATAATAATTTTTGTCGAAAATTCAAGAGTATAAGTTTACCTGTTGAATCTTTCCGCAGTCAGATTAAATTTCTTGAACGTTGGGGATTTACCCCAATAACATTTGAAGATTATCAGCTTTATCTTGAAGGCGAATTAAATCTCCCCAAGAAGCCGATCATTCTTACATTTGACGATGGATATGAAGATATATATAAATATGTATATCCAATAATGAAAGAATATGGAATGAAGGGTGTTCTGTTTATTACCGCAGATAGAAAAGTCAAAACAAGTGTATGGGACGCACATTTTGGAATTCCACAATTACCCTTACTTAACAATCAACAGATTATTGAATTACATGCAGCGGGTTTCGAAATCGGATCGCATTCAATATCGCATCCGCAATTGCCTCATATTCCGCGTGAGAAAGCTTGGGAAGAAATCTCAAGATCACGTATGATATTGGAAATTTTATTAAATAATCCGGTGAAAACCTTTGCATATCCTTACGGATTAACTAACGACACGATCAAACATATGACCATTGATGCAGGTTATAATTTCGGCTGCGGAACATACACCGGACCTCCCATATTCGGACAAGATCACTCTGAAATCAGGCGGATGTTAATATCGGGAAGTATGCCCATAAAATATTTCGCCCTTAGAATGCTCACACCGTATCAATATTGCGATTGGACCCGATGGAAAATCAAAACAAAATTTTTTCGACAACTTGGAAATGATGCTGGATATCCAATATAACCCTTGATAGTTCAATTCAGTAATAACAATGATAGAAATGATAATTAACACAAACGATATATCAAACTTAACTTCAAATGTTAACAATGGAATCTCAGATTCTGAATTGAAGATTTTGCTGGTCGATACATGGTCAAATTTTTCTAATCTCGAAGCGGATTGGAATCGTCTTGCAGAAACATCGGCAGCACACATTTATCAAACTCATACATGGCTCTCAACTTGGTGGAAATATTACAACGACCAAAAGAACGATTCTCTATTCATTTTGATTTTTTACCATAGAGATAACATTGTTGGAATAGCTCCATTTTATCTACAAACCGATTCAGTATTTGGAATAAAATTTTATCGCCGTCTTTGTTTGTTGGCGAGCGGAAACGCCTTCAATAAATCTTTTGGTATTTTCCTAGATGATGGACCAAGCGATTATCTGGACATAATCGTAAAGCCGGGTTACGAAAAATCTGTTCCGGATACTTTATCAGATTTTTTGATTGAAAATTCTTCCAAATTTGACGAAATAAATCTTCTGAATATTCGAGAAGACAGCAAGATTAATAATCATCTCCTACCTGCCTTACAACATAAAGGATTCGAGTATCAAATTTCTTTTGCCGACGTCTGCCCATACATGACTACTCCCTCATCTGTTGAAAAATTTTTAAACGAGCGGCACCAGAGTGTAAAAAGACGACTTGTCCAATCATGGAAGGCAGCAAAGGAAGGATCAATTTTTTCGATTCGTATGGTTTCAACCACAGATGATTATCAGGAATCAATTTCACGTTTGATACAATTACATCAAAGCCGCTGGAATAAAATTGGTTATCCCGGTTTCTTCGCCAGCAATCAATATAGATTGTTTTTCAGTGATATTATTATGCAATTCAATCGCAACGGTTGGCTATGGTTTAAAACCGCTCATGATGGAGAACATTGTATTGCCGGGCGACTCGCATTTCGTTTTAATGATCGCCTCTACGATTACTTGACGGGCTTTGATGAATCCACACCTGCAGCAAAACGAAGACCCGGGCTCGCTCTATTAATTGAAATGATAGACGATGCGGTTCGTGAGAAGATTGCAGTCATCGATTTGCTTCGTGGGAATGAAGCATATAAGTTTGAATTTACAAACACGCTTATCCACAATTCAAATATTCGTCTCAGGTTGCCATCCCAAGGGAAAGCTATTTCAAATTATGCCCTACAGATTTTAAAATTTATTTCATTCATCAGATTCATATTTAATAAAGAAATCGAATTATTTAAGATCCAAAATAAGAACCATGCTTTTCCGCTGTCTTTCTTTTATTATTTCAGATTCAGATCACCCATGCTATTGAAAAAAGTAAAAAACAGGTTTCTCAAAATAAATAAGACAAATAATTACATCGATAAGAGTGAATAATTTAATATGAAAGTATTGACATTAGTATCCACCGGACTCAACAGACCAGACCGAGATAAACTTATCCGCGAAGAAGAAGCCGATCGTCACCCACGTTCCTCTTATTACAGCACGATGATGAATTCGGACATGCTCGACGAAAAATTTCTCTTGAACGCACCGGCATGGAGACGTTTTCTATATAAGTTTTTACCCACCCTCCTCTCACAGATTTTCGAAGCATATTTCATTTGCCACAAATACGATATCGTTGTTACGTGGGCTGAACGGTTAGGATATCCATTCGCCCTGCTCCTGAAGTTAACCGGCAGATCAGTTCCGCATATCACTTTAAGCAGTTGGATTTCAAATCCACGGAAATCGAAATTACTTCGATTTTCTCAATCCCATATCGATAGAATTTTAATGTGGTCAACAGTTCAAAAAGATCTCGCAATTAATAAATTAAATGTTCCACCGTCTAAAATCGCATTCATCCGTAAATTTGCCGACCAGCGTTTTTATCGTCCCATGAATCAAGAAACAACGATGATTTGTGCTGCGGGTTCTGAGATGAGAGATTATCCGACCCTGATTGAAGCTTTAAGAGGATTAGATATTCGATGCCACATTGCCACCGGTATGACACGCGGTAAATTATACGATACCGTAAAAGCACTATACGACATTAATGATATTCCGCCTAACGTAACGATAGGTAAAAAAAATTATTCGGAACTTAGAGAATTATATGCCCGATCGCGATTTGTTGTTGTTCCCGTGCTTCCCACCGACACCGACAACGGACTCACATGCATACTTGAATCGATGGCAATGGGGAAAGCCGTTATTTGTTCACGAACGGAGGGACAGGTCGATGTTGTTCAGGAAGGAATAACCGGAATTTTTGTTCCTCCGCAAGACCCCATTGCTCTTCGTGAAGCAATATTATCACTTTGGAACAACCCTGAGCTCGCTACACAGATGGGAAAAGCCGCAAGAGAATATCTTGAAAAATATCATACACTCGAACAATTCGTTGATAGTGTAAAACAAATTGCAAGCGTCGCGATTGCCGAAAAAAATAAACGAAAGAATAATATTCAAAAATAAATATGTCCTTGATATATAAAAAGTTGGCTGAAATTTCCTCACGATATAGCGCTAAGACAGCGCTGGTAACCGATGACATCGCCATTACTTATTCTGACCTGATTAATGATATTGACATCCTATCTGATATTCTAATTTTAGAAGGAATACGTAAGAATAGCGAAGTGGTTTTGTTGTTAAATAACCGAGCAGCGGAGATGACGGCAATATTTGCTGCGATACGCAGCGGCGGCATCGCAATACCGATTGATCCAACATCTTCTGTTGATCAGATACAAAACATTGTTCGCCACACAAAACCGTGGATAGTAATTACAACCAATGAAGATGTAGAAAAATTTCCGATTATTCGAGATATCGTTTCGTGCCAAATCCTATTCATGGAAAATGCTCTTAAATCTCCTCTCCTGGCTGAGAAAAATAATAGTAATTCGTTAGACCATATGGGTTCACGCGCTATCGAAAAATTGATGGATATTCAATCGGAAGATATAGCACTTTCTATACCTTACTCAATTTCGAGAGATGATGCTGCATTCCTGAATTTCAGCCATGCTGAATTGACAAATAGCAGCGAAAATTTTCATCCGTTAAAAAATATCTCACGCGAATGGATCGAATTAGTTGAGTTCGATAAATATTTGCAATTCAGCTTGGTCAAGGTTATACATACACTCTTTAATGGCGGTACAGCGGATTTTTCCTCAAATCCTGCTCAACCTAAAGATAAAATTCATTCGAGATATGAGTAAGGCGGCTACAAATACAGAGGGTATAGCAATCGTTGTTGGTAAATTTTACATAGTAATATCCTTGCGTCTAACACATTTAATATTATTTTCCAAGATTATCATTCGTTAAAGGCAGTTATTAAATTTATCTCCAGTTGAGAATTAAAATAATATCATGAAAAAATCAGTTCATTATAAAATAAATAACAATATTACACCGGTGATATTACTAGGAGGTGGTGTTGTCGCACTTTCTGTAGGACGATCATTAGCGCGCGCAAATATCCAAACATTTGTTCTTGATGATTCTGAAAGCGAAGCGTATTTTTCACGTCATTGCATCGGCATTCCTATCCCAAGTTCAAAGAATAATATAGATGGTTGGTATGAATGGTTGCTGAATGAAGGAAATAAAATTCATAGCCGTTCGATATTAATTCCATGCAGTGATGAGGGTTTGACATTAATAGCTCAACATAGAGCAGAACTTGAAAAATTTTATAATGTAATCGATGGAGACGATAATCTCACTCTTGCTTTATTAGATAAATTAAAAACTTATGATTTAGCATGCAAGCACAATATACCCGTGCCAGGCACATGGGAAATTAATTCAGTTGATGATCTTCATAAATTGGCGGGTAATATAAAATATCCATGCGCATTAAAACCGCGCGAATCGCATCTATTTGCAGAACATTTCCCGTCATTAAAATTATTTGTTATCAACTCGAAAGAGGAGTTGGTCGAAAAGTTCATCGAAGCCGATAAATTTAATTTAAAAATGATAGTAACGGAATTGATTCCACCGGCATCCGAAGGTTATCATAGTTATTATACATTCATCGATAACCAAGGAAACCCATTATTCCATTTTACTAAACTCCGCATCCGTCAGCATCCAAATTTATTCGGGCTTGGGACATATAATATATCCACATGGAACCCAGAGGTGGCTGAACTCGGATTGCGCTTTATAAAAAGTGTCGGATTACGGGGCATCGGGACAGTTGAATTTATACGCGATGCAAGAGACGGTTCATTAAAATTTATCGAATGCAACCCACGGTTTACCGGAACTACAGCACTGTTACCGTTATCCGGATTAGACTGGCCCCTCTTAGTCTACAATTATCTTCTCGGCAAAGCTCTACCGCCAACCAAATATAAACGAGGGGTTCGTTTATTCCGATTCGTATCAGATTTCTTAGCTTTCAGGGAATTGCATTATAATGGTAAGTTAAGCTGGTTGCAATGGATAAAGAGTATAGCACATTATCAGCATTTTTTTTATTTTCGTTGGAGCGACCCTTTACCTTTTTTTAGCAGGACCATTCCGTTCATTAAACGGAGGACAAATAGAATATTAAATATTTTTAGTCAAAAATAAAATCATGATCGACTATATTTAAAAATATTTTGATGAAGAAAACTATTACCACATATAATAGATCGTCGGAATACGAAATCGAAACATTAACAACGTTGGAACAACTTGCCACTATCCGAACTGAATGGGATAGTCTTGTTAAGCAAATGCCAATAGTGTCGCCATGCATCACTTATGAGTGGCTGGCGACATGGTGGATTTGTATGAAAGACGATGATAAGGAATTATATGTTGTAGTAATAAAAAAATCAGGTACCCTTATCGGCATTGCTCCACTCATGCTTGTGAAAGATCGATTTCTATTTTTTAAAATCAGGAAAATAGAATTTCTTTCTATGTCGAAATATGCAGATTCACCCTCGAATATTGCAGTGTCGATTGATTTTATTATTCCAAACAACAACGACGAGATAATTAACACACTCATTCAATTCCTCAAAAATAAATTTAATTGGCATTTTATTCGTCTCAATCCGGTCGCCTCAGACTCGCCTACAATAGAAAACTTGAAAACTGCAACCATCAAATCAGGGTATAAATATAATGCGAATGTAGTATTCGATAATGTTATTCTTCCAATCACCGATTCGTGGCAAAACTATTTTAAATCGCTTTCGAAAAATTTCAGGAAGCATCTAAACGCAGCTGAAAAGAGACTAAAAGAAAAATATGAAATAACAGTTGAATTGCACACAGCGAAAGAAGAGCTTCGACTGCATATGGCAACTCTTTTGGATATTGAAAAAAGAAGTTGGAAGTGGGATATTGGAATAAGCATCAACTCAATCGTATTCTGCGATTTCTTCAACCGACTCATCGATCTCGGTGCAGATTCCGGTATGATACAATTATGGCTGCTGCGTGTTGGCAATAAATATATCGCCTACGATTATAATATTTTATTCCAAAATTCGGTCACCAGTCTAAAAGGAAGCTACGATTCTGATTACCACTCTTACGGTCCGGGTAATATCCTTTTGGCAAAAGAAATTGAACATGCCTTCCAACAAAAAGTTACATCAATCAACATGTTGTGGGGAATGACGACCACAAAACAACGCTGGCTTCCGGTGACAAAAACTTACATGCAAATTTTTATTTTTAACCATGGGTGGTATCCTCAATTTTTAAATTTCATATTGATAAAATTGCATTATCTTTCATTCGAACGAGTGTTCATCGAATACCGAGACAGATTACTGAGAAAATTCAATATTCGCTTGAGGAATTCCGAATTAACCAGAATAGACCAGCTAAACGAGATCAAACGGAAATAGAATCGATGCCTTCAAAAATCGAAAATATTACCTATAGCGCGTCAGAGATAAAACGACAAATAAGAATCGTCTGCACAAATGCTGAATTCGATGCGCTTGAAAATGAGTGGACGAAACTTTTCGATCAATCCGATGTTACCGTTTTTCAAAGCTATGAATGGCTTCGTACATGGTGGAAATATTTTGCTAAACCGAACTTTAAACTTAATATATTGGTATTCTACCACAACAACCAAATAGAGGGAATTGCTCCACTCTTTTTAGAAACATTAAAAATAGCCGGGCTTCCTTTGGCGAGGCGGTTGCAATTCTTAGGAAGGGGGTTAAGCGATTATGTGAATTTTATTATTCTGCCGGGATTTGAAGATTATATTTTTGAGCGCTTCACTAATTATCTTGCATCTTCAGCGCCATTTTGGAATCTTTTTGATATAGAAGATGTAAATGAAGATACCCGGCTGGTTCAACGTTTCCCTCATTTTATAGAAAAGCATGGGTTGAGATTATTTAAGTTTCAGGGAAACATTTGTCCACAAGTAATGCTTCCCGAGTCTCCGGATTTGCTAATTGAAAGTATGGGGCAAACAAGCGGGCACAATTTCAAGCGAAAAGTTAAAAAGCTTCAGAATAATTTCCAGACATCGATAGATGTGTACAAACATGAGACAGACGATTTTCAAAAAGCGATAGATGAATTTTCGGAAATTCACGGCAGTAGGTGGAAAAGTCTCGGACACCCGAGTGCATTCGATTGCCCGGCACATAAAGAGTTTCATGTTGAGTTTTCGAATAAATTCGCACGCAGGGGTTGGCTCCGGCTGTACATACTCCGCGTAAACAACAAACCTGTTGCGGCAAGCTTTGGTTTTTATTTTAACAAAAGAATTTATATGTACCAGAGCAATGCAAGTGGTTCGGATGAAGTTATGCGATGCAGTCCGGGCTTGTTCTTACGAAGCATTGCGATGTCTGATGGAATTAAACAAGGCATGGAAGTTTTCGATTATATGCGCGGTGATGAGTCGTATAAATTCAGTGAGTGGGATGTAACAATCCGCAAAAATTATTTATTACGAGTTAAACCCAATAAGGTCAGCAGATCACCGGGATTTTTTCTCTACCTTGTTTATGAATTAGGCGGCAAAGCTTGCATTCGCATACAACGGGAATATTATGAGTACAGAAGATTTTTAATCACAAAACCTCGGACAATCGGCGATCGATTGAAATATATCTTTTCTATTCTCGGTAAGCTAAATCGGCTCGGATTCAATTTTGTATTTCGCCATTTACCCATTAAAACTCTGATAAAATCCGAGTTAAAAAAAGATCTCCCTTGTGCTAAACAGAATAATAACGAAGTGCTCAAATGATAAGTTCTGGAGTACAAATATGATCACGAAGTTGATCACTACGAACGAAGATTTTCAAGCTCTGAAGATATCATGGAATGATCTCCATAACATAGCTAACGGCACCATTTTTCAATCATTCACTTGGAATTATGAATGGTGGCAAAATCATACATTACGGATGTACAACTTTTTTAGATATATTCAAAAATATTCATATTTTTATTCACGTCGCGTCCGCTCGTTCATTGAAAATATATGGGATTAATAATAATAAACATAATTTTAATTTCGGTATTCGGTGGCTTTATGCTTTACCTCGCAGGGTTAAGTGTAATGTCGCTCTTCACAAAAAAAATGAAAAATTTTGAGACAACAAGATTCAAAAGATTTGCAATCGTGATCCCGGCACATAATGAAGAAAACTCGATAACACCAACTATCGAAAGTTTATTGAAGATTGATTACCCACGCGATTTATTCGATATAATTGTTGTTGCAGATAACTGCACCGACCGCACGTATGAAATCGCTTCGAAGCTTGGTGTAACTGCGCTAAAACGTGATGATAAAACAAAACGCGGAAAAGGTTATGCACTTCGCTGGTGCTTCGATATTATACTCGGTCCGTCATACAATTATGAAGCGATAGCTATAATTGATGCTGATACAGTTGTATCATCAAATTATCTCCGCGTCATTAATTACTATTTGGAAAACGGCTCACAAACAGTACAAGTCAGTGATATGGTATCTCCACAGCCAGGGGCTTGGAGTTCTGAAATGACGAGGTTAGGGTTTACTTTATATAATTATGTTCGACCGCTGGGAAGAAAATTATTCAAAGGAACTGCCGGTATAAGAGGTAATGGAATGTGCTTCAGAACCCAGGTCTTGAAGAAAATTCCTTGGAATACATATTCTTTAAACGAAGATTTAGAATATGGTATCATCCTTTTTCTAAATAGAGTAAATGTTGATTTTGTGCCGGAAACGACCGTTTTTGCAACCATGCCCATTCAAACAAAAATTGCAGAAACCCAACGAACAAGATGGGAAAAGGGGCGATTTCCCGTTATAAAACGATATACTATCCCGCTTTTAGCAGGAACATTAAAAAATATGTCTTTTCGATATTGTGATCTATTTCTCGAATTACTAATTCCACCTTTTGTAAATTTATTTAGTGGCGTCTTATTGATTTGCTTTATTCACTTAATACTGTGGATATTTAATCTACAACATGCGTTCACTTTTTTTATAATCTGGGTAATCGTGGTACTTCTTGGGATAAGTCATGTTTTTATAGGATTAATTTCGGCACGAGCAGACAAAAATCTTTACACTGCGTTGATACAAATTCCAAGATATGCGGTATGGAAGTTATTTTTATATTCGAAACGGTTTCTAAAAAAATCAACATCAGAATGGATCCGCACCGAACGTGAATGATTTCTTAACCATTACTTCTAATCCATTCTTTAGATAGATTTTATGTAAGCACTGAGGTATATATATGTACACAATATTAATGATCGAAGACGATGAGGTTCAGCTTGCACTGCAACGCTCTATCTTAATGGATTCAGGATATAAATTATATGCAACTGCAGACGGACCACAAGGAATAACTATATTTCAGAAACACAAAATTGATCTTGTGCTTCTCGATCTCGGTTTAGCAAGCATGAGTGGTTTGGAAGTTTTACGTGAAATACGTAGGATTGATGAAAAAGCAAAGGTGATAGTGATAACCGGATATCCATCAGTCGAATCATCAGTAATTGCTATGAAGTATGGAGCAATTGATTATATACAAAAACCTTTTGACGTGAAAACATGGTTAAAAAGGATCCGAGCAATTCTCGATAACGTGCAAGCATAATTATTTTGCTCCGAAGTAAAGGTTCCATTCAATAAATTGATTTTATGAAAATACATATTCTAATATTATTAATAACATTATTATTTTCATGTTACACCAATAGCCAGATCCATCATTTCTCTGTAGCACTAACAGGTGGTGAGGATATACCGGCACAAACGGCGGGTATTCCTTTTTTCATAGAAATTGTTGCGAGAGATAGTGTTAATGGAACAATTGATTCGTTTACAGGTACAGTTGATGTTTCAAGTTCTGGAAATTTACTCCAAGGCAGCGGAACTACCAATTCATTTATATCGGGCGTATTATCATCTCATCAAGTTAAATTCTCAAATACCGGGACATTTGAATTCACCGTCGTCCAAACATCCGGCACCGCCACCGGGACAAGCAATTCTTTTACGTTACATCCGGGAGAACCGTCAAGATTACAAGTTGAATCGGCAATTGATGGAACCGGGATTCCCATCCCTTCACAGACAATCATTGCCGGTCAGAATATTACACTTTACTCTATCACAAGAGATACTCTGAATAATTTTATTGCGAACATCAGTGGGGCAGTGTGGACTGTTGAAACTTTAACCGGCAATGTTCAGTCCGGCGATCTTGTAATAAACGGAGATAGTTCATCTGTGATATTCACAGGACATTTAACAGGGAGTGGAAAAATTCAGGCAGCCGCAGTTAATGTTGCAAGCATCGCTTCTGGCAGCATAACTGTTATTCCTGCTGCAGCGTCCAAACTGATATTTACTCAAGGACCAACCAATGGAATTGCAGGTACCACATTATCTCCTTATCCAATTGTCAACATTGCAGATACGTTTGGTAATTTTGTTTCTTCATCGGTGGAACAGATAACCTTATCTATTCCACCCTCTCAGGGAACGCTTATCGGAACATTAAGCAAAACCAGCGACTCTACCGGACAAACGATGTTCACTGACTTACAAATTAATTCGTTCGGCAAAAAGAATTTACTTGCCTCTGCTGATTCTTTGACGACGGCAGTCGGGGATACTTTTCAACTCGATCCATTAATCATAGATGCAAGCGCCGCAAACCACGGAACAATCACACCTGATGGAGTCATTCAACTTATTTACGGTTCGACTCAAACATTCTTAATAGCACCTGAAACCGGCTATCATACAGATAGCGTTGTTGTTGACGGAATGCCATCAGATTCAGTACTCAGTTATACATTTATCAATATTTCAGATAACCATACAATCGCAGTTTATTTCTCTATAAATACGTATACTATCACATCGAGCGCCGGGGCAAATGGAACTATTTCTCCCAACGGCTCGTTAGTTTTCAATTATGGGAGTTCTCAATTATATTCCATGACACCTAATTTTGGTTATCACATTGACAGCGTTTACGTTGACGGACTATTTATAGGTGCGCCATCAAATTATCTGTTTGAAAACATAACCACTGATCATGAGATTCATTTAACATTTATGGCAGATATTCCGGTAGTCAACACAAAGATCTTTCTACAAGGAGCATACAGTTCAGGGAGTATGACAACTCTGCTGAATAGCATTCTTCCAAACAGTCAGCCGTACAATCGAGCACCATGGAATTATAATGGAATGGAAACGGCTCCGTCGATACCAACTGATGTTGTTGATTGGATCTTAGTAGAATTGAGAACAGGTCAGCCAGCTTCAACACGCATTGCCACGCGTGCAGGTTTCATAAAATCGGATGGGAGTATAGTTGATACGGATGGAATTTCTCCGCTGAGTTTTTCCACGGTTTTAATTGGAAATTATTATATTGTTGTACATCATCACAACCATCTTTCGATTATGTCTGCATCCCCTGTAAATCTAACAGCATCAAGCGCGCTTTATGATTTTACTACTAATATTTCGCAATACTACGGTGGTTCTGCGGCATCATTAAGCGGTGGCAAATACGGGATGTACAACGGTGATTCTTCACACGATGGTTTTATCGACAGCGATGATTTTATGGGTCCTGACAACAATATGTTTAAGAGTGGTTACCAAGACGCAGATCATAGCTTAGATGGTTTTATAGATTCGGATGATTTTATGAGTCCGGATAATAATATGTTTATTAGCTCGCAAACACCAAATTAAATATGGAAACAAATCCTTCGGATATTATTATCAAGGTATGAATGTTATGAAAACGAAATTAATTTTCTTCCTAATACTGCTAACTGCAATGTCCACGTTCGCTCAGACACCAACCTATAATCTGATATTGAAGAACGATTCATTGCTCAATAATACAACTTATGAATTTGACATTTACATCCAGCGTGCCGGGACAACCGAGTTAGAACTTGCTACCATCTCACCGATAATGAGATTTAATACCGCCATCAGTTCCGGGAGTTTAACATTCACAATAAATTCAGGTTCATCCGAATTAAACTCGTCACAACAACCAACTTCACTTTCATTAGTTGGGAGCGAATTACAAGTTGCGCCTCGGACTCCTCCGGGTGCTTCAAATGGCACTATTATACCGATTAGTCCTGGATTAAGAGTTGGTAGATTTCGTCTCACAAGCAGCGTTCCGTTCTCTGATCAAAAAGCTAATATTAGCTGGAAAAATTCCGGTTCACTCCCCATAACCAAAGTAAACGCATACGACATTTCTGATCTCAATGTTAACATAACCGATTCAACCGGTCACCTGAATCAATTGACGAATGGAACATTATCCCCATTGGGCATTTCCAGCACATCACCAAGACAAAATGGGATACCGGGTGCACCTTACAGAGATACGCTCATTGCATTCAACGGTACAGTCCCATATTCATGGATAATTAGTAGTGGATCTCTCCCGGATGGATTGGTGCTTTCATCAACTGGAATAATCAGTGGAACTCCAACAACTATTCAAATAGCAAATTTCACAGTCAGAGTGACCGATAATATATCTACGACCGTTACAAAAATTTTTTCCATTACAATCGGTTATGGCACTCTCAATAATTTCTTAATAGAAAACCAAAGCGGCGGCGCAATCGGACAACAAATTGCCGGAACACCCTTTTCAATTAAAATTACAGCAAGAGATTTTTACAACAATACCGTAACAGATTTTAACGGCACTGTTGATATAACTTCGAACGGAACAATTTCCTCAGGATCGGGAACAACGGCAACTTTCGTGAATGGGATACTATCTTCACATTCATTAACAATTACAACCGCATCAAATAACATCACTATCACCGCAACAAAAACCAGCGGTAGTGAAATTGGCACAAGTAATACCTTTACCATTACATCCGCCGTGGCAAATAGATTAACTATTCAAACTCAGCCGTCAAATACAGCAATTGCAGGAGTTGCATTTTCAGTCCAACCTGTAATCCACATCGAGGATATTTACAGTAATCTTGTAACATCTGATAATAGTACTATTGTCATCGGTTCCGCACAAGATGGTACCAGTTCTCTTCAGGGTACTACATCTGTAACTGCATCGGGCGGAGTTGTTGTATTCTCAGATCTCTCATATAATACTGCCGAAACGATTGTCTTACATTTTACATCAGGACCACTAACGGCTGTAACTTCCGACAGCATTCATGTCAGCCATAATTCAGGTGTAAAAGTTCGTGTTGAAACAGCGGCGAATGGGAGCGGAACAATCATCCTATCACAAAATTTAACCGCCGGAAATTCGATTACACTTTATGCAATTGAGCGTGATCTACATGATAATTTTGTTCAGAACATTGCCTCAACATGGTCATTAAATAATATTACCGGTGGAGTTCTAGCGTCAGATCTTGTCCCGGCGCCAGATCAAAAAAGTTCGGTATTCACAGGGCACTTTGCCGGATCTGCCACAGTGCAAGCTGTTTCTACCGGAAAAGATAGTATACCAAGCGGTACGATTACTGTTACATCAGCATCAGCCAATCATCTTGTTTTCGTTCAAGAACCAACATCAACGCAAGCCGGTTCTTTTATCTCACCGGCAGTTACTGTTCAATTAAAAGACGTTTACGAAAACGATGTAGCCGCATCCGGAATCGTAATCACAGTTGCACTCTCAAGCGGCAGCGGGACACTTAACGGCACAAAATCGCGAACAACCGATGCAAACGGATCAGCATCGTTCAATGATCTTTGGATGGATATAGTTGGAACAAAAAACATAAACGCATCCAGTGGCAGTTTAACAAGCGCCATCAGCAATTCATTTTCTATTACTGCCGCCTCACCCGATCATCTTGTTTTCGTACAACAACCTACCAATACGGTGGCCGGAGAATCGATTTCACCGGCAGTTACGGTTCAACTAAAAGACCAATTTGAAAATAACGTCACCACATCCGGTGTATCAGTATCTCTTGAAGTATCGAGCGGAACAGATACACTAAGAGGAATTAAAACCAGTATAACCGATGTGAATGGATTAGCAACATTTAGTGGTTTGAGTATTCAACTGATTGGCACAAAAGCGATCACTGCAACAAGCTCAGGAATTACAACCGCGGTGAGTTCATTTTTCATAATATCACCGGCGACGGCGAGCAAAATATCAGTCGAAACTATGGCAGATGGCAGCGGTGTAATCATTCCGACTCAGACAATTATCTCCGGCAGTTCTTTAACTGCGTATGCAATTACTAGAGACGTTTATAACAATTACATTGCAAATTCAATCAGCTCTTGGTCGCTTGATAATGTTACCGGCAGTGTTATCGGGACCGACCTTGTAACTTTCGATGGTAATCGCGCGGCAACATTTACAGGACACGGTGCAGGCAGTGCTAATATTAAATCAACGTCAGGAGTCTTAGCACCTATATCATCAGGTACGATCACTGTTGTTGCAGGTAATGTTAAGCGTTTAGCTTTTATTCAACAACCCACCTCCACAGTAGCCGGAACAGCTATCAGCCCTTCGGTAACGGTTCAACTTAAAGATAGTATCGGAAACAATGTCTCGGTGCCGAATGTCGCGGTGACACTCAGTTTAAATTCAGGCACGGGAATTCTAAGCGGTACACTTACGCAATTGACTAATGCAAGCGGATTGGCAACGTTTACCGATCTTTCAATCAATAAAACCGGAATAAAAAATCTATCTGCACAAAGCGGGTCGTTGATACCGGCAGTGAGCGATGCATTTTTAATTTCAGCAGGGACACCGGTTGCAATTGCGTTTCTACAACAACCACCCGCTAATACCAATGCCGGTTCAACAATCTCTCCGGCAATTACTGTTCAATTACGAGACAGCTACGATAATGTCGTCCCAACAGCAGGTGAAACAATCACACTCACATTGACATCGGGGACCGGACCGTTAATGGGGACAACATCCATCATTACAGACGCAAGCGGTACAGCAACATTCAGTGATCTCAGCATTCAAAAATCCGGGACAAAACAAATAACTGCAACCCGGACTTTGTTTACTCCGATTGTTAGTAACTCATTTAATATACTACCGGCAATAGCGACAAAGATAATTGTTGAAAGCGCGCCTGATGGAAACGGGAGCGTTGTTACTGCTCAATCGATAATTTCCGGGAATACTCTCACTGTTTACTCAGTTAAGAGAGATCAATATGACAATTTTGTTGCTAACGATTCAACTGCTACGTGGTCGTTGCAATTTATTACTGATAGTATAAAGCAATCCGATTTCGCATATTCAAGTGCATGTAATTGTGCAACATTTACAGCGCGGCTAACAGGCACGGCTCAAATCCATGCTGAAAAAATCGGCTTGACTTCTGTAAATTCAGGTACAATTACAGTCTTGGCAGGCGTTCCATCAAAATTGGTTTACTTACAACAGCCGTCAGACGGAATCGCAGGCGCCCTCATATCACCACCTATTAAAGTTCAAATTACGGATATTGCCGGGAATCCCATTCCAATTTTAGGAGATACAATTACGATTTCTAAGAAAACCGGTACCGGAACTTTAAATGGAACAAAGCGCCAACCAACCAACTCTTCTGGGAATGCTATTTTTAGTGATCTTAGTATAGATCTACCCGGGGTTAAATCTTTGGAAGCAACTCATCAATTATACTCACCGGTTACAAGTAATTCATTCACGCTAAGTCAATACACTATTACGGCAACAGCCGGTATTCATGGCTCAATAACACCGTCTGGAGTTGTAAATGTAAATTACGGAGCAAATCAAATATTTTATATAACGCCTGATATCGGATACCATATTTTTGATGTATCGGTTGATGCGATCACTGTTGGAAAAGTTTCATCTTATACATTCACGAATGTTACGGACAACCATACAATTAATGCTACCTTCGCCATCGATACACTTACTATTACCGCTTCGGCTGGAACGAACGGTGCGATTAGTCCTTCAGGAACTGTTCCAGTGCTTTATGGAAGCAATCAAACTTTTACATTCATTCCTTCGGCGGGATATCATGTATTAAATTATTCAATTGATGGTGTACAAAATCCTTCAGCAACATCATATACATTTACAAATGTTACCGTGAATCATACAATATCTGTTTCGTTTGTGCCCGATTCTCTAACAATAACTGCCTCTGCCGGTACAAACGGAAAAATCTATCCATCCGGGAATGTGCGTGTTGGTTACGCAATGAATCAATCTTTTACTGTCACCCCCGATACCGGTTATCATATAGTAAATGTGCTTGTGGATGGCAGCCCCATTGGCGCGCAAACAAATTATACATTCACAAATATTATATCTGATCATTCAATCAGTGCATCGTTTGCAATCGATACCCTGATAATTACAGCGACGGCTGGAACTCACGGTTCAATTTCCCCGCAAGGCATTGTGAAGGTTCTTTTCGGATCGAATCAATCTTTTACTATTACGCCTGATATAGGATACCATATTATTGATTTATTTGTCGACGGAATTTCGTTCGGCGCGCCTACATCATATTCATTCACGAATGTTCGAACCAACCATACAATTTCGGCATCGTTTAGCATCAACACATTCACAATAAACGCAACTGCAGGTTTGCATGGAGCTATTTCGCCAAGCGGATCGGTCTCGGCAACTTACGGATCAAGCAGTTCATTCTTAATCACTCCCGATCTCGGATATCATATAAATGTTGTAAATGTAGATGGAGTTCCTGTTTCGATCGATACTTCGAACAGGTACACATTCACGAATATTACTGCCAATCATACAATCGATGTTTCATTCGCGCCAAATAATATTACCGTTACGGTTCAATCCAATCTGATAGGAATGAATTTTACAGTAGATGGAAGCACATATTCAACAACTCAAATTTTTAATTGGATAGCAGGTGAAAGCCATGTTATTTCCACCGACTCAATTCAACCCGGAACAACCGGAACACGTTACGTTTGGAATTCGTGGACAAATGCAACCACATTGATGAGCGTAATTTCTCCATTGGTAAATACAACTTATACTGCAAACTTCGCCACTCAACATTACCTAACAATGGTTGCAAATGAAGGTGGTACAGTCACACCACCAAGCGGATGGTTTAACCACGGTCAAATAGTAGCAATCACTGCTATACCAAATGTTGATTATAGTTTCAATATCTGGAGTGGAACAACCGGTGGTTACAGCGGCAAAACAAATCCCTCAAACGTTACAGTAAACCTCCCAATTACAGAAACGGCGAGCTTTACGCGAAATCCTATTTCGGTAACTATTCAAACAAATCCATCGGGCAGATCATTCGTTTATGACGGAACAACATATTTAGTAAAACAAACTTTTACAGAACAACCTGGAACAAGCCACACCATTAGAATTGCAACGACAACACAACCCGGTGGAACCGGAATTCAATATGTATGGAACAATTGGAGTGACGGTGGAATCGCGACGCATACGATTTTCCCCGTATCAGATACAACGTTCACAGCGAATTTCACCACTCAATTTTCATTAACAATGATGGCGGGCTCAGGCGGAACCGTCTCGCCTTTAACCGGTTATAAAGATAGTGGAGCCATTGTTTTAATTAAAGCGCTGCCGAATTTGGGTTATATTTTTAAAGGATGGACCGGAACTGGGACAGGTTCTTATACGGGCACGCTTGATTCAACCATAATCACTATCGGCAGTCCGATAACTCAAACTGCATCGTTCGCGCTTGATACAATAATTGTCACTGCAAGCGCAGGACTTCACGGTACAATCACACCTTCCGGCGATGTAAAAGTAGTTTATGGCACTAGTCAATCGTTTACTATCACACCGGACACCATATATCATATTTCTGATGTCGTAGTTGATGGGATCTCTGTTGGTGCAGTACCATCGTATACTTTCTCGAATGTAACAACCCCACACTCGATTATTGCAAGCTTTACAATCACCGGTTATACCATCACCGCATCTGCCGGACTTCATGGTTCAATAAATCCATCTGGTCCAATATCAGTAGATTATGGATCAACAATTGCATTTACCATTCTCCCGGATACAGGTTATTATATCGACAGCGTTATTGTAGATGGCAGTTTCATAGGGTCTCAATCTAATTATTCATTCGAGAATGTAACATCGAACCATACTATATCTGCCAAGTTTGCACCAAACCAATTAATCATTTCAGCAACTTCAAGCACGCACGGCACCATATCACCATCCGGCGATGTGAATGTGAGCTATGGTTCAATTCGTACTTTTACATTTTTACCCGACACCGGCTATCATATTGACAGCGTATTCGTAGATGGAGTTTATCAAGGATCACCGGCTAATTACACCTTTACAAATATTATCATCCCTCACACTATCAGTGTAACATTTTCTATAAACAAATTCACCATAACTGCAGCAAGTGGTTTGAACGGCACATTGAGTCCGCTTGGCTCAACTATTGTTAGCTATGACGATAGTTTAGTCATATCAATTCTCCCCGATACCGGTTATCATATAGTTTCTGTTTTGGTCGATGCTATAAATGTGGGAGCTATCCCCTCTTATACCTTCAGAAATATAAGAGCGAATCATTCTATATCGGCTACATTCATAATCAATAATTATACGATAACTGCCACCGCTGGCGTAAATGGCACCATCTCTCCATCAGGGACTATAACATTGCCATACGGCAGTTCACAAAGATACTCAATCCGTCCAAGCACCAACTATCATGTTGATAGTGTTTTGGTAGATAGTTTGTATGTCGGAAAAGATACATCTTATACTTTCACTCAGTTATCGGCGAACCACACAATTCGTGCTATCTTCGCAATCAATATGATCTCTGTGATAGTTCGAACTGTACCTGATAGTCTCTCGATAGTCATCGATAATCTTCCGTATACATCACCACAAACGTTTTCGTGGACCTATGGTTCAGTTCACAGCATAGTCGCGGTCGATACTCAAAACACGAAAATTGACACTCGTTATTTATATACAAATTGGAGCGATGGCAGAACAAAGAGTCACCAAGTTGTAATCACCCGAGATTCTACTTTCATCGCTTTTTATCGACCTCAATATTATTTAACCATGAATGCATTAACGGGCGGCTCTGTAACACCGGTGAGCAGTTGGCAAGATAGCGGGAAGTTAATATCGATTAGAGCGATACCGTCTCTTGGATACCAGTTTGATAGATGGACTGGAACAGGTGATGGTTCTTATTCCGATACTCTGAATCCGGTCAATATCTCAGTGTTCTCTCCAATTTCAGAGACCGCATCATTTAAACGGTATCTTGCAAATATTAATGTTGCAACATTGCCTGCAGGACTTTCTATCGTTGTTGATGATACACTTTACCAAAGCCCGCATCTATTTAATTGGGCAACAGGCACACTTCACACTATCAGTGTTGTAGATACACAACAAGGCGCTACAGGAATTCGCTACACATGGAATATTTGGAGCGACAGCGGTTCAAAAAGTCATACTATCACTCCGCTATCTGATACCACATTCACCGCTATATTTGTTACTCAATATTATTTAACGATGAATGCAAATACTGGAGGCACAGTTACACCGCAAAGTGGGTGGTTCAACCGCTCTCAGAATGTTCAAATAACTGCCATCCCGATCACCGGTTATAACTTTACAACTTGGGCAGGGTCAGGTAGCGGATCGTACAGTGGACCAACCAATCCTTCTTCTGTTACAATGAATGCACCTATAACCGAAACTGCAAACTTTACCCGCAAACCTGTTCAAATAACAATTGGCACAGATCCACCGGGCAGATCATTCATCTACAACGGATCAACATACAGCGCCACACAAACACGTTTTGTAGATCCGGGATCGCAATTAACTCTCGGCGCTCCATCTCCGCAACCTGATGCACTTCCCGACAAGCAGTGGGTATGGGCAAGCTGGAACGATGGTGGCTCACAAGCGCACACTATTTTCCCAACCACCGATTCAGTTTTTACGGCATCCTTTAGCCCCCAATACACACTCACAATGAATGTTTTTCCTGCCAATTCAGGAACAACAAATCCATCAGGTAAAAAATATTATTTCATCGGAGATACGGTTACGTTGATCGCGACACCTGCAGTCGGCTATGTCTTCACCGGATGGAGTGGTGGAATTTCACGCAACGAAAATCCTGTAAAAATAGTTTTTACCGAACCTATTAGCATTACCGCCAATTTCGGTTCAGCAGTCCAGATTTCTCTAACCACTGTTCCGACCGGCAGAAAAATTATGGTCGATGATTCCACTTATACAACACCCAAGAATATATCTTGGCTCCGCGGATCGAGTCATCGCCTGTCTGCACTAACACCACAATCTGATGTTGATGGAATCCGTTACATCTTCAAACAATGGAATGATTTCGGCGATACAATTCATTATGTTGCTCCATTAACCGATACAATTTACACGGCAACATTTAATACACAGTATTATCTGACTATGGTAGCAGATATCGGCGGCACCGCTGATCCGATTAGTGGTTGGTTTGGTAAAGGAGACACCGTGCCGATTAGTGCAACCCCAACGATCGATTATGCATTCTATCAGTGGTTAGGAACGGGGAATGGTTCATACACGGGAAGCGTAAATCCTGCCGCGGTTATTATGAATGAACCGCTCAGACAGCAAGCAATGTTCAGTCATTACATTCCACCTCCAATACTGACTGGAATTATTGATGGCGCATCAGACATCTCTACCTCACCTATGCTCAGTTGGATGTTATACCCCGGAGCAAATTCATATAACGTCCAGATTTCTTCCGATTCTACTTTTACCGACTCGACAAAATTCATTTTGAATCAGCGCGGTATTATCGATACATCCGTTCAATTATCTTCGCTTGCTAATGCCCGTCTATATTTCTGGCGTGTCAGCGTAAAATCGGGAATAGATGAAAGCCGCTTCTCAAATCCAAGAAGGTTCACAACGGTCGGCGCTACGATTGCTGTTGTAACCCCGCCCAATACTTGGGCAACTACTTTTACATATCCAATCTTATGGACAACCAGTCCAACATTAAGCGGTAACGTCAATATCAAATTGTCCATAGATAGCGGAAAAACATTCCGCTTGATAAAAGAAAATTTAATCAATAATGGTCAAACAACCGTAATACTGCCCGATACTCTCGCAGTAAATCCAATCGACAGTTGCCGACTGAAAGTGGAATCAATCCTTAACAACGAGATTGTTGGAGAAAGCAATATCTTCTCCATCGTTTCCGGGAGACTGCCCTTAACTGTTCGAATGTCTACAACCATTCCGTTTGCACCCGAACCGCTTTCTTCAATCGAATATCGCTTGTTCAGCGTTCCGGGCATTGTCGATACACTGAAGGTGGGTATTTATCCATTCGGTGTTCCGCGAATCGACTGGAGAATGTTCTCCGATAACGGAAGCGCTGAGAATTATCTTATTGAATTATCGACGAATTCTTATTTACGAACGGGTGAAGGATATTGGTTACTGAAGAAAGGCGAATTCTATTTACCGCAATTCGATATGTTAACCCCAACGCTTAGTTCCGATGCTTCATACAGTATACAAATCCACGGCGGATGGAATATACTCGGTAATCCATTCGATAAAAACGTTGCATGGCAAACAATTATTGATGCAAATAGTCTGCCCGCTTCAACGAAGTTATACTCATACACCGGCTCATACGCTGAAAAACTTGCATTAGAACCTTTCAGGGGTTATTATTTCTTCAACAGTTCGAACCTTACAGCGTTGAAAGTTCCTTATCCATTCGGCAAGATAAATCTAACGCCAAAAATTATTCCAACGCTTTGGAGCGTTAAATTAAATTACGAATCCGACATCAACAAGGATGCAGAAAATTACTTGGGCATCTCTCCAACAGCAAAACAAGGTATGGATATGTTGGACGGAAGAAAACCGCCTCTCTTCCTCGATCAGGGATTCCTCTATTTCCCACGGCCCGCGTGGGATGAAACGTTCCAGCGCTTCAGTTCAGATTTCAGGCCCGATATCGGTGATGGACAAACATGGGATTTTGAAGTTGCGAATCCACGAAAATCCACAGGCAAAATTCGGTTCGACGGAATCGAAAATATTCCTGCAAATTATCATGTGGTTTTAATCAACCTCTTGAATAGTGCACCGTTCGATTTAAGAAGGCAAGCAACTTATTCTTTTGTAAATGTCATAGATAAAATGCAATTTAAAATGATCGTGGGAACGGAAGAATATGTGAATAACGAGATCAACAAAGTTCTGCCAAAGGAATTTGAGTTACTCCAGAACTTCCCGAATCCGTTTAACAGTTCCACCTCGATCAGCGTAAAACTTCCGCGCGATGCGAACGTAAAATTGAACATTTATAATTCAATTGGACAGCTTGTAAAAACAGTTGCCGAAGGCACATATACAGCCGGGACTCATACATTCTTATGGGATGGAACGGATGCTTCGGGATCGATTACCTCATCGGGCGTTTATTTCTACCGCTTACTTGAAGGTGCAACGCTTCTCCAAACAAAGAAAATGATAATGATAAAGTAGGGACTTTATGATATTTCAAAGATTAGATAAATTTAGAAAGCCATTAATCATCGGGTTGTTACCGATGATAATGTTACTTATTTTAAGAATTGAATCGTTTGCCCAATCGGAATCTTCAGACGAACCTCGTGGAACGAATGTACAATGGTCAATTAAAAATGAGGCAATCTTCATTACCTATGATCTTATTGGAGATCCTGGTGAGAAATATGACGTTCGCATTATAATGAAACGGGAGAACGATCCATCGTTCAGCGCAACTCCTGTTACAACTGAGGGCGATATTGGAGAAGGATTTTTTGCAGGAAATAACAGAACAATCAGGTGGTATTTCCGCCACGATTACCCTCAAGGGTTTCAAGGTGAAGGATATTATTTTGAAGTGCGTGTAACAAACATAACACCAAGAAGTACGTGGTTATATTACGCAATAGGAGGAACAGCCGTTGTTGCAGGTGTGATAGCGCTAATTGTCAGCGGCAGCCAGAGTAAAAGCAAAAGTTCATCAGAGTTGCCTCTTCCGCCCGAAAGACCTTAGAATTTATAAATGGTGCATAGAAAAAACCCCAATCCTGACAGATTGGGGTTTTTTTTCATATCCAGATAATTCAGATCACAACGCCATTGTTTTATAATTTTATTTTCCCTAATATTTTTATAACATAATTGAAATCGGTTAATTCTTATGATTGTAAAAAATAAAATTCTTATTGTCGATGATGATCAGCAATTGAGACAGATATTAGCCGCTCAACTTACCGACTATGGCTATGATGTTCGAGAAGCTGCTTCTGGCAGTGAGGCAATTCCATTGACGTATGGGATAGAATTCAAGTTAATAATTCTCGACTTAAAAATGCCATATATCGATGGTTTTGAATTTTTGAAATTTGTTAAAGGTACTTTCCCTAACACTAAAGTCATCGTTTTATCAGCTTATGCCGATCTAATTAATTTTTATAAATGTAAAGATCTTGGTGCCGATGAATTTATTGGCAAACCTTATGATACAGGAAATTTATTTTACACTATTGATACCATGTTGAAAGCATAATCTCTTTGCCCCAGCCAATTTGCATTGAGGCGGTCTGCGGGTGAATTTCTTTCATAATAGTTTTATCACAACCATCAGAAAGAAAAGCAAGCTTAAAGAATTGATGAACCTATTTTCTAACAAGAGCACTTTTGAGCGGGACAATATAACCCCTCTGCTTTGCATCCCCGATACACTGTCTGCGCGATGGAAAGCCATCAAAAGAAACTGCCACAACTTTATTAGCGATTAACTTCCGCCATTGCCATTGCCCGTTCTTGTCTTGATAAAATTTCCATTCATCGGCTAATCGAATCATTCATGAACCTCGAATTTCTGAGTTGTTAAACATATATTGAAATATTTTTAAAGAATAGTCGATAAGGAATTTCTTACATTTAAGATACATGGTATTCTAATCTTATCCTAATATCCTCACCAGCATCATAACATAAATAAACCAAACACCAATATTTTATAATCGGGGTTTCACATCTGCCAATAGGAAGATGCGGTTCATATGAGTTAAAATTTATTTGAGATCCCGTATCCCTATCGTCATCGCGTAAGAGAACTCCACGGGAGTCGATGCCATGCTGTTTCTAACAAAACGCAATTTCATGCAGGCAATTGCAGTCCATGAATTCTTTTTTCTTCTTTCTTGATTCTCTTCGCGGCTTTCTTTTCCTTCATGGTTTTTACGGGTTCTTTCTTGGTTGTCTTCTGACTGTCCTGACCTTTACTCATGTTTTTTCTCCTTTTTTTTATTCTTCCGCAAATTTCTTAATCGCATCATAAAACTTCACGATTGCTTTGGCTTTACTTTTACCAAATGTAAACCAATGCCACGATGTATCTGGCGACGGATCGTCGACGATTGGTATACGTAGAGTCGGTTTGCCTTTAAATTCACCGATTACCGGTTGCGCGCTTTGTTTTTGTTCTTCGTTCATAATTATCCTTTGATTTTAAATTTATGTTTTCGATAAATACACACTCCGCCCCTCCCCATAATACGAATCATATACATGCTGATAAACATAATCGCATTTCTGGGAGTAGATATCCTTTGTATAAATCTGTGGGAGTTTATCCAAAATGTTTTCTATGCAAATTCTCACATTTGCACGTGATTGCTGTTTTTTTCTCCAGTCAAGGACGAGTTTTTCACGTTTGAGCGTCTCAATCAGTTCTTTGGCTACCTTTTTAATGTCTTTCTCTTGAGCCTGTGTTAAATTCATGTCTGGTTTTGTGAGAATATCAAATAATGTAAGTTCTTCTTCGTTCAAACCTTCAGCCACACCACGACGCTCTTCCTCATTTAATGTTTTGGCGAATTCAACTAGCTGATTGAAGAACTGCTCGACATTCGCCGAACCGGAGTTATAATCATCTATCATCTTCTGAAATTGCTCAAGGTAATTCATCCGACTTTTGTTTAACCGAACCATCATCAGGAGCCGGGCATTGATTGCTCCTTTTAATCGCTCGACTTCAATATGTTTCTTCGATTTTTCAAACTTAGCTTTCAGTGCCTCGAAGTCTATTTTAGACAAATCAATAACATTCTTGCCATACTCACCCTGCTCGTGTATGATATATCCCTCGGCAGCTATTGAGCCATCCAATACAGCTTCCACCGCCTGCATAACATGAGAAATATCAGCGGGAGGTGTTAAGGAGCGTATCTTTTCCGCAATCACTCCGATTAATAAAACTTTCTCAACGAACTCCGTAGCTTTAGGGTCGGGCAACATGGCTTTGTAAAGAGACTGTATTGATAATGCCATAGACATGTATTTCTTCTTTGATTCCTCGTTCTGTAGTATCGCATCAATAGCATCGTCTATCAGTTTTATCTTCGGGAAGGCATCAGCAGAAATGATTTTATCAAGAGCAATCTTTCGTTCTTCACAGTAATCCTCGATCAGTTCAATCGCTATCCTGAGTTCTTCAACAAGTTTTTGTTTATCTTGAACAGGCGATTCCCCCAGTAATATACCACCACCAGAAGCCGAACCATAGATTGCAAGTGCTTTCTGTAAGTTACGGAACACGCCGACATAATCAACGATTAAACCAATAAGCTTATCTTTGTAAACTCTGTTCGCACGGGCAATGGTTTGCATCAGTGTATGATTTCTCATAGGTTTATCGAGATAGATTGTCGAGCAGGATGGCACATCAAATCCTGTCATCCACATTGCACAGACAAATACAATTCGGAACGGATCTTTCGGATCTTTAAACTTAACATCCATCTCCTCTGTTACCATCTGCTTGCGGTGTGTTGCAATATCCAAACCCTTATCTCTGAACTCCTGAATTTCATTCTGCGACTGAGAGACCACAACTGCCATATCAGTCTCTTGCATGAAGCTAATCTTTTCCTGAAGTTCTTCCTTCTGCTTATCATCTATGGCAGCATTTAACTTCACACGCAAATCATCAAGATATTTTCCCCAGAATTTCTTAACCTTATCGTACATCTTCACTGCGGTTGCTTTATCGATTGAGATTACCATCGCTTTACCGGAATAACCACGTCCCATAAAATGTGCAACGATATCTTCACCTATCTTTTCTAAACGGTCATCCCTTGTAATAAGATGATATTCTCTGGAAAACTCACGCTCTAACTTTTTCTCCTGCTCTTCATCGAGCATCGCTTCTTCGATGACATTTTGTATGTCTTCATTTAATTCTTTATTTGTAAGTTGCAGTTCTGGTATTCGGTTTTCGTAATAGAGCGGGACAGTCGCCTTATCATCTATTGATTGCTTGAAATTGTATATACTGACGTAATCACCAAATACTTGCCTCGTTCTCTCTTCACCTATCATCAAAGGTGTACCTGTAAAACCAATGAAGGCAGCATTAGGTAAAGCATTCCTCATGTTGAGTGCCATTATATCATACTGACTGCGGTGTGCTTCGTCTGTAATAACAATAATATCTGAACGATCTGATATCATCGGATATGTTTTACCTGGATCGGTATGAAACTTCTGTATAAGTGTAAAGAGATAACGATGATCTTCTTTGAGTAATTGCTTCAGATGTTCGCCGCTGTCGGCTCTGACGCGTTCTTCAGCTTCCGTTATTACTCCGGCATTAGCAAAGTTCTTATAGATTTGTCCGTCAAGCTCATTACGGTCCGTAACAACCACGAACGTATAATTCCCCGGAAGTTTACGCATAACCTTTTGAGCGAAAAAGACCATTGAATAACTTTTACCGCTGCCTTGTGTGTGCCAGAAAACTCCTAACCGACCACGATTATCCTTTATCTCCCTGACTGCTTCGAATGCACTATTTACGCCAAGATGCTGATGGTTTTTTGCAACCATCTTAACGAGACCACCCTTCTCATCGCTGTAGAGAATGAAGTTTTCTACAATATCCAGCAACCTCTTTGGCTCACACGTAGCACGTATCATAGTCTCAAGTGATATAACTCCTTCTTCACCTTCGTTGTTGATCTTTTTCCAGTCTGCAAAATGTTCCCACTGAGAACTGATTGTTCCAATTTTGCTTTCGCTTCCGTTTGAAAGTATGATGAAACCGTTATACCAGAATAGCTGTGGAATTGTATCCTTGTAGTCTGTTAGATTACCGTAAAATGCATTCTCTAAACGCTTGTGCATCGCTTTTAATTCGATAAATACAATAGGTAAACCATTCACAAAACCGATGAGATCCGCACGGCGTTTGTACATATCGCCTGTAACCCAGAACTGTGAGGCAAGGAAGTAATCATTCTCTTTCGGATTATCCCATTCTATTACACGGACACGTTCTTGGACCTCCTCACCTTTCTGGTTTCTCACAGTTACTGGAACGCCATCTTTGAGTAACTTGTAAATTTCACGGTTGGCGTTTACAGGATTGAGTGAGCTTTTATCTTTTGTGAGTTCTTCGATGGCAAGTTGAATAGCTTCGGATGATAATTCGCGATTGAGTTTTTGTAAAGCAGGACGTAGACGTGAGACCAAAACAACTTCTGATGGAGTTTCACGACCAAGAGTACCATTAGGTCCAAAAGCCTCGAAAAAATAATCACCAGTTTTCCACCTAATTTCATCAAAAAGCGCAATTGCTGGCGCTTCAACCAATTTATTTTCGGTAAAGTTTGACATTAAATGTTTAATCGTTATATTAATACCAGTTCATCTGCCCATGGCAGAAGGAGTTGGGCCGTCGGTCACGTCGGCCTTTTTTATTTTTATATTCCATCCATTACACACTTACTATTAAATATCTTCATGGAAGGCTATTTATCAATAATTGTCAAGCAGAAAATTCTTCACGTAATTCTTCTCGCTTACTCCAAACAATCGGACTAACATCATAACTGCGAAGTGCATCAAGCACTCCTGCTTGTACCGTATGTTCTGTATCATTTAAGAAAGCATACGCTTTCGAATCAGATGGTCTAACCTCCCTCGTGTCGACCCATGCAAATGCTACTCCCATAGCTGTATCTCGATTTGGTCTTGTTATTGTCTGTATAATTCGTTCCGGTTTCTTTCTCGATTTTGGAATGACAAAATCAAAAAGATGATCGTAACCAGTTTTGCCTGTAAATTTTACCTTCGGTGTATACCGAATCTCATTAAGTTCTAGCCATTGTACAACGTCTTCGAAGAATATACTTGCTACCATCGGAACAGCGAGGTAAAACAAATCATTAATTGCAAGCATAGCCTGAACAAGATTATGTTTTTTCAAAGAAAAGTTTTCTGCAGATGCATGAATTTCTAATTTTTTACCTTGTAATTGTACGCCAAACCCATTCAAAGTCATTTTTAGCAGATCCTGGCGTTTGGGACTTTCAATTGCACATCCCGATTGTTCCAAATCTTGCAAAATATATCCATCATCTGTTAGAATATAATTTCCATTTTTTCTAGTAGCATATATCTGCAGATAATCATTATGTCTATCTATATATGGGGTAGTGATTTCCACCCAATCATCGAGTTGACGTAGAGTAGTTTTATCACGTAGCCAATCTAGGTATTTGTCTAATAAATTCTGTATTTCTTCAACTATCATATAAATAGTCCATGCACAATATTGGGTCTTTGTATAATATTGCAATATTCCATGAAATCTTCAAGCAATTGTGATCGATCAGAAATATTTTTAAATAAATCTTTTGGAATCAAAGTTGCCCACTTATCCCCATAGCCTTCGCGATAGACATGAAGATGTGGGCTTGCCACTTCTTTCCCATCAGGATTTCTATGAGGTGCCCCGCCAAAATCTATCCGCACTAGTATTACAACTTGTCTTGCACGTGTTTGGTACCTACCTTTAATTAAATCAATTCTCCCTCTACTGATGTCTAGTAAAAAATTCTCCTTCTTATCTATTGACACTAAAGGAATTGAAATGCCGGATCCTTGAACAGGATATTCCCACGGTGTATCGCTTACTTTTATTTTTTGGATTGCGATTAGTCTATCTGCTTCTGCTTGTGTCAGATTTATTTCTGCCATAATGTTTATTCCTTAAAATTTATTTCCATTTCTTCCACACCCACCTCACCGCTTATCAGCTTCGGCAGCAGCAGGTCGCGTGTGCGGCGGAAAGTTTGAATTTTAGCACAAGCACGCTCCGCGAGGAACCTGATGGCTGGCCGTCCAACAAGATGGTCTTTGAAGTAGACGTGAGGGTTCATAAATCACGCCGCTCCGTATCGACAATCTCAAAACCATCATTAAATTCTCGAAAGTTGTATGGGTCATAGGTCACTCGCCATGTGCGTTTGTTCTTTTTGTTTGCTGCAAACACATTGCCGTTCCCTATTACCGTAAAGATTGACGAATGAATCTTGGGTTTAGCTCCCGGCGCACCGTTAAGAACTCTAATCTTGCGCATGTTTGTCCCGAAGCCGAAAAACTCTTTGGTACGTTCCATGCCGGTATTTAAACCATGATAATGAAAACAGTACGATTCCGAGTTCTTACCCTTAGAATTGAAAGAAATAGGATCTATTTGATTTTCCTTTTTAGACTCCTTTTCCAAAAACACTCTCATGAAGTCATACGCCTCACCGGCAAGCTTATTATCACCATATCCGCCTCCCACGTCGGAGTGAACGCCGGGAAACCACACTTCTTCAACATTCTTAGCAGCAGGCATCAATGTTGGAAGAAAAGCGTTTCTCGTTTCATCGATCGCCACACAGTGTACCGCCTGTTCGACCTTCTGTGGGATCTGATTTTCATCGCCCCGAAACCGTTCCTTTCCGAGAAGACGAGGAGCAATATTTTTAAACCACCTCGCGACCTTATCTTTTGAATCATCTGCAGGAAAGCGAGACGGGAGAACAAACGCATCGACGGTATCCCAACAACCGAGGAACTTTACTTTTGGGAAAACGGTTTTGTCTGCACACTCGTTATGTCGTCTGACCCACACGATGCGCGCTTCGATCTGGCCTGTAAGGAAATTTGGGTAATGGCGTGTCTCCACTTCCAAATTCGGTGGAAACCCATCTTTGCATAAATCTCTTGCCAAGAGGCGTGCGCTCGCTGCGCCACGGCTAAAACCAATAATGTAAATGACATCATTGACAGATTTATAATCACTGTAGAGCCCGGCGAACGCAGCTTGGCGTATCCGCTGCTCATCTTCTCCGTTAAACCCATACCACAATCGATTTAAGTACTTGTTATCCTGACGGTTCCCAACTCCGCGATAATATCGTGCGATGATGTGCGGCTGTTTCCCCGGGTTCGGCTTTTTATCGATTTCATGAAACATGCGAAGCACGTTTGTCGGTGTTGCTTCGCCGATCGGCGTGCGATCTTCATTCCATGTCCCATCAAGGAACACCAATAAGTGACGCCCCTCGCCCGAGTGAGATCCAAGTTGCTTTTGCAGATCGAGCATCTTTGTATAGCCAGGCGAGAGCACTTCCTCTTGTGTTGGTTGTTTGCGACATCCGTCGGATCCAGTTTCAACTAATTTATTCATGTAGTCTCCAGTGTGAGTTCTATTTCACCGCTAATCAGCTTCGGCAGCAGCAGGTTACGTGTACGGCGAAGATTATTGTTCTTTGTCGAGAGCGAATATATCATCCTGAATATTGGCTGAATTAAATCACTGAATTGTTGCAATGTATTATTATCGGGTTGCGCAATGAAGAATTTTTGAAAACAATCTTCTTGCACTCGCTGTCGACCTGTAGCACCTGACATACTCTTTATTGCGTTATCCCTAAATTCGTTGGAACGTGCCATTAAGTATACGTATTCAGGTGTAAGGGTTCTTGATCTTAAAACCATGAACTCGGTTGAACCAAATGCAACCTCACTATCTGATTTCAAGAACTGAACGAAACCAGTCTTTCCATTCTCCAGACATGGCGTTATGCGTGCAAATAGTGTATCTCCATTCTTAAACTTTGAACCACCATTACCTTCTTTAAACTGAATATCATTTATCAACATTGAATTATCTGTAAGGCTTGCCATGGGTACGAATGGCTTCAGTCCATCTTTGGGAACCGTAGTTTTTGGACAAACAAAAACTGCATCTACTACTGATTTGACATCCCACCCCTTCGGAAACACATCCTTGCCTGTCAGCTTCTTTTCTTCCGGTGTTGCTTTGCGTAGCTCAACACCCAGCGCACGGAACTCCACAAACCATTCCCTGTAAATCGTCTGCGCCATTTCTTCGAGTATCTTTATGCGACGTGTGTTGTTCTCAATCAGGTCGTCGTAGGCGAAGAGGATTAATGCGATTTTGCGCTGGGTTGGTATGGGAGGAACTATTACTTCAAGTTTTGAGAGATTGCTTTTTGATAACTCTAATTGCCCAGTTGCACCGGTTACCAGGCTATAAATTTGTTTCTGATATTCTGGTAGGGGGAATAAGTATATCAAAAACTCTGGTAATAGAATATCCTTTCTCAATCTTAGAATCGTTACGTGAGAATCTACAAAGAGCTTTGGCCATTCCTTTTTAAAGTAATAAGCTCGACCGATTGTAATGTCGCCTGTTGAATTTACAACAATATCACCTTTTCGAATAAAAATATCCTCTCTAATTTTTACATCTGGATCGTGATATTTTAAATATTGGGTTTCTATATAATCCCATCTGATAGCTTTTTGGTTCAGAGCTGCGACTGAACTTGTGGGAACATACTTAGGAGCTTTCCCTCTTGAAATGAATTGTAGGCATTCACTCAACTGTAATTTTTGCCAACCGTTCTTCATCAACTCTCGTTTTCCAATAGCTTGATTACATTTGTCGCAATCCGCTCTTCAAACTCTCTCGCTTCAACATTCAGTACTTCTAATTCTTCATTTAGTTCTTCTAACTTTTCCTTGAAATCAAAATCATCAGCTGCTCGCTCAGTTACACCAACATAGCGTCCGGGATTTAAACTCCATCCCTGCGCTTCAATCTCTTTTATTGTCGCAACTTTACACAATCCTGCCACATCAATATATTTGCCGTTTGAGAATTTCTCCTTTAACATCTTTTCGCTATCGCTCATGAACTCTGGCTTTTCGCCACGAAACAACCGTACAATGTTTGCAATAAACTCAATCTGCTCAGGCGTAAAATCGCGGTGCGCACGGTCTATCTGCCTAAAAATATGCCGTGCATCTATGAAGAGAACTTTATCCTTACGGTCTGTTTTTTTCTTCCCTTTATCAAGAAACCATAACGTACAAGGAAGCGTAACGGTATAGAAAAAGTTTGAGCCAATAGAAATAATAACATCCACAGCTTTAGACTCAATCAGCTTCTTGCGTATTTCAAGCTCAGAAGCGCGTGCATCGCCGGCAGAGTTTGCCATTACAAATCCTGCACGTCCCTTCTCGTTGAGCGCACTTGCGAATATCTGTATCCAGAGGTAGTTTGCATTATCCGTCTTCGGCATACCAAACGGGAAGCGTGGATCATCCTTGATACGCTCCTTATCCACACGGTCAACATTGAACGGTGGATTTGCCATAACAAAATCGAACTT
>PNNN01000005.1 GCA_013824245.1 Chlorobiaceae bacterium | reverse complement strand
CAGCGCTATCTTCTCCGCCGTGATCGGCATCGATTTGATTCTGATCCCAAGCGCATCATCAACAGCGTTAGCAATCATCGGAGCGCATGGTATCATCGTGTGCTCGCCAACTCCTCGTGCGCCGAAAGGTCCATCAGGTTGAGGTACTTCTATGATAATCGGGACTATCTCATCAGGGATATCCATCGATGTTGGAATTTTATAATCGGTAAAATTAGCGTTTACAAGTTTACCTTTCTCATTGAACCGCATATCCTCATAAAGGACAGTAGCGATTCCCTGCAATAATCCGCCGGTGATTTGACCGTTGATTAAATCGGGGTTGAGAGCTTTGCCAACATCGACAGCGAGAACAACTTTTGGAATTTTTACTTTGCCTGTCTGTTTATCAACTTCAATTTTGACTGCGCTTGCACCGACTGTGTAGTGAACATTTGGATGTCCGCCTTGACTTGTTTCGGGGTCGCTCAATGCAGATGTAAATTCCGGCATGAACATTCCTCGTCCGAGAATCGGTCCACCTCGGTACGATCCGTCCGGTTTCTGAATCCCTGCAATAATAAAATCACGAAGCTTCAAAGAGAAATTAGTATCTGTCTTCGATCTCACTGATTCATTTTCAAGATAAAGTGAATTTCTATCTTTGTCGAGTGCCCGCTCAACAAGATCGAAAATTTGTTCACGCGCATCTATAGCCGCGCTCTCAACCGCTCTGCCGCATCCCCACGTAACATGCGAGCCGACCGTTTGCCATTCATAAGGATTTCTATCTGTGTCCGGTGTTTCAACCCGTATCTTTTCCGGCGGAACAGTTAGAACTTCAGCCGCGATTTGTGCCATGACTGTCAAAAGTCCCTGACCTATCTCCATTCCCGAGATGAGAATGTTGATACTTCCGTCTTCATTGAATTTTAAAAACGCAGAGGAGGAAGCGTTCGGCGGCATAGCGGGCGCTTTCCAAAATAATGCAATTCCTTTACCGATTGCCTTGTTCGGATCGCTCGATATTTCTTTCTTATTCCATTCAATTTCTTTTTCAACTTTATCTATCGCCTCAATCAGACCGTTGGCATTCATCTTGCCGCCGTAATTTAAAATATCTCCTTCACGAATTGCGTTCTTGCGACGAAGTTGTATCGGATCGATATTCATTTTCTTTGCAATCTCATTCAGATGAGATTCTAGTCCGAATAAAAATTCAGAATACCCAAATCCGCGGTATGGTCCGCCAGGCGGAAGATTTGTATAGACGCAAACCGAATCAATACTGACGTTTGGAATATTGTACGGACCTGAAGCGGAAAGACCTGCCGCATTGACGACATTGGCGCCATATTCGACGTACGCGCCTGCGTCCCAATTCAAAATATTATCCATCGCGATAATCGTGCCGTCTTTTTTCAAGCCGACTTTGATGCGGGCAGTCAAACCTTGACGCTGGTATGTGTTATAAAACTCCTGAGCACGTGACCAGAGAACTTTCACCGGTCTTCCTTTAACGGCAGTTGCTAACGCAGCGCCAAGAATTTCCATAGAAACTCCAGCTTTACCGCCGAAACCGCCGCCAATAAACGGCGTTATAACCCGAATATCTTTATGCGATAATCCGAGAGGGGCTAGCGCTTCTGCAAACAGGTTTCTTTGTGTATATGGAGATTGAGATGCCGTCCAAACTGTCAGCCGATCTGAATTGTCGTACAAACCAACCGCGCCGTGAACTTCGATTGCACAGTGCGCGTAACGGGGAACCGTGTATGTGTCTTCGAAAATAAAATCTGCTTCTTTGAAAGCTTTAGCAACATCACCTTTTCTAACTTTTCTAAGATGAGCAATGTTTGTGTCGCTTTTTGGAAAGAACCATGGAACGTGTTTATAATGTCGAAGTTCAGGGTGAATGAGGTTTGCATCTTTTGCGAGCGCCTGCTCGACGTTGAGAATTGCCGGAAGTTCAGTGTAATCTACTTTCACAAGCTTTGCCGCTTTCAATGCAGTTGCCGCATCTCTCGCTATTACAGCGCCGATCTGTTCTCCAACAAATCTTACTCTATCTTGAGCAAAGATGAATCGATCGTGCATATAAAGTCCGAACCGGAAGGGGAAATCTTTCCCTGTAACAATCTTTACAACGCCGGCAATATTCTCCGCTTCGCTTGTATCGATTTTGTTGATGATGGCGTGCGCGAATTTGCTCTCGACTATTGCGGCGTGGAGGAGATCGGGACCGAAATCAAGATCGTCGATGAATTCTGCCGCACCGGATACTTTAGCTTTTCCGTCAATCCTGATTGTTGACTTTCCGATGTATTTATTTTCTGTCATAAAACTCTCGTGCTTATCAATGTTAATTTCATAATCCAAGTCCCGTTAGGGACGGTATATTTATAGAAAACATAACCATAAAACTATATAAGCTCCATCGGAGCGAAATATTAAATAAGATGTCACTCCTACGGAGTTTTAAAAACGGTCTCCGATATCGTGCTATATACATTTCGTCCCGATGGGACTTCATTTTGTCAAATTTGTAATTGCATCAATAATGGGAGTATATCCGGTGCACCTGCATAAATTGCCCGAAAGCGCTTCCTGAATTTCTTCTCTTTTTGGTTTTTGATTCTTCGCGAGAAGCTCTGTTGCAGATAGAATCATTCCGGGCGCACAAAATCCGCATTGAAACGAATTATGCTCGATGAACGATTTTTGTAAGGGAGTCAAACCGCTATCCATAAGTCCTTCAAGAGTAACAACTTCCTGACCATCAATTTCGATGGCAAGAACAAGGCAACTGCGGACTGTTTTTCCGTTGATCATCACTGTGCATGTGCCGCAATCGCCTTTGTCACAGCCGCACTTCGGACTTTTCGCTCCGAGCCGATCCCGTAATACTTCGAGCAATACTTCGTTAGGATTGACTTCCAACGTAATCGCTTCACCATTTAAATTAAATTTGATTTCTTTTTTCATAAAGCTTTCTCCATTCTAAGCTGAACCTTGCGAAGGCTCAAAACCTTCGCAAGGTTAATTTTCTATATCACACTTGTTCCATATTCGGGACCACAACCGTTCAATCTACTGATTGCTGCGTTCATTCCTCTTTCAAACATTACTTTTGCCATATGCATCCGATACTCTTTGGTCGCGCGTACATCGGTTATCGGTTTGATTTCTTCCTCGATTAATTGTTTCGCTTTTTCAATCAGTGAGGGAGTAATTGCTTGCCCGTTTATAAGTTTCTCGATTTTCTTTGCACGAACGGGAACCGGTGCAACCGCCCCGAACGAAATCCTGAACGTTCCATCAGCCATCGCGAGAATGAGTAAATTCACCTGTGCAAGATCTTCACCGGTATAGCGACCAAGCTTAATCCAGCATCCGGCGTGCTTCACTTTCGGATACGGTAACGAAACGCCGGTAACCAGTTCGCCTTTTTGGAGAGCGGTCTTGCGCGGAGCAATGAACCATTCGGCGGCGGGAATATTTCGCGTGCCTTTCTGTCCCGCAATCGTCACGCTTGCGTCGTATGCCGATAACAATGGACCGCTATCCATGCACGGTAGAGCCGAGCAGATGTTGCCGACAACCGTTGCTCTGTTTCGAATTCCGACTGACGCAACTGTTTTGGCTATCTCAAAGATTACGGGGTATTTTTCTTTAATGATTTTCGATTCGATCAAATCTGAAAACGTAACACCTGCCCCGATGAAAAGTGTATCATTTTCAAACTTAATCTGATTGAGCGCATCGAGTCCCTTGATGTCAACAACCACATCGGGCTGAACAACATTTTCTTTTATCATATCAACGAGATCGGTGCCACCTGCAAGTATTGCCGGGTTCTTTGATTGTGCAAGAACCGTTAATGCCTCGTCTATGCTTTTTGGTTTTAGGTAATCAAATTTATGAATTATTGGCACTTTGTATTCTCCAAAAAAATTATTTTCCATTCGGTGGTAGAAATGCAACAATACGACACATCGCTGATTCTAACTCGATGCCTCTCAACGGGAAGCATCCTATCCAACAACGTTTGTTGCTGAGCTTGTTAATATCGCCGCCAAGGTTTTCAGCATGCACCAATTTTTTGGGGAACAGTTTCAGGTGCATAACCTGATAATATTCATCCTGCGGAAACATTTCGTCCCACGAATTCACTCCGTACTTCCGCTTCAGCTTCGCTTCGGCTTCTGTAAATCGGGCAGGATGCCATTGACGAATGATGGTGTTCATCGGATGATCTGCGCTTCCGCAATCGACACCGATCCATTTTATTTTCATCTCAAGCGCCCACTTGTGAAAGCCGGGTCCCGGTCCGGGGTGCTTTACGAAATATCGAATCTCATCAGAACCTTTCTGATCCCACGCGTAACGGTTGTAGCCGGTGTTGATGATGAGGATGTCGCCTTTTTTTATTTCAACTTTCTTCATCAACATTTCTGGTGTGTAAAGATCATAGTCACCGACTTCTTTCGATATATCAACTACAACACCCTGGCCAATCCATTCGTTCATCGGAACATTTCCGATTGATCGTCCGGATGCATGAAAATGAATCTCGCCATCCATATGTGTGCCGACGTGATTGCTCGTTGTGATGATTTGTCCGTTTGCGCCTTGCCCCATGTGCGCGCCGGCAATCCGTTTGAAGTATTGAATCCCAAGCGGCATGTAGCTGGGCCACGGTGGTGTGTGGATGCTGAGCCGTTGTGTGAGATCGTAGACTTTTAGTCTATCCATGAAATTTAAAAATTCTTGAGTTTTCATTTTATTGTTCCTTTTTTAGTAATGTTTATTAAGATTTTCAAGACCCTTTCCTCATTCGAGGTTACCCAAAAAGTAAATATTTCTTAGTGTTCCTTCGTGAGCTTAGTGACTTAGTGGTAAATATGTTTTGATTATGAATTAAATATAAATCCAACACCACTAAGCCACTAAGAACACTAAGGTTCACGCAGATTCTTTCTACACGATCGTAGTGGTGAGGGTATAGAAATTATTCTTGTTTTCTAATTCGTTCTGACAAACCAATAATCGCTTTCACAAACGGTTCCGAAGGCGCGCTCAAAACGCCCGCACCGATTTGCCCGATGCCTGCATTTTTATGCGCGACCCCTGTATCAATAAACGGAAGAATATTCTTTTCCACAACTTTTATAACATCGATTCCTGTCGGTGTACCGCGAAAGTTGAGATACGGGATTTTATAAATATTATTTTCAGCCGCAGTGATCTCGTACATTTTCAGTGTGTAATTGATCGCATCTTTTGTTGTGCCACCGACAAACTGCACAATTGCCGGCGACGCTGCAATTGCGAATCCGCCCAAACCATTTGTCTCGGTTATTGAACTGTCGCCAATATCGGGATTCGCGTCTTCTTTCGTGAAGCCCGTGAAGAAGAGCGCGTCAGGAACCGGTGATGGACCGGTAAACCACTGATCGCCCGTTCCGGAAAGTTGAACGCCGAACTCCGTCCCATTCCTTGCCATCACGACGACAATACTTGAATGCCCGATGTTACGTGCGGCATCCAGCGAGATTTTCGAAGCGCCCATCGAAAGATTGAGGAAGAAATGATCGTTACGGTTGATGAACTCGAGAACATTCGCTGCAATTTCTTTATCGTCCGTCGTTTGGATAACTGATGGGGCGAGCGTTCTATATAAAAGCGACGTTGCGGCTCTGTTCCGATTATGAACTTCATCGCCCATCTGAAGCGCTTGCGCGATGATATTTTTCAAATCGATCTTTCCTATTTTCTCAATTGCCCTCTTAAGCGAAGGATAAAGAATATTCTCCATCCACTTTAACCTCTCAATAACATCACCGCTGAATGCGCCATATCTGAGAACCTTGCCGAGACCCTCGTTCATCGTGCAGTATGCCTTGTTGCTATATTCTTCGTTCTGCAAAATAAACACTGGCATCGACGGAGAAACAATTCCCGCCATTGGTCCGACTGCCGAATGTTCATGACACGGAGAGAATTCGATTTGACCCGATGCGGCAACCTGCTCGGCTTTTTCGGGAGTGTCGGCAATGCCTTCGTAGATCAGCGCACCGATGACGGCGCCGCGCATCGGACCACACATTTTGTCCCACGTAACCGGCGGACCTGCATGGAGGAGAAGATTTTTCTTCATGCCAGGAATTACGTCGAGTGCTTTTCCCATCCCGACGATGAATGGTTTGCTGTTCAGGATTTTTTGAAGCGCCTGCTTATTTGCCGCTTCAATTTTATCGGCATTCGATTTGATGATCGACATCGCTTTGTCATCCGTGAACAGCGGCGGTCGCCAATCGACGTGCACCGATTTCACATTTTGTTTGTCGAGTGTTTCTTTGAACAACTTGAGTCCGATGTTGACGACTTTGAGTTCCTGTTCGAATAGTTTGTTCATAAAAGATTTCCGTTTTCTTATCTTTTTCTTTGCGTCCTTGGCGGTTTTATTTAACCGCTAAGAACGCTAAGGTTCGCAAAGATCATAAGTGATTAATTATAGAAACCGCCAACCTGCTTGCCGCCGCATTCGATTCCATCACCTTCATGCCTTCCGCTTCGAGTGCAGTAACAAGTGCGGTTCGATTCTGAGGGTCTTTATCGGTGCCGGTAACAGAGCAAACAATTGGTAAATATCGTTTTTGTTGAGTGGTAATTTCCTTCACCTCTTTTATTATAGGAATTATTTCCGCCAGCGGATTCATGTTCGAGCCGTAGCCGAGAACAATATCTAATAAAATAACTGCGGTTTCGGGGTTTTCGGCTTCGGCGAGGATGCGCTTGTTGCGTGTGGAGTAGTCAATCATCGGGTGCGGCTTGCCGACTGTAAATTCATCATCGCCTAAATCTAAAATCGTATGCTTCTCGCTTTTCCATGAATCTTTTAATTTCTTGCTGCTGCCGAATGGAATATTGGAATACACTTCGCCCAAAACATTTTGACAAAGCAATTGTGCCTCGTCGCAGAATGTTCCGCCGCTGTACAGTGCGCGAAGATATTTTTGAGCGGGAGAGAGTTTCACCACTTCTTCCTTTGCCATCTTTATGATTTCAGCTTCGCGTTTCTTCAGCACATCGGCAACGGCAGAAGCATTTTCTTTTTTCGAGTAAGCAACTGAAAGCGAAGCCGCTTCTTCAAGTGTTAATGCCTGATGAATATTGCTTCCTCTTAGAAGTTCTGGTGATGCGCCGAGGAAAACACCGATGACCGGTTTCTGAATTCCGCGCACGACAGAAATAATTTTCTCCACAACTTCAGTTGCCGGCGGTTTCGAGACAAGGAGGATAACGTCCGTGTTTGGATCTGCTGCCAGAGCTTTTATCCCCTCGATGAACATGATGCCACCGACCTCCTTCTTCACATCGCGACCGCCTGTGCCGATTGCCTGAGAAATTCCACAACCCGCATTCGAAATCAAGCAACTCACTTCCTGCAAACCTGTCCCCGAAGCGGCAACAATACCAATGTTTCCGCGGTTTACAACATTAGCAAACGCGAGCGGCACACCGTTGATAATTGCCGTTCCGCAATCGGGACCCATGACAAACAGATTTTTCTCACGAGCGAATTTTTTCAATTCGATTTCTTTTTCAATCGGAACGTTGTCGGAAAAAAGCATCACATGAAGCCCGCGCCGAAGCGACTGCATTGCTACGTCACCCGCGTATCTTCCGGCAACAGAAATCATTGCCATATTCGCATCCGGCAAAACATTCAACGCGCTGTCGATGCTTTGTGGTGTAAAATTCTCACCGTCATCCGATTTATTTGTCGCCTTGAAAATTTCATCGATCTTTGAAAGAACATTCTTTGAATCGATACCCTCTTTAAGTTTTAGTGCAACGATGAGATCCATCTCTCCAGCCGGTTGAATATCGGGTGTCATCAAACCGGAAGAAGTGAGTACGGATTTGTTTTCTTTTGTTCCCATCACGACGGCAGAATCAAGCACACCATCATACTCTGCAACCTTTTTCGCAATCAGCATGATCGAGATTGAATCGTAGTATTCGCCTTTTTTTATAATTCCAATAATATTCATAGTATAAACCTTTTAATACCGATGAGAAAACCGACTGCTTGATCTGCGCCGGATGTTGCTCCTATTGTAAATAACGATCTCGTGTTTTGAATAATCTCATCTTCACCGGCATACAGAAGGGAATCAATCAATCGTTTAAACTTCTCAAACAAAAATCCATTTGCTGCGCATCTCAAAAATGCGGTTGTAAAATGATTTCCGCTTTCAGCCGTTTTATATATCTGTTCGATGACATTTGAATTGTCGGACGAATTTATCATGCTTTGTAAATTCAATGCAATCAGAACTCCCGAAATAAAATCGTCACCGCTCGGTGTAAGCCCGGGACCTAAGCCCTTGAGTATTTTAATCCCATGAAGAAAATCATCCGATAGAAATAATTGAACGGCATTCTCAAACCGCTTGATGTATTCAATCTCGAATGATGATGTGAATTCATTCCTTCTACTTTCATCAAGAAGGAACGCTAAACTTTTCGGTGGAGAGAATTCAATAAGAGTTGATTCAAAGAAACTTAGATTACGATTAAACTTTTCCTCGATGAAGTCAGATATCTGCAATTTAGAATCGTATATCTTCAACTCATCAAAATAAAACTTATCTCCATTGAGATAGAAACCATCACTGCCGACTTCCAGAGACGAGATGGAATCGACCGCAACTCCTTGCACAACAATGTTAAGCGGTCCCGATCCGACTTCTTTATTGACAACGAAAACAAAAGAATCATCGGAACAAAAATTCACCGCCAAAGTAAATTTCGAATGTAAATAATATTTACCCCGGCGGATTTGGTTTCCGTGACTGACGATTTCTATCATGCCTGATAGAAAACCATTCCTAAATGTTTATTGTATGCCTCTTTGCGAACTACTTCCACTTTTCCCTCGACATTCATTCCTATCTTTGGATTTTTAATGTTCAATTGTCCTGTGATTCGATGACCACCTTCTAATTCAACGATGCCAAGCGCTAATGTGGGAACTTCGTAATCGGATGGGGGATTGTAAAGTGTTGTATAAGTGAGCAACTTACCTTTTTTCGGCAACGGAACGATATCGAATTCGTTATGGTCGTTCTCTCCGCAATTCTTGCAAATTGTTTTATAAGGATAATGAATATGTCCGCAGCGTTTGCATTTGTATGCGTATATGTTTAATTCCATTTTCATTTCTCCTTTATAAAAGTAAGACAGACAACATTATTTCCGAAGCCGCCGAAGTTACATGTAAATCCGATTTTGGCATTTTTAACCTGACGCTTTTTGGCTTCTCCTCTTAACTGAAGAACAATCTCATGCGCCTGTCCGACGCCGGTTGCTCCAACTGGATGTCCTTTTGCTTTTAAACCGCCGGATGGATTGATCGGGATTTTACCGCCAATTTTAGTTTCGCCTTTTTCAAGCGCGATATGTCCTTCACCTTTTTTGAAGAAACCGACTTCTTCGCTTTCCGCAATTTCAAGAATTGTGAATGCATCGTGCAATTCTGCAACATCAACATCTTCCGGTTTCACTCCTGCCATCGCGAACGATTTTTTCGCCGCTTCGCGCACTGCAAAAAGATAAGTTGGATCTTTTCTTTCGTGAACCGCGTGTGTGTCGGTCGCTTGTCCGATCCCTGCCAGTCGAATCATCGGTTTATTCAATTTCTTCATCACATCTGCGCTGACAAGAATTAAACAGGCGCCGCCGTCCGAGACAGGACACATATCGTAAAATCTCAGCGGATCCGCAACGTACGGATTATTCGTAGATGCTTCGGGAGAATCAAGAATACCTTCGAGTGTAATTTCTTCGTGCAGATGCGCATAGAAATTATCCATCGCGTTATGATGATTTTTAACCGCAACCATTGCAAGGTGGCGTGAGGTTACTCCATACTTCTCCATATACAAACGCGCAAACATTCCAGCCAGAGACGGAAGTGTTACGCCGTAAATATATTCTGCAAGTGGATGAGTGAGTGTTGCAACAAAATCTGTCGCTTCGAGCTGATTGACTTCTCTCATTCGCTCAGCGCCGATGACCATAACAACATCGTGCATACCGGAAGCAACAGCCATGAATCCTTCTTTGATTGCCGAAGCTCCTGATGCAGGACCGTTTTCAATTGTAACTGCACCTGCGGGCGTAAGACTCAAATGATCGACAACGGCACTTGCCAATCCGGTTTGTCCGTTCACTCTACCGCTCCCCATATTGGCAACATATAGTTGATCGATTTTCTTTAGTCCGCTATCGCGGAGAGCCATCAATCCGGGATACGCCGCAATTTCAACGAGCGGATATTCGAGCCGGGTGAAACTTGTAATTCCAATTCCGGCAACATAAACTTCTCTCATATTACATTCCTCCTAACTTTCTTCTCATGTCGATGAGAGATGTGCCTGTGTTATCGAGCATCGAGCGTGTTGCGGCTAATAAATCTTCGGGTGGCTTTGGAGGATCAGTTGGTGGAAGTATTGCATCGTGTGCTTTTGCGAGTAATTTTTCGGGGACAGGACGTCTGCCTACAACGAGAGTGTTGCGAGCATTATCAAACAAATTTCTCGTCAACGACCATGACGGACAACCGCCCAATTCATGCGGGATATGAAAACGCTTTTCAAGTTTGTATTCGATCATCCAGCGTCTAAAGCCGATGGGCGATTCGGCAACGATTAAAACTTCTTTCTGTTTTAGAATATCCATATGATATTCCATCTTGGCGGCAAATGCGTGCGCGCCAACTCGAAGTCCGCGACGCATAGATAAAGTATGAAACGACATGCCGATATCGGGATTGACTATTCTTCCGTTTACAACGGCAACGATCTCACCGTCTACTTGCGCGGCAAGTACATATTCATCCTGCACACGATACGTATAGTAGGCAAGCAATTCGGCATATACTCTTGCCGCAACAATATGATAATAATCCCGCTCAACGTGCATAAGTTTTTCCACATGGGGGAGGATATCTGGAATCTCATCGCGGTTGACCTGCCGTACTACCATCTCCTGACCGTTTGAAAGCGTCATATATTTTGCTGGAAATTCTGGCAATACCATATCAACCGGGCGTAAGATTTTTTCCAAATCTATTGACATAAAAACCTCTTTGTTAATGATATTATTTCGTTATTAGATTATTCTTTTAAAAAGAGAAACAGACTATTTGATGATAACTGTTTATCGGGTCCAATCACCATCAAATCGGGAATGAGGGTGACAAATCAATCAAAGCTACTTAATATTAACAATTTTTTGGGGGTTATGCAAAGTTGGTTAAAATCACAACATAATAAAGATCGCCTGTTGCCGTATCGAGATAAAGATGTTGAACCACAATTAGCTCAAGCTCTTCTCTTCTTCATCGAGTATGAGTGGATTGACCGCATTCAGTAGGGATATTGCGAAAGTTTGACAAGAGTTCTTCCCCAGTAGACAAAATATTTTTTAGAAATAGGATAAAACGAAATTATAATCGCTCTCTGAATTTTCATCGAGCATTACATTCAAAACTATATTATCCATTAGTAGACAATATTGTCGATTCAAGTCGGCAACTTTGTCGAAAGAATTGGAAAACGAACTGATCATCATTCGATTGGATTAAAAAATATGTGGTTGGAGGTTTGGCACACACATTGTACGAAATGAAACAACAATCACTATTTACAATTAAAACACAATTGAAAGGTTATCATTATGAAATATTTCATTGTCCTTATAACCATTGTTCTTATCTCTGCACTAATGGGATGTTCTGAGACAAATTCATCGGAACCCCTCACTTCTCAAATGGATAATAGCACTGAATTAGATCTGGATGCACTAAATAAAACACTTATAACAAAAGTTCAAGAAGAAATAACTCCGGAAATTATCAGCGGATTGATCTTTATGCGTGAGGAAGAAAAACTTGCCCGCGACATTTATATTGCAATGGCTAATAAATACAATCTCCGAATATTTAGTAATATTTCACAAAGTGAACAGAAACATATGAACGCAATGAAATTGTTGCTCGACAGGTATGGAATTGTTGACCCGGTCGGCACAAATCCTACCGGAGTATTTGTAGATACAACACTACAGGCATTATACAATACATTGTTGGTCGAAGGATCAAAATCGGTTACTGATGCTATGCTGGTTGGAAAGCTTATCGAAGAAACTGACATAAAAGATTTAGATGAGCGCCTCGCAAAATTACAATCCGATTCAGACATAAAATTTGTTTATGAAAATCTACGTCGTGGTTCTGAACACCATCTTAGCGCATTTCTAAGAAATCTGTAATCCATAAGAGATATCATGAGCGCAGCAAAACACAAATCATTTGATTCGATATTGCTGCGCTTTATTAAAAACCTACCCCCATTGCACTATAAATTAAATAAAATCTGAAAGTTGTTTCATTCCTCGATTCTTCTTATATTTTAATCGTTATTGTCAATAAATAATTAATCATTGATGATTAACAATTAAATTGGGGCTGTAGCTCAGTTGGGAGAGCGCCTGAATGGCATTCAGGAGGTCGCCGGTTCGATCCCGACCAGCTCCACCAATCTAAATTTACATCGTACTATTGTTGCTCACAAAAATCTCCGCAGATGTATTATTCCACACTTTATATTTTATTTTTTAAACCCAATCGTCAATTATTAAAATTTACTGATCATTAATTTATGTCAAACCGTTTAGATGATTTTCAATCTTTTCGAAAGAAAATGAACGACCGAATTCTTAATGCAGATAACCGGGCGATAAAAAGGTTTTTCAGTGTAGACACTTTAACATACGAGCCGGGGAAACTCGATGTTAAAACAAAAGAAATGCTCGGATTGGTTGCTTCCATGGTATTACGGTGCGACGATTGTGTATCGTACCATATAATGCAATGTAAAGAAGCCGGGGTTTCTGATGAAGAGATCTTCGAAATCTTCAGCGTTGCTCTCACAGTTGGAGGGTCGATTGTAATACCGCATCTACGGCGGGCGGTCGCCTTTTTAGATGAATTTAATGAGACAAAGAAAAATAAAGATCAAGGTAAAAATATATAATAAGAATTTGTATCTTTGATAAAATAATTAGATTCTAATTCGCTTGTGATATATAACATTTCTTCCGATGATTCGTATACGGAATGTGTTATAAGGTATGATATCAAAACTTAAAATATAGATACAATGAATTTTCTTGGCTTAAACATACTCGTTATTGGGTCAGTGATACTATTCGTATTTCTTTATCTGATATTCTTGATAAACCGGCGGCGGCGTTCAAAATTTCTTCATCAGGATGAAGAAAAATCGAATAACCCAAAATAACTCAAAAATCATCAATTTTCGCAGACCCTTAGCCAAAACTAAGGGTTTTTTATTTTCTTGAAACTCAAGGTTAGAGGTGTTATATTGAAATCAAATATTATTTGAAATCGAAGGAGTAATGCTAACATGATCGTTATGAAATTTGGCGGAACATCAACTCAGGATGCACCAGCAATAGCAAACGTTGTTGAAATTATCAAGGCGCATCTGCACCAAAAACCGATCGTTGTAGTATCGGCAATTGCTCAAGCAACTAATATGCTTGAAAAAATTGGAAAATTTGCGGCGGATAAAAACGATCGCGAAGCTCGAGAAACTCTCACCCAATTATTCAGTCGGCATTTCACAATTATCGATCAATTGATCCGCCATATAACGAGGAACCGCAATCTCCGCTCAGTGCTCGATGCTATGCGCGAAGAGATTGAGACAATAATCAAAGGTGTAACTATTCTGCGCGAGTTAACTCCACGCACGCTTGATACTCTCTACAGTTACGGCGAATTATTGTCATCGCGGATCGTTTCAGTCGCGCTTCAAGATCATGGCATTCAATCGGAATGGATCGACACTAAAGATTTTATGTTCACTGATGAAAATTTCAATCGTGCAACTCCATATCTCGATATCATTGAAGAGAAATTAAAGTCAAATCTCCTTCACCTTGTGAATAACGGTGTCGTGCCGGTTACGCAAGGTTTTATAGGCATAACATTGTCTGGTCGTCGCACAACTATGGGGCGGGAGAGTTCAGATTACTCTGCGGCAATAATAGGAGCGGCACTTGATGTGGATGATATTCAAATCTGGACGGATGTTGACGGGGTACTTACTGCCGATCCCGCAGTAGTTCCCGACGCAAAAAAAGTTAAAACCCTCTCATTCAAAGAAGCCTATGAGCTGTCGTATTTTGGCGCTAAAGTTCTTCACCCGAATACAATGCTTCCTGCCATAGAAAAAAGTATTCCAATTCATATATATAACTCGCGTCGTCCGCAGTCTACAGGCACGCTTGTAACGGCTGCACTTCCATCAACCAGTGGGGTGTTAAAATCAATCGCTTATAAAAGAAACATCACCCTTATCTCAATATCACCACAAAAGCGAATTGGTCAGTATATATTTTGGGAACACATACAAAATGTTTTTACTAAACATGGGATCACAATTTTAGCCAGTGTAACGGCAGAGTACGGTTATTCAATCGCGGCAGAGGAAAAACAGACAACTCAGGCGTTACTGCAAGACCTGAATGATGTCGGTATTGTTTCAATTAATGAAAAGAAATGTATTATTTCGGTACTTGGTTCCAGTATTACACAGAATCCGGGTGTGCTAAACAGGATTTTTGGTTCAATATCCGATTTTAATATCAACATGATTTCCTTTGGGGCGTCGCAGTTCAGTATTAATATTGTGTTGGAAGACGGTGATGCGTTGGAAGCGGTCCGCGAAATCCATTCTGAATTGTTTGGTGAAGTGTTCACTGACGATATCTTCGAAGTTCTAGATCAGCAAAAGAAAAAATGATCTGAGCTAAGTTTTATTCATCATAGAATTCTCTGTTTCTTGCTTACTGAAATGTATGAAAGGTGAGTTATCAAACTGAAAGGAAATCCCGAAATTAATTCTCGATCTAATTATAAGAATAAAGTAAAACGGATTGCATTGATACTAGAAAAATTTCTCGGACTGCCTTCCCAATCCGCAAAACGTGCCAAACCATTAGACATGCTTATAGCGACAATTCTTTCGCAAAACACAAATGATAAAAATAGTCATCGCGCTTATACTGAATTAAGGAAAAACTTTCCTATATGGGGAGATCTGGCAAATGCCCCAACACGCTTGATCGTTTCCGCAATCAAAACCGGTGGAATGGCAAATCAAAAAAGTAAACGCATAAAGACAATTTTGCAAAATATTTATAATCAATTCGGCGATTACTCTCTTGGTTTTTTACAATCGAAATCTAATGAAGAAATTATGGAAATATTGCTTTCTTTCGATGGTGTAGGTGTGAAGACCGCGGCTTGTGTGCTTCTTTTCTCTTTGCATAGGGAAGTGTTTCCTGTGGATACACATGTACATCGGATTCTTGGTCGACTAGGGATAACCTCAGATTGCAAAACTCCGAAGGATACATTTCATGCTGTAGGAAAAATTATACCGGTGGGGAAAGCATATTCTCTGCATACAAACTTGATTCGATTCGGTAGAAAGAGATGCAAAGCAACGAACCCGTTGTGTGGCAATTGCCCTTTGTTTCAGGAATGTAAATTTAACAAGAAACAATTTTACAAAAAGAAATCTCCACCGAAATACTCCGATAGAGATTCTAATTTTATGCTTCTCGATAATGTATAATTATTTTCGATATGCTCTAACTGTTTATTTACCGATCATTCGACTCACCAAATCATCTCTATCTACTATTGAATCTTCACCAAACCAGATTGTCCAAAGTACACGTGCGAATATTGGATCTGTAATTGCTTGTTTGGTCTCACCGTTGAGTACTGCAAGAATTGTTCCGCCGGGCAGCCACTGGAGAATAAATTGCTGATTCTCCTTAACATCTTTTGTGAAATATCCGGTGAATTGATTTATTAACGGTTGAAGTTTTTGTAACTCTTCTTTCGAGGTATGCGAATTGAAGCCATCAAGATATGCTTCCTTAATTTTTATCGCTTCAACGTCACGCGAAAAATCCATCGTGATTTGTTTTGCTTTACCCTCCTGTAGAATAGCAATAAAAGCAGCTTCTTCATCTTTTACCGTCGGTGGATCCTGCATGTAATGAGCAATGCCGTAAACTTTAAAGATTATTTTTTTTCTTACAGTTAATCCTGTAAGCTGAAGTGTGACTTCTTTTTCGGCATTTTTAATTTTAATCTCTGAAGGAAAATATTTTCCTGTGGAAGATTCTTTAACCGTTTGCTGTGCAAATATACCGGAAGGGATAAATAGAAATACAAGAGAGAGAAGAATAAGTTTATACATGTTATTCCTTGATGAATGTGACAAAATATTTCTAAAAGAATATAAACACAATAGAAGCGAGAATCAAATCATAACTCAATTTCAAGGGGATCGTTATTCTCTTTTAAAATTTTCCACTCTGCCTCCTCCGCGTTAAAGTCTGAGATTTTTTCTATCGGCAGTTTAAGATATTTTCCTTCGGCGGTTACAGCAACTTCGCCCGTGGCAAGTTTTAATTCTCCGGTTCCTTCAAAAAACCGACTGGTATCGTTTGTTATGCGAGCAACAATTTTCAAGGGTGAATTCAATGGGATTGGTTTTAAATACTTGGTTTTTAGTTCAAGAGTTACGCCCCAAACTTCTTCTTCATAAAACACTCTGATAGCTCTACCTATCGTTTCATCCAAAATTGCGGAAGCTACTCCGCCGTGAAGTCGACCGGGATAACTCTGATGTTCTTCTTTTGGCTGGAAGATTGCGATTAAACTTTTATCTCCCGTTTCATAAAAACGGGCATCCAGACCGAATTGATTTTTGACTCCGCAGATAAAACAGAGTTTGGAGTTGTGCTGCTTGCGGATTACTTTTGATTTCATAGAATCTCAAAAATTAATAAAACGTGATGTTTGTTGCTAATGTGGTTCGAAAATATACGAACCAGGTATGTTAGAACCAATTTCTATTTGTGTAGCTTGATCTGTTACTCCTCATAATCGGTATTTTTCTTGGGTTATCTAAATTATGAGGCAACGACTTCTTTTTCAATCCCCTTCGGTTACCTTCTTTTAGGGCAACTCACAGTTCCAGTTCCAGTCCAGTCCAGTCCAGTTCCAGTTGCCTCATAATTTGACATTTACTTGTTCATTTCTTATCTTCTTCCCGATAGAATTTGTTTGTAATTAATTAACAAAATTTGACAAGTATGGTTTTATTTAGGGCATGATCATATTATCGTTTTATCCTATCCTGAATAATAATCATCTGAAAATAAAGATTAATAAGATACTCAATAATAATTCAATGGAGTCAAAATGAAGACCTCGATATTGGATGTTTTGAAATATTTCATTTGTTTTTCAGTTTTATCATCACTCTCCTTTGCACAGAGCTTTGAATCTTCACCCTTTATCGAGTTTCAGGGGGGGGTCGGTATGCCTGCCGGTTCTTTTACCGATGCATATCAAACAGGTGTTTCCTTTATCGCAAGTGCCGGCGTACCGCTTGAAGGAACCGTATTAGCTTCTGTCCAATATTCTCTCATCGCTTCCAATGCTTATGAGCCAATTGTGGGTGTCTCTGGAGAATTCTCGTTTCCATTTGCCCCCGAAGCATCATCAACCGGATATTTTTTAGTGGGGCTTGGTGGAATTAAAATAAAAAAGGATTGGAGCTTTGGGTTAACCACCGGTGCTGGTTATCTGTTTTCACCAGAGCAATGGAAATCTATTTACTTAGATTTTCAATTGAGATATCAAAGAAATTTCAAAGATATAGCATGGCAAGATTTTTCCATTTCGGGCGGTATCGGGTTTCATCTTTTTAATCAATGAAGAAAGGAGTCAATGATGAAGTATATGTTAGTATTTTTCTGTTTTCTGTTATTGCCTAATATTGTGTATTCTCAAAAACAGGAACATAGAGCGATCCAATTGTGCCTTGTTGAAAAAATGAGAGAAGATGGTCATAAAAAAATAAATTATTCTCCTTATTCAGAATCGGTAATTTCCGATAAGCTTGAGCAAGCAGAACTCAACATCATTGCGCAATCGGATGTACCGTTGGTAAGCAAGGAAGTGGTAGAATACAATGTTATATCTACAACCGGTAAACTTTCGGCACTTACCGGATACGTTCATCTTGAAAGCGGTGCGGATGGTTCATTATCATTCACATCCGATAAGGGGGCAAATGTTGTACTTAAAACAGAAGTCAATTCAGTTCATTGGATAATTGATCGAAAAAAAGCAATAGCAGATTGCAAAAGGGAAGATATACCATATCTGCTTATTGTGGAGGTTGAATCTGAAGATCTGACGAAGAAACTTTCTAATCGGGAACAATATAGCGCGCAACATTCAGTGAATACATCACTCAGTGCAATGTTAATTGACACGAAGAATGGGAAAACAGTTACCAATTATCGAAACGACGTAACAAAGATGAACGCGGTTGTACCGAGCGCAATCAAAGATGCCGTAGAATATTTAGCTGTTCAACTTGCTGAAAAACTTAAAAATAAATAAGGGGTAAAATATGAGAATTGTGTTTAATTATCTAATCGTTATAATATTAATTTTCATAATAAGCGGATGCGGAAGTTCTGTTTATGTTCCGACTACTTCCACAACTCAATTAGATGATAAGTATAGCGATACCGACCTTCGAGTTATGGCGCAGAACATGTATCAATCCATCATGGATAGACTTACGGTGATCCGGGGAGATAATAAAAAAGCGCCGGTGATCGCTTTCCTTCGCATATCAAACAAAACATCCGAATATATCGATACTGATGCAATTGCCGACAAATTACAAATACAATTAATAAAAGCAGGATCGTTACGTTTTGTTGATAGAGGTAGAATTAAAGATATAACCAGCCAGTTTGATCTTGGAGCTTCGGGAATAATGAATCCCGAAACAATGAAGAAAGCAGGAAAAGTGATCGGGAATGATTACTTCCTAATTGGGGATCTATCTTCAATTGCAAAGCAGGATCGGAGTACAAGTCTTACATACTATCGTCTTTCCATGAGATTGATTGACGCAGAAACTGATGAAATTATATGGGCAGACGAATCGGAAGTGAAGAAACAAAAAAATAAAAATCTTTTTGACTGGTAAAGAATGAGAGGATATCTTTTATGAAAAAATTATTACTATTTTTGATCATCGTAAGTGTTGCGGTTTTATATTCCGGTTGTACTTCTGCGAAGCTTACGCTTGCACAAAATGTTGCCAAATTTCAATCAGGTCGATTTGAAGAAGCACATAAAGGTATGGGTGAATTGTTAAAAAAAGTGAAAAGCGAAACATATCCACTTTACCAGTTAACCGATGCTTCAATATTGTATGCTCTCGGTGACCATTATGATGGATGTGACATCATGGGACGAGCGGCGAACAATTTAGAGGTGGAACTTGGATCTGGAACCGTAGCGCTTGATTTGGTTGGCAGCGAAGAAAATGTCCATTATAGAGGTTACGTACATGAAAGAGTGCTAGCGAGATATTATCATGGACTAGGATATTTTGCACGCGGATATTATGATAGTGCAAAGATCGCTTTTATTCAAGCAATAGAGAGGGACATTAATAAAGAAAAGGGGAAGGAAAATGCATTTGCGAGTGTACACTTCATGCTGGGTGAGACTTTCCTGAGATTAAAAGAATATGATAATGCTAGGGTTGCATTTCAGAATGTCATTAAACTTCAGCCGAGTAATGCATATGGATGGTATAAACTCGCAACGATAAATTTTAAAATCGGTGATAAAGAGGAAGCTCAGAAAGCATATCAAACATACAAAGATTCCCTTGGCTCAGAGCCATATCTACCAATAGATGGTTCGGGATCTTACATATTTTTGCTGCTCGATATAGGTTGGGGCCCAACACTCTCACCCGATGCAATAACGGGTGCTTTTTCTAGCTACCAACAAGTTTCATTTCCAGAGAGATATGTATCGATTGTGATTGATAAAAATATTGTTCCCAGTAAAAAAGTCGAAGATGTATACATGCAAGCAAAAGATGAAGCTAATTTGACGGGTGATGTTTCAAAAAAAGTTGCATCTGTTGCTGTTAAAAAAGCCATTCAAACATTCATTCCTTTCGGAGGTCTGCTCACCGGTTCTACGGATGCGGATGTCAGGAAGTGGTTACTCCTTCCCGGAGAAATACATATTGCATTGATACCCACTGAACAGGGTGTTCATGATGTAACGCTGAAATTCTTCGATGCTAAAATGAAAGAACTCAAAGATTATCAACAATCATGGTATTATGTTCCTGCTGGTACCGAAGGTGAAGCACCATTAGTGCAATTAAGAAGCTTGTTCCAGCTTCAAAATCAAAAGAAAAAAGAAAAATGATTATCGAGGAGAATAAAATGCAAAAAAATAATCTGGTATCAATTATCATACTAATAACTTTATCCTTTTTGATGATGTCATGCGGCGGCGCACCGCCATTTCTTGCGCGAAATAGTTCATCGCCGCCATTAATATATTGTAATGATGCGACGGGCCATAAAACCGGAGCTACTCCGATTGTACTTAATGGTGCGTGTACTTGTACACCAACAGAAAACCATTATAATCGTTGTCTCAAAGAAGGTACGATAAATAGTACGCTGATCTACACGCAATTTTTGGAACTCTATACATCCAAAGGAATAAAGACAGATCTTGACCATCGGGGTTGTAATAATCGATGTCAATGGGGCCCTCATGTTGTATTTGGTGGAAAATGTATGGCAACTCCTACCCCGGGAACACTAAATTATGAAAAGGTTATTTCTGGGATTCAATCATTAACTATGCATGAGGTAGAACATGACAACGAAAATTAACATATCCATAATTTTTATATTTATTTCGTTAATTGTTTTTGGTTGTGGTGGCACATATCGGGCTTCCAAAGTAGACTCAACGCCTCTTGAACAGTCAGAAAAAATCATTTACAAAAATTTCTGGTTAAAAACAACGGTTGGCGTTCTTGAAATATGGGATGAGAATCAAGACGGTTTTCTAAGGGCAAAAGTTAAATTAAAAAATCTAACCTCATCGCTCGTGAATGCAGAGTTAAAAATAAAATTCCTCGATAAGGATGGATTCGAACTTAATCCAAATTGGGGTTGGGAGCCATTCCCTCTTGAGTCGGGTGAAATAAAATCGTTTCAAAAAATTGCTCCGTCAAAAAATGCCGTCGATTTTAAAATTATCTTGAAATTGGCATCAGATGAGGATTAAATTATAAATTAAATGCAAGGATCTTACTTTTGAGATAATTAATTTCTTATTCTACTAAGCCATTACACAGAAATGTGGATGGCTTTTTATTTTACATTATTAGCTCACATTACGTAAAAGAGAAAAAAGAACAGCATGTTAAGATAATCGGCAGATGATAGTGTATTTGGTAAATCACTTTAAATCATAAATTGCAGGATATAATATGAAATCTATTATTTACTTATCACTGATTGTGATATTGTTTAATCCTCTTGTTTCTTCACAAACCTCATTTCCTACCTATAACTCGCAAACCAACTTTTCCCTAACTTCTCCCGGTGCGATGAAGTTCGGTTTGTACGGTTATGATAATCCGGCGCTTTTGTCTTATCTTCATCAACCCGATATCCTTTTTATGTGGAATGATGAGGGTAAAAAATGGAACGACTTCAACCGCTGGGGATTATTCACCGCTGTACCCAACATTGGTTTTGGGCTTATCCACGAAAGGCAAGGCGATGTAGAAATTACAGATTATCGCCTATCATTTGCACAAGGGGATAAAAATGCAAGTTTCGGACTCGGTTACGGTTGGTCGACTGGCGATAATAATTATTTTAACCGAACGAATCTGATTACTATTGGAACTCTTATTCGACCGATAAAATATATTTCTGTTGGTGCGTTTGGTTCGATTGCTACGCGAGGCAAGATGAATGAGGGTGTACTTGATCTTGCTGTGCGCCCGCTTGGTAACGAGATGTTGTCAATTTTCGGAGATGCCGCTATGCAGCATAAAAAAAATATCAAGCAAGCAAACTGGAGTGTCGGTGCTGCAGTGGAAGCTCTGCCGGGTATCCGCTTAACCGGACGTTATTTCGATACTAAGATGTTCACGTTCGGATTTCAGCTCAGCTTTGGTAATCTCGGTTTTATAACTCAATCACACTACGATAACAGTAAAAAATATTCTTCTCAAACATACGGCGTTCGACTTGGTGCATACGACCGCACAATTTTTGGCACAACGGTAATGCCTGAAAAAAAATATGTGGAGTTCAATCTCAATGGACCAATTAAGTATCAGCGATTTAAGTGGTTCGATAAATCGAATACCCTTTCAAGTTTACTTACTTCTATCAAAGCCGCAAAAGATGATCCAAATGTCAGTGGAATTGCGATTAACACATCCGGGATGGCGGCAGATCGCGAAATGCTGTGGGAAATCCGTGAAGAGTTAAAAGATTTTAAATCAACAGGCAAACATGTGGTTATGTTTATTGATCGGCCGAATATCGATTTATATCATTTCGCATCTGTTGCCGATAAAATTGTTCTTGATCCTACTGGTACAATAATGCTCGAAGGTTATCTTATGGGTAGAACCTACCTTAAAGGTACTTTGGATAAACTTGGAATAGGTTACAGCGAGTGGAGATTTTTCATCTTTAAATCAGCGGTAGAAAATCTTAGTCGTACTAAAATGTCGGATGCCGATAGTGTGCAGAGGCAAAAGATTGTTGATGATTATTACAGATTGGCAAAATCGGATATATGCGCAAATAGAAAAATATCTCCCGAAACTTTTGATCAGCTTGTAAATGATAAAGTAATGTTTTTACCCCAAGATGCAATTGAACAAAATTTAGTGGATACATTGGGAAGATGGGAAACTATATCAGAAGTCATCAGAAAAATAGAAGGAGAATCAAAGTCAATGGTGGGTGCGGGCAGTCTTGCAAAATTCCAGTTGCCTGCTGATAATTACTGGGGTGAGAAACCACAGATTGCCGTAATTTATGCTCTCGGCGCGTGCGCAATGGATGAAGGTATAAACGCGCGGTCATTATCGAAAGTAGTGGAAGCCGTTGCGAACGATACAAGAGTTAAAGCTCTTGTCTTGCGTGTTGATTCCCCCGGCGGTGATGCGATGGCATCAGATTATGTTGCGGAAGCGCTTCGGAAATGCAAAGAAAAAAAACCTGTAATAGTTTCTCAAGGGTTTGTTGCCGCATCGGGTGGATACTGGCTATCGATGTACGCTGATACAATTGTTGCCGCGCCAAATACTATAACAGGTTCTATCGGAGTTATAGGAGGTTGGGCATACAATAAAGGATTAAAAGATACTCTAGGTATGACGACTGATCATGTTAAAGTTGGCAAACATGCTGATCTTGGTTTTGGATTCACATTGCCTTTCATCGGAGTTAGTTTACCAGATCGTAATCTGACTTCGGAAGAATTTGGTAAGATGGAAAATGTGATAAGAACTTTTTATAAAGAGTTTGTAACAAAGGTTGCATTCGGGCGGAAGAAGAAGTTTGAAGATATTGAATCGATTGCTCAGGGCAGAGTTTGGTCGGGTTATGACGGAAAAGAAAACGGCTTAGTTGATGTTTTAGGTGGACTTCAGAAAGCTGTTCAGATTGCAAAAGAAAAAGCGAATATTTGTCCTGATCAAGAAGTTGAAATTATTGAGTTACCTGAAAAAGGATTGTTCGATCTAAGCCAGTTCATGCCAAAGTTATTGCCTTTCAGTGTTGAGGATGATCCTGTGCTTCAACATCTAAAATTCCGATTGAAGCATAATGGTCAGCCAATGCCAATCATGCCTATCGATGAAATCGAAATAAATGATAATAAATATTAGAGGATTATTCTTATGAAAATAATAAAATGGTTGTCGTGTTTTCTACTCGGTCTTTTCTTGTACCCCACACAAAATAGTGCTCAAAGTGATGTCGGAGATAAATCATTTGAAAAACTTATCAACAATAAATTCGAATCTCTCGATCATCGCCTTGATCAGATTGAGAAAGCGATTGATGATATTCAGTGGAACAATAAAGTCGGAGATGTTGCCGATATTGATAAGGTTTTTATTGTCGGTCCGCCGCCTGCCCACGTTAAAAATCCTACAGCTATGGGCGCAAAAAATCCATTGAAGTTTTGGATATATATCTTCTTTCCGAAAAAATTAGACCGAAAAAAAGACTATCCGCTCATAATTCTTCCGCACGGCGGAGTTCATGCGAACTTCACTACATATCATACTCACATCATTCGTGAGTTGATGGCTCAGGGTTATGTCGTTGCCGCACCGGAATATCGTGGAAGCACCGGTTACGGCAGCGGATTTTATAAACAAATTGATTATGGTGGATTAGAGGTGGATGACAACAATGCCTGCCGCGACTATATGGTTGACACTTATCGCTTTATTGATAAAGATCGCGTTGGAATAATGGGCTGGAGTCATGGCGGATTGATTGCGCTGATGGATATTTTTCAGAATCCTGATGATTATAAAGTTGCGTTTGCCGGTGTACCCGTGAGTGACCTTGTGGCGCGGATGGGATATTACGAAGAAGATTATCGCGAGCAATTTTCGGCAGAGTACCATATCGGCAAGACAGCTAACGAGAATGTTGAAGAGTATAGAAAACGCTCTCCCGTTAATTATGCCGAGAAATTAAAAACACCTCTTCTTATTCACACCAACACAAACGACGATGATGTAAATGTCTTAGAGGTTGAACATCTTATTCGTGCTTTAAAAGCCGCAGATAAAAAATTTGGTTACGAAATTTTTAAAGAGGTACCTGGCGGGCATAGCTTTGACCGAATCGATACGAAGTTAGCTAAACAAACTCGTATCAAGATTTATAAATTCATGGGTGAATATTTGAATCCGCCAAATCAAATCGAATCGGTTGAGGAGTTGGAAAAAGCGGGATATAGGTAATGATAAGTTCTTCTAAACTAAAAAGCTCAGGTTAACAGCCTGAGCTTTTTAGTTTATTCAATTCTTCTTTCGTGTAGCGTATAAATTTATTCTTTTTATCAACAATAATGATTTTCGGTTTGATCGGTTTTTTCGACATCTGGAATGTCATTATAATAATCTCATCTCCCTTTTTTATAAGATGAGCCGCTGCACCGTTCATACAAATTTTACCGGAATCCTTTTTTCCCTTAATAACGTAAGTTTCAAGGCGATTCCCGTTATTGTTGTCCACAACAAGGACTTTTTCAAATTCCGAAATATCTGCTTTTCCCATCAGTGCCGGATCAATAGTTATAGAGCCAACATACTTTAAGTTCGCAGATGTAACTGTAGCGTTATGGATTTTTGATTTTAGAAATATTCGCATTTTTTGAAGAAAAAAGATTAATCGCTTACTTCACACTTTTAATATACTAAGAATGAGATTGAAGAGCAATTACCAATCTTGGATGAAAACTCTGGAATCATTATATTGAATCGTTATGAAACAATATTTTCGGATTTTATCGTATCTTAAAGAATTTTGGAAACCGCTTACCTTCGCCACGGTCAGTAATATTCTTTTTGTGATATTTAGTACGCTCTCCGTCGGTTCAGTTATGCCTTTTATCGACATTCTTTTCAGCTCCCCGACACCAAGCCGCCAACAGGAAATCGCGTTTAATCTTTTTAAACTTCGTGAATATATCTCGTACCAACTCAATCAACTTGTGTTGAGCTATGATCGACTTGATTTGTTGTTGGGACTTTGTATCTCCATAGTTATTACTTTTATGCTGAAGAATTTGTTTTTCTATCTGCAAGGATATTTTATGGCAACTGTCGAACAAGGATTTACGCGACGGTTGCGTGATAAACTTTATGCTCACCTACATCAGTTGTCGATGAGCTTCTTCAATAATGAAAGAAAAGGGAATTTAATTTCTACAATCGTGAATGATGTCAGGGTTGTGCAGGAATCGCTTTCGGTGGGTTTGAACGGCGCATTCCGCGACCCGCCCCAAATATTGATGTTCGTTTTAGTTTTATTCTTTTTCGATTGGTCACTGACGCTATTTATCTGTGTTCTATTGCCAGTAACAGGATTTCTGATTACACGCTTGGGCGACATGTTGAAACGCGAGAGCAAAGCGGCTCAAGAGAGAATGGCAGATGTTATATCTGTTCTCTCAGAAACATTGTCGAATGTCCGGGTGGTGAAAGCGTTCCGGATGGAGGAATTCGAAATAAATAAATTTAAAAACCACACGCAGAAATATTTTAAGACGATGAGAGGCATACAACGACGGAAAAATCTTGCAAGTCCCTTAACCGAATTTCTTGGCGCTATCACAATTGCAATAATTCTGTGGTTTATTGGTAAGAATGTTGTTCAAGGTACAACGCCAATGACCCCTGGCGCTTTATTGTTGTTTGTCGGAATAATCGTACAAATGTTACCCTCTCTAAAATCGTTCGGGCTTGTCTTTAATAGCGTACAAGAAGGCAGTGCGGCGGCAAACAGGGTGCTTACAATACTGAATATCAAACCTAATATTTATGACATGAAAGACGCAGCGACGCTCGGAAAATTTCAAAGTAAAATCGAGTTTAAAAACGTTTCGTTTAAATATGAAACCGGAGATATCGTTCTCAAGAATATAAATTGTGAAATCAATGCGGGCGAAACTGTTGCCATCGTTGGTCCAAGTGGTGCAGGTAAATCAACACTCGTCGATTTAATCCCAAGATTTTATGATGTTACTGAAGGAAGCGTAACGATAGATGGAATGGATGTTCGAGGTATTACAATGGATTCGCAGCGATCACTTATGGGGATCGTAACACAAGAGACAATTCTATTTAATGATACTGTTCGGAATAATATCGCATACGGTCATCAAGAGGTTGAGTTCGAGAAAATTACAGCCGCGGCAAAAGTGGCAAACGCTCACGATTTTATTTCTTCACTTCCGGAAGGTTACGATACAGTTATTGGAGACCGAGGCGTAAAAATATCCGGCGGTGAACGTCAGCGCATATCTCTCGCGAGGGCAATTCTGAAAAATCCACCTGTCCTTATTTTAGATGAAGCAACTTCAGCGCTCGACACCGAGAATGAGATTCTTGTTCAACAGGCAATTGAACGTTTGATGGAAGGGAGAACCTCTATCGTAATTGCTCACAGATTATCTACAGTCCAGCGTGCCGATAAAATCATAGTTTTAGAGGATGGTAAGATTGTTGAAATAGGAAAGCATGCCGAACTACTTTCTCAACCTGACAGCTTGTACAAAAAACTGCATGAGCTTCAATTTCAAATTTAAGTGAATATTTTCAGATGAAAGTAAGCGGTTTCACATTTGTACGGGACGCAGTGAAATATGGCTATCCGGTTGTTGAATCAATTCAATCTATGCTTCCAATTTGCGACGAGGTTGTTGTTGTAGTTGGAAATTCTTCCGATGATACTTTGGAAATGATACACGGAATCAATTCGGATAAAATTCGAATTATTGAAACAATTTGGGATGAATCGCTTCGCGAAGGTGGAAAAATACTTGCCCAACAAACCGACATTGCTCTGAGCAACTGCCTTTATGATTGGTGTTTCTATCTACAAGCGGATGAAGTATTGCATGAAAAATTTTATCAGCCATTACGTTCATCTATGGAAAAAAACATCGGCGACCATCGTGTGCAAGGATTGCTTTTTGATTACGTTCATTTTTACGGGAGTTATTGGACTGTTGGAACAGGAAGACAGTGGTATCGAAAAGAAATAAGAGTTGTGCGGAACAATATCGGTGTTCGTTCATTCAGAGACGCGCAAGGATTTCGTCTAAATGGAAATAAACTTCAGGTTAAACATTCCGGTGCGCAGATATTTCATTATGGATGGGCTAAGCCGCAAGATCAAATGACTGCCAAACAAAAAAATCTCGATAGGTTTTGGCACCGGGATGATGATATCGAAAAGAAATATTTAAGTCCAGAATTTAAAATCTTCGGTGATATAGAAAATATCTCAATGTTTAATGGAACTCATCCGATGTTAATGAATTCGCGAGTTGGCGAGCTTGATCCGAATATTGAACGATTATTAAATCAAAGAAAGAAAAGAAAATCAATCCTCAAGTTGATTGAGGAAGATATTCTTCACACAAGGATCGGTGAGTACAAAAATTATAAGTTGATCTGAGTTACCGAACAGAAAACACCGATGCAGTTTTAATCCTGTTATATTTTGGATTGAAGTAGTGTGCAATCCAGTCTCCCAAACTCGGAGATATTTCTTTTTCTAATGTCAACCGTTTACCGAATGCTTTTTCAAATGTAATTCTGTCTTGCTCGATTGAATCCCCATAAAATACGATATAATTAATTGTCGCTTTTGAAACGGTGACTTCCTGAAATTCTTCATTGAAATTCTTTCGCTCAAAAAACCAGAATAACGGTAGAGTCGGGTTGCCAAGATAATAAGAGGGAACGAGAAATTCATAATCGTACTGAACGATTATAATTCCGGTTGCATTATGCTGTGATTGAATGTATACGAACGGTTCAATCCGGTCTTTTTTCCCGTAATGAAATAGAGTGAGGGCGAGCAGGCCTGAATTCAACACCCAGAAATAAATCCATAATCCTCGATAAACTTTTAGTAAATTCTTTTTTATAAACCATTCTTTAATTTTTGACAAACCGGCTACACCGAGAATGATCAAAACTGGAATGATGGGAAGAAGAAAGCGTTCTTGCTTGTTCGCGATAATACTATGCGCGATAAAAAATGATAATGTTGATATACCGATCAAAGAAAATGTTCTTCCTCCTCTGAATGTCGAATAAAGAAAAAGGATGGAAAATGGCGGGATAAAAATGGCAATCAGAGTAAGTAAATAACGCCACGGTGGACCGGCAGGATATCCTGAAGTATGAAATAGATCGTCTGGATTTTGAAATATCCAACCAAAATTTCCGTAGAACGAATAACCAAATTCTCCATTGATGAAAATGTTCATAACCGCCTGAGCAGATGCGACCAGCAGGATTCCTATTGAAAACGCAAAGAAGTACCGCCGTGTGCTTTTCTGAAACAATAAACCGATCGCGAATATACCGACAAACGAAATCATTGGGAAGCGGAGTATCATAGCAATTCCCATCAACATTCCTGAACCGATGATTGAAGCAGGATTGAATAAATTTTGTTTTTCTTGTTTCTGCAAAATCCATATCGATGCGAGAAGCGGTATCTGGCAAAGCGCTTCTTCGAATTGGTGAACTGCCATGATAGGTATGATGAATAAAGTCGTTGCCATTAAACCGCCGATAGACGCTAAGTTTTTATCTGTCTTCGATTCTAAGATTTTATAGACGAAGTATATTACGAACAAAGAAAGCATCCCTTGAACAAGTCGAATGGTTAGCATCTCAATATCAGGTGAGCTGTTTCCCAACGCTCTTCCTATTGTCATAATCATTGCTCCAAAATAGGGATATAATGGAGAATCTTTATAATCGTGAGGTAAGGGGAACCCCCGTGCAATCATATCGGCATCAACCACGAAATTGAAATGATCGTCGAGTGTGAGAAATCCTTTGCTGAAGAGTGCGGCAATAATCCTGATCAATAACCCGATCAATAATAAAAATAGAAGCGGGTTTCGATTAAATCTATCGATTATATTTTCTTTCAATAAAATCTTCCTTCTGAATAGAAAACATCGGTTGAATATTGCTAATTAAACGCAGAACGAATATATTGAAATAATTTTTGAAATTAAAATGACTAATCATCCATAATATTGATGAAACAGAAACCCGTTAAAACCGGTAAAACCTCGAAATGGTCTCAGGGATTTTATTTTTTCCAATTGATCAAACGATTGACAATTGTCCTTTTTCTTTTTTCCGTCAGCCGTTTCTTATTTTATATATTCAATCGCCAATCATTTGTTGATTGCGTAACCCTCGATCTTCTTTATGGATTTTTGTACGGTATTCGATTCGATATATCAGCAATTCTATATTTTAATGCGATCATTATTCTAATGTTTCTAATACCTCATCCATATAAGGAAAAAAGAAGTTATCGATTTACAACAATGTCTTTGTTTTATTTGTTGAACGGGATTGCTTTCCTCTTGAACATAATTGATTTTGAATATTTTAAATTCACAAAAAAGAGGATGACTTTTGATCTGGTATCAATGAAGAGTGATCTGATCTCGCTGGTGCCGGAATATCTAAAAGATTATTGGTACCTCGCGTTGATATTAATCGCATCCTTGGTCTTGAGTTGGTACATTTCAAAAAAAATAATATCAAAAACAACTCCGCCGAAAATAAATTATTTCATACAGTTTATAATTTTAATATTTTCTGTGGGTTTCTTTCTAGTCGGCGCGCGTGGCGGATTTCAGCTAAAGCCGTTGAAAGTGTTAGATGCATCTTTATACGGAACTCCTAGAACAGTTCCTCTGATTTTAAACACGCCTTTTACATTTATTCAGTCGTATGGTAAGAAACGTTTAGCCGAAACGAAATATATGCCGAATGAGGTTGCTGAAAAACAATTTTCAATTTATCATCGGTCGAAATCTGAATATCAGATGAAAAAGATGAATGTGGTAATCATAATTGTTGAGAGTTTGTCGCGCGAGTTTATGTCGTGCTATGGCGCAGAGAACAGTTACACGCCATTTCTAGACTCGTTGGCAAGTCGATCGCTTGTTTGCAGAAATTCATTTGCCAACGGTACTCGGTCGATGGAAGCTATTCCCGCCGTGTTTGCGAGCATCCCGCATTTGATGACCGATTCATATATTTATTCCGCGTATCAAGGAAATCGGATTAACAGCATAGGAAGTTTACTTGATGAAAAAGGATATGAGACTGCTTTTTTTCACGGTGGAACTAACGGAACGATGGGTTTCGATAGTTTTGTAAAAATGGCGGGAATAAAAAAATATTTCGGCAGAAGCGAATACGCTAATGAAAAAGATTTCGACGGTTTGTGGGGAATTTATGATGAAGAATTTCTCCAGTTCACGGCTAAAACTTTAGAAACAATGAAAAAACCATTTTGCACAACTATTTTCACACTTTCATCTCATGAACCAATCAGCATTCCCTCAAAATATAAGGGAAGATTTACAAGAGGCAAGCTCCCTATTGAACGGGGTATAGAATATGTCGATTTTGCATTGGGAAATTTTTTTCATACTGCTTCGAAAATGGATTGGTATCGGAATACAATATTTGTCATCACTGGCGATCATACTCCCGGCAATACCGCTCAGCCCTGGTATCAATCTCAGGTTGGGATGTTCGAAGTCCCGATTATGTTTTTCACGCCCAATAACTCACTTAAAGGTATCAACGAAAAAGTAACATCGCATGTGGATATAATGCCGTCGGTTCTCGATTACATTTCTTACGGAGGAGATTACATCTCTTTCGGAAGCAGCATTTTCGATCATTCATATAACAGTTTAAATTTCAATATCGTAAACGAAAGTTATCAACTGCTGCAAAATAATTATGCGCTTCTATCGGACGGTGAGAAGGTAATGAGTTTCCAAAAGTTCTCGAAAGGGAAAAATATTTCACAAAACAATTTAGACACCGACCCGGTATTAGAAAAGCAGATGCTTGATAAGTTGAGGGCGGTTCTACAGATTTATCGGAATGCGATGATTTATGATAGGTTGACAATCGATTCTTACCAAAATATCACCAAGCATTGAATAAACATGAATATTATTTTACTCTCAAATTATTCAATCGGTTGTGTGCCGTTTTATGTTAAACGTGCGCTTGAGAAACTCGGGCATAATGTTTACTCTTTCAGCCCTGACTATGATTCGAATGGATGGACGAGATGTTCAAAGGATGTCGATGTAAATGAGATTGTAAAAAATATTTCGGTACCGATTGATCTCGTCCTTTGTGTGGAAGCGAGCACGGGAACAAAATTTTTCCCAAAAGGTTTGGATCGGGTTCCAGTTCCAACTGCATGGTGGGGAATAGACAATCATTTAAATTATCGGTGGCATAAAGAATACGCGAATGTATTCGATATTGCTTTTTTTGCGCAAAAAGAGTACCTTCTCAAGGCGCAAAAGTACGGAACAAAAAATTCATTTTGGCTTCCTCTCGGTTGCGATGAAGATATTCATCGCGACAGGAATTTAGAAAGAATTTATGATGTAAGTTTTGTGGGAAATCTGACTCCAAACCGCAAAGCATTTTTCAACACACTTGATGTACCGGTGAATCTTGTTTCGGGAGTTTATTTGGATGAAATGTCGAAAGTGTACAGTCAATCTAAAATTGTACTGAATATCAGCGCCCGCGAAGATTTAAATATGCGTGCGTTCGAAGTGATGTGTGCAGGTGCTTTACTGGTTACGCAAAGAATAGATGCGGGCATCCACGATTTATTTGCAGAAGGTCGGCACTTTGTTTTCCATGATATAAAAAATGCAGGTGATATACTCAGATATTATCTCGATCATCCTAAAGAACGTGAGCGAATTGCAGGCGCGGGAAAAGAAATAGTCATCAGGGAGAATTCATATACTAAACGAGTGGAAACAATACTTGCGAAAGTCAAAGAGTTTAGTGGATATGCTGAAACGAGAAAACAAAAATATGATTCATACAAAATATATATACAAGAAAGTTTAGTTTACAGGCACCGTTCATTCAAATTGCAGAACGAGGCAAGGCAATTATTCCACGAGGCGATAAGCCGGAATGCAGTTCTAACATTATTTTATGTGCTCCGCTTTTCGTTGTTTAGATTGATTGAAAGAATCGATAAAATATTTAAGAAAAATTTTTAGATGAATCAATGATATTCGGAATAGATTATCAAGCGGCTGTTCCCGCTGAACGATCAGGGATCGGAACATATATTTTCAATCTGGTTTATGCACTGTCTCGGATGGATGAGGAAAATGAATACAGTCTTCTTGTACCGTCAATAAATAAGTCGTTAAAAGAGATAAGCAGGAATTTCAGATTTACAGGCAAGAAAAATCCCATCCGATTCATAAAACGGTTCGATTCATTCCATGGTCCCGATTTTAAACTGATTCCAGTGAGGGCTGATAAGAAGATTGTAACCATTCACGATTTAGCAAGCAGGGTGGATGGCGATTTTATGTCGGAGGAATTCCGCACTCTCACTCGTAGCAAAATTGAAAAATCAATTGACAAAGCAGATGTTATCGTAACAGTGAGCAAGACAATCAAACATCAGCTTGAAGAATATTATCCAAGTGTGCGTGGAAAGATCAGAGTTGTTTATCACGGTATTGGAGAAGAAATCCGGCAATCGACCGAGCCTAGTTTAGAATTTGATAAACTGAAGAAATATAAAGTTACAACTCCATATATCCTTTTTGTCGGGAATATTGAAACACGAAAAAATATCGTTACGTTATTGAAAGCATTTCAAAGTTTTCTCCAAAAAGAAAAAACCTCTCATCAACTTGTTTTAGTCGGTAAACCGGGTTGGGGTTATGAACGAATCATGAAACATGTAAATGATTCGGCTTGCCGAGATCGAATTCATTTTGTAGGGTGGACAAGCAGTGACGATATTTCCGTTCTTTATTCAAATGCAGATTTATTTGTCTATCCGTCGTGGTACGAGGGTTTCGGTTTTCCGCTGCTCGAGGCGATGAAATGCGGGGTACCTGTAATTGCATCTGATATTCCAACTCATCGAGAGATTGGCGGTGATGCCGCAATATTTGTTCCGCCATCCGATGTAGAAAGTTTTGCACAAAAATTTTCTTTGCTTCTATCTGATGTGCAATTAAGAACCGATCTTGTGAAAGCTGGAAAATCTCGATCCGAATTATTCACATGGAAGAAAACCGCACAAGCAATGCTCGATATCTATAAAGGTTAGATGATGAATCTGAATTTCTTAAGACTTCGGTTGGATAAATGGATTTGGTGGGGGATAATTTCATTCGTTACCGTGTTAATATTTTCGATTGCCATAGTTCAACTAATAGTCGGACTTCTCGCTTTCCTTTGGATAGCAAAGATTGCATTAACACCAGATTATAAATTTGTTCGCACTCCGCTCGATTATCCATTCATTGCATTTGTTATAGTGCGTATCTTTTCGGTATTGTTTTCGGTAGATTATACTGCAAGCGTTCTTACGCTTTATAAAGAAATTCCCTTCTATATTATTTATTTTATCATCACTAATAATCTATCGATCGATAATATAGATCAAATAAAAAAAATAATTGGGATAATGATAGTTGCGGCGTGTGTTGCAAGTATATACGGAAGCGCTAAAGTCATTCTTGGTTTTGAAGAACGTGCCAGTTCTAGCACCTCCGGCTACAGTACACTTGGAATGTTTTTGGCGGTGGTGATTTCGTTTACGTTGTGGCTCGGTAAAAATAAAGAATTATTTCCATCGCGTTGGTTGTGGAGTTTGAGTTTATTAATTATGGGTGGCGGGCTACTCTTAACCCTGAATCGAACACATTGGGGAGTTGTAGGCATAATACTTTTGGTTATAGGATTGTTAAGGGAGAGAATTGCACTGCTTGTTACGCTCGGGTTCAGCGGACTTGCAATAGGTTTTATTCCATCAATATCGAACAGATTTTACCAGATGATACATTTTATGGAATATACTTCCGGGCGGAATGTCATTTGGCAAGGGGCGCTGATGAAGTTTACTGAACGCCCGATTTTTGGTTTCGGACCAAGGACATTCGAGCAAATATTTCCGCTGCGTAATCAATTGGAAGATAAACTGATTGCAAGCTGGCATAACGATTTTCTACAGGTTTATATGGAGAGTGGTCTCTTTGCCTTGTTTGCGTTCCTTTGGATTATAGCAGCGATATATTATTATGGATTTAAGATTGTTCGACTTAAGGAAATCGATTTATTCTACAAAGAAATAACAGTTGCCATCTTGCTGGGAATGTCGGCATTTTTCCTTACAGGATTTGTTGGCGGTTTCATAATTGATCCAATTACATCGCTGCTTTTCCGATTTCTGCTTGGCATTCTCGCGCTAACTAGCATAAAAACGATTAAGAAAGTTAAAGCAGACTGAAGAATAAACTTAAAATATTACACATCTGTTCGTCGCGCGCTTGGGGCGGAGGTGAGATGTCGGCAGTGAAATTAGCCGGCTCATTCAGAGATCGCGGGCATGAAATATATTTTGCCGCTCATCCGGAGGGAAGAATTTTTAGTGAGTTAAATTTACTTGGTATAAAAACAATCTCGGTGCGTCTGCTTCGTAATTTTGATCCGTTTTCTTCAATGAAGTTAAGATCGGTAATCAGAAAAAATGATATTGACGTTCTCCATGTTCACATGTCGCGCGATTTAGTTCATGCGTATTTCGCATCTTCAATGATGAAAAAGCGTCCGATTATTATTCTTCAGAAACAAGTATCTTCAAAAGTTTCAAAAAAGGATTTATTCCATCGGTTGATTTATTCACGTGTGGATAAGATATTCGTCTTGTCTAATTTTTTATGCGAGAATATTTTAAATACTTGTCCGGTGGATGAAAAAAAAATAATCGTAATCCCCGGCGGCATTAATACAGATTTGTATAGCGTAGATCAGTCCGAGACGATAAAGCTCCGCGCAGAACTTGGTATCCCCCAAAATTCGCTGGTTATCGGCGCAATCGCTCGAATTGATCGTGCTAAGGGATTCACTGAATTGGTGACTGCATTTGCCGGACTTCCAGAATCGATGGGAGAAACACGATTAGTAATCGTCGGTGAGCCGACTTTCGGTGAGGAAAATTACAGCAGTGAGCTTCATGAACTTGTTCGTTCTCTTGGCCTGACCGATCTGGTTATCTTCGCAGGTTTTCGTTCGGATATTCCAAGATTGTTCTCAATGTTCGACATATTTGCTTTACCATCTTATGAAGAAGCATTCGGGTACGTTTATATTGAAGCGATGGCGGCGGGTTTGCCGGTTATTGCAACTAACTCGGGTGGCGCTCCTGATATCATCTCGGATGGTGAAACCGGTTTTCTTATTCCACCCAAAAATGTTGAGTCATTGAGGGATGTGTTGATAAAACTACTGAGCGATCATCAACTCAGAAAAAGTTTTGGAGCGAGGGGAAAGAAAAAGGTGGATGATAATTTTTCAGAATCTGAAATATTGCAGAAATACGAAGATGAATATTATTCGCTTCTCACCTGACTTCTATTTAGTAGATTCTTTTTGGGAATAGTTTTTATAAAAAGTTTCCCATTTATCTTTCTTATAATAATCTTCACCGAAAAACTTTATGATCGGCAGAAATTTGTCTGCTGGAACGAATGATGCTAATTTTTCAATTGGCTCACCTTTTGAATCCAAAAAAAACATAGTAGGATATCCAGTTACGCCCATCGCACCGGTGAACTGGGTCTCTGATATCTCATTATCTTTGTATTTTAGTTTCTCAGAGCCCTCGCCATTAACTTTAATCAACACATAATACTTTTTAAGGTAAGCAGCTACTTTATCATTTTCGTATACTTCTACATCGAGTTTTTTACACCACTTGCACCAATCGGTATAAACGTCGAGTAAAATTTTCTTATTACTCTTTTTAGCTTCGGCTATTCCGGCGTTGTACTTGTACCATTTTAGCTCAACCTTGTTACCTGCCATGCCGTAAGCAGAAATGATGAATATGATGCTGATGATTGAAATAATTTTTTTCATGACATTTTATTCTATTATTGAAATTGAATTTCTAATGAAAATATATGACCTGAACCAAAATTATATTTGTAAGGAACATATGCGTAATCAAATCGGAATATAGAGGAACGTATCCCAATGCCTGCCGAAAAATTTTTATTTTCATAACCGGTTTGATATCCAAAACGTAATGCAAGCATATTTTTGAATTCCGTTTCTGTGCCGATATGTAAATGAGTTTTGCTTTCTCTCGGAAGCGACACAATCTCGCCATTCATTCGTACGTCCAGAGGAACCATATCGAAGAGATAATCATAAGATGTTCCGGCTCTTATGATTAATGGAAGTTTTGTTGACTCGTTGAGTAACTTGTTCATTGAGCCGATATTGCTGACTGATAAGCCAAACCGGGCTTTCCATGGTGATTTGTATAATGCACCAAAATCTATAGCGTAACCTGATGCATCATCGACATAAATCTTTTCGTATAAAAATTTACCTGTAACCCCAACGCTAAAAGAAGGATTTACTTTATAAGCGGATGACAAACCTATTGATGCATTCTGGGCTTCAAACATGCCCAATGGTTCGCCCGGAGTTGATCGCAGCGGAATATTGTTTATGCTTGTTTTATTTACACTCAAACCGAAAGAAAAATCTTTCCAACCTGTTATCGATGCAAGATAATCGGTCTTTGTATCCTGTACCCCTTCGTTGTGCATGAATAGAAGATGCGCAGTGGCATCAGTTGTGATGGTTGCAGGATTGTAATAAGTTCCTGCCGGATCACCCGCTAATGCAACAAACGCTTCACCCATAGCTAAACTGCGAGCGCCAACACCGAACTTTAAGAAGCTAAGCCCGGTATTTCCTGTTTGAGATATGCTGGTTGAAATCATTATTCCATATGATGCAGCGATAATAAAGAAGATTCTTTTCATAAAATTTATATTTTTGCAGAGAGTGTGATAAAATGAATTCCGCGTGGAGCGAATGAATCATAGATGAATGCGTACGATAAGGCAGGTATAAATCCTGCTACCGGCTTTTCGATAGTAAAACCAAAAGAAGGTTTTGCGCCGGTTCGGTCGTTTCCAAATTCGATCCTGTCAACGCCTCCGCGGATTTGAAAATATTTAATAATGGAATATTCAGCACCGAATCTTAGAATATTCGTGTTTTGGTTTGAATTCTCAAAATCGATTGCGATGGTAATTTCAGGTTCTTCAAAGAAATAAGCAAGACCAACACGCCGTAATGTAGGGAACTTATCTGTTGTCGGTTTACCAAGCGGTTCTGCGTAAATCGGTTTTGTGTCCCAAATATATTTCGAGCCGATATCTTGTAACGCAACCCCTGTATACAACCGATCAATAATATGAATGTGAACTCCGATATCGAATCCCACTGTGGTCGAAGTTACTTCTTCAAATAATTTGTTGTGATAAAGTTTTACCGCTACGCCAAGTGATACTCCCTCGCTGACCTGATTTGAAAAGGCGAGTGCGAATTGATAATCATATGTTGAGTAATCTTCTGTGTGTACACCATTACTGTTTCTTCCGTCTATGTTGCTTACCCCTGCTTTAAGGATGGAAGCCGATATTCCGGCAGTTGGTGGAATCGACTGTGTGTAACTTAAAGATGTAAGCGATCTGTCGAGTGATAGAAATCCAAATGAAGTATTTACTATACGGGATTTTGAAAATGGTGAGAGCGCCGGATTGTAATATGCAGATATCTCTCCTGAATTGACGGCAGTAAGGGCGTTTCCCATCGCCATACCGCGAGATCCGAATCCCATTCTTGCGAAAGCACCCGCCTTACCGGCATTCTGAGAAAAACTTTGTTGAAAGGATATGAGCAATAAAAATAAAATTAAACGTTTCATATTATTGTAACACCAAAATTTTTCCATATGCGGGTTCATCGTTGTCGATTTTCACCATGTAAAAATAGACACCGTTAGCAACTACATTGCCTTTCTCGTCTCTGCCATCCCAAAGTTCATCCAATTCCAGATTATCGGGACGAGTCGCATTGTTAAGCAGAGTTCGAACTCTATTCATACCAAAATCAAAAATTTCTATTGTTACATTTCGACTTCCGGTAGAATTCGAATTATCCGATTTTTTTCCGTAGTGGATGCGGACATATGCATCGGCAGAAGGAAGTGTGGTTGATGGAGCAAATGGATTTGGGTATGCATACGTTTCAGTTGAAGTACCGACTGTTTCAAATGTACGATAGATTATCCAATTTTGCCCGAATTGATTTTCACTATTATCGATGGTTCTTGCAAATCCTTCATTTGTTCCGATATAAACAGAATCACCAATTACATCGACAGAGTAAACTTTTGCAGAATAAATATATTGATGCGATGAATGATCTGCTAAATCTGAGATTCTGATGAAATTTTTACCTCCATCATTTGTTCGATATATTCCATCTTCAGTTGCAATGTATGCTATTGAATCTTTGAATGCGAAACCATAAGCGCGAACACCGTGCAGGCAGTTAATCCATGATTGACCAAAATCATCAGAATAACTTACACCAAACTCTTCACGATTGTCCTGTGCTCTCCAGTTGGTCGTCCAAAGACGGTTGATGCCCGAGAAACGCTGTTCTTTTATCGAGATCACCCAATTGCCAAGGATCGGCGCCACCTGATTCTGATGGTTCATTTTTATCCAACTTGTGCCGCCATCGGTGGAGCGGTTTACGCCGTCTGCAGTTCCGCACCAAATAGTATCGGGGCTTACGGCATATACTGAGAACGCAAGCAAATTATTATTTAGCCGCGGATCGAATTTGTAAAAAATTCTTTTTTGTCTATTCGTGTCATTAGGAGCAAATGAGTAAAGTGTATCTATTGGAGAGATGCTATTCATGTTGTCGAGAGGCAACAAGATTCGCTGCCAAGTTTGACCGTTGTCTGTTGATTTTCTTAAACTACTTGCCCAGCTTGCAATCCAAACGCTCCCTGATGTTAGTGAAATGTCGAAGGTTACATTCTGTTCAGGAACGATTACAGGGAGGATGCTAATTGAATCATTTACACATGGGTATCCTGGCGGACAGTATGATATGACGCTGTCTGCTCTCTGATCCATTGCTTGTTCGATATGCTGCCATGTACTTCCTGCATCGAAAGAAATCGAATAACCCCCACCGGTCTGAACACTGCTGCCGTTCACATCTTTCTCGTACCCCATTGCTGTCCAAACGGTATCTCCGTAAGTAGCAATGGCGAAGATCCCTGAGTATGCAAAGGCGGCTTCGGTTTTAAACGAAAACCAGTTTCTACCTCCATCTATACTCTTGGCAAGTCCATTACCTGTCCCGATGTAGATTGATGAACCGTTAACAGAAGTATGAGATACGCTATTGCTTGGCGGGAAAGTGGCGGTATCTACTTTATTAAGAGAAAAATTTTTCAAAAATATTGATTGTCCCAATGAGATTGGGGGGAATAAAAACAAAATAATTGAAATTATATGAATTCTTTTCATAGTTTAATTTGAAAATGAAATACTCATTGTAAAACAGTAATGGTATGCAGTAGCGAATCAGAAAACGCGCCTGATTTATCGATTGCGCGGAACAAAAAGATTTGATTGCCGAGACGCGCCGTAGAATCGATGCTCAGGATCCGTGAGAAAATTCCATCGAGGGCAATATTGTCTCCATTCCGATTTTTATCACCATCGTCAAAGAGATAAATTGGACTGGTTTCAGTTGGATAAATTCTTTTGATATAAACGTTATCCAAATCGTTGTAGCCATCTGAATCATTCACGGTAACATTAAAAAATAACAATTCAATTCCAGTGGTCGGACGTATCAGTGTATCAGGTGCGGTATATTTTAACAACTGTGGTCTACTATTGTTGCGTGTGATAAATAGACGCTTTTCGATTGAGTTACTCGATGATGAATTCCCAAATTTCAACGAAAATGTTAGTCGGTATGCTCCTGCATCTCCTCTGTTTATTGTCATTGTTACAGATGATGAAAAAGTGATTGAGTCGGTTCCAACTGACTCAACCTGAAATGATTGTGTGGAAAACGGAGAAGGAGATGATGGCTTATAGATTTGTAGAGTGCCCGAGATCGGTTGATTCATCACTTCTGACGATCCGATTCCCCGAAAGTTGATTTTAATTTTATATCGATTATCTCCGAGGTTGTCAACGCTGCTTGTAGTATCGTTATCCAGATCAATAATATTTTGATCGAAAAATACGGTTGATAAATATGGCGCTTTTATAACGGGATCAATTATACTGGTTTTTTCATACTGACATGAAATCAGTAATAATGATAATAATATGGGGAAGAATTGTTTCATTCTAATTTTGTCTCAGATAAAATTTTGAGTACTCCTCACTTAGAAGTAAAAAAGCAGGTGAGAAACACTCCGGCTGTTATTATTGGAATAATTATATGCTAAAAAATAATAACAAGGAGTCAGTTGGTGTCTTTCAAATACTTGTACTGAAATAAACTAAGAAATTAGTTAACGAAAGTCAAGAATTCTTCATTATGGTATATCAATAAACGGTATTGGTGGAAATGAGATAATAAAGATAATGATTGAGAATAGCCCTAATAATTTTCTGTTTGTTGACAATGATTCAATAACCGCGGTTTCAGGATGGTCTAATTTTACAACAAAATACAATATTATCCCCCAAACCAACCATCCGATTGATGCTGGATAAATCTGAGAGGTGATCGCTGGGATAATGCTGATTAATCCGGTTAAGATTAGAGTGAAAAAGAAGATGCGAGCTACAATTCGATGAATTTTCTTTCCGAACATTGCGAAAACAATATGTCCACCATCCAACTGACCTACCGGCATAAGATTAAGACCGGTTACAAACAATCCAAACCAACCAACACATAAATATGGATAATGATAAATTTCATTCATTGGAGGAATGAAATCGGAAGTTGGAACTAAATTTTTAACCATCCAAAATAATAGCGAATCACCAAAATACAAGCCGTTGGATGGTATCATGCTAAGTTCACGATATTCGGGATGGATAGTAAAAATATAATCTTTTGTTGGAAGGGTGAGAAAACCTACAAGTAGAAAAATGAGACTAACACAAAATCCTGCGATTGGACCGGCGATACCGATATCAAAAAGGGCTGAAGTTGTGCGTGGTGTAGATTTCATCCTAATCAAAGCTCCCATTGTCCCAAAAGGATTTATTAGGAACGGTGGCGCAGGGATGAAATAAGGGAGAGTCGTCTCTACACGATGATATTTTGCGGCGAAAAAATGCCCGAATTCATGGCTGAGAAGAAAAATTAAAATTAAAAATGAATATTGAAAACCGAATGGTAAGTTAGAGAGTTCTAAAGGATCGCGGTTTAACCATTGAACGCCTGCTAAAGTTGTAGTAAAAAATGTAGCTAAAAAAAGAGAACCATAGAGAATTGATTGATAAATTTTTGTTTTTTTATGAATCATGAGGGATATTCTCGATGGGGAATAAAAAAAGCCCTGAATTATAGAATCCAGGGCTTAATTGATAAAATTCTTAGTTACGGTTTTGGTGAATCTGGTAATAATGGAACAGTACTCTTCGGTTTTGGTGAATCTGGTAATAATGGAACAGTACTCTTCGGTTTCGGTGAATCCGGAAGCAGTGGGACAGTCGAAGCAAATGAAATAAGAATATTTGCTACCAGAACCAGCAAAATCGTAATAAAAATGGCTCGAAATTTTTTTAACATAAAATATCTCCTTATAATTTATTGTGAATAAGTTTATTTTTATTCAAATGAGAGGGGTTGAAGGAAAATTTACTAATGAAATATAAAAGTAATGGACTTTGGTATCAATAAAAACATTGAAATTCCGCTAAAAATTATTACGAATATTCGTTTGTGAGATATATCACCTTTTTATTTATATATAAAAATATTTGCGATTAACCTTGACATATCAATCGCATTTGCATATATTCTATTATTAAAATATCAACGAATATTAGCGAGAATAATGCGTCAAAGTTTTAAAATTATATTAATTTGGGGAATGATACTATTTATTTATTTTGTATCACTCTCTCTTTTTTCTACATCAACGTCCCCATTCTCCGCTCATATCAACCAACTGGTTCAATCGTTACTCTTTATAATATCTATTTTTATTCTTCTAAAAGAACCGAATCGTAGAAATCGATTCATCTTTTTAAATTTTGCAATATTTTTTAGTTTATCATTAGTTTCATTAGGATATGATTTTATTCATCGTGATTTTTTTATTCAAAAATATTCTCGGCATATATATTTGCAATATGTGTCAATTGCTTATATATCACTGAATTCTTTCGCGGTGGTTTATTTAGTTATAGATTTACTTTTTCGAGAATTTAAAGTGTATCAAAAATATCTATGCACAGCATTGATCATAGGTGCAGCTACCTTGTTAGTATTTTATCCCTATTTCAGCAACCCAAAACATTTATATGAAACTAACGATATTAAACAATATAAAACGCTCGATGATTTCGTTCAAAGTCATCGTTCAGATATAGGATCGAGTGGGCTTGATATCGCTTTACAGGTGACATTGAAATCATGGTCTGATGGACATGAAGTTGCTGAATTGTTACCTGAGGAGAATTTGAAAAGAATTCAAAGTTTAATGCCTTATCTGGAGAAGGATAATTGGAGAATACTACTATGGGCTCCACTTTACAGGCAAACTATTTATATCGAAGTATTAATTATCGGTTTTATACTTCTCTTTTTCGGTTACCAGTATAAAAAAGATCCACCTCAAGGCGCATATATCGATAAAATTATGTTCCTTATTTTGCTATTAAGTTCGATGAATATAATTCATAACTGGGGTTTTATAAAAAGTGTCGAATGGGAGTCTATGACCGAGTTGTTTACAGTCGGTCAGTATATAACCGTATTTGCTGAGCTTATGATGGTTCTATTTTTTGCATTACGATTAAAATTCATTAGCTCTGTTCATGGTGAATTCTATGAGACCGAAATTGCCGTGCATCCGGAAAAAGTTAGTAGATGGCGAGATTGGGTAGATAATCTTGTTCTTGCCCAATTTTTTAATTATAAATTATTTAATGGTAGATTATTTCAGGATCCTTCTGGAAAATAAATTGATTGAAATTTTATTATTGAGAGGTTCAAATGGAAAAGGAAAATAAAACAAAAACTACTGAAGAAAAAAAAGCAACCGGTATGGAATATCCAATCATTGGTAAAAGTCGGTCGATAGAACAGCTCATCAAACAAATTAATTCACTCGCAAAAAACCGTCGCGATGTTTTGGTGATCGGTGAGGCGGGAATTGGGAAAGGTGCTGTTGCAAAAAATATCCATTCAACTGGTAATCCGGAAGGCGAACACAAACCCTTTATGTCGATTAACCTATCTGTTCTCGATGATAAAGAATTAGAAGCTGTTCTGTTTGGTTATGAACGCGGTGGCGATGGATTGCCATACTCCACGAAGCGTGGTCTTTTCGAATTGGCTAACGGCGGAACCGTTCTTATCGAAGAAATCGAAGAAGCAAGCTTCAGAAATCAGATGAAAATTCTTTCATTCATGAACGAAAGAGCAACACGACGAATTGGCAGTGTGAAAGCAGAACCAATAGATATTCGTCTAATGGTAACAGTGAAAGAGGATCCAAAAATTCTTGTGGAAAAACGAAAATTGATGGATGATTTAGTTATAAAAATGAATGATTTTGAGCGTATTGTGATCCCGCCACTCAGAGAAAGACCTGAAGATATTCCTCTTCTCATTAAACATTTCTCAAATGAATTGTGTCATGAACTCGGCATCGGTGAGTTGGTCATCGATATCAACGCTATTGATGTTTTAGTTCGGCAGACATGGCGCGAGAATATACGTGAACTTAAAGCTGTAGTAGATAAATCGGTTCTCTTTTCGAACAGTGGCCGTTTCATGTTACCTCCGGAGCTTGTTGATGAAAAGACCGAAGTGGTGAAAATGATAAATAATATCGCCAATGGGCAAGATTTTATTCTCGACCGCTCTCTCGATGCTATAGAAAAAGGAATTATTGAAAGGGCGTTACAGAAATTCGGGTTCAATCAATCGCGTGCTGCATCGTTTTTAGGCATGACCGAGCAAACTTTGCGCTATAAACTTAAACGTCTTAATATAGCCAGCGCAAGAACACGCGTCTAACACTTCATAAATATTTATTTTGTATTGCCCTTCAATCTCGGAGGGCATTTTTTTTACTTAAGATTCCTTTTTTTCCAAACCACACTGCGACTCAAGAAAGCGATAAATGGAATAACTAAAACATAAATCAAGAAATAAAGTAAGAATGGAACGGCAAACAAAGTGTACTTTCTCACCTTAAATCGCCGCAATATTTTTTCGAGAAAAAGCATTTCTCCGATACCTGTCAATACAAATGCAGCCACTGCAGTTTGAGCGTTCAATAAAAAAAATGATATCAGCAGAAGAAACTTAGCCATCCAACCGATGAACATTATCAGATATCCTCTTAATACCATATCGATACCGCCAACACCCCACCGTTTTTTTTGACGATATAATTGTCCCCAATTTTTACACGCACTGCTATGAACCAGACAATTTGATTCGATGGGAAATTGAAGTTTGTATTTTGTTCGTTGTATAATTGCCTGAACGAGCGCGTAATCTTCTGTTACACTAAATGGAATATTCTCGTAACCGCCAACTTCTTTATAAGCTTGCATTCTCACTGCAAGATTATTTCCAATCGCAGTTAAAGGAATTTTTAAACCCGATGTTGCCGATGCAAGACTAAAAAGAAATAGCCAATCAAGCGCTTGAATTCCTTCAAATGGATTATTTGCACTCAATAGCGTGAATCCTCCTACTATCCCCGTATCAGCACTAAAATATTTGACGGTTTCTTTTACCCAGGTCGGTGGAACCCTGCAATCGGCATCTGTGAATAATACTAATTCACCTTTTGCTATCTTCATACCTTGTGCAATCGCATTTGTTTTTCCGCGCAGATTACCGTTTCCCGCCGCTGTTGTGAGCATTATAAGATTATGTCCGGCATTAATAAATGATTGAACTATTTGAGGCGTTTTATCGGTTGATGAATCGTTGACGATGATTATCTCAATTTTATTTTGCGGATAATCGATATTAAGAATTGATGAAATGCAGTCACCGATGAAATCTTCCTCATCGCGGGCAGCAACCATTACTGTTACAAAAGGTTCATACCTAAGATTTTTTGGAATATGATCGGCTTTCCAAATCCCTATTCGCAGGATTATCAACTCAATAAGATAGATTCCGACGGCGGTAAATAGTATTATCGACAGCATTAAAAATGATATTATGAATTCGATGATAAATGTAAAAAAACATTTCCATCAAAACAATTTTCAGTTGGAATTACACTCAGATTCCATTATATTTATCGTTATGAAAACGCCTCTTGTAATCGGTATTGCCGGTGGAACAGGATCAGGTAAAACTACAGTAACGAAAAAAATCCTGGATTCCCTTGATCCTGCGAAAGTAGTTGTGCTTCGGCACGATTATTACTACAAAGATATTTCTTCCTTCGGTGTACTTTCACCCCAGATGATAAACTTCGATCATCCCGATGCGCTCGAAACCTCGCTGCTGATCGAACATCTTCGGGACTTGCGCGCAAGTAGACCGATCAAGCAACCTAATTACGATTACACAACTTACAAACGGTTAGGTACCGTAACTTCAATCGAGCCGACGGGGGTAATTATTGTTGAAGGCATTTTAATATTCGCCGAAAAGGCATTACGCAAATTAATGGATATTAAAATTTTTGTTGATACAGATGCCGATGAACGGTTACTCCGACGATTGAAGCGAGATTTATTGGAACGGGGTCGGTCGATCGAGTCGGTGATGGAACAATATATCTCAACTGTTAAACCAATGCATCTTGAATTCGTTGAACCCTCAAAAAGATGGGCAGACATTATTATACCCGAAGGTGGTGAGAACGAAGTTGCAATAGATATGGTTGTAGTCAAGATACGCGAGATGTTAACTCGCGATGCAAAATAAAATCTTTTTCCTATAAATTTTCAAAATCGATCTAAAAGAAGTTATTTGATTCCCACCTTCAAATTTGGTATATTTTTTTCAAATTTATATCATTTTCATTCAAATAAATGACAAAATCATTATCTAACGGCAGTTTGCATAACTCAACGCTGCGCACAAATTATAACAAGACAACACTTCCTAACGGTCTCCGTATTGTTACCGAAGAAATTCCTTATGTCAGGTCCGTTTCGGTTGGCGTGTGGATTGATGTCGGCTCACGTGATGAGATTGAATCGACAAACGGAATCACGCATTTCATCGAACATATGGTGTTTAAAGGGACGAAACGATTCAATAATCAGCAGATTGCGCGGAGTCTGGAATCGGTTGGCGGATATTTGAACGCTTTCACAACCAAAGAGCACACCTGTTTTTATGCACGCATTTTGGATGAACATACCGAACGAGCATTAGACGTGATATCCGATTTGATTCAAAATCCGATACTCAATATAAAAGAGATTGAAAAAGAAAAGTTGGTGGTTTTAGAAGAGTTAAAAAACATAGAAGATGATCCCGACGATTTGATTCATGATCTCCTGGATAAAAACGTTTACAGAAAACATTCTCTCGGTTATCCTGTCATCGGGGTTGCGGAAAATATTAAGAAGTTCACTCGACCGCAAATGTTGAAATATATTCAAAACCATTTTACACCTGATAGGATAGTGATATCGGCAGCGGGTAATTTGAATCATCAGAAATTTGCAGAGTTAGTAGCTAAATACTTTGTGATAGAAACTAAAAATAAAATTCCATCAAGCCGAGGTGAGCACCCGAGGAAGAGTTTTTTGGAGACAGAAACTATTGAGCGACCAATAAATCAGGCATATGTCTGCATCGGCACTCGCAGCTACAGCATACATAGTAATTTGAGATATCCTTTGCTGTTGATGAATACGGTTTTAGGAGAAGGAATGAGTTCGCGCTTATTTCAGAACATCAGAGAAAAGTACGGTTTTGCTTATTCGATTTTCTCATTCGTTAGTCTGTTGAGCGACACCGGTATATTCGGCGTTTATGTTGGAACGGATAACGATAACATTGAGCGCTCTCTCGATTTGATATACCGAGAGTTGGAAAAATTAAAGAAAAAAGAGATCAGTAGATCTGAGCTGTCCAGAACGAAAGCGCAAATGAAAGGCAGTTTGATGCTCGGCTTGGAAAACATGTCGAATCGGATGATGCGACTTGGCAGCGGTGAGTTATACTTCAACCGGTATATTTCTCTTGATGAGGTGATTGGCAATATCGACGCGATAGATGCGAATGATGTGCTCGATGTTGCGAATCGGTTGTTGCACAAAGAAAGATTCTCCACGGTAATATTCAAACCCAAAAAAGAAAAATAACATCGATTATATTTAATTGAATCAATATCGCTCAATTATTTCTTAATATCGATTCTAAAAATATCTCAATGATATTAAGATGATGAGCGCAAGGTAATTTATGATAAATAAATCGTCACTAAATCCCAATTTACTGATTGCTGAATATGCTGTGAGAGGACCGATAGTAATCAGGGCGCAGCAACTTGAAGAACTGGGAAAGAGAATAATTTACTGCAATATCGGAAACCCGCAAGCTTTAAAGCAGAAACCTTTAACTTATATCCGGCAGATGCTCAGCTTGGTTGAATATCCTGAATTGATGGATAAGCAGGAAATACTAAAAAGCTATCCGCAAGATATAATTACGCTGGCGAAAGAGTTTCTAAAAAAACATCCGCACGGAACCGGTGCATATACGCAAAGCGCAGGTATCCCGTTCATCAAACAAGCAGTTGCAGATTTTATCAAGAAGCGCGATGGCATTCCCACAAATAAGGACTACATCATCTTGACCGATGGCGCAAGCAAAGGCGTTCAGGCGGCATTGATGGCGCTTCTAAAAACACCTAACGACGGATTTATGATTCCGATTCCTCAATATCCTCTTTACAGCGCAACCATATCGCTCTACGGTGGAACGCAAATCGGATATTATATCGATGAGACCGGGCATTGGCAGTTAAATAAAAATATTTTAGAAAAGAGTATCGCGAAAGCAAAAGCCGAGGGAATAAATCCTGTGGCGATTGCCGTTATCAATCCCGGAAATCCAACAGGCGCAATTCTCTCATTGGAAAATATCAAAATGATAATCGAGTTTGCGAAAAAATATTCTCTCTCAATCCTTGCAGACGAGGTTTATCAGGAGAATGTATACGATAACAATGTAAAATTTCATTCTCTTGCGAAAGTGATGCACGAGGTAGATGAAAAGGATGTTTCTTTATTCAGTTTTCACTCGGTATCGAAAGGATTTCTTGGAGAATGTGGACACCGCGGCGGGTATACCGAATTCAGAAATATACCACCGGATGTTATGGCTGAATTAGTAAAGCTCCAATCTATAAGTCTTTGCGCGAATGTGGTTGGGCAGCTTGCAACTTTTCTTATGGTTGCTCCACCCCAGCCCGGTGATGATAGTTACGATTTGTACGTTAAAGAAAGAGATTCCATTTTAAGTGAATTAAAAACCAAAGCAGGTATCTTAGGAAGAGATGTCAATAAAATTCCCGGTATGTCGCTTGAAACGCCGCAAGGTGCGATGTACGCTTTTGTGAAGTTTGAGCTTCCACACGATCGGAAAATTGCTATTGACAAAATGAGTGAAGAAGAAAGAATCGCTTATGAAGGAAAGCGTGATTCGGATTACTGCATGGCGTTGTTGGAAGAAACAGGAATTTGTGTCGTTCCCGGCTCCGGCTTCGGACAAATCCCCGGGACACTTCATTTCAGAACAACATTTTTACCTCCGAAGGATGAAATTCAAGAATTTGTGGAAAAGCTAAAGAATTTTCATATTACATACAGTAATCGTTTGGCTGATTCTTATAAATAACTTTTTGATTAATCGAAATCTATAAAGATCATAATATTTCATGGTAAAAATCACGATAGACGAAAAACAGTTCGAGGTTGAGAACAATCTTACCATAATCCAGGCGGCACGGCAAAATGGTATTCACATTCCACATTTCTGCTGGCATCCGAAGTTAAGCGTTTCGGGTAATTGCAGGGTTTGTTTGGTTGAAGTTGAAAAGATGCCGAAACTTGTGATTGCATGTGCAACGCAGGTAACCGATGGGATGATTATCCAGACCAATTCCGGACGTGTTGTAAAAGCCCGCAATGCGGTTCTCGAATTCATTTTGATCAATCATCCGCTTGATTGTCCGATTTGCGACGAAGCAGGTGAATGCAAACTTCAAGATTACGCTTATAAATATAGTGTTGGCGAAAGTCGTTTCGAATTCGATAAAGTTAGAAAACCGAAGCGAGTTGAACTCGGACCTAACGTTATGCTCGATACTGAACGCTGCATTATGTGTTCCCGATGTATACGCTTTTGCGATGAGATAGTGAATAAACCGCAGTTGGTATTTACACAGCGCGGAGATCATGTTGAGTTGACAACCTTCCAGGGACAAAAACTTGATAACGATTATTCAATGAATGTAATCGATCTTTGTCCTGTTGGGGCACTCACGAGCAAAGATTTTAGATTTAAGGCGCGCGTTTGGGATATGTCGGCGACCGATTCTGTTTGTGTGGGATGTTCGCGCGGTTGCAATACGAAGATGTGGGTTAGGAACAATGAAATATTACGGCTCACACCGCGCTTCAATTCATCTGTCAATCAATATTGGATGTGCGATCATGGAAGATTGAATAGTTTTAAAAATGTAAATGCGGCGAATCGGGTTAACGCGCCAATGTTTAGAAAAGATGGAATGTTGATAGATGTTGGTTGGGATGAGGCAATGGCACGAGCAACATCCGAACTCAAATCGTTTAAGAAAAATGAAATTGCTGCATTCGGTTCGGCTCATTCCACAAATGAAGATAATTATCTTCTCGCGAAGTTGATGAATCACATGGGTGTGCATCGTATAGATTTTGTACCCCATATAGAAGATGCGAAACAGGATTCACTTTTAATTAAAGCAGATAAAACTCCTAATTCCACAGGTGCCCGACTCGTGGGAATAAAATCTGACACTGATGAATATTCTTACCGCGCAATAATCGATGATATTCGTAATGGTAAAATAAAAGCTTTATATGTACTCGATGACGATATTGCCGTTGTTCCTGAAATAGCGGAGGTGCTGCCAAAGTTGGAATTTCTCGTCATTCATGCCTCGAATGAAAACCAGACTATGAAATATGCCGATGTTGTATTCGCCAGTTCCACTTATGCTGAGAAGCACGGAACGTTTACTAATTTTGAAGGAAGGGTGCAGAAGAACAAACCTGCAGTGTCAACGCTTGAACATGATCGCGTGTTGGATGGAATGCCTTTAAGCCGTTTAGATAGGTTTGGCGCGCATAATGATCGTTGGACAAAAGGGATTAAGCGCGATACACGCGCTTCGTGGCGCATCATCAACAGTATTGCGGCAATCTTAGGCGCAAAATGGAAATACAATAAATGTGAAGATGTTTTTAACGAAATAGCTTCTACAAATTCTTCGTTCTATGGACTGACTTACGAAAATATCGGTGTTACCGGAGCGATGATACAAAAATCTCAAGAGCAAGTAACGGTGAGATCATAATATGGAATTACTTATCTCAGTTATTAAAATTGTAGTTGTAATGGGAGTGATGTTGGGTATTGTGGCGTACGTGGTTTTATTAGAGCGACGTTTATCGGCAGCAATACAAAACCGGATCGGTCCCAATCGTGTCGGGTGGCAAGGGCTTTTACAGCCAATTGCCGATGTTGTCAAGCTTGTTTTCAAAGAAGATATCGTACCGTTAAAGTCCAATCGTTTTATACACGATCTCGCACCTATTATTTCACTTGCTGTCGCGCTTACAACTTTCGCGGTTGTGCCTTTTGGCGATAAGATAAATTTGTTCGGTTATGATATCAAGTTACAGATAGCAGATGTAAATATCGGTATACTTTTCATTCTCGCGTTGACCTCTCTTGGTGTTTATGGATTGACATTGAGCGGATGGTCTTCCAACAGTAAATACGCATTGCTTGGTGGTGTTCGTTCATCGGCTCAGATGATCAGTTATGAACTCTCGATGGGATTAGCAGTCCTCGGTGTTGTTATGATTGCAGGAAGTTTACAACTCGATACTATTGTTGAAGCACAGGCAGGATGGAAGTGGAATATTATTCTGCAACCGATAGGTTTCATCACATTTGTAACAGCCGCGTTTGCAGAGACGAACCGACTTCCGTTCGATTTGCCCGAAGCAGAACCGGAATTGGTTGCCGGATACCATACGGAATATAGCGGTATGAAATTCGCTGCATATTATCTTTCTGAATATGCGAACATGTTTGTTTCAAGTGCTATCATCACAACTTTGTATCTTGGCGGATGGCAGGTTCCGTTTGTGCATTCCTTCGGTTTCTCTGATTTTTGGATAGGCATTATTCAGGTATTCGGTTTTCTCACAAAGGTTATACTGTTTGTTTCGTTCTTCATCATAATCCGCTGGACGATACCGCGCTTCCGTTACGATCAACTCATGAATTTAGGATGGAAGTTTATGCTTCCTGTTTCTATTTTGAATTTACTTATAACCGGATTAGTTATTTTATTATTATCATAGTCATCAGTCATCGGTCATTAGTTATTTGTATTGATTGGCTAATGACAACTGACAAATAACCATTGACGAATTTATGGAAAATCAAAAACCAATAGTACATCGCAAAGACCTTCACTGGTGGGAACAGTTTTATATTCCTCAAATCATAAACGGGATGAGAATTACTCTTTCTCAGGTCTTTCGCCCGAAGTTTACGCGCCAGTACCCTGAAGAAAAATGGAACCCGCCCGCATCATTCCGGGGCAGACCCGTGCTTGTAGAACAAAACGGTGTTGAACGGTGTGTTGCTTGCGGACTTTGCTCTCGCGTTTGTCCGGCATTGGCTATTGATGTTCAAGCATCCGAGACTGAGCTTCTTAAAGAACGCTATCCCGTCAGATTCGAAATCAATATGCTGCGGTGTATTTTTTGCGGTTTCTGTGAAGAGGTGTGCCCCGAGGAGGCAATTGTGATGAGTAAAGAATTCGAGCTTGTTTTCCGTTTTCAGGAAGATGCCATTTTCGGTAAAGATAAACTTTTAATATCCGCAGATAAATTAAAAGACAGGTTGGAATATTTGAGGAAGAATAGATAAACTGGACCGGTAAGAAGAGTCCATTCTGTTTGTTTGAATATTCTTGACAAAGGATTATTAATTTTTTATCTTTCCACAGTTCGTAATTACGATTTTTGGTAAGCAGAATATAGAGATATGTTCGATGGGGAATAAAATTATGAAGGGATACATAGTTTTATCATTTATCTTTTTCCTCCAAAGTTGTTTTTATATTGGAAAAGATAGATACGAAGATATAATCCAGAAGCAATCGACTGATTGGTCGATTAGGGATGAGCAAATAGTTATGATCTCTCCGATAGCTCATAATTTATTTGATCAAAACAGTCCGAACATTAAAGTATTTGCCACACCGTATTATCCTTCTGTTGTACTTGCGATCGAGCGTGCCGAGCAAAGAATAAAGCATTGGCAGGATGATGAATATCGGCAGAATGCAGATAAACTTTTAAGGGACGCTGTCGGTTTATATATGGATTGGGAGAATTACAAATTTATGGATGCCCGCGGAAATTATCTCCGCGATATAACGCAAATCGATTCGATGCAATTCCTTATTACATTCGAAAATCGAAGCTGGCCCTGTAACATTCCAATAATGACAACGCTCAAATCTTACGGTGGCTCTTACTCTTATACTTCTGCTCCGATCGCAGGTTTGGCAGATTGGCCCTGTTATATGCCGAGCATAAAAAATTTAGAAGATAGAATATTTTTAGTCAATGACAAGAATAAATTCATAAAGCCCCAATTTATCTGGGGCATCAGGAAGAATATTCTATCTCAGCCCGAAACTATTTTCGCCATGTTTCATTTCCGTGAAGGTGACCATCATTTTTTAAACGGTTCAAAAAAGATGTATCTCGTTGTAAAAGGTTTTGAAAATGATATCAAGCTTTCCTTTTCGCTTTCAATGATGAAGTAGTAAATAGTCAAACCTCCGGCATCTTCGTATGAATAACGCAGAAGATACCGGAGGTTTAATTTAATAACCTTTCGAAGGTTGACCTGATTATGCAATAGTAACCTTCGAAAAGTTTTCTTGTGCTGCCCCTTTATCGGTATATATTGGTCGAAATGGCATCTCGTCGAAGGTTTACAGGTTAAAACTCCGAGTTGTGACTTGTTTAATCCAAAGTACAACTCGGAGTTTTGCATCGTATAACTTGCTTAATATTTTGGAATATCTTAAGTTACTTACCTGATTTAAAAATCCCTCAAAATATTCAATAATATTGGAGCAAAAATGAGATTTAAAATTTTTTATATGCTGATTCTGATTTTGATTTTAGTTCAAATCGGACAAGGTCAGATCAGCGTACAGTACGAGAAGTTTACCCTTCCGAACGGATTAACGGTAATCCTTCACGAAGACCATACTATACCGGTTGCAACTGCGAATATCTGGTATCATGTTGGGTCGGGGAATGAAAAACCCGGACGAACCGGCTTTGCTCATCTTTTTGAGCATCTGATGTTTATGGGATCGAAGAATGTCCCAGTCGGCAAATTCGATGAGTGGCTTGAAGCCGCAGGGGGCGACAATAACGGATCAACGACTTCAGATAGAACAAATTACTGGGAGAACTTCCCGAACAGCGCACTCGATCTCGCGTTGTTTCTTGAGTCGGATAGAATGGGATATTTGGTTGATGCTATGTCACCCGAAAAAGTTAACGCTCAGCGCGATGTTGTAAAAAACGAACGAAGGCAATCGTACGAAAATCGTCCGTACGGTATGGCATCCATTTTAATTGGCGAAAATCTTTTCCCTGCCGATCACCCGTATCATTGGCCCACGATAGGTTCGCAGGAAGATTTATCTGCGGCAAGTTTTCAGGATGTTGTAGATTTCTTTAAAAAATATTATGTGCCCAACAACGCGAGCTTGGTGATTGCCGGTGATATCGATCCGGCGAAAACCAAAGAGCAAGTAACCAAGTGGTTCAGCGATGTCCCGATGGGAAAACCTGTTATGCCGCTCGGTACACCTGTATCTTATCTCCCTGAACCGAAAAGATTGGTTATAGAAGATAAAGTTCAACTGCCGAGATTATATCTAAACTGGATAACACCAAAACATTTCGCGCCGGGCGATGCCGAGCTTGATATTCTTGCTCAGGTTCTCGCCGGTGGAAAAAATTCACGCCTGTACAAACGTCTTGTGTATGATATGCAAATAGCTCAGGATGTAACGGCTTATCAGGATGCGAGCTTTTTAAATTCAACTTTTTCGATAATTGTTACGGCGAGAAGCGGTATAACTTTATCTCAGATTGAAAAAGTTATCTGGGAAGAAATTGATAAAGTGAAAAATGAATCGCCTGCACTGCGTGAACTTCAACGTGCAGTGAATCAATACGAAGCAAGTTTTCTGATGAGAATGGAACGCGTCGGCGGTTTCGGCGGCAAGGCAGATTTACTTAATGCTTACTTCGTGGAAACAGGAAACCCCGATTACTTCAACGAAGACTTATCGAGGTATAAAGCGCTCACACCGGGCGATGTCAGCTCTGTCTGTTCCACTTTCTTGCGGAATGACGGATATGTTTTATTAAGCGTTGTGCCTCAGGGTAAAAAAGAATTAGCCGCAGGCGAGAAAGGAGCGAAGTAACGATGAAAAAGTTAAAAGTAAAAAGTAAAAAAATAAATCTGAGTTTAATTGTCGGATTTACATTAGTTATTTTATTCGGGAGTTTCGTTTTAGCACAAATCCCGGATCGAAGCAAGCCGCCCGAATTAGGTCCGCCCCCTTCGTTAAAACTTCCGCCCATTCAACATCTGAAACTTTCAAATGGGATTCCTGTAACCTTAATGGAAAAGCGTCAGGTTCCGCTTGTACAAATTGAATTGCTTGTGAAAGCCGGCTCGGTGAACGATCCAAAAGGCAAAATCGGACTTGCGAGTTTAGCTACAGCGATGATGGAAGAGGGTGCAGGCAGTCGTAATTCGCTTGAGCTTGCCGATGCTATAGATTTCCTTGGCGTAAGTATTTCAGCATTCTCAAGCTGGCACACGGCTGGTGTAACAATGTTTACTCCGTTATCAAAATTGGATGAAGCGTTGCCTTTATTCGGCGATGTTGCTTTAAAGCCGACATTCCCGGCTGAAGAGTTGGAGCGAAACAGAAAAGAACGTCTCACAACATTAATGCAGTGGCACGATGAGCCAAGAGCTATTGCATCTGTGCAATTCGGCAGGACGATATTCGGCGGCGATCATCCGTACGGTCGCGGTAATATGGGAAATGAGAAATCGATCCGATCTTTCAAAGTCGAAGATCTTAAAAAATATCATCAAACATATTTTCGTTCCAATAATGCACAGTTGATTGTAACAGGTGATGTAACTGCCTCCGAAATTGTCCCGAAACTTGAAGCGATATTCGGAAAATGGGAAAGCGGTAATGTTGAACAAATTACTTTTCCCAAAGCCGAACAGGTAAACGAACGGAAAATATATCTTATTGATAAGCCGGGCGCGCCGCAATCCGAGATTCGTATCGGTAGAATTGGCGCTGAACGAATGACCGAAGATTTTTACGCGTTGCGGGTTATGAACACGATTCTTGGCGGCTCGTTCACATCGCGTCTCAACAATAATTTGCGTGAACAGCACGGATACACTTACGGCGCAAGCTCAAATTTCGACATGCGTGTTTATCCGGGTCCGTTCCTTGCCGGTTCTGCGGTTCATACACAAAAAACCGATAGTGCAGTGATTGAATTCTTCAAAGAATTAAAACGGATTGCTGAACTAATTCCAGATGAAGAATTGAATCGCGCGAAGAATTATATCGCACTAAGGTATCCTGAAAATTTCCAAACTGTTGGACAGATTGCAAACCAGCTTGCCGAAATTATCAGCTATGGTTTACCCGACGATTACTTCAACAATTACACAAAGAATATTCTATCCATTACAAAGGAAGATGTTCAGCGTGTAGCGAAAAAATATATCAATCCGGAAAAGGTCGCGATTGTTATTGTTGGTGATAGAAAAACAATCGAAAAACCTCTTGAGGCATTAAAGTTAGGAAAGATTGTGAACTTGACTATTCAAGATGTGTTGGGAAAACCGCCGAAGGTTGAATAAATAAAATTTATGTAAATTTATAAAAGTGTAGTTCAGAAGCGGACTACACTTTTTTTATTCCGGTAAATTAGCCATCTCAAAAGGTTCTCTCGATACCCCAAATTGAAACTATAAACTCGAGAACCAGAATCTGTTGTCGGTTTTCCCGCTTGCTGCCTGCCGCAGGCACGGCGGGCAGGCGAGTGTTCCGTCGCATGCGTGACAGAATGTAACGAGAAAACCTACTTTCAAGGCAGCCACTATATCTCAACAATTCAAAATTTCAGTATTTTCGATTTTTTCCTGTGGAGACCAGATCGGATAAGATAAAGAGCCAAGTCGTTCACTCTTGATTTTTAGCTTGACAATTTTTAGATTACAGCGTTCCACATAGTTCATCTGAATCACACACATACACAAGGAGACAAATAAATGGGTGTTGATCATAGACGTATCGCTGCCTTTGTGGCAATAGTTTTTGTTTTTATTTCCCCGCTACTCTTCGGTCAGAGTACCAAAGAAGTGCGACCCACCCCGATCCAACTAGAGCAGCATGAAAAGTTCGAGGGAAAGCATACTGCTGTTCGACCCGAGAATCAGAAGTTCTCACCCGCCTACCATCGGTCATCTGCTGACGGATTTTTCATTGCACAGGTGAACGTTTCGGGTACGGGGGAAAACATTGTGGACGATGCAGCAAATGAACCATCGCTCGCCGTCGATCCCACCAATCCGAATAGGATGGCAATTGGCTGGCGGCAATTTAATACTATCACCGACAATTTCCGGCAAGCGGGTTACGGTTATACGACCGATGCTGGCCATGCATGGACATTCCCCGGCATTATAGAGCCGGGAATATTCCGGTCCGACCCCGTCCTTGATGCTGATGCGAACGGTAATTTCTTCTATAACAGTCTCACTGCAGACGCGTACAACAATTTCTCCTGTGCCGTGTTCAAGTCGGTAGACGGAGGGGTAAATTGGGGCACGAAAACTGATGCCCGTGGTGGCGACAAGCAATGGATGATCGCGGATAAAACCGAGAGCATCGGTAGAGATAATTTTTATTCTTTTTGGACGTATGCATATTCAAGCTGCAAACCTGGTTTCTTCACCCGTGGAATCTTTGGAGGACTCCTTTATGAAAATTGTATAGAAATTCCAGACAATCCATATTGGGGAACGTTAGACGTAGACAGGAATGGAGTATTATACGTTGGCGGATGGGGAAGTGGTGATTTTGCAGTGGCAAAGTCTACAACTGCACGAGATATCTACACTTCAATCACATGGGATACGGTGGTTGCGGTCAACCTCGATGGCTACATTACCTATGGTACTGATCCGAATCCCGGCGGCTTAGCAGGTCAAACGTGGTTGGCAGTGGATAAAACCACGAACTCCACAAGCGGCAATGTTTATGTTCTTTGTTCCGTTCAGCGAGAGTCAACTTCTGATCCGTTGGATGTAATGTTTTCACGTAGCACCGATGGAGGTTTGAATTGGAGCGCGCCAGTGCGCATCAACGACGATACAAGCTCTACCGCATGGCAGTGGTTCGGTACAATGTCGGTTGCGCCGAACGGACGGATCGATGTCGTTTGGTTAGATACACGCGACAATCCGGGTACAGTTCTCTCATCATTATACTATTCTTGCTCTATAGATGGTGGACTTACATGGTCACCGAACAAACGTCTCTCTGATTCGTTCGATCCTCATCTTGGATGGCCCCAGCAGAATAAGATGGGGGATTACTTTCACATGGTGTCCGACAGTACCGGAGCAAACTTAGCGTGGGCAGCCACGTTCAATGGCGAACAGGATGTTTACTTCTCTTGGATTCCGGAAAACTCGGTTATACGGAATTCCATGCTGATCTCAGTCGATGATCGTTGGAACCTTGTTTCTGTTCCTGTTCTCCGAACATCGTCTCCAAAAACAACTTTCTTCCCTACTTCTATCTCCGATGCGTTTTATTACAAGGATGGTGTATACATCTCGAAAGATAGTTTAGAAAGTGATAAAGGTTATTGGCTCAAATTTGAGAGTGCACAAGCAATTTTAGTTGCAGGGGATACAACTATAGTGAATCAGTCCATCAGCGTACAAGAAGGATGGAACATGATAGGGTCGGTATCTTCTCCTATAGCAGTTTCATCGATTACATCCGATCCACCAAGTCTCACTACTTCTGATTTTTGGGGATACAGTCAATCCTACATCAGGGTGGATTCTATTCTGCCTGGCAAAGGATACTGGGTGAAGGTTCAAGGAACCGGCACTCTATTTCTATCCTCGACAACAGCACTTAATATCGCGAGCCGGATTAAGATTGCATCAACCGGTGAGATGCCACCATCGCCACCGGTGCTGAGTGGAGAAGAAGAAATGCCGGCAACTCCGATAACGTACGCACTTAAACAAAACTACCCTAACCCATTCAACCCCAGCACAACTATCAGCTATCAACTGCCAATGCGAAGCCACGTAACACTTAGAGTTTTTGATCTGCTTGGAAGAGAAGTTGCGATGCTGGTGAATAGCATAGAAGAGCCGGGGTACAAAACAGTAAAATTCAACGCAAACGGATTACCGGGCGGTGTCTATTACTATCGCATACAAGCCCGCCCAACAGATGGCGGGCAAGCCGGCAACTTCATATCTGTGAAAAAATTATTGTTGCTGAAGTAGGAGATAAAAAAGAACTCCGACTTTTACTGTAAAATAACCTAATCAGAAGTCGGAGTTCAATAAAAACTCATGATCTAATCTGCTTCCACCAATTGTTCACTACATCAAGAACACTGGTATCGGCTTCTTTCTTTAACCATTTATTGAAGAACTTTATATCACCGCTTGCTGGCGTGGGAGGCAGTCAAATATACTTAATAACCTAAAATTTTATTAAGCCGTTAAAACACCAGACTCCTGTCTGGTGATGGATAGGCAGTCCAGACGATGTGGTGTTGTGATTAAAGTGCTATACTGT
>PNNN01000058.1 GCA_013824245.1 Chlorobiaceae bacterium | reverse complement strand
GTCTCGGCAAACAACGCCGCCGTTTTGCGAACTATCAAATGACAAATTTCTCGTGAGCAAAACGGTGGAACGAGCACAACTGATTTTCTTGCTGAGCTTCAACATTGTCATATCAAATGAGCGAGTGTCGTTGTTTGCCGTGTTATGCGAAGGCGGCACACTTCACACGTACTTTTTGATCTGCTTTGCCAACTTACCCAGATGGGTCGAAGTGCGTCGATCCCAGTCCTTGTTACGACGGCGAATTTCCGGATGAGCCAGATGCACAACCTTGTGCTTGTTTCCGTAGGACAAGTCTCGAATGACGCCGTCCAATAGTGGTTTCGTTTGAGCGACGACCCTTGCGGCAACCTCGCCGAGAGTGATTATCAACTTGGGATTGCATACGTCGAGTTCTCTAATAAACCAATCTCGGCTTGCGTCTGCAATCTCCGGAAATAGAGTGTGAGTATCGACGAAGCTAGACGATGGAAAATTCTTGAGGTGCTTCTCAGGATACAGGTAGACCTTTACGATGTCGGTGATCCACAAGTCGCTTCGCTCGATTCCAAGTTGCGGGAAGTAGTTCTTGTGCAGACTCTCGGTTGATTCTTGGACTCTGACTTGAAATCCATCGAAATAATGTTCGGGTCCAAAAGGAGCGAGATTGTCGCCAATGGGTATGAGCTTAGCATTTCTTCTTTCAAATCGAGCCGATGGAAAAGCACCGACCAACATTATTTTGTTGAGCGTCGTTTGGACTGGTACGACTGGCCGAATTGGATTACCGTCGGGATACAAATATGGGTTTGGAAAACCGCCGACTTTCTTCTGAATGTCAGGTAGATAGTTGGCAAAGCAGTCTCGTTGGAATTGAGTTACTTTCGGATTTGACTTCATTCAACTCTCACCTTTCTCCGTGTGCCGCTTTCGCATAACGTTTCCGAAAAGCACGCAGCAGTTTTGCGAACTATAAATAGATAAATTTTCTGTGAGCAAAACTGTTGAACGAACACAATAATATTCTATCATAAAAAGTGAGTGTCGTGCTTTTTCGGTGTTATATGAAGTGCGATTCTTGTTCATTGTTTGAGAAGTTTTTGTGTCAGGATTTTATATCCGGACTTTACATGTAAATAATAAACCCCACTTGGTAGTTTCGAAATGTCGATTTGCATCTGCTCATGATAAGGCGCAAAGAAAGACTTACTGTAGATCATCTGACCGAGAATATTGTAGATTGTTATTGACGTCTGACTATTCAAAGGGTCTAAAAAATCGACACTGAATGTTCCCTGGGTTGGATTGGGATAGATCAGGGAAGATAATTGGATCTCACCCCTTTCCATCACGCTGTTAGGTGATACTTCCCTCAGTAGATAAGATGACCATGGACAGAAAATCCATCCATCTGTCCACAAAGCTGTATCTCTCTCTATCCATGATGGCAGTCCATCGCAAACTTCAACTGAAGTCTCCACGACACGCCATTGATTAGGTATGAAATGCCAATGCCATGTGAGATTATAACCCGGATTCCCGTGAGCAAGGATCCCATGTATATGTCTATCTCTCAGGCTCTCAGGTAGAGTAAGCTGTGCTTCTATGACCAAGATTTCAGCAGAATCTGAAGTAACAGCAACAAAATTCTCGCCGCTTTGATAAACCCTGTTTCCGAATTCAAAGTATCTCTGGGAATAAACTTGAGTGTTCAAGCTAATGACTATGAAAAATAGTAAAGAAGCTTTGCACATGGAATCAATGCTACCTTTTTTCCAAGAATCGCATTTCATATAACGTCTCGCATAAAAATGACGTACCGTTTGCCATTATAAACAGACATATTTTCTTGTGGCAAGCGGTATGTTCCATAGAGCGAGACGTTAGATTTTAATTTGTTAATTTTCTGATTCATTTTTATGCGTGTTATGTGCCGTGCGGTGGATATGAATGAAGCACTACTGAACTTAGCGAATTACAGTATTCATTAAATCTGCCTTCGGTAATAATTTAATAGATTTTACCAAGTTGACAAAGGATTGTTGCGAACCGATTTCATATAACATTCTTGAGATGTGCATATCAATCCAATAACCCTCATGGAAAAAATGTGCATTCATACTTCTGTAATTAAAATAATCAGGTAGAGTATACTCAAAAGTTGCAGCTTCGCCAATTTCCGATAGCTGAACATCAGTATGATTTTTCAATCTAGTTTTTTCTTTTTCCCACGCTTTATCACGACAACATTTTGCATCAATACAACCTTTTATTGGTTCGATAAAGAAAGATACGGTGAATAACGTATCAATGGGAAAATTTGAATGGTGGGTAAATAGGAAATAACCTGATTTGTGATCAGAACTAATCTGTTCCTTTTCGACTACGTAATCATCATCTGGAAAGGACAGATACCAATTTAAAGAATCAAGGGCAACTGTAATTTCATTACCTTGCTTTTGCACGTAATGGCTCGAAGAGCATGATGAAAGCGTAATGCACGCTGAGATAACAAATAAAAACTTCAACATAAAAACATCACTCCTATTTAATTTTAATTATAATGCGATAACATGCCGCATGGCACATAACGTTTAGGCAACACGCCGTTGCGAGCCGCCAGCATCGAACTGATCGTCGATTGCTCTGGCGGCGAGCAATGGAGCGAGCACTTTTCATTTAGCCAAACATTGTTTCAACATCGCCTACAAGTTTTGGATCTCTGAGTTCATTGCCGGACCTGAACATAATTGCAGACTTGTTTTGACTTTGCGGCCGGAATCGTTACGACCACCGATAGTCCCGGCGGGCGGCCATGCCGCCTAACGCGCCGCGGCTACACGACATGGCGCGAAGTCTACCGCCGAATAGGTGGTAGTTAAACTTACGTTACCACCAAGACTAATATCTCAAAGAGCGCCATGTGCGAACGCGCCAGCGTTCGCGTAAACTGCTGTCTAAGTACTCACGCTTCCGCTGGCGCGGAAGCGAACGTGTAAGCCGCTTGTTATGCGCAGTATTAATTGGGGCTTTCAAATTAATGTGAGTTAACACTTTTCTCTTTTGCGTGTTAAATATTCTTTGACTGGGTCAGCTACAGTATTTTCATTAATATTTCTTGCAATACAGTATTTCGTCCTAAACCATTCTGACAATTTCTTTGCACCTCTACTTGAATTACAGCTCCCGCAACAAATTACAACATCCTCTATTTGCAGATCTTCGTCCCAGTAAAATGGTCCATCAAAATTTAAATGCTCGATAGTTGCGCAATCTTTATGTTTTTTTGGGATGAAGGGGAAAATCATTTCTTTGTGGCAATACACACAGTTTTTATCTCTAGCACGAATTCTTAGCAATTCGTCACTTGGGATTCCATATTTGTTAGTCATAAATTATAGTAATATTGCGCATAACGTTTAGGCAACACGCCGTTGCGAGCCGCCAGCATCGAACTGATCGTCGATTGCTCTGGCGGCGAGCAATGGAGCGAGCACTTTTCATTTAGCCAAACATTGTTTCAACATCGCCTATCCAAGGTGCGAGCGCCGTGTTGCCGTTTGTTAGGCGGTCGTGGCCGCCCGCCGACGTTCAAAGGAGATCGAATTGTTTTCTGTTCGCTTCTGTATCAACATGAACGCGCCACTCTTGTACCAGATCGTTGACGATCGTTGCAGTCCAGATTACTGGATCGTACGGCTCCTTTTCTGACCAATAAGCGTAGCCAAGAATGGTGACGTGATTGTCCTTGGATTGAATGCGATTGAAAGTATTCCTGTACTTCGGGAACATTTCGAAAAACTGTTTCCAGCCTTGAACCATAGTCTGTTTGGGTTGACTGACCTTCCCCTCGCGATCGATGAATGCATGATCGTCGGTCATGAGAAGAGCGAGTCCGTTCAGATCCTGGTTGTTAATGCACTCATTGAATTGGAGCGCAACAAGTTTTGGATCTCTTGAGTTCATTGCCGGACCTGAACATAATTGCAGACTTGTTTTGACTTTGCGGCCGGAATCGTTACGACCACCGATAGTCCCGGCGGGCGGCCATGCCGCCTAACGTGTTGGCAAAAACTGAAATTGCGGAACGAATTATGACAGACAAATTTAATATGAGTGTAGCAATTTTTCATTTTACAGTTTTTGCCTTGTTATGCGCCCGTGCGCAAGTTAATCTGTTTAATTGTTTTTAAAATATAAATTTTATAAGGAATAAAAATATGTTTATGCAAATACTACCCATAGTTCTTCAAGTTGCCATACTTATTTGTTTGGCGATGTTGTATGGTGCTCTGACTGAACATAGACATTTACAGAATCACCCGAAATGTAAAAATTTTGAAAAGATTGATTAATTATATCTTGTTTAACTTGGATGGGTGGTTCTTTAGTTTTTAGTTTATCGGAACAATCAAGTGCCAAACTTATTAGCATTATCATTATACTAATGAAAGCATAAGCATCGGCACGAGTTTTAGGAATAAGATCAGAGAGAGATTTTAATAATGGAAATTTTGTATTAATTGATGTCTTAATTATTTCTGGCGAACTACCAGAACGTAACTGGTCTGATAAAAAAGTAATATAATTTTTAAGAATTGATAAATCTGAGATGTTAAAGAATATTGCAAATAATTTATCACCCAAGCCACTATATTCTCCGTCGGGAATTCTGCCAGCCATCTGGCATTTGGGACAAATTCCATATTGGAAATTAATGAATATATTACCAGTACCCTTCATATCTATGGGCGACTCGAATACCAGACCACATTGTGGGTTCGTACAAATAGCAGGCAAGAATGGCATGGGTATTTTCTTAATGTTAATTAATGTTATTTATATTTTAAAAGGAACCTTGCGCATGGCGCATAACGCTTCGTAAAATAACGCAATGCTGCTGCGAACTCGAAATAGAATTTATTATTGTGAGCAGCGGCATTGAACTATTAAGCGAAGCGTTTGTTTTAAAATCGTTAAACATCGAGTGTCGTTATTTTACGTGTTATAAGTTCGTTGTGGCGTAAGGTAATAAACTGGAAGTAGTAAATACTCACTGACCATTCTTTTAATTTCTTGGGAAAAAATATTGTAAAACCAAAATCACTTTCCTCTAATTAACGAAAACCATCAAAGTGCGAATACATCAATACCAATAAAAACCAAATAGAATGAACAAAACCATAATCCCATGTAAAATTGTACGAAACATAATTTTTAAAACCAAGCGACACGTTATAAACACCCTGACTGTGAACGCCACAATGACTTATAACGAATCGGCAAAGTACGAAATGACGAACGAACATAAAATAGAACCATGTAAAGTGAGAGAGGCATTTAGTGTCAACGGCGTACTTTGCCGTGTTAGACGAAGTTGCAGTTCTATAATCAAAAGTTTTGTGGCGCATGTTTTTAACTCAGCGAAGTTTGCACTATGGTTCTACTATCTCAAGCAATTCGTGAATGATGCCACGAAGTTCTTTTTTTCTGTCGAATTCCCATTGAATCATATCTTCGGGTGTTGGTCGAGATGTCCGAAGATCAAATCCGGGTGGAGCAAGAGCAACCGCCATACCCATGATACCAAGTTGCTTTACCTGATAATACTTTTCTTCGTATTCCAACCATTTACGATAAAATCGTCCTTTGGTGCGACGAGAGAGGTATCGTTCAAAATCTCGCCGAGCCAAATCATGTTTCGGGAAATCTTCGACAATAAGAAGATTGAGGGTGGCTGGACCCATCTCCAACTGCTGAAGGAACGAAGAGAAAGACTCGGCAAACTTTGCATAGGAAGTACGGTATTCTTGTCTATTATCTCTATACAGACTAAAAAGGAATTCAAACAGTTTCAAACCAGCGATTCCAAGGATAGCACCCAAAGAGACATATATAACTGGATCGAATTTCAAATCAAACATAACACATTTGCTTTCTATATGATGGTACTACCATTATTTGTGTGTGTGGGCACGATGTTGGCTTATTTTATTATACTATTTGGAAACAGAATCAGAATCTGGTGGCGACTTCGTTCTAAAGACTAAGCCATGCGCCACAAAACGAATATAATTGTATCTGCAATTTTGGCTAACGTTTTGGCAAAAAACGAAAATATGGAGTGAACTCTTATAAACAAATTTATCGTGAGCGAAATATTTTTTCATTTTACGTTTTTTGCCTTGTTAACTGCAGTTGCCCGCTTATTTTAGTAAGATCATTTTTTTTGTCTGTGCATCTTCACCAACTGTCACTTGATAGAAATAAATACCGCTACTGAGAGAGAGACCATTATTATCTTTTCCATCCCAACTCAAACTATAATTCCCTGATTCAACTACTCCGTTGTACAGGTTACGTACTAATTGCCCTATTTCATTGAATATATTTACTTGTACTTCGGTCTTAATTGGTGTAGAGTATTCGATTGTTGTGGAAGGATTGAAAGGATTTGGATAATTCTGGGATACTTGTGACTGTATAGGGAATTGTTTTGTTTCATAAACAGATGTCCCATCGGAGCTTTGTAGTATGTACAATTTAGAACTTTCACCAGAATATTTGCCAACAAAACAGAATTCAGACTTACCATCGTTGTCAACGTCTTGGAGACTACTAGGCATATTTGCGCTTTGTGAGTAACCGGTAGAGCTAGAAAAATATACGGTTGATAAATATATGCCATTAAAAGCGGGGGATTTGTATTTGAGTATTCCTGTTGCACCAGAAAAGACATAAACGTAATAGTCAGTTGACCATTCAACAACTATTATTTCTGAATCAGTATCACTGTCCATATTTCCGATTCCCACTATTACACCGGCCCCACCTATCGTTCCTCCTGTGGTGATATTGTACTGTGATAATAAATCCCCTACAACTATAAGGAGCATGAGGGCGATAAAACAAATTGTACTTATTCTGATCATTGTTTTTCCTTTCTTGTATATTTGTTTAGTTAATGAATTTTTAAAAGCATTTCGTTTATTTAAGTTTATTAAAATTAAAGGTGTACGCATAATTCATACTGTGATCCAATTCTTTGACGGTCGTTAAAATTTTACATACAATAATATCGAAGATAGATAGTGAATAAAAAGTACAAAATGAAACAACAATATATCACAGTAGTTCAGTCCTAGGCAAAGTATTCTCTGATCATAAATGGGCAATTGCAGTTAACGTTTCCGCAAAGCACGCATTTGTTTTTGGCACTATCAAACGACCAATTCATTCGTGCCAAAAACAATTGAGTGAGCACAATAATACATTATGATAGAGCGAACGTCGTGCTTTGTCGGTGTTAGTTGCCGTTGCCCAAATCCTAATTGTGAACAACGCCTTCGCCTTTGCATCGAGGGCATTTCTTTGTGTCATGACAGGTTTTGCAAACGTAACTGAACCCGCCGCCGTGCCCGTGACACGTTGGACACTTTCCAGTGCCATCACACACTGGACAGACTTTCTTCGACATATTTCGTTCCTTTCACCGTGTTATTATTTGAAAACGTCCCTGAATCTTTTCGGCTCGAAAATCTTAACCGAAACATCATTCTTACATTCAGGACAATTCACTTTAGAAAAAATCGTGTTGCAGCCAACGCAGACCAAATTGCTTTCTTTCCATTCGAACCCCTTGGAACCGCATGGCTTTTCGCCGCCGAAAAGACTTTTCTTCATATGCGTGCAGGTACCAAGAATGATGGTCTTCCCGCACGATGGGCATTGTCCTTCGGATTTGTGGTTTGGCATTAAAAGTCTCCTTTCGATTTACTTGTTGATATCTCTTAGAGCAGGTTGACCGCAAGATGGACACGGGAAATTCCGTCGACCGTGTGCGGCATGGTCGCTGCAATACGTGTCGCCGCAATTAGTGCATCTGTACATCAGTGTCGGACCCCAACTGGTATCACCTTCAGCTCTTTTCTGGCTGCATCCTGGCGCCTTGCAGTACAACATTGTGGTCTCTTGATTCGACATGACTGAATCCTTTCTCAGTGAGATTTGTTTTTGAATGAGTTTAACTTTGATTGCATATTCTAAACTAGAGCATTCTTGATATCACGCCGATTGGTTTCCGAGAGCTCGTTGGGGTGCAGAGCATCCACCCATGCTCTGACCTCGCCACGTTCAGAATCGGGGAGTGTTTCACAGATGAGTTGACCGACCGCCTGGTCTTGATACATGGGTTCAGCGAGTGGAAACAGAAAATATCGAACGTGAACCTTAAGGTATTCATCAATGCTGTCTTGCAATAATGAACTGATGACTCCACCACTGCGTGAGAGCGCATCAACGAGGCTTGGAGCTTGGGCAGCACCGACACAGTAAGCCTGAACCGGATAAGGGCACCATATAGGAATCGATGACAATAAATCCCAGTGTTTATTCATTTCCTTTTCCGCTTGATACCAACCTACTGGAGTTGGATCATATGGTGGCCAATCTTGAAGAGTTATCAACCGAAGGTTCTTGAGTGAAAACGAAAACTTCGATTCACCATTGATTGGCCGAATGACTCCCGATGTTCCAATGTTCAATTCGTTCATCTTTCTTCGCTCTATTATGGGCAATGGCAACTAACATCGGGAATTACGCAATATTGCGTTTTTATTTTTTTTAGTTTCATTGTTTATTACCAGATTTAAGCAGTTTCTGAGTTTTGCCTGGTAAAATATGTTCGTCTTTCATCTTCAGAAAATCAAGTGGGCTTCGTAACTGTCCAAGCCCTTTGGCGCTTATGTGTGTATACACTTCCGTCGTCCGCACACTCTGGTGTCCAAGTAATGCTTGTATATATCTCAAATCTGTTCCGTGCTCAAGCAGATGCGTGGCAAACGAATGCCGTAACGAATGCATCGAAACCGGCTTCGTAATACCGCTTGCCCGGATCGCTCGCGTCAATACCGACTGAATGCTACGCACAGCTAAGTGCTTATCCAGTTTTTCTCCGGGGAACAACCATCCGCGTGTACCGAGTTTATACGTTTTCCAGTATGTTATAAGTTGTGCACGCAATGATTGTGGGAATACAGTATAACGATCCTTCTTTCCTTTTGCATCACGAATATGAATGAGGTTCCGCTGACCGTCGATATCTTCTATTCGCAATCGTACCAATTCGCTAACCCGCAATCCGCTTGCATATGCAAGCATCAACATCGTCCGGTGTTTCAGATTCGTCACAATTCCGAATATTCTCAGCACTTCGCCCTCGTTTAAAACATCGGGTAATTTTTTCTCTTTCATCGGTCGCGGAAGTTTACCGATGATGTACGACATCTTGTATAATTCTACATACAAAAACCTGAGCGCGTTAAATACTTGATTTACAGAACTCGCTGACCTTTTCTCAACCATCAATAAATGCAGAAGATATTTTTTAATATCATCTTCAGTTAGATTCCGTGGATGCTTCGGTGAAAAATATTTTACAAAAGAACGCAAACAACTGATGTATGCTTTTATCGTTTTGTTCGAGTAGTTTCTTAGCCGCATCTCATGGCGAACCGTCTCGAAAAATTTCGGGACAGGATTAATAATTTTTATAGATTTAACTTCTAACATCTCTGTAAATTCGTATTCGCAAGCTCATCATCATACCCACGCACTCTAATTATCCCAATATCAACTTCCACTACGCGTGAGTTCTCTCTTTTTATCAACCCATATCTTCTTGATGTTTAAATTATGAAACATCCCGTTCATTGTCAAGAAAAAAATCATCTTTCTACTTGACATTTTCATTTTTTTTAAAAATCACAAATTGGAGTAATATCACCGAATATTTGTTATTACTGTATTATTCGCAGGCATTTCAGAAGTTATCCTTTCATGTTGGGAGGGGCTGACTAATAAGTTTGTTTTCTCGCCTGCCCGCCATGCTTGCGGCAGGCACACCTAAGCTTTTCGAGCATCGGCGTGCAGGCGTGAAAACCAGCTACACATGCAGGTTCTCGAGTGTCCCGTCACGACGAATGTCGAGACGGAATATATCGAGAGAACGTTTTAGTCAGTCCCGACCGAATAAGCAACATGTTTTTCAATTAGGTCGGGAGTGTGTGCACCAGAGGCGCATTAGCTTTTGGTTAAAACCCCCTCCTGGGTCTGGGGCAAAAATTTGCACAAACAAAAAAAAGCCCCGAAAATTTTCGGGGCTTTTTTATCATGGTAATCCTTCAATCATGAAAATCACGGTTATGCTTTCATCCGCATTCCTTTTTCTTCATAACTGAATATCCATCCGGCAAGTTTCCCGGGATCTATTTCTTCAAAATTATCCCAATACTTCTTGGTGTTAAGGAAGCGTGAACTTGAATCTGTTTCGGGTATATCTTTCACTCGCTTCAAAATATCTTCGAAACGCGATTTCCACCGCTTCATATTCTCAACACGCAAATCTACCCAGCCATCGTGCGCCCAAAGATTTACGCTCTTTGGTGTAATTGGAAGTTCGTTCTCGCCTGTGAACGGCGGGATTTTAATCTGATTCCCGCGCAGTAAAGATTTTCCATCGGGCATCAATATCGGTATCCCAATCGAAATTATCTGTGACCGAAGCGTGCCGTTGGTTTCTATTATCTTCTTTATCTTTTTTGAAAGTTCTGCCGGATTAGTTTTTAAAACCGTTCTAACATTTGTGCAAGCGAGCTTTAAAAGATATCCTTCGTACAGTAATTTTGATAAACGGGGTGGACCTAACATCTCGAATGCTACGCTATCCACTTTGTGTTTCTTTTCCAATTCTTTGATTTGATTCTTTGCGTTGTGGAAAAGATAACCGGCGCGATATGTAGGTCCAAGAGTTGCGTTATCGAGTGCGTTAATTATATCGTGTCCCGTATTTCCGCCTTTGATTTCATAAATTGTATCTTCAGCAATCTCTTCTGGAGTAACAAATTCCATTTGTCCCGGAGTTGTAATAGCTTCAAATTCGCCGCGCGAAAATAATCCGTTTTCGCCTGTGTCGATGAAAACAGATTTCAGCGTTTTGCCTGTTGGAGTTGCGGCGTTCTTCATCGCGATCTGAAGTTTGCCGCTCAATTTTATACCATCGGGAGGGCAATCTACTAACTCAATCGGTTTGCCGCGTTTTTTTATCTCGCCATATCCAACCCGTTTCCATGCTATTGCCGCTGTTGGCTTTATCTCTTTTGTTATCGGCGCATCGGGGGTTCTGCCCATAAGGAAGAGCAGAAGTGTGTGTGCGCCGGCAACAGATGATTTGCTGAGAAGAACGCTTGACGGACGTTCTTCGCTGTGTGTATATGGTATGTTCAATCCCATACCGCCTGTTCCGCTTGTCCCAATCTTTAAATAGATGATTGTTCCGAAATCGTGCATAGAACGGTATAAGAGCTGGATGTGGCGGATAAGCTGTGGAATATAAAGTGTGGCAAGCAGGCGTTCGGTTGTTTCTATCAGGTCTGCTGTTGTATTTTTTGCCTTAGCAGATTTTAACTGCTGAATGACTTTTCGTGCTCCCGTAAAAATATCCTGATAAGCAATTGCTGTTGCAGAGTTAATGCAATCGATAATGATATCCGGTTTAGATGATTTTAAAAGCGTATTTATTGTCGATCTTTTTAAAACATCTTCAGTTAGCTCACTTAGAATATCATCAATCAGTTGATTCCTTGTTTTCGGATCGTTGATGATATCTTCGCGGTTTGTATCTTTCAGTGAATGTCTGACGAAAATATTTCCCCACCAAGGTTGAAAATATTTCTTCGGAAGTTTAGAAAATTCTTTCTGAAGTGTGGCAACCGCTTCTTCGGCTTCGTGCTGCAATATAGATGTAACAATAATCCGTTTGGGATTATGTTCAACTAATTTTCTGCAAATCGCCATGCCCACTAGCCCTGCGCCGCCAAGCACTAATACGGTTTTGTTTTTTATATCCATTTTCTATTCTCGTTAAATTATAAATTTATAATTATCACACCTTCTCTACAACAACGGCAGTTCCGTATGCAAGAACTTCGGTAACGCCTGCGGCTACTTCGTTTGCATCGTATCTCATACCGATGATTGCATTCGCGCCCATCTGGTCGGCATGAAGCATCATAATTTCGTATGCTTCCTCACGGGCTTTCTCACATAATTCCTGATACAATGAAATATTGCCGCCGAATAATATTTGAATTCCGGCGCCAATGTTACCGATCAAAGACCTCGATCTCACTGTTATACCGCGCACCAATCCCAACTGCTTAACAAAACGGTAGCCGTCTAATTGGAACGCTGTTGTAATAAGCGCATGATCCATATATATGATTCCTTATTTAAGTTTTAAAGACTTCACCATATTCTCGAATGTGGGGAAGTAAACATCTTTCTGTGCTGAAAAATAATTGATTGTAGTTCGGATCACCTTATCATTCTTCACAACAAAATAAACCCGGCTGCTGATTTCTTTTCGTGGAGAGTAATCTGCCCAGTATGTATCCTGACCGTCAATCTGAATTTTTCCGATTGCTTTTGAAGTATACCTGCCCTTATTTTGTTCCCAAACTTTATCAACAGTAAGCTTTTGTGCGCCGAAAACATCTATGCGGATTGTACAATCGAGCCGGTCAGCGCGCATCTCCATAGCAAAATCATCCTTTGCCGCTTTCTTTACAGTATTGAATTCAAGATTATCAGGATAAAGTATTGTGAAGAAGTCGGATTTATATGTTTCCATATTTCCCGACGGTGACCATTGATCCGATTTCTTTGCGACTATAATAGGCAGTTCGAAGGAATTAATCATGGTAGAAAAAACTTCGGCATGTGCTTCATATTGATCGCCGTAACCTAAACATATCAATTTGTACATTGCGGTATCGCCTGCAACATAAATATCGTAACCGGATATTTGTTTTTTTGAAGTAACCGGAATTCCGTATGCAATTTTTACAGCTTCTTTACCGGCAACATTTATTTTTTCATCGGGAGCGATCTGAATGTTCTGCCATGTTTGCGTCAACTCTTCTTTCCCTAGTTGAATTACATCCTCGGCAGTTGAGCCGGCATATTTAATAACCTGAACAGTTATTTGAGCGCCCTCTTCACCGGTTCGGGGATCGAGGAATTTATTAACAACCTCTTGAGTCTTGGTAAAAATTGCTTTTCCGGCTTCGCCAAAATTTTTCCATTCTTTCAGATACTTTATCTTGAAACCGAAAGCAGGGTCTTTATATTCGTTCAATTCTCCAACTTTAACCGGTTCGGCTTTCTTACCGCAACTCGTAAAAAGGAAGAGAAATGCAACTGTAATGAGCAGAAATGATTTCATAACTTTAACTCCATTTAAATTAATGGTGATTTTATGATATAATTATCGTGGTAACACAATCCCCAGAATGAAGGGGTGAAATTGTGAAAAGAAAGATATAAAAAGTTTCAATGAAACTCAAATATAACCGATTAGAAATAGTAAAATGTTTAAAGCGAAAGTTTGTTAATCCACACTTCATTTCATATATTTTCAATAATATGATCACAAAAGGAAACCAATCTAAACCAATAGGCGTATTCGATTCTGGAATCGGCGGTCTAACTGTGGTTCGTTCGCTGATGAGGCAATTACCTCACGAGAATATTGTTTACTTCGGCGATACGGCGCGTGTGCCGTACGGACCTAAATCTCCGCAGGTTGTGAAAGAATACGCCGCTCAGGACACAGATTTCTTAATGACACATAATGTGAAGATGATTGTAGTTGCATGTAATACCGTTTCATCCGTCGCATTGGAGGTTGTCCAGAAACATGCTCGCGTTCCGGTTGTGGGTGTTATCGTTCCCGGTGCGAAAGCGGCTGTAGAGAGATCGAATAAGAAACGTGTCGGTGTTATTGGAACGGTCGGCACCATCGCCAGCAACGCCTATACAATCGCGATCCGTCAGTTTGATTCCTCGGTAACTGTTGTTGGGCAGGCGTGCCCGTTGTTTGTTCCGCTTGCCGAAGAAGGTTGGATCGATCATCCTGCAACCGAAATTATTGCGAAAGAATATTTGTTCCCGCTTCGATTGCAAAAAATTGATACACTCGTTCTCGGTTGTACGCATTACCCGATATTGGAAAAAGTGATTAGCAAAGTATTCGATGATAAAATAACTTTGATCGATTCGGGCGAAGCAACTGCGTTCGATGTTGAAAAAATATTAGACGAAAATAAATTACGCAATCCCAGCACGCTAAAGGCAAATGTGCAGTTTTTCGTGAGCGACATACCGCATAAGTTCACCGAAATCGGTGAAAGATTTTTAGGACAGAAGTTAGGAAGAGTTCGCCGTGCCGAAGGTTTCTTCTAAAATCTCTATATTATAATTATGGCTGTTAAAGAAATATTGCTCCTCGGTAATCCGTCTCTTAGGCAAAAATCTGATCGCGTAGATAATTTTAAAAATGCGGATGTTCACCAAACCGTGAACGATCTACAGGATACGTTGAATGATTTCCGCAAGCAAAATGGTTTTGGAAGAGGGATATCCGCTCCGCAAATTGGAGTTCCTTCAAGAATTATTTTCATCGATGTTGAAAAACCGATAGCATTAATAAATCCCGAAATTATAGAATCATCAAACGAGATGATGATATTGTGGGACGATTGTTTTTCTTTCCCGGATATCATGGTGAAAGTGAAACGTAACAAAGAAATAAAAGTGCGCTACCGCGATGTTAATCAGGACGAGCAAATCATTTCTGCCAACGGATCGTTATCTGAATTACTTCAGCACGAAATCGATCATCTCGACGGCATTCTCGCCATTGATCACGCGGTAGATTCAAAACATATTATCTTGAAAACAGAATATCAAAAATATCATTCAATCCGAAACGTATCACCACATCCTTTTTAATCTAAGGATCATTAGATGACTAAAGACCAAATATTAAATATCTTTATCGAAACAGATGCATTGCTCGAAGGGCATTTTCAGCTAACATCCGGATTGCACAGCCGGCAATATTTTCAGTGTGCGAAGGCGCTTCAATATCCGCGCAACATGGAAGCACTATGCAATATGATTGCTGCAAGATTTAAGGATTCCAATGTGGATGTTGTAATATCCCCAGCAATTGGCGGGATTATAGTTGGACAGGAAGTTGGAAGGCAGCTTGGAGTGCGAACGATGTTCGCAGAAAGAAAAGATGGATCTTTGCAGTTGCGTCGTGGTTTTGAAATACAAAAAAATGAAAATATTCTTGTATGCGAAGATGTTACAACTACAGGCGGATCTGCTAAGGAAGTGATAGATATTGTTGAAAGTCGAGGCGGCAAAGTAGTCGGTGTGGGTACTATTATAGATAGAAGCGGCGGAAAAGTGAATTTCCCGAATTTTTATGCAACGCTTGCCGTAGATGTAATCACATACCAGCCGCTTGAATGTCCGTTGTGTGCGAACGGGGTTCCAATAGATAAACCCGGAAGCAGAGGTAATAAATAAATTGGAAATACAATTATGATTGAACATCCGCTGATGCAAAAATTCGTTGCGGCACTCACTGTACTCTTAATATCATTGATTGTGGGTCAATTAGTAAAATGGATACTCTCAACGGTTTTTAAAAGGATTTTCTCTGCCACAAAAACTACTCTTGATGATCGTATCCTTCAGGTTATACGACCCAAGGTTATCACAATTAGCGCGATTATCGGTTTCTATATTGGATTAAAAATAATAAGGGGTGGACTTGAAGCCGGAGATATCACATATAATCACATCGTCGATTATCTCGAAGTCGGTCTCTATTTATTTCTTGTTTTCGTGATTGCTCGCTTAGTCAGTAGAATAATTGAAACAACATTCGAATGGTATACAGACGAAGTATCTCAAAAAACACACAGTAACATAACCGCAACAATTGCGCCAATGATGAAGAAGGTCGTTGATCTTGTTCTCTTTCTCATCGCCTTCATGATTATACTCGACCATTTCGGTGTGAACATCGGTAGCTTGCTTCTCTCGCTTGGCGTTGGCTCCCTTGCAGTTGCCTTAGCTGCACAGGAAACAGTTGCTAACATGATTGCCGGTTTCGTAATTTTAATTGATCAGCCGTTCAGAGTTGGAGACAGAATTAAGTTACCCTCCGGAGAAGAAGGGGATGTAACTCAAATCGGATTAAGAAGCACGCACATTTTAAATTATGACAACAATCTTGTTGTAGTTCCGAATAGTGAATTGGTCAAAAACCGATTGATCAATTATTCCTTCCCCGAAGATTCGATTCGGGTGCTGATAGAAGTGAAGGTTGCTTATGGAACTGATATAGAAAATGCTCGAGCTATTCTTTTAAAATTAGCAGGTGATAATATCGATATAATTTCTGATCCTGCTCCTTTCGTATTTTTTATGGAATTTGCAGAGTCGGGTGTACTGCTTCGCTTATCGGCAAGGACATCACACTTCGATAAAAAATTTGAGATCGAAACATCGTTGCGTGAACAAATTTATAAAGAATTCGCAAAAGCCGGAATAGAAATACCTTTGCCAAAACGAGTTGTTTATACACAGGAATTAGATGAAATACAAACTGATAAAAAGAAATAAAGTTTACGAAGGCAGAGTGTTCACTACGATTGTTGATGAGGTCGAATACCTAAACGGTGATCCAACTATTCGTGAAGTTGCCGAACATCCCGGCGGATCGGTGATACTTGCGGCATTTCCCGACAATCGGATTCTTCTTATCAATCAGCATCGTTATCCTCTCGATAAATTTATTTGGGAGTTACCGGCAGGCAAATTGAACCGCGATGAAGATCCGCTCATGTGCGCGAAGAGAGAGTTGGAAGAAGAAACCGGTTACTTAGCTGACGGTTGGAAAAAATTGACATCGATCTACACCACTCCCGGTTTTTGCAGTGAACTTCTTCATATTTATCTTGCAACAAAATTGAAGGAAGCGCCCGGTGGACGTAAACTTGAAGCCGGCGAAGAAACTATGACAATGAAAGTTATTCCATTGCAAGAAGCGTTATCAATGATTGAACGATTAGAAATTGTCGACGGAAAAACAATTTGCGGTATCATGATCGGTGAACGAATCTTAAAAAACAATATGAACCATAACTCATAACTCAAATCTCAGATCTAAAATCTAAAATCTAAAAATGAATCCGATAGAAATAATCCGGAAGAAACGAAGCGGGGAAAAACTTAACAGGGAAGAAATTGAAACCCTAATTAATGGTTATCTTAATGGCAGAGTTGCCGATTATCAAATGTCGGCTTTTCTAATGTCGGTTTATTTCCAGAAGATGGATTTTGAAGAGACTGCCATTCTAACGGAAGTGATGCTGCGTTCCGGCGTTGTAGTCGATTTATCGAAAGTGCCTGGAATTAAAGTTGATAAACATTCTACGGGTGGAGTCGGAGATAAAGTATCACTGATACTTGCCCCAATGGTCGCCGCTTGCGGCGTGCCTGTGCCAATGATCTCGGGCAGGGGATTAGGACATACCGGCGGAACTCTTGATAAACTTGAATCAATACCCGGCTTTCGAACTAATTTATCTCTTAAAGAATATGAAGAAGTGATTCGCAAGACCGGACTTGTCTTGATCGGACAAACTAACGAAATTGCGCCGGCAGACAAGCGAATGTACGCACTTAGGGATGTAACTGCCACAGTTGAAAGCATTCCGCTGATTGCCGGAAGCATAATGAGCAAGAAATTGGCAGAAGGTATTGATGCTTTGGTCTTGGATGTGAAAGTTGGCAGAGGTGCTTTCATGCAAAACGAAGCTGATGCCGTTGAACTTGCCAAAGCTTTGATAGGCGTTGGAACTCAATTCGGGAAAAAAGTGATCGGTTTTATTACCGGTATGGATCAACCTCTCGGATTCGCAGTGGGAAATTGGTTAGAGACGGTTGAGTGTTTAGATTGTTTGAAGGGGAAAGATATTCCGGATTTGATGGAAGTTACATACATTCTAAGTGGCGCAATGGTTATGTTAGGTGGTAAGGCAAAATCGATTGAAGAAGGAATTGAGAAATGTAAAGAAACAATTCAGAATGGTAAAGCGTGGAATAAATTTAAAGAACTCGTTGCAATACAAGGCGGCGACGTCAGTTATCTTGAAGATGTATCGAAATATCCCAAAAGCAAACATATTGTTGAAATTAAATCTGAAATGGATGGGTATATTAAAAATATCGACGCATTAGAGGTGGGATTTGTGAGCATAATGCTTGGAGCGGGCAGAATGAAAGTTGATGATGAGATAGATTTGAAGGCAGGTATAATTTTCAACAAGAAAGTAGGAGATAAAATTTCGGTCGGTGAAAATTTAGCTGTGGTGTATACGGATAAATCTGATGATCTAAGAACTTCAATCGAACGTTTGAAAAAATCTATATTTATCTCTGCTGAACAAATTATTCCTAATAAAATTATTCATTCGTTGGTCGATGAACAGGGTGTTCATCCCTGGTATGGTTGTGGTTGAATAATAAAATAATTCTCGTTAAATTGGTAGAAACTTTTTGCTTGAAAGGATTTATTAGCATGATATTACTTATTTTTTGGCTAATGGATAATAAAATGGGAGACTTCATATTAAATAACTTATTTATTAACAATTATTAAAGGAGTTAAATCATGAAACGCTATCATAAAATTGGGATTCTTCTATTAGTGATAGTAGTAGTCGTCGCTTTTTTTCTGCAAATAATTAATGCAAAAGAGGGATCGTCTCTACCGCCTAAACATAGTCATTTAATTTCACTTAAAGATGGGAGCAGAATGACACATGCTTTTCGAGAACAGGCAGGACCGGATGCAATTAAAGGTAGTTTGTTCTGGAAGGAATATATTCAAAAACTTCTTGACCAACCTGATTGCGTCGCTATGCGTTATTACTATGCAATTGAAGATGGTAAAAACACTTTAGTCCTTGTTGGTGTTAATTCGGACGGAAATGATATCACGAATGGAACTATATTGGAAGTTGGCCTACCATGTCCACCATTTTGCTCGACACAAAATCCTTTGACATCGAATATAGAAGTTGCTGTTGGTAATTAGCATCTATTATGAGTTCTTGCGGGATACATACGAGTTCTGCAATTTGTATCCCGCTTAATTATTAATAATGAAAATAATAGTAAAGGAGTTTATATGGCATTACCTCCCAAATACAATCAGATAATTTCGCCCGTTGAAGCGAGTAAATTAACAGGTAAATACAGAGAACAAGCAGAAATCGGTGCAATTAAGGGTGGACTGTTCTGGAAAGAATATGTCCAAAAACTTCTCGACCAGCCAGGATGTGTAGCTTTGCGCTATTACTACGCACTGGATGATAAAGGAAACCCGACAATTGTTTTAGTTGGTGTTGATGGAGATGGAAATGATATGACAAACGGAATTATTTTGGAGATAAGTCCATTCTGTCCTCCCATATGCAGTATTTCAAATTCTCTTAACACCTAAGAGGAAATTATCAGTAATTTTGATTTATACTTAAGTGTGTTTTCTAGTATTGTTCCTCTTTTTTTAGGGCTGTATTATTATGGTTCGTTAACGAGAGAAATTAGAATTCTTGTCTTCTATATAGCTTTTGTATTTGTTGTTGAAATCTCCGTAACATTTTTTGTATTGAAGGGAATAAATAATTTATGGATATTACATTTTTATATTCCGGTCGAATATATATTGTTAGTTATATTTTTTTCCTATCTACAAAAGAACCGTTTGATTCAAAAAGTTCTTCTGTTTAGTATCCCAATATTCATTATTATTTCAATTGTCAATAGTTGGCTCCTCGAAGGTCTGACAAAATTTCCCAGTCACAGTAGATCAATCGAGTCTGTTGTTTTGATCGGCATAGGTGCATATACACTATTCGAATTGAGTAAAAATAGTGTGATGTCACTTTTGAGTGATTCAAGATTCTGGATAGTGTTCGCAATTTTATTATACTCTATGAGCACACTTCTATTGTTCGCTTTAAGTAATACGTTGGCTATTCAGCCAATGCATATATATCGTCTTGTATGGTCATTACTAAATTTTGATGTGAATATAATATCTAATTTTTTGTATGCTGGAGGTATCCTGTGTCAGAATCAGGCTCAGAGATCTGGATTGCATTGATTATTGGATCATCTGCCTTACTTGTCTTAGCTGGCATTTTTGTTGGCATGGTTCTTTTTCATCAGAAAAGATATATCGATACTCAGAAGGAAAAAATGAGAATCCTTGAAGAGAATCAGAAAATGATAGAAGAGTCTCGAGATCAATTAAGAACGCTCGCAATTCATCTACAATCTGTGCGGGAGGAGGAGCGGACCAGAATAGCGCGCGAAATTCACGATGAGTTGGGTCAGTTGCTTACAGTGATGAAAATGGATATTGCGTTGCTGAGTAAAAAAATCAAATCGCATAGTGAAAATACATTTTCCAATGAAGCGATACAATCGTTGCAAACAATGTCGGGGTTGGCAGACTCAACTATCCAGTCGGTGCGGCGTATTGCCACACAATTGCGCCCTGAAATTTTAGACGAGCTTGGTCTCCGTGAAGCAATAGAGTGGGAAACAGAGCTATTCCAGCAGAGAACAAAAATATTATCTAAGTTTAATTCTCCGAAGGAATTCATTTTGCTCGATACTGATCGCGCAACAGCTTTGTTTAGAATATTTCAGGAAACTCTGACAAATGTAGCCCGGCATTCTGGGGCAACCCGAGTTGACGTAACAATTGATTTATTTGATAGTGAACTAATACTTCTCGTTTCAGATAATGGAAAAGGTATAACCCAACAGGAAGCCACCGGTTCTAAATCTCTCGGTTTGCTGGGCATGCGCGAGCGTGCGCAAGTATTTGGCGGAGCGGTAGAAGTTTCCGGCATCGCAGGCAAAGGAACAACTGTAAAGGTTTGTGTCCCATTAAATACGATCGGTACTTCATCATGAAAAATTTATAGGAACAATGAATGATTAAATTACTTATTGCCGATGATCATCCGCTCATTCGTGAAGGATTAAAAAAAACACTTCAAGAAGAAACCGGAATTCAAGTGGTGTGCGAAGCTTCGAACGGACAAGAAATACTTGACCGGGTTCAGCAGTACGATGTTCATGTTGTGGTCATGGATTTTTCCATGCCCGGTTTGAGCGGAATCGACGTAATTAAAGAGTTAAAAAAGCAAAAACCTAAACTACCGATTTTAGTTTTAAGCATGTACCCGGAAGAACGGTATGGAGTTCGGTTAATCAAGGCAGGCGCGGCAGGTTATTTAACCAAAGAGGATGCGCCTGAAAATTTGGTGAAGGCAATTAGAAAAATTGCTGAAGGTGGCAGATATATCACCCCAAAACTTGCTGAACAATTAGCGATACAGGTTGAATCTTCGGGTGAAAAATTTCCACACGAGCGCCTCTCCGACCGTGAATATCAGATCTTCCATTTGATTGCTGCCGGTTGTACCATCTCTGAAATTGCAGAAAAATTATTTTTAAGTGTGAATACGGTCAGCACATACCGTTCTCGCCTCATGGAAAAATTAAATCTTCAATCAAACGCAGAATTAATTTCATACGCTCGCAGTCATTCACTCATCGAATAGCAGAGGATAAATCTGTACTTTGTTATTGGTTTGTAGTATAATTCGTTACAAATTAAAATGTAGATGTACCACAAATCATTCTTACCCCTTACCACAATTAATCGATCCTTTAATCACTAACTTGTAAAAGTTATGAGTTTAGTTATAACTTTTTATTATTTATAGGAGAGGAATGATGCAATTATTAATAGCAGAGAAATCAGGATTAGTTCAAGATAGAATAGCGAGGATAGTTTCAAATGGCAAGACTGTCCCAAATATAGAATATGCAACTTCAATTGATAATACGATTGAAGCGTTAAGTACAAAAAAAATTGATGTGTTAATTCTTTCATTGAAAATACTCAAAGAACGTGGTTTTAAAATACTTTCACAGATAAAACAATATGTACCAATGATCATCATAATGATATCTAATTCTATCCCATTATATAAATTGATGCTCATCGATGCAGGTGCTAATCTCGTGTTGGATGATTCAGGGGAATTTGATGAAATCCCACAAGTGCTCACCCGATTACAATCGGTACTGGAATGAATTAAAAAGATGGAAGGGCAAGCAAGCGGAACCAACACCGGGCGGCAAGCCAATGGGGGCTGAAGTTACGTAGTAAGGGACGGGAGGTCCCTTATTGCGTTATAGATTTACTTACTCACCGACTTTATCACATCCAACATTTGATTGTGAATTGTACCATTGCTTGCTAATAGTTGTTTCTCATACAGATTGAATTTTGTGCCGGAAAAATTTGTTATTACTCCGCCTGCTTCCTGAAGCAGAAGTACACCAGCAGCCATATCCCACGGTTGAAGAGCCACTTCCCAAAAACCATCAAATCTACCAGAAGCCAGATAAGCAAGATCAAGTGCGGCAGAACCTAAGCGCCTTACTGCCTGTGCTTTCATCAGGAAATTTACAAAGTGATCAACTGCATGATCGGGATTTTCGATTATGTTGTATGGAAATCCGGTTACAAGAATGCTTTCGCCGATATTATCCACTTGGGAAACATGAATTCGTTTCCCATTCAAGAAAGCGCCGCTCCCTTTTTCTGATGTGAATAATTCATTCGTATTCGGATCGTATATAACACCTGCGATCATTTCTCCCTTAAATTCAACACCGATTGAAACACAAAAAATTGGCAAACCATGCGTGAAGTTAGTTGTACCGTCTAACGGATCGATTATCCATCGGTATTCAGATGGCTTTCCTCTGTCATGCCCGCTTTCTTCTGCTAAAATATCATGTGAAGGAAAATGAGAGGAGATAATTTTTATAATAAGCTCTTCCGATTTTTTATCAATCTCTGTAACAAGGTTTCTGTCCTGACCATCTTTCTGTTGAACAGATTTAAATTTCCCGATGTTTTGCTTTAAAAATTTACCCGCGCTCATCGCGGCTTCGATTGCCACCTGAAGCATGTAGTTCTACCTTTTATCTATTGTTATTTTAAATTCATTACCGGTTTAACTTCGATATGATTCCTGTTCATCAACGAATGAAACCGATCCATATTTTTTTTAGCTATCCGGAATACGATTGTAATTTTATTTTCGATATAACTCGTTTTTTTAATTTCAGCAATTTCATGAAGTTTTGCAATTATACCGTAATTATGGTGTTCAAGCGTTAACTTGTACTCTTCAAAATTGTCGTGAAGCAATTTGAGGATAGCATTTTTCAATCCGGATATGTTGATACCGCGCTGTGCCGAAATGAAAATTGAAGGTGAATATTGTCTCGCAAAATCGTTGATGATTGTTCGATCAGGCAATTTGTCGATTTTATTGAATACATAAATCATCGGTCGATCTGTTATACCCAGATTGGAAAGAGTTTCGTTAACAACCTCTATCTGATCTTCACATTGTGAATGCGATGTATCGATTACATGTAATAAAATGTCGGCTTCGATTGTTTCTGCTAAAGTGCTTTTAAACGAGGCGATAAGATGTGCGGGTAATTTCCTTATGAATCCGACTGTATCTGAGAGAAGTACCGAGATTTTTGGTGTTAGTTCAACTTTTCTGACTGTCGTGTCGAGTGTTGCAAAAAGTCGATCCTCCACCAGAACATCTGCACCTGATAACAATTTTAATATGGTGGATTTGCCGGCATTAGTATAGCCAACAAGCGCTATCCGGGTATGTTCTTCGCGCCCCTTCCTCTGTACTTCCCGCTCATTTGAAATCACAACTAATTTTTGTTTCAAATGACTTATGCGTGTGCGAATTGCTCTTCGATCCGTTTCAATCTGAGTTTCACCGGGACCTTTTGTTCCTACTCCTCCGTATTGTTTCGATAGATGCGTCCATTGCCGGGTAAGGCGGGGAAGGAGATATTGAAGTTGCGCTAATTCAACTTGTGTCATTGCCTCTTTTGTCTTTGCTCTTTTTGCAAAGATGTCGAGAATAATACCGCTCCGGTCGAGTATTTTACATTTGATGATCTTCTCAAGATTTCGTACCTGCACCGGCGATAGATCGTCATCGAATATCACCGAATCAATTTTATTCTCTTCAACATAACGACTGATTTCATCTACTTTTCCCGAACCGATATATGTCGCGGAATCTATCCTTTCTCTCTCTTGTGTTATTTTTACTACAATGTTGATCCCAGCGGTGTCGGCAAGCAAGATCAGTTCATCTAGATGTTCTGTAACTATTTCTTTCTTGAGATTTTTTGGAATAATTCCTACAGCAATTCCTTTTTCTTCACGGGCGGTTTCAACTAATTTTTTTAAGCTCATCAATATTTCTCAATCTGTGCAATCGATTTACGATTATCGCGGGCGATAATCATCTCGGTGATGGTTAGAAGTAATGCAATGATTATAAAATGTTTCCATAACTCGGAACCAAAGCGCGCTTCAAGAATCTGACTGTATCTTTCCGCCGGTTTATCAACATTACCGAGTATTAACGGTTCTGTGCCGAATTGTGAAAAATATTTTTGCAAGTTATCCTGTTTTATCGTACGGGTGTCCGATTCGGAACTATTAATATTCACAGGAAATGTATTCAAGCAAATCCTATCGGAAAAAATCTGGTAATTGCCCGGGATATCGACCTTTCTGATCATGAATTTTATTTCATGTGATACGTTTTTGCTCTCCGCTGTTACTGAAGATGGTTTCAGAGGTTCTTGTACACCGTCGGGAAGTAAGAGACGATAACTCATTCCACGCTCGGAATTGGAAGAATCTTTTGGAAAATATTTTATCCCGACAATCGGTTGGTCACCTGTTATGAAGTTTGGTATCTGCTGGTGTGAGGATGATGCAAAAAGAGTTGTGCGATGCAGCAGCGGGGCAAAAATTCCTTTTATGGGGAAATCCGACCAATCCAACGATGGCGATACCGAAAATAGAAATATTTTACCTCGACCAATGGAATATTGCATAAGGAAGGGAGAGTTGTCTGAGAGTGTAATAATAGTTCTCGCGGTGGCATTCGGTTTGAAGATTATCGTTTTATAAATTGAAGGCGATTCAATTTTTCGATCCTTAGATTTATTCTCATTGTTCTCGAACATTCCCTTAAACAATGGATGATCATAATCGATTTTGTTGAATGTCAGATTCACCAGAGCGTTTTTAGAACCGATTACATTCGCGGCTGGAGAAATATTTAGAAGCATGCCAATTGTTTTATTGTAACCGGCAATATCAAGCTTATCATTAGGAAATATTATCAACCCGCCGCCGTCGGCAACGAAATCTTTTAATCGGAGCAATTGCTGTTCAGAAAATATTTGAAGGTCTGTGCAAATTATTGCCTCGGTTCGCGAGAAATCGGTTGCTGACAATCGATTGTTTGACAAAAACTTCGTGGATATTGAACGATTTGTATTACCCGGAATTGTTGATGCAAGTGCAAGTTGAGGAAGACGAATCTCATTTTCTGTATTTGCAATGAAAGTTACATCCAATACTTCGGGAATGTAAAAAGAAAAATAGCGGACGTTGTCTTGGGTTAATGCATCATCTTCGATCTGAATATATCCATTGTTAAAACCACTTTTCTTGGGAAGAACGGAAAACTCAGTTTTAGTTGTCCCGTATCCGTCGAGAGAAAGATTTTTTTGAGCGACTCGTTTGCCATCGAGATAAACACTCGCGAGAACATTAGGAATCGAATGCCCATTAAAATTTGTAATCGACGCTCGAATCAATATTGGTTTGGCGGTCTCGAATATAGTGCTCGCAATTTCTACGCTATCGACCGCCGTGTTGATAATTTCTGCCGCACCAATCGGCACTATTATTATTCTGGCGCCAATACCGCTGAGCGATAGTTGTTCTTTAAAATTTGAATGAGTGTAGAGCGTGTTTTGATTATCAGAAATAATATAAATCTCTTTATTCGCATTATTGGATTGCGACAAAAATCTTGCTGATAATCGGATGGCGTCATCAATAGGGCGGGTTATGTTTGAAATTTTACTTTCATCGATGTATGTTCGAAGAAGTTTTATATCGTGGGTTGCTGTTTCAACGGTGGCACTGGGAAGCTCCGAAAGTCTCAAGAAATATGTTTCATCTCCATCCTTAATAATATTCATGATACTGAGCGCCGATTGTTTTGCTTGTGCAAATAGTTCACCATTCGCATCTCTTCGCGCCATGCTGAATGAATCATCGAGTATGATGATGATTGTTGAATGCGCGTTGGTTCCAATTGTTCCTAAGAAATAACTTCGCATTGCAGGTCGGGCAAATGCAAGTACGATAAAAATAATAATCAGAGTGCGGATAATCAGCAAAAGAATCTGTTTTAGTTTAAGCCGCTTGATTTTTGTTTGTTGAAGTTCCTTCAAAAACGAAAGAGTACTGAATTCAATAATTTTAAGTTTGCGCAGATTAAGAAAGTGAATAATGATGGGAACAACGGCGGCAACCAATCCGATAAGGAAAAGGGGATTTAAAAAAGTCATTCTTGTAAAAAATCTTCTCTTAAAAAATTATTTGGGAGATGTATATCAATAAGTGGAGAAATCATGAAAAAAGCAAGATTGCAAATAAAAGAAAAGTTTCCTATATTAAAACCGAATCTCAATCGGGATGTAGCGCAGCCCGGCTAGCGCGCCTGCCTTGGGCGCAGGAGGTCCCGGGTTCAAATCCCGGCATCCCGACTAATATTTTTCTTGCACATTTCAAAGCCCGAAATCAACATAAGGGTTACCCCGGTCTGAGATTCAAATACTCTTCGCTCCATCTTCGCTTGCACTAATTAAATTCTATTCTCATGTCGAAAATCTTCATAATTTTAAGAAAAAGAAAGAAAACGATGGAAGCGTTATGAACTTCTTATCTGTATTTGATCTGTAAAAATTCAGCGCATCATGCTTCCCAATGTCTCAACGAGCAGGAATGACATTCAATAATTGTGATTCAAAGTGTGATATAGAACTTTGCCTCTTGCTTTTTTTGTTTGTTTTCGTTAATTTGCCTTTCACTAAAAAGAAGTATACTTCTAAATTTATCTCTAAATTATAAAGGTTTCACTATGGCAGAAAAAAGTCGCATCTTAGTTGTCGATGATGAGGAAGCTCTCCGTACCGTATTGAGCAGCGAACTTGTTAATGCGGGTTATGAGGTTGATACAGCATCGGATGGAGATGATGCGATATCGATAGTTCAGAATAAGAGATTCAATCTGGTGCTGCTCGATATCAAAATGCCCAAAGTTGATGGCTTCGAAGTTTTAAAGTTCATCAAAAAGAATTTACCCACCGTAAAAGTTATTATGCTTACCGGGTTTGCCGATCTGAAGAACGCAATCGAATCTAAAAAACATGGAGCCGAAGACTTTGTTAGTAAACCGTACGATCTTGTTGATCTTCTGACAACGATCGAGCGGGTATTGACAGAATAATACTAAAATCTACAAATGGCTCAGCGGTATAAAATTCTTATCGTTGATGATGAAGTAGCGCTGATAACGTTGTTGAAGGAGGAGTTGCAGGATGCAGGTGGTTACGAAGTAGACCTAGCATTCGACGGTGTTGAAGCCATCAATCTTATTCAAAAATCTCTCTACGATGTCGTGCTGCTCGACATGAAGATGCCGCGCGTTGATGGCAGAGAGGTTCTTAAATTCATTCAGGAAAATTCTCCCTCCACGCACGTAATTATTTTATCCCAGTATGCAGATATCAAGATGGCGGTTGAAACAACAAAACTTGGCGCTTACGAAGTTCTGGGTAAACCGTACGATATAGATCAGGTTGAGCAGACTATTGAACGTGCGATTGAACGTAAGAAACTTTCTATCGATAATAAGCTGCTTCAAACCGAACTTTCGCGTAAAGCAGGAACAACCGAAATTATCGGATCGAGCGAGGTGATGAAGCATATCATCGAGACCGCCACAAAAATTGCGCAAAGCGATTCAATTGTTCTTATAACCGGTCCAAGCGGAACAGGAAAAGAATTAATTGCTAATCTTATTCATCGTGCAAGTCCGCGCGCCGATAGACCATTTGTACCTGTTAACTGTTCTTCTATCCCCGACACATTATTAGAAAGTGAACTTTTCGGTCATGAGAAGGGCGCGTTCACAAATGCTTATACTGCTAAACCGGGATTGGTAGAAGTTGCAAACGGCGGTACACTTTTTCTTGATGAAGTAGGCGATATAAGTCCGATAATTCAACCTAAACTTCTTCGTTTTCTGGAGACGGGTGATTTCAGAAGAGTTGGCGGCACGAATGAGTTGCGCGTAGATGTGAGAGTTCTTTCTGCTACAAATAAAAATCTTCAGGAAGAATCCCGCGCCGGGCGGTTTCGCGAAGACTTGCTCTATCGATTGAACGTGATAACAATAAAAATGCCTTCATTGCGCGAGCATCGCGAAGACATTCCTCTTCTTGTTGAACACTTCCTGAAGAAAAAATCCAAATCGAAAGAACCCAAAAGATTAACTGAAGATGCATTAAAAGTTTTAATGGTATATGATTGGCACGGGAACATACGCGAGTTAGAGCACGTAATTGAAGGGACCATAATACTTTCACCCAATCAATTGATTGAAGCAAAAGACTTATCATTAGCAGACCGGCAGATTGAAGCGATGACTGATTCACTTTCCATAACTTCGTTAGAACAACAGCACATTGAAAAAGTTTTAAAGATGTACAACGGGAATAGGAAAAAAACCGCCGAGGCGCTTGGCATCAGTGAAAAGGGTTTGTACCTTAAAATCAAAGAGTACGGGATAAAGGCGGAGTGATTCCTGCTATAGTTGCTTTATTTCCATAAAGGGATATTTATTTTCTAAAATTCAACATAATACTTGACAGATGGGAAATATTATTGTATCTTCTTGACATAATAACTTAGATAATTTGGGCATTCATAATCGGGGAATTTGGCGATGATTCTTTTATCTATTCTACACAGTTGTAAACGGAAACTCTTACTTTCTTTCCTAATTTTATTTTCTTCGGCAGCGCTTGTTGCACAGGTGACGATTCGGGAAAAAATTACTCTCAACCCAAAATCTAAGATTGTTAAAGATAATAAAGAAAGCGTAAAGCTTCTTTTATTAAGCAGTGATATCTCTGGTTTTGTAATGAAGAAAAGAGGTGTATTACAAATATGGCATTCGTTTGCAGAGAGGGATAAAAGCCCGATACCATTTAATAGCCATTTATATTTAGATATTAGAAACGGCGATACAGTTTTAACCGATTTTGTTGTTCCACGTTTTAACAATACATATTCTAACTACTGGAATTGTTACGGTGTTCAAACTTTAAGATATTATTATTCTATTTCTTTTCCTTATACACCTTTTTCAGCAGTTCCTGTTCAAAGGGGAGATACAGTAGTTATTGCTTACATAACAGATTTGCATCCTGAAGATGGTGTGCTGGACACCTTAGGCATTTACAGTACTGATACAACTCAATATGGATGGGATGTTACTTTTCATGCACCATACACTTGTCAAGAAGAAATATTAAACATTTTTGTAGGTGTAGCTGATACTGTTTTAAAATTTACTAAACCTGCATTCGATAGCATCTGTCCGACAATTCCTAATTATAATGATAATCTTAGTCGAAAAAATTGGGTAGACCTTGAGTTAAAGGCGACGTTTGGTGATTCGGTGATGAAGAATGTTTGGGTGAAAGTTGACACTGCTGCAATTGCTGATAGCGGAGGTCATTCGCATAATGGCAACAGACCAATGGGAAAATATCATATTGCCAAATTACCACCTGCGACAGGATATGATACTGTAAGTACATTTATAAGAAAAACAGATTCTACAGGTGTATTGAAATTTAGATATTTTGCTTCCCAGTTTGGAGGGATCGAAAAAATAAAAGCCAAGTTGTTAAGCGATACGACAAGTTACGATACGTTAAGAATAAAAATTAAAGTTGATTCGTTGTATTCCATACCCATAGGTAATAAATATGTTTTGATAGGTGCACCAGATGATTTTGACCCCTGCAATACTTCTACTTCTAAACATTATAATAATCACTATGGCACACAAAACCTGATTGAAGCTATACCCAAAATTGCTACAACTTATGATTCATTATACCCTGGAATCAGATTGCGCATAAATGATATGAGTTTAAAATTTGGAGGAAGATTTGATTTTGGGAATAATTGGAGCGGTAGTCATAGTCAACATAGGATAGGCATAAATGCCGATATTGGAATAAAAGCTTTAAATATAAATAATAATTGTGTTGATGTAGTTAAAAGAGATTTAGAAAGTGTTGTTTGGGAAAAAACACTAATCAGGCCAAAATATGAGACAGATCCACCACATTATCATATTTTTGTAAAGGAGAAATAGATATGGAAAATCTGAAAATAAAAATAGCCAATATTAGTATAGTATTATTTTCATTGATATTTTTAACAAGTAAATTAATTGCACAAGAAGATACATTATGGATTTACACATTTCCTTCTGCTGCTAATCTAACAGTAACAGTAAAAAATAACGTATTAAAAACAACGGATGGTTATTTATTTAATTATCAATTATTAAATAATTCAAATAGTCAACAAAGTGCAGAAAGTTTTTTCCTTGATTTCGATGCGTTAATATTAAATATTAATAGTCCTCAGATGTGGAGAGCAGGTCGCGCTGAGTATCGAAAATCTATTATGTGGTTTTCTCGTGATTCTTTAGTAGATATCTATCCAGGTAGCAATCTTTCTGGTTTTAAGTATTTTAGTACTGCTCTTCCAGCAATCTTTACTTTTTATATTGTAGGTCATTTTCCTGAACCAGAGTTCGAATATGGAAATACTCCTGATATCACATATGGAGACGATATTTTTGAAAATAGTTTCAAAGGAAAAACCATCGCTCCTGCAGATCCACCATCCCCCTTTAACGGTCTCAACTTCATCGACACGATCAAGTCGTACATAAACCAATCACGCACACTTGTCTGGATAACAAACCAACCCGCAGCAAATAAGTACACAACATTTTTTGATTCGGCTCGAGCACAATTCCAACGTAACAGTGGTCGTGCTGCCCATTTAACACTCGATGCCGTTTTAGCAAATGTACAAAATGATAGCGGTATCGTGCTCACAAGTGAAGCGTATGCATTGATCCGTTACAATACAGAATATTTAAAAAGTCACTTGCCAACTATCACTGTATCAGATCAATTATTAACCGGTTGGAATATGGTAAGCGTACCGGTTGAGTTCTCAGATCCACTAAAATCTAACATTTATCCTGAAGCAAGTACACCTGCCTTTGCTTATAATGGTGCATACATAGTGAAGGATACTCTAAGCTGTGGAATCGGTTACTGGATTAAATATCCATCCGTTAAAAATATCAATTACACCGGTTTGAAGATCGATACAACCCATGTTGCTGTATCTGCCGGTTGGAATTTGATTGGCTCGGTTTCTCAGCCAATACCTATTACAAAAATTTGTGGAGTAAGCACTTCGTCAAGTTACTTTGCTTACAATGGAAGTACTTATTTGGTGTCGGATACAATTGAACCGGGGAAAGGGTATTGGATAAAAGTCAGTGATAATGGTACGTTAATTTTAGGAATAGACACATTGCAGCAGGGATCGCTGAATGTTGTTGAGCCGCCTCCTGCGCCGGATTCACCATCGAAACCTGTTCTTCAATCACCAGCAAATGGTGCAACGGGACAATCGATCTCACCAACGTTAGCATGGTATGCTGTTGAAACTGCTGAAACCTACCGTTTGCAAGTTGCAACCGATTCGAATTTTTATTTTGTTGAATTAGATCAAGAGAACATTGTAACTATGTCATACCAAGTTGGACCATTACTAAATAATACAAAATATTATTGGCGTGTAAAAGCTTACAATGGTAATGGTTCCAGCTACTGGTCTGATAAACGCAGTTTTACAACACAAAGTCCGGCGAATGCACCACCCACCCCCATTCTTGCTTCACCTGCGAACGGTGCTACAAATATTTCAACATCACCGACATTGAGCTGGAATTCATCGACGGGTGCAACTTCATATCGACTGCAAGTCGCAAATAATTCCGGTTTCTCAACTCTTGTTTTTGATAATGCAGCTATCACGGCAACATCAAAACAAGTTACTGCATTATCATATAGCACAATTTATTACTGGAGGGTGAATGCATCGAACAATAATGGAACAAGCGCATGGTCAAGCGCTCGCTCATTCACAACGCAAAATGCGCCGTCATCCGATCCGTGTTTACCTATTACATCAACGGCGGTATTAGATGAATTCACAATAATTGACGCCAACGGTAACAGGCAGAATCTTTTTGTCCACAATGGTGGACGTGGATTGCATTTAGGTCATCCCGATTATGATTTACCACCTGAAACTCCCAAGGGTGCGTTTCATGCGAGATTCAAATCAGGGAAATTTATAGAGGTAATTCCCCCTAACAAATCTGTCGTGAAGATTCCGATCAAAATAAAGGATGTTGTACTTCCGATTACTTTGCAATGGAAAGTACAATACGGTAATAAAGTACAGTACTGGTTAATCGATCAGAAGAAAAATCAGAAAAGAATTCAACTAAACGGTTCAGGGAATTATAACATTGATTTTGCATCTGATAATTTAATTTACATCGAAGCTCAGGCGTCATTGCCATGCGAAACGAATTGAAAGGAAGATAGTTATGAAGATTCGTTATGTCAGTTTTACTCGACTACTATTTGCATCACTTGTATTTGCCGTTAATATTTATTCTCAACAAGAGATAAGGAATAGTGACCCCGATAAAATATATCAAGTTCCATATTTATCGAAAAGTAACAGCATAAATCTCTCGGTTGAAAATGGTTCATTACGTCCCATCTCTAATCTTTCAATCGAACCGAGTGAATTGCCAGAGTGGATACATCTATCTCCAAACAAGCAAATCATATCTGAATTAAGAAACGGTGAGGAGAAATCGATACAATTTAATTTTTCAGTCGATAAGCAAGCACCTGTCAAAGAAGAGCAGATACTATCATTCAATATCGTTATGGCAGATGGAAATTTATGGAGGAAGGAAATAAAAATTTCAATCATGCAACCGGAAGAATTTGAATTGTATCAAAACTATCCCAATCCTTTCAATCCAACAACCACTATTGGTTTCCAATTACCGCAGGACGGAAGAGTAAAGCTGAATATTTTTAACCTATTAGGACAAGAAATCACAACGCTAATCGAGGATGATTTACCTGCCGGATACCACGAGAAGGTATGGAACGCAGAAGGTAACGCCAGCGGAGTCTATATCTACCAATTATCGATCACTAATCAATCCGGTTATCATGCAGTTGATAGGAGGAAGATTATACTAATGAAATAGTATGTTGATTTCTATTGTATCCCAAATTAAATAACAATGTTTGCCTTTCCTTCAAATTTTTCGTAATTTTCAAGCAATTCATAATCATCGGGGCTGTCTCGATTTCCTTATAACTTTTTACTGAAAGTTCCTCCCATGACAAAATTTTCTGGTCTGGACTATTATGAAATCGACGGGTTACTAACTGAGGAAGAAGTCCTCGTTCGTAATACGGTGCGCGAATTTACCGAAGAACAGATTCTTCCCATAATCGAAAAAAATTATCGGATCGGAACATTCCCTATGGATCTCATTCCAAAAATGGCTGATCTTGGCATGTTCGGATCAACTCTCCCCGCAAAGTATGGCTGCGCGGAGATGAATAATGTTGCCTACGGTTTAGTGATGCAGGAATTAGAGCGGGGCGACAGCGGCATACGCAGTTTTGCCTCGGTGCAAAGCGCTCTTGTTATGTATCCGATTTATACCTTCGGTTCCGAAAAACAAAAAGATTATTGGCTTCCCAAATTGGCATCCGGCGAAAGTGTCGGTTGCTTTGGATTAACTGAACCTGATTATGGATCGAACCCGGGAGGTATGATCACAACCGCGCAGGATAAAGGCGACCATTATCTTTTGAACGGCGCCAAGATGTGGATCACCAATGGAACAATTGCCGATGTTGCAGTTGTTTGGGCGAAGCTGAACGGGATAGTCCATGGTTTTTTAGTTGAAAAAGGTACACAGGGATTTTCCGCGCCTGAGATGATTGGAAAACATTCTCTCCGTGCTTCGGTTACATCGGAGTTGATTTTCCAGGATGTCCAAATTCCAAAAGAAAACATTTTTCCCAAAACAGATGGACTAAAATCTCCGCTCATGTGTCTTAATCAGGCACGTTACGGGATCGCATGGGGTGCGATAGGATCTGCAATGGCGACTTATAATACTGCACTCGAATATTCCAAAACGCGTATTCAATTCGGTAAACCAATCGCTTCGTTTCAGATGACGCAGGAAAAACTTGTTTTCATGGTCGCGGAAATAACAAAAGCACAGCTTCTTTGTCTGCAACTCGGTAGATTGAAGGATAAGCTGACACTCCGATTTCCGCAGGTATCGCTGGCAAAAAGAAATAATGTTCAAATGGCTCTTGAGATTGCCCGTATGGCGCGAGAGATTTTAGGCGCGAACGGAATACTCGATGAATATCCGGTTATGCGCCACATGGCAAATCTTGAATCTGTAAAAACGTACGAAGGTACACACGAAATGCACACGTTGATTGTGGGCCAGGATATTACGGGAATACAAGCGTTCGTTTGATTGAGTTGAGTATGTGAGTAGTTGAGTATGTGAGTATTAAGTATTAAGATTTATAGACAAAGAACCAGCAACAAAGAACAAATGACCACTGACAAATGACTAATGAATCAACAGGAATTTTATCATGACTTTTAAGAAATTTATCGGTGAAGCAATAACGTTCGATGATGTTCTCCTCGTCCCAAAAAAATCAAGTGTACTGCCACGGGATGTTGATGTAACAACTAAGCTAAGCAGGAACATCATTTTGAATATTCCGCTTGTATCAGCGGCTATGGATACGGTAACAGAATCGAAGACAGCAATCGCGCTCGCTCGCGAAGGCGGTATCGGCATCATACATAAAAATATGAACATCGATGAGCAGGCGGCACAAGTCGACCATGTTAAAAGATCGGAAAGCGGTATGATACTCGACCCGATTACCATGCGATTGGATCAAACTGTTGGAGATGCTCTGATTCTTATGAGCAAGTATCAAATTTCCGGAATCCCGATTGTTGATGCGGTTGGGAAATTAATTGGTATTGTAACTAACCGTGATTTACGCTTCGAACCAAACCGAGAATTAAAAGTGTCGAAGCTAATGACAAGCCGGAATCTCATCACAGCACCTCTCGGAACCACGATTGAAAAAGCTGAACAACTTTTGCAGAAATATAGAATAGAAAAATTGCCAGTTGTTGATAAAACGAATAAATTGCGCGGACTTTTCACGTTTAAAGACATTCAGAAGAAAAAACATCATCCTAATGCCTGCAAAGATAAGCACGGAAGATTGCGCGTTGGCGCCGCCGTTGGAGTTACTGTTGATACAATTGACCGCGTAAGGGCTTTAGTGAAAGCCGGAGTTGATGTTGTTATAATAGATACGGCTCATGGTCATTCACGCGGTGTAATTGAGATGGTGAAACTCGTGAAGAAAGAATTCGGCACACTTGAATTGATAGCCGGAAATGTTGGAACTGCAGAAGGAACACGCGACTTAATCAAAGCCGGAGTTGATGCGGTGAAAATTGGGATAGGACCCGGCTCAATCTGCACAACACGGATAATTGCCGGTGTTGGTGTTCCGCAGGTAACTGCAATTTACGAGTGTGCAAAAATTGCAGCGCGATCAAAAATTCCTCTTATTGCCGATGGAGGAATTAAACAAACCGGAGATATTGCAAAAGCAATTGCCGCCGGTGCTGACTCTGTGATGATAGGTGGTCTATTTGCCGGTGTTGATGAAAGTCCGGGTGAAAAAGTTTTATATGAAGGACGCAGTTACAAAATTTACAGGGGAATGGGTTCCATAGAATCAATGAAAAAAGGAAGCAGCGACAGATATTTTCAAGATGCCGAAGAAGGGTTGCCTAAATTAGTGCCCGAAGGGATTGAGGGGAGAGTTCCCTATAAAGGCGAACTGGTTGATACGGTGCTTCAGATGATCGGCGGTTTACGTGCGGCGATGGGTTATTGCGGTTGCAAAAATATTGATGAGATGAAAATAAAAACTCAATTTATTAAAATGTCGGAAGCGGGACTGCGGGAAAGTCACCCTCACGATATTTCTATCACCAAAGAAGCGCCAAATTATCATATTTAAATAAGCATAAACTACCACCGCTAATTTTCATGAAACAGGAATTTGTATTTCTAAAGAAGCGCCTTCATTCTCTTCGGGAAATTATCTCATCGATGAATATCGATTCATTTCTGATCACCTTCCAACCGCATCTGCGATACATCACCGGTTTTTCCGGTTCAAGCGGACTCGCGTTGGTCACACGATCGGGCGCTTATATTATCACCGATGGAAGGTATGCCACTCAGATTCGAAATCAAGCTCATGGTTGGAAAATTTATATAACCTCACAAGATCTATTTGAAGCTTTAAGAGATACGAAACTGCTGCGCCCGCAAATGCGCATTGGCTTTGACGGAAATACTTTGGTCTTTTCTCAATTTAAGCGATTGAAAAAGATGTTTCCTAAAACTATATTCTTACCGAAAGCGGATACTATCGAGCGGATTGCAATCCGGAAAGATGAGACCGAGATTGCCGCCATTAAACGTGCGGCTGAAATTACAGATCGGGTGTTCAACGAGATTTTGCAACTCCTTAAACCGGGGGTGAGCGAATTAGATATCGCCGCCGAGATTTCATATCGGCACAAAATGCACGGAGCCGAAGGTGACGCTTTTCCATCTATAATTGCAAGCGGCCAAAGAAGCGCATTGCCTCACGGGTTAGCATCGGATAATAAAATCAAAAAAGGTGATCTGGTTACTTTAGATTTTGGTTCGATTTATTCGGGTTATCACTGCGATATGACGAGAACTGTGGGTATAGGAACTCTTCCAACCAAAGCGAAAAAAATATACCGGGTTGTGCTTGATGCACAAATGATAGCGATAGAATCTGCGATAAGCGGAAGATCGGCAAAAGAAATAGATCAGATCGCTCGCAATCATATCACTAAAAATGGATTTGGAAAATATTTCAGGCATTCGCTGGGACACGGGATCGGTCTGCAAATTCATGAACAACCTCGTCTATCTGTTCTAAGCAAAGCCGTACTTCAATCCGGAAATGTAGTAACAATAGAACCGGGAATTTATATACCCGATTTCGGCGGTGTTCGAATCGAAGACGATATTGTTATCATGAACGGCTATCCTGAAATTCTAAATAAATCTCCTAAAGAATTAATAATCTTATAACTAAAAGATCTGTGACAAACTCTCCTTTAAAATTAAGAAACGTACTTGTTATTGCTTATTATTTCCCGCCGATGGGTTTAAGCGGCGTGCAACGCACACTGAAATTTGTGAAATATCTTCCTCAATTCGGTTGGCAGCCCACTGTTTTGACCGTTACTCCAACAGGATATTACGCCCAAGATTATACATTGCTCGATGAGCTACATCCGAATCATGTAGATATAGAGAGAGTCGGCTCACTCGATCCCAACCGGTTGTTCCGTAAAAAAGGGGTTGTGAAGATGCCGTCGGAAATGTGGCGGAAAATATTTTCATATCTCAGCGACTTCTTTTTTATACCGGATAATAAAATCGGATGGAAGAGACAAGCGTTAAAGAAAGCCGATGAATTGTTCGCAAAGAAAAATTTTGATGTTATTTATGCAACAGCTCCGCCTTTTACAGATTTCATCATTGGAACGGAGCTTCATAAAAAATATAAAAAACCTCTGGTGATCGATTACCGCGATCCGTGGCACGATTATCCGTACAAACATTATCCAACACCGTTGCATAAATTGTTCAATTATAAATTGGAGAAGAAAGCGCTCCGCGTCAGTTCTCGTATTCTGGTCACAAACCGTCGGACAAAAGAATTGATAATCAAACGGTATAAATTTTTAGATTACAGCGACGTAACAATTTTATCGCACGGGTATGATCCGGCAGATTTCACAACCGATCCGAAAATACATATAGATAAATCGAATCGGATGCGAATCGCTCATGCGGGAGTATTCTATGCCGACCGCACGCCTAAATATATGTTTGAGGCGATGAGAAATTTATTTCAATCAAAACCGGAATTGAAAAGTCAGATCGAGCTTTATTTAATAGGCGCACTTCAAGATGAATTTGTGAAGATGATACACAAATACGGACTTGAAGGTAATGTGGTAACTACCGGTTATCTTGACCACACCCATTGCATCCATCATTTGAAAGTTGCGGATGTACTTTGGCTGACTTTGAATAATGACACTCAGTCCCCCGGTAAACTCTACGAATATCTTGGCTTGATGAAACCTGTTTTAGGTTGTGTCCCGGATGGATTTGTGAGTCAAACACTCAAAGAAGCAGGCGGCTCAGTAATTGTCCCGCCGGACGATGTTGATAAAATACAAACTGCGTTGATGCAATTATTTGAAATGTATAAATCGAAAAACTTTATTACTCCTCAAAAAGAAATTGTGGATAAATATAACCGTGTTGAGTTGACGAACGAACTTTCTAAAATTTTTGGATTTTTGGTGACCGAATGAAAGTCCTGGTAATCGGTTCCGGTGGGCGTGAACACGCATTGGTTTGGAAGATTCGGCAATCTCCCAATATCGAAAAAATATTTTGCGCTCCCGGTAATGCAGGTATATCTTCTTTGGCAGAAATTGTTCCAATCAAAGCAGATGATCTCGATGCTCTATTAAAATTTTCGATTGAAAATAAAATCGACTTAACCGTGGTAGGACCTGAACAGCCATTAACAGCGGGGATAGTTGATCTCTTCGAGAAGAACGGATTGAAGATATTCGGTCCAACAGCGAGAGCGGCGGAACTAGAGGGAAGTAAAGTGTTTGCCAAACATTTTCTGAAAAAATATCAGATACCGACTGCAGAATTTCGCACATTCACAATCTCGGAACAATACGATGCTCAGCGATACATCAATGAAATTCCAACCCCGATAGTCGTTAAAGCAGACGGATTAGCTGCGGGGAAGGGCGTTGCAGTTTGCGAAACTAAAGAAGATGCTCTGGAATCTCTTGATACGATGTTCAATCAAAAGCTTTTCGGAGATGCCGGCAGACAAGTAGTTATTGAAGAATATTTGGAAGGAGAGGAAGCTTCGGTCTTTGCAATCTGCGACGGCAAGAATTTTGTTTTGTTGCCTTCTGCTCAAGATCATAAAAGGATTTTTGACGGTGATAAAGGTAAAAATACAGGTGGTATGGGAGCTTACGCACCGGCACCGATAATGACTGATGAATTATTGACCGAGGTGTGCGATAAAATAATATCTCCGACATTGAAAGGAATGACGCTCGAAGGAAGAGAGTACAAAGGTTGTCTATATGTGGGACTCATAATAACACAAACAGGACCAAAAGTAATTGAATTTAATTGTCGTTTAGGTGATCCGGAAACTCAAGTTGTTCTTCCATTGGTAGAAACAGATTTAATATCTTTGATGATCGATTTGATTGAAGGAAAGCTCGAACAATCAAAAATAAATATTATAAATAAAAGCGCTGTTACCGTAATAATCGCTTCAGGTGGATATCCCGACGATTATCAAACCGACAAACCGATTTTCGGATTGGATCAGGTATCGGTGATGAAAAATGTTATTGTTTTTCACGCAGGAACGAAGTATACTAAAGATAAGATTGTTACTGCGGGCGGACGGGTGCTTGGTGTTACCGCGCTCGGAAATACACTTGAAGAAACAATAGACAGGACGTATCGCGCAGTTGAAAAAATTACGTTCGATTCTGCCTATTACCGAAGCGATATCGGGAAAAAAGGTTTAGATCGTTTAAAAAATATTTCTTTTTAATTTTAGACATAATATCTAATCTGATTGCAGTGAATGTATAATTTAGATCATATGAAGGAGAAAGTTTGAAAATATTAATAACAGGCGGCGCGGGATTTATCGGTTCGCATGTGGCAGATGCTTGCATCGAAGCAGGCAATTCAGTTGTAATCGTAGATGATTTATCATCCGGTGAAATTGAGAACGTAAACGAAAAAGCCGTTTTTGTTCAGATGGATATCCGCGATGAAACAATTGACCAGCTTTTCGATTTCCACAAGTTCGATGTTGTAATCCATCATGCCGCTCAAATGGATGTCCGCAAATCGGTTGAGGATCCCGGCTTCGATGCGTCGGTAAATATTATCGGAACTCTTAACCTTCTCGAAAACTGTAAAAAGTTTGGCGTAAATAAATTCATCTTCGCTTCAACCGGAGGCGCAATATACGGTGAGCAGGATTATTTCCCTGCCGATGAAAAACATCCGGTAAGACCACTTTCACCATACGGCATCGCAAAATTAGCAGTGGAAAAATATCTGTTTTATTACAACGCGGTGTTCGGATTGCATTATATTTGTCTGCGGTACGCTAATGTTTATGGACCACGGCAAAATCCTCACGGCGAAGCAGGTGTTGTTGCTATCTTTTCCAATAAGATGCTTAGCGGCAAACAACCAATCATCAACGGGGATGGAAAACAAACGAGAGATTATACGTTTGTAGGCGATGTTGTGCGTGCAAATATGCTCGCGCTTGGTTATGATAAATCTGATATTTTTAACGTTGGAACCGGAATCGAAACCGATGTGAATACTCTCGCCCGATATATAAAAGAATTTGCGGGAGCTAAGAGTGAAGAAATACACGGTGAGGCGAAGAAGGGAGAACAACTTCGCAGCGTTCTCGATAATAAAAAGATTAATACAGTTCTTGGTTGGAAACCAAATGTCTCGGTGGAAGATGGATTAAAAATAACTGTTGCATTCTTTCGCGATAAAATTTTTGGAAAATGATGAATCATTCGTACATAGAAAAAATATTGAAAGGAGATCGGGTGGCAATTGCCCGAGCTATTTCAATGGTCGAGAATGAACATCCCGGATCTCTTACTCTTCTAAAATCGATTTATCCAAACACCGGCAATGCCTACAGAGTCGGAATCACAGGTCCACCCGGCGCGGGTAAAAGTACGATCACGAATAAGCTGGCAAAATATTATCGGAGTGAGAACAAGCGTGTCGGAATTATTGCCGTTGACCCAACCAGTCCGTTCACAGGCGGAGCGTTGTTGGGAGATCGTGTAAGAATGACAGACGTTGAATTGGACGAGGGAGTGTTTATTCGAAGCATGGCATCGCGCGGAAGTTTAGGTGGACTCAGTAAAAAAGCGAAAGAAGCGGCTGATGTTCTTGATGCGTCGGGATGCGATATAATACTTTTAGAAACTGTGGGTGTTGGTCAATCGGAACTTGATATTGCGAGAGCATCTGATACCACTATTGTTGTGCTGGTGCCTGAATCGGGCGACTCAATTCAGGCGATGAAAGCCGGCTTAATGGAGATTGCCGATTTTTTTGTTTTAAATAAATCGGATCGGGCGGGAGCCGAACAAGCGGTTATGTCGATTAAAATGGTTCTGAACTTTAAGCCCAAACATGATGGATGGACGCCTGATGTTATTCAAACCACTGCAAATGAAGGAAGAGGAATTGTTGAAGTTGCAAATAAAATATCCGAGCATTCAGCATACTTGACCAATTCAAAGCTTCTCGGACATAAACGAGCAGATCGTATCATCGAGCGGATCCGTGAGTTAATCGGTGAGCAGTTACGGATTGAATTTTGGAACGAAGAAAGAAATAAAATACTTCATCAAAAAATAGAAGATGTAATCGCATTCAAAGAAACACCTTTTGATGTAGCTGAATATCTTTTAAAATATTACAAGAAATAGACATTGCTATTCTAACAAAATCCTCCTAAATTATACGCACAATATTAAAGGATCAATTAATGAGCGAGCAAAACATGAGTTCGGGTGAAACACTTTCGTATTCGTTTACTGAAAATATGAAGATGGTGCAAAATGTGGCGCACGACTTCGCCGAAAAAGAAATCAAACCGGTAATCATGAAATACGATGAGTCTCAAGAATTCCATCATGACATCGTAAAAAAATTAGGCGAGCTTGGTTTTATGGGCGTTATTTTCCCTGAAGAATATGGCGGTGCCGGATTTGGTTACATGGAGTATATTACGATAATCGAAGAAATATCCCGCGTCGATCCTTCCGTCGGTTTAACAATCGCCGCTCATAACAGTCTGTGCTCAAATCATATCTTCTTGTTCGGAAATGATGCGCAGAAAAAGAAATATCTTCCTGACCTAGTCTCTGGAAAGAAGATCGGTGCTTGGGCGCTCACCGAACCGACGAGCGGCAGCGATGCAGGCGGTATGCTTTCTACTGCAACTCGGAATGGCAAGCATTACATTTTGAACGGGAGTAAAAATTTTATAACTCACGGAAGCGTTGGTTCAACAACCGTAGTTACAGCGCTTACGGATAAATCTAAAGGGAAGAAAGGAATTTCCGCTTTCATTGTCGAAAATAACTCACCCGGATTTATCGTATCTAAGAAAGAAAATAAATTGGGAATGCGAAGTTCCGATACCGCGGCGCTGACTTTTGATGATTGCCGAGTTCCTGCAGAAAATCTTCTCGGTGAAGAAGGCAAAGGATTTCATCAAGCGCTTTCGGTTTTAGATGGCGGACGTATCAGCATCGCGGCTTTGGCTCTCGGTATCGCACAAGGCGCCCTTGATGCGAGTTTGAAATATTCTAAAGAACGGAAACAGTTCGGCAGAGCTATCGGAGATTTCCAGGCGATTCAATGGAAGTTAGCCGATATAGCAACGCAACTAGAAGCGGCCCGTTTACTGACCTACCGTGCTGGATTTTTGAAAGATCAGGGTAAAGAAGTTGTTATCGAATCTTCGATGGCGAAATATTATGCAAGTGAAGTGGCGGTAATGGCAACCAACGAAGCTGTTCAAATACACGGCGGTTATGGATTTATAAAAGATTTTCCTGTCGAAAAATTTTATCGCGACGTGAAGCTTGTAACGATCGGTGAAGGTACATCGGAAATACAAAAGCTCGTTATTGCGCGTGAACTGCTCGGGAAGGAATGAAGTAGATGGCTAAATTCGGCAATGATGTAAAAAAAGATCTTAACTTCAACCGGTACGAAGATAATTTGAAAAATATGCTTCGGGTTTTGAAAGCGAAGAGTGATGTTATAAAAAAAGGTGGTGGTGAAGAAGCAATTGAAAAACTTCATAAGAAAGGAAAACTTCACGCTCGTGAACGTATAGCGAAACTGATCGATCCGGGGAGTCATTTTCTTGAAATCGGACTGTTTACCGCGTACGGAATGTATGAGGAATACGGCGGCGCACCTTCTTCAGGTACAATTTTTGGAATAGGTAAAATTCATAATCGCGATGTGGTGATAGTTGCCAACGATGCAACCGTAAAAGCAGGGGCGTGGTTTCCGATAACATGCAAAAAAAATCTTCGCGCTCAGGAAATTTCAATCGAAAATAGATTGCCGATAGTTTATCTCGTAGATTCTGCCGGAGTATTTTTACCGCTTCAGAGTGAAATATTTCCGGATAAAGAACACTTCGGAAGGATATTCAGAAATAATGCAGTCATGTCATCGATGGGAATACCGCAGATTGCTGCAATCATGGGACCGTGCGTTGCCGGCGGCGCATACCTTCCGATAATGAGCGATGAAGCTTTGATTGTGGATAAAACCGGATCTGTTTTTCTCGCAGGACCTTATTTAGTGAAAGCCGCTATCGGAGAAGATGCCGACCTTGAGGAATTAGGCGGTGCATCGATGCACTGCGAGGTAAGCGGTGTTACAGATTATAAAATGCCCAACGACGATGTATGTCTTGAAACCATCCGAAGTCTGATCTCTAAATTTGGCGCAACAGCAAAAGCAGAATTTGATCGTGTTGAATCAAAACCTCCGGCTTTTGAACAGAATGAAATTTACGGAATCATTCCCGACGACCGAACAAAGCCGTACGATACTAAACAGCTTTTAGCGCGTATCGTTGACGCGGGAGAGTACGATGAATACAAAGCTGACTACGGAAAAACTTTAGTTACAGCTTATGCCCGCATCGATGGCTGGGCAGTGGGAATAGTGGCAAACCAACGCGCTGTAGTTAAAACAAAAAAAGGAGAGATGCAGGTAGGCGGCGTTATCTACAGCGACAGCGCTGATAAAGCCACGCGGTTCATTTTGAATTGCAATCAAAAACATATTCCACTTGTTTTTTTACAAGATGTAACAGGATTCATGGTTGGAACACGCGCTGAGCAAGGCGGCATTATCAAAGATGGAGCGAAGATGGTGAATGCAGTCGCAAACAGCACTGTTCCGAAAATAACTTTTATCATAGGCAACAGTTACGGTGCGGGCAATTACGCTATGTGCGGAAAATCTTACGATCCGAGATTTATTTTTGCACTGCCAACCGCGCAGATAGCTGTTATGGGCGGGAAACAAGCAAGCGAAACATTGCTGAGTATTAAGATACAGCAAATGAATGCAAAGGGAAAAGAAATTTCAAAAGAAGACAAAGACAAAATGCTCAAAGAAATTTCCGATCGTTATTATACCGAGCTTGATCCCCTTTATGCGGCGGCACGCCTATGGGTTGATGGTATTATTGATCCTATCGAGATAAGAACTATCATATCACGCTCTATCGGTATCGCTACCAATAATCCTCACATGCCAAAATTTAATCCGGGTGTTATTCAGGTGTGATCGATGTGGTTTGGACATCTGGCATTATTATTTTTATTGATGAATCAATCTCTTTTCTCTCAGCAAACCGGGATCGATTCTCTTGAAAAATATTTTCGTATCGATTCAACCGATGACGCGAGCTTTATTTATTCATATTTTCCTCCGATATTTATCCAGAATGGAATCGAATTAAAATCATTTGTCCGAAGTAATATTATTTCGGATATCCGCCGTCAGTTCAGCGACTTACAATCTGTAGATGCCATTTATATTCAGGCGATGAAGTTAACAAATAACAATACTGCTATATCCTTGCTGATATCTACTCTCGCATGTTTCGATCACCGACTTGTTGGATTGAAAGTTCCAGTATTCGCTTTATATTTTCCGCTAACAAATGAATCGGAGGAAGAGTTTAAGGCACGTGTGGCAAATCTGCCGAGATATTTATATGCCGATTCACCAAAAAATAAAATCGGTGATCGAGATAAACTTCAGCATTTCTTCGGATCGGCATTCCTGACATTCATTTTTGAATCGAAGTCGCCTGCCGAGGAATTGTCACGCTCAATCGAAGTCGGTGAAGATGCGATCATTGTTGATGGTGCGCTTGATGAACGTGATATGAGGGCAAACCGGCACGGACAAAATTTCGGATTGGCTTTGATTCAGAATAAATTTGTGCTTCCTTCTGATTATTTTCTTAATATTAAATGACGACTCAAAAATATTCCAATTTAGATTTACTGATTTTCACGGAGATTTGAATGAAAACTATTCTCGCTATTGATGATGAAAAAAGCGTCCGCGATTCTTTGAAGATGATACTCGAGTATGAAAAATATTCTGTCATATTCGCCGAGAACGGACTAAAAGGGATTGAGGAATTCAAACAAAATCTTCCCGATGCTGTCTTACTCGATATAAAAATGCCGGGCGGGATGGATGGCATGGAAACTTTAAAAGAGTTGCGCAAAATTAATTCCGATATTCCGGTTATAATTATATCGGGACATGGAACGCTTGAAACCGCAGTCGAGGCGGTTAAATCCGGCGCTTTCGATTATCTCCCTAAACCCCTCGATAGAGACAAACTTTTTATTACGCTTCGCAACGCGATAGAGAAGAGGAACCTCCATGTTGAAGTGAAGAAGATACGCGATAAAGAAACTATACTCGGTTCCAGCTCGAAGATGAATGAGATTTTAGAAATTATAAAACGTGTCGGTAATACCGAAGCGCGCGTTCTGATCACTGGTGAAAGCGGAAGCGGAAAAGAGTTGGTTGCCAAGGCGCTTCACCGCTCCAGCAAGCGAAGCAATATGCCGCTTGTTGAAGTAAACTGTGCGGCAATACCTGCCGAGTTGATTGAATCGGAATTGTTCGGTCATGAACGGGGTTCGTTCACAGGCGCAACAAATCAGCGGATAGGAAAATTTGAGCAGGCAGACGGCGGTACATTATTTCTCGATGAGATCGGAGATATGAGCCATGCGGCTCAGGCAAAAGTATTGCGCGCGTTGGAGGAAGGAAAGATCGAACGTGTTGGCGGAAATAAACTTATCGCGGTCGATGTCCGGGTTATAGCGGCAACAAATAAATCGCTTGCCGATGAAATTAAGAAAGGAACATTCCGGGAAGATTTGTATCATCGACTGAATGTTATACCGATATCAGTGCCGCCGCTTCGGGAACGACGCGAAGATATTCCGATTCTCGTGAATGCTTTTATTGAAGAAACATGTTTGCGGAACGGCATCGCGCCGAAGAAAATTACACCGAGAGCAATGGAGTCGCTAAAAAGTTATGAGTGGCAGGGGAATGTAAGAGAGTTACGCAATATTGTTGAGCGGATAATCATAATGTCTTCCGGCGCTTCCATAGATTTGGCAGAGCTTGAACTTCTCTCGTTCACTCCGAAAGAAACGGTTGATACGATTGTGCAATCGAGCGAATCGTTTCAGGATTTTAAAGATCGTGCCGAGGCAATGTTCATCAAACATCAATTGAAACTTCACAACTGGAACGTTTCTAAAACTGCCGAGGCGATGGAGATGGAACGGAGTCATCTCTACACAAAAATAAAGAAATACGGTTTAGAGCGCGACAGCAATTCGCCGCCAGATGAAGATGAAAAATAATATGACGGGAAATATTGGAGATGTTATATGAAATGAATCTCGAACAGACAAAAGCCGATTGTAGCGCCGCGTGAAAGAAGCGACAAGTTTGCAGTAAAATCGAAAAAGTATTCCCGACAATCTATTCCTAAAGATTTGATTAGAAAGAAAGATAAACCTTAATTGAAGTAAAATTTTGTATGTATTGTGATATCTGAGTATATTGATACAGAGAAACATCCGCAAGATTATTTTCGTGGAATTCTGAAACTGTTGAAACAGTTTGTTCTCCTCTTTTAATATTAGTAGCCCACGACTTAAGTCGTGGGTTAATCAAAACAATGATTTTATCTAACCGTTTCAACGGTTTAAATTATAAACAGAAAATAAATGCCAACATACCATTATAAATGTAAATCGTGTAAAGAAGAGTTCGAAGAACTGCAAAGAATATCTGATGAGCGGCTCGTGGTTTGTCCGTTTTGCGGTAAGCCCGCGCTTGCCCGTATGATGGGCGGCGGTGCCGGACTCGTATTCAAGGGAAGCGGATTTTACATTACCGATTACAAAGGAAAATTACCTACCGAGAATAAACCGAAGACAGAATCAAGTTCGGAAAAGCCGGCAGAAACCAAAACGGAAGCAAAACCTCCTGCAAAAACCGATTCGAGCAGCTCAGGATCGTTAAGTACGACGGAGAAAAAGTAGAAGAGTTCACACCGGTGGCATGAACCATTTCATGGCACTAATGCTGCAATCTTAGTATCGCGGTGTTGGTGATGATCTCTTAGCGAATCATAATTTTATTCCAACCAATAGTTCAAACGATTGATTCTTGATAGTAAGAATATCATTGCTGTATGAGTTATTGAATGTGGGACTATATTTGAATTCGAACAAAACTGCCTGAATTGTACTTGTAGGAATTTCAATTCCAACTCCGACCGAAATCCCCATATCGTTTTTCTTAAACTTGTTATATATTATTTCATAGCCATCCGGCTCTTTACCAATTAAAAAGTCAAACCTTGGTCCAATCAGGATATATGGTGAAACTGTTTCTACGTTGTAGCGGATTTTTGCCAGCAATGGCAGAGATAGATAATCGACTCTTGGTTTGGATACTAAATATCTTCCTGTTCCCTCTGGTTGGTCCATTGTAGTAATGGGAATTTCTTCCATGAATCCTTTTTGGATGTAGTGTAATTCTCCGAGTATGCTAATGTACGGGAGATCTAGAAGTTCGACGTATACTCCTGCGTCTATGCCCCACCGGTTTTCCATATCGCGGTGAATATCTATATTGTAATTCCAGGTTTGAGTTGCCGAAACAGCCCCAACTTTGAAACCGTAACCTTTGATGAATTGTGCTTGGGTACAAGTTGAAGCAAGAATAATTATGCAGATGAATTTTAGAATTTGAGTTTTCATGTTAGTTCTTATGTGCTGATGAGTAGATTATCCTGCAAACTATGTAATTGTTTAATGATTCTGTGTAAATTATCAAACGTTTGGTACAATGTCAAGTCAAGAAACCTCCGCAAGGTTATCAAAGAAAAACCTCCGGTATCTTCTAAAGTTTTTCACGGTCAGATACCGGAGGTTTGGCAAGTTAGCTCTATAGGGAGAGGGTCAGCGTGAAACTTGAGTAATGAACTTCACCTAATTTCTGGTTGGCAGCGAAGCTCCCTCCCAACCATCGTATTAAACGGCCATCTTTGAATTCCACTCAAAAATATTATATATTAAAAATATTTTGAAATGGAGAATGAACGATGGTTCCACGAACTGAAAGAGAAATATTAGTAGATGCTCAACTTGATCTTGTCCTAAAAACCCAGCAAGATGTTTGGCGTGTCTTCAGGATTATGTCGGAGTTTGTTGAGGGTTTTTCAACGCTCGGTAAGTTAGGTCCATGTGTATCAATATTCGGATCTGCAAGGGTTGAGCAGGGAAATCATTATTACCGTCTTGCCAAATCTGTTGCAAAGGAATTTGTTCATGCGGGTTACGGAATAATTTCGGGCGGCGGTCCCGGTATTATGGAAGCGGCAAACCGCGGCGCGCGTGAAGCCGCCGGAGTTTCAGTAGGGATAAACATCGATCTTCCTTTCGAACAAAACGCGAATCCTTATATCGATGCGGATAAACTTATAACGTTCCGGCATTTTTACGTTCGTAAAGTTATGTTCGTTAAATACGCGCAGGGATTTATTGTTATGCCGGGCGGCTTCGGCACGTTCGATGAATTTTTTGAATCTATAACTCTTATCCAGACAAAAAAAATACATCCATTCCCAATTGTTTTGATGGGCACGGATTATTGGAAGGGACTTATCGCTTGGTTGAGAGAGCGAGTTTTAGTTGACGGAATGATTTCGAAAAGTGATTTTGATCTTTTCACAATCACCGACGATCCGAAACAGGCAGTTGCAACCGTAAAACGTTTCTACAAAAAAGAAGAACACGGTCCCAATTTCTAATCATAATCTACAACGTAAATCAATTACATGTCTCTCCGCGAGTGGAAAAAGAAACGTCAGCTATCCGAAACGAAAAATCAATGGTGGAGTTATCGTAAGGACGAGGTAATACTTCCTTCAGGAAAAACAGGCGAGTATCATTTTGTGCACACGAACGGATCGAGTATGCTCATACCGGTGCTCGAAAGTGGAAAGCTTATTGTTGTAAAACAGTATCGCTATCTTGCCGAAAGAGAAAGCATAGAGTTTGCATGTGGCAGTGTAAAAGATGGTTCCACATTTGAAGAAACAGCGAAGTTAGAACTTGCGGAAGAAACCGGTTATGCTGCGGGCGAGCTTTCGTTTGCCGGAGAATTTAATCCTTACAACGGCGTAACAGATGAGATGTGCAAAATATTCATTGCCCGTAATTTGATTTCCGTAACTTCAGTCCCAGATGAAACTGAAGAGTTTGAAAAGATTATTATTTCTCCTTCTGAATTTGAACAAAAAATAGAAACTGGTGAAATTTGGGACGGCATGACATTAGCGGCTTGGATGATTGTGAGAAAGAATTTTTTAAAATGAAGAAATTCAACTCGCGGTACTCCTATTACCACCTGAGTCGAAATCTCGCGCTGATGTTTTTCTTTTTATTCTTGATGTCAACAGCTTCATTCAGTCAGCGTGTTCGACTTGGCGCTGAAATTTTATTGGAGAAACATCTCGATTCGCTTAAAGGTAAACGTATCGGCATTATTTGTAACCAAACATCGGTATTGCCGGATGGAACTCACCTCGTCGATACTCTTTTAGCGCTTGGTGTCGATGTAAAATCGCTGTTCGCGCCGGAACACGGAATACGTGGAGACAAACCAGCCGGTGAAAAGATTTTATCTGGAAAAGATAACCGCACGGGATTAACCATTCATTCGCTTTATGGCGGGTCCAAAAAACCAGATGAAAAAATGCTTCATGATGTCGATCTGCTAATTTTCGATATGCAGGATGTGGGTGCAAGGTTTTACACTTATGCAAGCACAATGGCGTATTGCATGATTGCTGCGGCGGAGAATAACAAAAAATTTATTGTTCTTGATCGACCAAATCCAATAAACGGAACCGACATCGAAGGACCGCCGTTAGATTTAATGTTGATTTCATTTTTAGGAATGACTCCAATTCCTGTCCGCCACGGTTTGACTATCGGTGAGATTGCGAAGATGATGATAGGCGAAGGTTATCTTAATCCATCATCGGTTGATCTCACGGTTATTCCGATGGAAGGATGGAAGCGTTCGATGTGGTACGATGAAACAGGGTTGCCGTGGATATCACCATCACCGAACATGAAAACTCTGCAAACCGCAACTGTCTATCCCGGAAGTTGTTTATTTGAAGCAACAAATATATCTGAAGGTCGTGGTACATCGAAACCGTTTGAATACATTGGCGCGCCGAAACTTAATAACGTTAAAATTGTGAAGAGACTTAATTCGCTGAAGTTACCGGGTGTGAAATTCTCGGCAGTTGAATTTACACCTCAAGGAGATACAGCGACCGGATCGAATCCAAAATTTAATAAAAAATTATGTCGGGGAGTTTATATCCAAATCACAGATCGTAAAGTGTTCAAGCCTGTGATAACCGGATTGATGATGATTGATGCAATTCGGAAACTTTATCCGAAATCATTCATTCTCAAGAAGGGCCTTTTCAGTCGTTTGATAGGAGACGAATTGGTAAGTGATTTATTGGAGAAGGGCAAGATAGATCAAAATTCATTTAAAATTTTCGATAACCAAATCGATCAATATCTAAAAATAAGGTCTAAATATCTTCTTTATTAATTATTTTAAAAATATTTTTGACATTATGGCAAATATTCGTTATATTTTAACCGTTTTTAAGGTCTAAGCCCAAAATAATGGCATCAGAAAATGTTCGAGAAAGAAAGGAAAAACGCAGGTACACGTTCGTAATAGTGCCTGATGTAAAATCGGAGAAGACCCGTAACTTTTCGATCACCCGTTCCGGATTAGTGGTGGTTGTTATCTCTACAATTGTCATTTTTTTAGCAGGAATTTTGGCGATAATAATTTATACTCCAATTGGTGCACAACTCCCGATCTCACAATCGGCAATTGCAAAAAAATATAATCGACAATTGTTAGATGTGCAGAAGCAACTTCAATCGTTAATGCGTGAGATGTCGATTTTGCGTGACTACAATATACGGCTTCGAAATGTATTAGGAGAAAAGATAGGAGCGGAAGATAGTGTGCGATTGTTGAATCTTCCGTCCGATTCATTTTCTCTGGCAGAAAAATTTCGTCTCAATCCGGAAGACACATCGTATGTGGCGCCGATGGAACAGGAAAATGCGGTGCCAATAAATCAGCAAACGCTTGGCATTGAGATGATGCCTATGAGAAGCGGAGTTAACAGAGATGTTACATCTCAATTACCTTTGATGATGCCTGTAAACGGTTATATTGCGCGAGAGTTTGACCCGCTTCAGTTACATTACGGAATTGATTTTGCAGGCAGAGCAAAAACACCTATTGTGGCAGCGGCAAGTGGCACGGTGGTTTTCTCGAATTGGACCAATGAGGATGGATTTGTAATGATGATTGCGCATGAAGGCGGATTCCTGAGTGTGTACAAGCATAACTATTCTTTGATAAAGACGATTGGAGAAAGAGTTCGTCGCGGCGAGATGATTGCTTTGCTCGGGAATACCGGCGAGCGTAGCAGCGGACCGCATTTGCATTTTGAATTATGGATAAATGGTGTTGTACAAAACCCGGCTAAATATTTATTAAGCATTAAATAAAAAAGGAGTGTCTATGGCTCTAAAACCTGAAACTGGGACAGAATTGAACTTGATTGCTGCGGGAACAGTTGTTGAAGGCAAACTCCGCACTCCCGGTAGTATTCGCATCGATGGAAGAATCGTCGGCGAAGTAAACGCTGCACAGAATATCGCAATAGGCAGTACTGGCGATGTTGACGGAAATATTACCGCTAAGAGTATCACAATTGGCGGGAAGATAAAAGGAATAGTTGTTGCGCAGGAAAAATTGGTTTTTGAATCGAAAGCGATCGTTAAAGGTGATATCCGCGCAGCAAAGCTCGTGATTGATGAAGGAGCGATGTTCGACGGTAAATGCACCATGAGTGAAGCAAAGTCGATGCCGAACTTAGTTGAGCTGAAAACAGAATCGCGACGGGCTGAATAACGTTCATAGTTTTATGAGCGGACCTGACATCGACCGGGACGAAAAAGAAAATTCATCATACTTCCGGGCGATGAGAAAAGCGGGACCATTGTTCGGTTCCGGTATCCAGCTTGCGGCGAGCGTTGTTCTTATGTATTTTTTAGGTCGCTGGGCAGATGATACCCTCAATACAAAACCTTGGCTCATGCTTGTTGGAATATTCTTCGGTATAGGAGCCGGGCTTTTTAATTTTATTAAGATTGTCAATCGTCTCGATAAGAAGAGTAAAAAATAATAGATGAAAATCGATTGGTCGTTTCCGCGCCAGATAGCTATTGCTATCGTAATAATTTTAATGATCGGCGGATATCATTTGATTATGGTTTGGAATGCGATGACTGTCAAGGCGATTATCGTAGGTATGTTGTTAGCCACCGTGAACGTAATGATAGGTTATGCGGCGATCGAGTATTCGATAGGAAAATCAACGACAACTTTTTTTAAATATGTGATAGGCGGTATGGGATTGCGTTTAGTTTTTTTATCGATATTGCTTGTGATTTTAATAAAGATATTTTCGCTTCCCGTTTTAGCGCTCGTTGGCTCGATGGGAATTTTTTATATGGTATTTTTGGTTTTAGAAGTATTATACATTCAGAGAAAAGTAGAAATCAAACAACAGAATTAATAATTAGTGAATTTTAACACTCCAGATACTGTAACAATTCAACAAACGTTGCAAGATACCGTTCATGCTGCCGTTCAACACGGCGATCATGCTGAAGAAGGCGGAAATCTTTTTACGGGATTGCTTCATCACGTTTATGATTCAAACGAATTGGAGCTTCCTTTTCTTGGTAAGATAGAACTGCCGCATTTCGCGCCGATTCATATTGGAAGTATGACGTTCGATATGTCGATCACGAAGCATGTGGTATTCCTATGGTTGGCGGCACTCCTGCTCATCGTTCTCGCTGTTGTTGCCGCTCGAAAGAATAAGAAAAATCGAGTGCCGAAAGGTTTCGGGAATTTTGTAGAAGTGTTTATTCTTTTTATTCGGGATGAAGTCGCAATTCCTAATATGGGTCCGGGTGGAATTAAATATCTGCCATATTTATTAACAACTTTTTTCTTTATACTGATTATGAATTTGAGCGGCTTGGTTCCATACGGAGCAACCGCAACCGGCAATATCAGTGTAACGGGCGGGCTGGCTATCATCGCATTTATCATGATTCAGGTATCGGCGATCCGAGCACAGGGAGTAGGGAGCTACCTTAAACACCTTACCGGTGGCGTTCATTGGATGCTCTGGCCCATCATGATTCCGATTGAGGTTTTAGGTTTATTCACAAAACCATTCGCGCTCATGGTTCGTCTTTTTGCAAATATGATTGGCGGGCATATTGTTATAGTTTCTTTGATTGGATTGATATTTATTTTTCAATCTTGGATCATTGCACCGGTACCGATAATTTTTGTGCTTGGCATAAATATGCTCGAGTTATTTGTCGCATTTTTACAAGCGTATATTTTTACAATGCTAACATCACTCTTTATGGGGCTTGGAATGCAGGCGGCTCATGACGAAAGTGAACATCATTAACGGTAAAAGTTTTTTTTAATCAACTCATTATTAATACAGGAGAAAAAAATGGAAGCAAACGCATTAGGATATCTTGCAGCAGGAATTGGTGCCGGCATTACAGTGATTGGCGCAGGTTTAGGTATCGGTAAACTTGCAGCAGCAGCGATGGATGCATCAGGTCGTCAACCTGAAGTCGCAGGTCAGGTTAGAACATCTATGTTGATTGCCGCAGCCCTTATTGAAGGCGCAACGTTTTTCGCATTGGCGATCTGCATAATTCTTGCTACAAAATAACGGAAATATTTTATGCTGAACCCGAATCCCGGATTAATCATCTGGACGATTATAACATTTGTACTTCTTCTGATAATTCTCAAGAAGTTCGCGTGGAAACCGCTACTTGAAAGTTTGCACAAGAGAGAAGAAACTGTGCGAAGCTCGATTGAGCGTGCCGAAAATGCGAAGCAGGAATCGGAGCGATTGCTTGAAGAAAACCGCAAGCAATTGGAACGCGCCGAGCAAGATGGACGACGGATTCTAAATGAAAACCGCGCTCTCGCAGAGAAATTAAAAGAAGAAATAATCGAGAAAGCGAACCAGCAATCCCGAAAAATGATCGAGATGGCAAAACAGGAAATTGAGCGCGATAAAGATGCCGCGCTTATTTCGCTCCGCGGCGAAGTTGCAAATCTTGCCATTGTAGCGGCGGGGAAAATTCTCGATGAAACGTTAGATGAAAATAAACAACGTAAGTTGGTTGATTCGTACCTTAAAGGATTACCGAAGAACTAATCATGAGCAAAGTACGAACCGCACAGCGTTACGCCAAAGCAATGATTGACCTTGGAACCGAGATGAAAAATCTTGATACGATATTTCGGGATTTTGAATTGCTCGATTCTATTCTTCAATCTTCACATGACTTTTCACTTTTTTTGAAAAATCCCGTTTTAAGCTCGGATAAAAAGAGACGTGTATTTGCCGAGTTGTTAAAGGATAAAGTGAGTGAGGTGACGATGAAATTCGTCATCCTTCTCGTGAAAAAAAATCGCGAGGGTATACTTGCAGAAATTATTCACGAATTCAACCGGCTTCGCGATGTGAAGTTAGGCATACTGAACGTGAATGTAAAAACCGCCATTCCTTTTTCAAGCAGTCAGCAAGATCATCTCGTGCGGCAACTTGGGTTTGTTACCAAGATGAAGGTAAAAGTGAAATACGAAATCGATCAAACGATTCGAGGCGGATTCAAGGTGCAGTATTATGACACAGTTTGGGATGCGAGTGTTCAGCATCAATTAGATCTTCTGCGAAAACGATTCGCGGAAGGAACAATATAAATTATTCTATCAAAAGGAAATTTGAATGGCAGAAGTTAGACCCGATGAAGTTTCGGCAATATTGCGGAAACAACTTTCCGGTTTTGAAAATGAAGTGGATATATACGATGTAGGCACCGTTCTTCAGGTAGGAGACGGAATAGCCCGTGTCTACGGCCTCACAAAAGTTATGGCGAGTGAGCTTGTAGAATTCCCGCATGGTGTGTTCGGAATGGTTCTAAACCTCGAAGAAGATAACGTCGGTTGCATTCTCTTCGGCGAAAGCACAATGATCAAAGAAGGCGATACCGTTAAACGAACCGGACGTGTTGCTTCGATGCAAGTTGGCGAACAAATGCTCGGCAGGGTAATAAATCCATTGGGACAACCAATTGATGAACGTGGTCCTATCAAAACGGAAAAATATTCTCCTATCGAACGGAAAGCTTTAGGTGTTATTCAACGCCAGCCAGTGAAAGAACCGCTGCAAACCGGTTTAAAAGCAGTCGACGCTATGATACCGATAGGCAGAGGACAGCGCGAGTTAATTATCGGAGACCGCCAAACAGGAAAAACTGCAATTGCGATCGATGCAATCATCAATCAAAAATATTCACATTCGGAAGAAGCAAAACGGCTTGGTGTAAAGCCGATGTATTGTATCTACGTTGCAATTGGTCAGAAGGGTTCGACCGTAGCTCAAGTCGTTGCGAAATTGCATGAGGCAGGTGCGATGGATTATACAACCGTCATTTGTGCAACGGCAAGTGATCCTTCTCCTCTCCAATTTATTGCTCCATATTCAGGAGCAACGTTAGGTGAATTTTTCCGCGACAGCGGCAGGCACGCGCTTGTTATTTACGACGATTTATCGAAGCACGCACAGGCATACCGGCAGGTATCGTTATTGCTCAGACGACCTCCGGGACGTGAAGCGTATCCGGGCGATGTGTTTTATCTCCATTCACGTTTGCTTGAACGTGCGTCGAAACTAAGTGATGAATTAGGCGGCGGAAGTTTAACCGCTCTGCCAGTAATCGAAACTCAAGCTGGCGACGTATCGGCATATATTCCAACAAACGTAATCTCAATAACCGATGGTCAAATTTATCTTGAACCAAATTTATTCAACTCAGGTGTTCGTCCTGCTATTAACGTCGGTATATCTGTCTCCCGCGTCGGTGGCAACGCTCAGATCAAAGCTATGAAGAAGGTTGCCGGAAGATTGCGCCTTGATTTAGCACAGTATCGCGAGTTGGAAGCATTTGCCAAGTTTGGGTCCGATCTCGATAAAGCAACACAACAGCAACTTCGTCGCGGTTCGCGGCTTGTAGAATTATTGAAGCAGGGTCAATTTGTCCCGATGCCTGTCGAGAAACAGGTGGTCAGTATCTTTGCGGGTACGAACGGTTATCTTGATGAGATCCCGCTTGTTCATCTTCAACGGTTCGAAAAAGAATTTCTTGAGATGATGGAAATAAAACATCGAGACATTTTGAATAAAATTGCAGAGACTAAAGACCTTGCCGATGAGGTTCAGAAGAAACTTCATGAAATATTAAAAGAATTTTCAAAAGCTTTTAAAATATCTTAAAAGATGGCAACACTGCGCGAGATACGCCGCCGAATAAGCGGCGTGAAAAATACACAAAAAATAACAAAAGCCATGAAGATGGTTGCTGCGGCAAAACTCCGCCGCGCTCAAGAAGCGGTTATAGCCGCCCGACCTTATGCGCGTAAAATGCAAGAACTTCTTCATAAGCTAAGCGGCATATCCGATCCTACCGTTCATCCGCTTTTTGAAAGAAGAGAAGTTGAATCGGTTGCATTAATTGTTGTAACGGCAGATCGCGGACTGTGCGGAGCTTTCAATGCGAATATTATCCGCACCGCGGTACAGCAAATATACACCACTTATGACAAACTGCATAAAGACGGTAAAGTAAATATTATCTGTGTCGGACGTAAAGCCGCCGATTATTTTGGTAAGAATAATTACAAAATTGCTAATAAGTATATCGGCATTTATGGATCTCTGAACTTTTCTCACGCTCAAACCATAATCGATGAGGTTGTCCGCGGATTCGTGGCAGGCGAATATGATAAAGTTGAAATCATTTACAACGAATTCAAATCAATTGCTCAACAACGCATTGCGACCGAGCAAGTACTTCCCATCCAATCTCTTCCCACTGGTCAGAAAGCTGGCATCACTACCGATGCTTCAATGAAAGCGGGAATTCCCAATCAGAAATCTGTGTTAAATTATATCTTCGAGCCATCGAGTGAAGCAATCATTTTATCACTTATTCCAAAGCATCTGAATTTTCAAATGTGGCATGCACTTTTAGAATCGAACGCCGCTGAACAGGGTGCGCGCATGGCTGCAATGGATAATGCAACAACCAACGCAACCGATATGATAAAGGCACTCCAATTATCTTACAATAAAGCGCGACAATCGTCTATTACAAAGGAATTATTAGAGATTGTAAGCGGTGCTGAAGCTTTAAAAGCAGGATAATCTTCCCTCAAAATCAACCCGTTTGGTTTTCTATCTTATCATTATTAAATTGTTTGTAACAACAATCCCGATAAATTATCAAATGAGATAGTATGAAAACCCGCATTTTTAATCTTGTCATATTTAGCATTGTCTTTCTTACACCTATTTTCTCACAGGATGAAAAAATTCCTTTAGAAAAAAAGGATTTATTCCTTCGTGAGAAGAGTCGCTACCAAACTCTCTTTCTTCAAGAACCCACAAAAACAATGTCTACTTCTGCGATTGATGTTACTTATTATGGCATGAATTTGACTATCACAACATCTCCCCAATATCTGCGGGGGCAAGTTTCAATGAAAGCGATTTGTCGGGAGAATGGATTATCAACCATCTCACTTGATTTGATGAACGCTCTTACCGTCGATTCTGTTTTCGTCGGTGGTGTTAAAACGTCGCGTATACAGTATCCATCTTTTTTCGACATCACATTAGACCGAACTTATAATACCGGAGAAATGATAGAAGCGGAGGTTTATTATCAGGGTGTTCCCGGAAGCAGCGGATTCGGCAGTTTTGAATTTTCTTCTCACTTAACAGTCCCCTGGGTTTGGACTTTAAGTGAACCATACGGCGCTAAAGATTGGTGGCCCTGCAACGATCATCCGAGCGATAAGGCAGATTCGGCAGATATTTTTGTTACAACAGATGTTACTTATAAAGTTGGATCGAACGGCAAACTTCTTTCAGTAATAAATAATGGAGATGGAACTGCCACCCATCATTGGAAAACTAATTATCCAATTTCATCATATTTAATTTCCATAGCGTTGACGAACTATGCTCAATTCTCAAATTGGTTCAAATACACTCCAACAGACTCGATGGAAGTTTTAAATTATGTATTGCCTGAAAATCTTTCTTCCGCTGTAAGCAGTTTGCCGGTTGCCGTTACGGGGTTGCAAATATTTTCGGATATGTTTGGTCTATACCCGTTTATAAATGAAAAATACGGACATGCCCAATTTGGGTGGGGAGGAGGTATGGAACACCAGACAATGACATATTTGGGCGGTTTCAGCGAAGGTCTTGTAATTCATGAATTAGCCCACCAGTGGTTCGGCGATATGATCACTTGCCGTACCTGGCCCGATTTATGGCTTAATGAGGGTTTTGCAACTTACTGCGAAGCGCTTTATAACGAAAAGAAATATGGTTTCGCATCGTATCAAAGTACGATGATCAGCGAGATGAACAGCGCAATGTGGACGACAGCCGCTTTATATCTTGCTGATACCGGAAGTGTCGGAAGTATGTTCGGATATAGTCTGGTATATGCTAAGGGCGCAACTGTTCTGCATATGCTGCGGCATGTTGTTGGCGATAGCGCTTTCTTCCGCGCAATGTATAACTATTCGAACGATCCAAGATTTAAGTACGGCACTGCATCAACACCCGATTTAAAAAGTGTATTCGAAACGGAATCGGGGATGGATTTGAGTTATTTTTTCAATGAATGGATTTATGGAACAAGATATCCGCGTTACAGTTACGGATGGACATCGGAACCATCGGCAACAGGATACAAAATTACACTTGGAGTAACGCAAACAACCGGAACAACCAACCCGGTTTATTTCACCATGCCGATAGATATTAAAGTTTATGCTACCGGATGGGATACAACTGTTGTGATATTCAATAATCTACAAGCCCAAACTTTTGAACTTGATGTTTCCCACCAACCAATATCAATCCAATTCGATCCGGGGAATTGGATTTTGAAAACGAAAGATTCCCTTAAAACTTTCACGGTCTCACCGATATCGAAAAACTTTCAAAAAGTTCTGGTAAATTTTAATAAAGTCGATAGTGTTATAGTTTATAATACCGGTTTGACAACATTGGATATCAATTCTGTTCTTTCAGATAATCCAGATTATTCAGTACTCCCTTCCGGTGCAACGATACTGCCACAAGCTAATCAAAAGTTTTATATTACATTTACACCATCGGTAATTGGAACCCGGACGGGGAAATTGTATTTCTATCATAACGCACCCACGTCACCCGATCAAATATCAGTAAGCGGCACCGGTTATCAGGCAACTTCATCGGTTAATAAAGGATGGAATATTGTCTCAATCCCAATGAACGCGGCTGATACCCGACGTGAAATTTTATTCCCATCGGCGTATGGTCCAGCGTTTATGTACGATGGAAGTCTGGGGTACATAGCTAAAGACACTTTGATTCCTACAATAGGATACTGGTTAAAATTCCCCGATACAGCAACGGTATTTCATCAGGGCTTTCCGCCTCCTGTTGATACAGTAGATCTTCATGAAGGATGGAATCTTGTAGGAACCACGCTCAATACGATCAGTGTCGTGAATATAAGTGTAATGCCTGATGGTATTATTACGTCGCCATATTTTGGATTTGCCAGATCATATTTCCTTGCCGACAGTTTATATGCCGGCAGAGGATATTGGGTAAAAGCAAATCAGGTGGGAAAGATAATTTTGAAATAAAATATTTGCCCATGTCGTGCAGCTAACAGCCAAGGGCAAAGAGCAATAACCAAAACAAAGAACAGTTAATTCAACTCTCACTATTCAAGGTTTAGGCATCATTTTAATTTTTTAATTTTTCATTTTGAATTATTAAGGATCACCATCTCCTCGGCACATTTTTTACGGTGCGTACTGTGTCGCGCGCAATCAATAATTCTTCGTTCGTGGGAATTACAAATGCTTTCAGTTTCGATTTCGGATTCGAGATTTCTCCTTCTTTGCCCCCAACCGTCGAGTCGTTTTTCTCTTTATCGATATTTAAACCGAGAAATTCTAAACCATGGCAAATTCGCTCGCGGATGATTGCGCTGTTCTCTCCGATTCCACCTGTGAATATGATTGATTCGGCTCCACCCATTTCAACAAGATAAGCGCCGATATATTTTTTCACTCGCTGAACAAATATCTCTATCGCTAAATGTGCGCGTCTGTCGTTATTCTCCTGTTCTTCTGCGATTAAATCTCGCATATCATTTGTCAATCCCGACAAACCGAGCAACCCCGATTGTTTGTTAAGCATTGTGTCGATCTCGCGTACGGTCATGCCTTCTTTGTTGCGGATAAATTCTATGATAGAAGGATCCATATCGCCGCCGCGTGTTCCCATAACAAGTCCTTCTAGTGGTGTGAAGCCCATCGATGTATCGAACGATTCACCGTTTTTAATAGCACATGCCGAACAACCGTTGCCGAGATGAATTGTTATCACATTGGTATCTTCTAATTTTTTCCCAACGATGGTTCGGTAACGGTATGAAACATAACGGTGAGATGTTCCGTGGAAACCATATCTGCGAATCTTATGTCTTCGGTATAGCTGATAAGGTATGGCATAGAGATATGAAGATTCAGGCATGGTTGAATGGAACGAGGTATCAAAAACTGCAACCTGCGGAATATTTGAACCCATAAGTTCTCTTGCACTTTGTATGCCTTTTAGATTGGCAGGGTTGTGTAATGGCGCAAGCTCGATGTTGTCCTCGATTTCACTAATTACATCGTCATTGATCAGCACCGACATTGTAAAACGCTCGCCTCCATGCACAACACGGTGTCCAACAGCATGTATATCTGCGAGTGATTTTATATTTTTTATTTTTGAGTCGGGAGATGTAATCCATTTAATAATCCAATCGATGCCTGCCCGGTGATCGCGCAGAGGTTCGGCAGATTTTAGTTTTGGTTGTCCGTCTACATCCACGCTTATAAGGGCTTGTCCAATCACCCGTTCGAGTACGCCGCTTGCAAGTCGTTTATCGGCATTTTCTTCGATTAGATCGATATCGGTTTCAATAAGCTGGAATTTAACTGATGATGAGCCGCAATTCAATACAAGTATATTCATAGTGGTTAATCTTTTATATGGGAGTATGAGAGTTGATAATCTGAAATTATTTTCATATTTGATTGCCCATAAGATACAAAAAATTTTAAAACAATGCGATTTGAATATAGTAAGATTGTTATTATATTATTGTGATTCATTTTGCAAAACCAGCCATGAAAAAACTTTACCGTTCCACTACAAATAGAAAGATAGCCGGTGTTTGCGGCGGCATTGGAGAGATGATCGATGCCGATCCAACATTGGTACGACTTGCAACTGTTGTTATTGCGCTTGTGACAGGGCTTTTCCCATTTTTAATCGGATACATCCTTGCCTGGTGGATTGTACCCGAGGGTTCTGAACCTCAACGCAATCCGGAATGGGAATAGCATCGAGTGAAAACGATTCTAAAAATTATATTTCTTCCTATCTGGCTTCCTCTTAAAATCCTTTGGTTTTTTTCTAAAGTTATTGCTTTTATTTTTATTGTTACTATTTTAATTTTACTCACCTACGTATTTATCCATTATTTTTAAAGGAGTTCAAATCATGAATGTCCGTAGACTTATCTTAATCACAGTCTTACTTACATCTATCGTTACAATAAATCTCTTCGCTCAAACATTCGATAAATATTTTATCGATAAGACGATGAGAATAGATTATTATCATACCGGAACGAAAGGCACTGAATCGATATCCTTAGACAAAGTGTTTGCTGAAGGGATATGGGCAGGCAGTGTGAACAATCTGATCGACGTTTTGAATCTAGGTGAATATCAATTTAGGATATATGATCTTGCTTCTGCATCGATGATTTATTCGCGCGGCTATTCTTCTATATTCCAAGAGTGGCAAACAACCGATGAAGCCCTCGCGGGTGTATTCAGAACATTCCATGAATCGGTTCGACTTCCTTATCCAAAAAATAAAATTCAGGTTGTAATATGCAGACGTGATAAGAATATGAATTTTCACGAAATATTCTCTGCCATTGTTGACCCGAACGATCCTACTCAGGTCAACATTGAGTTGAAACCGAAACCATTCAAAGTAACATCATTAATGGAAAACGGCAATCCTCACGAGAAAGTTGATATAGTCATCGTCGGAGATGGATACCGCAAAGAGGATATTGAAAAATTCAGAAAAGATGCAAAGCATTTTAATGAGGTGATGTTCTCAACAAGTCCGTTTAAGGAAAGAAAGAAAGATTTCAATGTTTGGACTATCGAAGTTATTTCTCCTGATTCCGGCATCGATAAACCGGATATAAATATCTGGAAGAGTACAGCCCTTGGAACTATGTACAATACATTTGGTTCAACAAGATATGTGCTGACTGAAGAAAACAAAGCACTCAGGGATATCTGCAGCGGCGCTCCTTATGATTATGTAACAATTTTAGTGAATGATAATCGCTACGGTGGCGGGGGGATATACAATCTTTACACTACAACCTACACGCGCGGTGATGCACCGGAGATGGATTGGCAAATGGATTATGTTTATGTGCATGAGTTCGGTCATTCTTTCGGCGGGCTTGGTGATGAATATTACAGTTCGCAAACATCGTATAACGATATGTATCAAAAGAATGTAGAGCCATGGGAGCCGAATCTTACAGCGCTTAATGATAAAAATAATTTGAAGTGGAAAGATTTAGTAGAGAAGGCTACACCTCTTCCAACACCGTGGGAGAAAGATCAATATGATAGCTTGGGGAGAGTTCGCGGCAAACTTGATCGTCTTGCACCCGATTATTACGAAAAACGGAAACCGCTTTATGAAGCTGAGCAGAAAATTTTAAAAGAAACAAAATATGCAAAGAAGGTCGGAGCTTTCGAGGGGGCTGGCTATATATCGAAAGGAATGTATCGCCCGGCATCAGATTGCCGTATGTTCTCTCTTAGTTTAGTCGGTTTCGATCCGGTTTGCACTGCGGCAATCAACCGAGTAATTGATTTTTATTAAGCCGTTAAAACACCAGACTCCTGTCTGGTGATGGATAGGCAGTCCAGACGATGTGGTGTTGTGATTAAAGTGCTATACTGT
>PNNN01000004.1 GCA_013824245.1 Chlorobiaceae bacterium | reverse complement strand
GCTTCCATAGCGGGTGGCGGCATTTCGAAACGGTTTAAGTCGATCTTTCCTTCAGCATCTTCGCCAAAGTACAAAACCTGATTATTGCCGTTAAGATCGCTTATTGTGATTGTATTGAAATCGCCGATCATTGGAACTGCAGGATTGAATTTTCCCAACCCGCCGCCTGTCGTCATCACAATCGAACCATCTTCTGTTGCTTTAACCCAATAACCTTTTGTTGGTTTTATTGTATCGCTAATCTGGTAACCGCCTTCGAAACGGAAAAAAGCACTCAGCGTGTTTGTTACGGGCAGAGCAGAAAAATCAGCGGCTAACGTCTGTGATGATAATGAACCAACCATATTCCATCCGGCTGTAACTGCAAGCGTATCGAGAGTTCGCGACTTTCCAATTTGACGCACAGTTTTGGTTGCCGGGAATTTCATCCAGTAACCTTTTTGGATATTGAGTTGTGAAGTAGATTTGTATGTACCTTCATAATAGAAAGCATTTCCCACAAATCCGGGGAAGAGATTTGAGATTGCATAATTTGCAGATGGCTCTTGAGTTTTTGGAACGGAAACCATATTCCAACCCGGCGCAAATGTATATGTATCGCCAACTCCGCGGAAATCTGAATTCGTTCTTGGATCAACATCCCAACGGTTCGCACTGGAAAATACAATACCGATTAGTGTATCGATTATATCTCCGGTGTGGAGAATTTTATTTTTGATTCCTGCGCTTGTATCGCCTGCAACCACTGAATAAGAATTCAAGCCGTCAGCGTTCACATAGATAGGACCTGAACCATCGTCAACTTCATATATTTGCGGATCAGAAAAATATGGTGCGGCATTGTTTACAGTTAGATTTTTAAAAAGAACTAACATACCTTCCCACTGTTCTGCTGTTGTTGATGCTGAGCCAAATGTACCGGTGGTCAGTAAAACAGGATCTGGCACCTTACGTCCCGATGCAAGAAGTGTTACATCAGAAATATTATATAATTGAGTTACATTTCCAGCTTCGCTCACATATGCTTTAAAACTTATACTATCACCTTTCATGTAACCGCGGAAAACAGAATCGGTGGCAGCAACCCATATACCGCTCCATGGATCACTACCGGTTTGAACATACCAAACACCTGTGCCTGTCCAAAAATGTGGGGTCTTCATTAAGTCAGTAGTATCTGCAGTTATTGTTCCTGAAACTGTAACTTGACCACCGTAATATGGACTTCTACCGTTCACATACGGAGTGTACTGCACATCTTTTATCTTCATTGGTCCATCAATAACTTTATAGAAAAAGTATCCTTTGGTGGTATCGGTACTGAATCGAGGATCCGAGTTAGCAAGTATTTGTTCATTCCCGACCGTATCTATTCCTTTTATGTAGTACTTTACTTCTGTACCTGCCGGGTAAGGATTATATTCCGGATCGATAATATATGCCTGATAGGTTGAATCTGAAGTCACCAATGACATGGTATCTGCAACCCACGGACCATTATTAATGCTCTTTATGAGAACTGCCCTGCGTATACCAAAACCACCCTGATTATAACGAACTGTCGCCTGAATAAGAACACTATCATTTGAAGTAACTGCGACCGGATATCTTCTATGATATGTAACAGTGGGTAAAGATATTCCGAGCACCACATCGCCGTAAAATAACGGGGCAATTCTATAACCGCGCTCGCCTTCCATGCCGCTGGCAGTTGTTATGAAACCTCGTATTGTATCTACTCTTTGCCCAACAGCCGGATAGGTTTCTAACCAAACTGGGTCAGCTCCAAATGGATGATCTGTAAGAGAACCGAATGTAAAATATCTCGAACAATCGTATGTTGATATTTGATTTCCGGATGCGTCAATCATAGTTATTGTACCGCGACTCGTATTAAGGCGTGTATCGCATGTAAGGTTTACTAATTCTACAAGCATACCTTCATATTGTTCTCCGGTTGAAAATTTTACGTTTCCAGTGGTAGGTATTCCTATATAAAAATCTGAAACATTTTTTCGTATCGGTGTAGGCAGGGCTTTTTTACCAAGAACAGTAATTTCAAACCCGGGGAGTGGTTTTAATTGTGTAGCGCTGTACAATTGTGGAGTAGGAAATTCCTGAACAACACCTGTGAGTAAAATAACATCACCTTGCTCAAGATTGAAATAACCTGCCGCAACCATTTCGGCAGAATCTACATTTTCCGAGCGAGCAAGCAATCCGCCCCATGCTTGTATATTGGTTGTTGTATCATACAACAATAACGTTTTTCCGCGTGCTGTATATGTGATAACATTTGTCGGGACTACAACAAGCGCAATCACTGTAACAGTGTCATCCTCTGTTGAAACTGTTCTTACACGGTCGGCAGCTTGTAGTTTCCACTGTGTAGTGTTGCTTATTGGCAATGTCTCTGCAAGAGCGAGAGAATCTTGCGGCACAATTTGAATATCTCGTACCTCGACAAGAGGTGTCTCTAACCAAGTGTTAGTAATTTTATTGAATCGCTTTATCGTCTTGTGCTCTGCGGCTTGTAAATTCATAGCGAACAATGCAACAAGAGCTAAGAATAGCAATCGTTTCATAGAGGGGCTCCTAGAAGTTTTAGGTTGTGGTATTGATGATTTTTCAGGTCGTTAACAGTATTGGGTTATCATCAATTTAACGAAGTAAAATGGAATATTCAACTAATTTTTAATATTTTTATCATTTATTTTTAAGGTTCGATTGCTATTTTACCCATTCGTGATTTACTTGATTTAGAGAAGTGGGAATCTGGGAATTCAATTATGACTTAATTCCTCACAGAGCTGTTCTCAACATAATGTATATGCTAGAAAAATGGGCTTGATTTTGCTGAATTCAGCTTAATTAAGCCCATTTTCAATTGAGAATAGCTGTTAAAAATCTTTGTGTACCTAAGTGCCCTGAGTGTCTTAGTGGTGAAATATTAGCATTCACCACTAAGTTCACAAAGATGCATTTAAGAAGAATTTACTATCAAGATATTAGATTCTTCTTGATCATTTATTTTTATTTGAGAAGAAGCATACGCTTCATACTCGCATACTCACCGTTATTAACAACGAGACGATAGAAGTAAACACCGCTTGAATATTTTGTTGCATCCCATTTTACATTATATGTTCCGGGATTTAACACCTCATTCACAAGTGTTTCCACTTCTCTTCCCAATACATCATAAATTTTCAGAATTGTCAATTGTGAATTGGCAATTGAAAATTGAAAATTTGTTGTCGGGTTGAACGGATTTGGATAATTCTGATTTAAAGCGTAGCTCTTTGGTAATTCAATATATCCCGGACCAGAGATATCGGTAACTGTGCCGAAGTCGGCATCATTGCGCGGAACAAATTTGTACCTGTTGAAACTGTAATAAATTATTCCGGTAAGAGATGAAATATGATCACCCAACTTCAAGAGTGTCTTGCTCTGAATTGTATCACCGGGAATATTCGAGTATTTATTTTTACCGCTTTGTTGAACAAGCAACGGTCCGCTTCCGTCATCTACTTCATACTCAGACGGATCTGCATACGTTGGATAAATATTCGTGATAGTGAGATTGTTTAGTCGGACAAGCATGCCTTCGTATGGCTCTGCAGATGGATTACCATTACCTACGTTAGAACCGAAATTCAGTGTTTGCAATTCGATCGGTGGTGGTATTGGATTTCCTGATGAATGTACGGTAAATGATGATATATATTGAATACGGGTTACATCGCTGTTCTCGGCAACCGATCCGGTTACAGTAATGCTATCGCCATTTCGTATTTGCTTGAGAACCGTATCGCCAACAATCCAGATTCCGTTCCAAGGAGAATTACCGGTTTGCATATACCACGTGCTTGTGCCGCCGGATGGCGCGGTGATTTGAAGATGTGCAGTATCTGCTGTTACAACACCGGATAATGAAATTACAGCACCAAGATATGGTGTTCTGCCGTTTGTGAATGGAGTGTATTGGATATCTTGAATAGTCAGCGGTCGATTTAGAACATTGTAAAAGAAGAATCCTTTAGAGGTATCCGACGAAGCGCCTCCGAAAGCAGACGATGCATACGTTGTTGTTTGTGGAGGTGTCTCGTCGTCAACTGCTTCGATGAAATATCTTACAAATGTATTTTCCGGTAATTGTGGTATCGTTGCATTGTATGTCGTATCCAACGATTTGTAAGTCATAGCCGCAGATACGAATGCCGCGTTATCAATACTGTATTTTAAAGTTACAGATGTGATTATTCTATCAGGCGCAAGTGTGTATGCTTTCACTGAAATTTTAGCTGTGCTATCAGACGGAACAACAACCGGGTAACGACGGTGTGTTGTAATCGTTGGGAGAACTTTACCGAAAACAATATCACCATAATAAAGAGGACAAATGCGATAACCACGAGTGGCGTTTTGGCCTGATTCGATTGTCAGAAAACCACGTATCGTATCAATTTTCGAGCTAAGAAACGCTGGAGAATTGTAAATGTTAGTCCATAACGGATCTGGATAAGGATGATCGATGCTTGTCCCTTTTAAAGTGAAATACATTGATGCATCATACATTGATATTTGGTTATTGTCTTGATCAACCATACTGAAAGTTCCACGTGTTGTGTTCACCTTTGCATCAATTGTAAGATTTGTTAGTTCAATAATCGCACCTTCGAATTGTTCACCACTTGAATACCACACTTTACCACCAGACCAAATTCCCGTATAAAAATCAGCTACAGTTTTTGTAGATGGTGGGGGGACAGTCTTATTACCGACCATTTCAACTGCAATACCCGGTATCGGCTGAAATTGAGTTGCGCTATTCATATTAACAGTTGGAAAATCACTTATCACTCCTGTTATTCGGATTATATCACCAGCTTCCGGTACCATGAAACCATCACTGATATGAGTTGCTGTATCACTTGTAGCCCTTGCGAACAATCCACTCCAACCGCTTAGCGATGCAGTATCAGATAAGAGCATTGTAAACCCTTTATTAGTATATGTGATTACCTTTGCAGGTACCATTACAAGGGCAGTAACAACAACCGTATCTCCAATGTGCGGTGATGACTGAAGTGTCCAGCGTGCCGGTACAGTGTTTTGTAAATTATCAGCGACAAGCAAAGAATCATGAGGTGTTTCCTGTATCATCCGAATAGTCATTTCGGGATAAGCCGCCCATGTTCCGGTTAACCGGTTATATCGTTGTATCATCTGAGGTTCACCGGCATATAAACCGATGGAAATCAGAAGCAAAATGGAAATTATTATAATTCTATTCATATTAAGTCCTCTTTGAGTTGTTTTTTGGAAAATCTATATTAATGATAAGAAAATTGGCAGCAATTAACAAAGAATCATGGTTTTCCTGCTGTGAGGGAGTTCTCCCGAAGGTTCCGAAGGAATGCCTTCGGCAGATCACTTCGTGATACTCCCGAACATACTTGCTAACCAATGTTTTTTTTCACGAAGCTCTCGAAGTGGGTACGAAGATACTTCGTGGTTCTTCGTCTAATATCATTTTTAGTAGTGTCGATTACCTGATCTTATTAATTGATAATCCGTTAATCAAATGAATCATGGTTCAGACTATCTTGACAAGGAAATAATTCTTCCCGCCTTTTCTTAAAACAATAAACTTGCCGTGGAATGAATCGGCGATTAAAACTTTTTTCTCAACCTCTGTAACGCGGATATTATTCAAATAAATACCCCCGCCTTGCACTGCCCTGCGGGCTTCACCTTTCGATTTCACAACCCCGGCAGTTGTGATTAAATCGATAAATGGTATACCTTCATTTTCAAATTGGTTTTTACTTATTTCAACAGATGGAACATCGCTGAAGATATCAAGCAGTTCTTTCTCGCTCACATCCGCAATTTCTCCGCCGAAAAATATTTTCGTCGCTCTCTCTGCCTGCGCAAGCGCGGATTCGCCGTGAAGCATTTTTGTAACTTCCTGTGCAAGTGTTCGATGTGCTTCCCTTTTTTCCGGAGCCATTTTTACCGATTCTTCTAATTCCGATATTCTCTCTTTCGGTAAGAGTGTGAAGAATTTCAAATACTTCACAACATCCCTGTCGTCGGTTGTAATCCAAAATTGATAAAACCGATAAGGAGAAGTTAGTTCAGGATCGAGCCAGATTGTTCCGCTTTCAGTCTTTCCGAATTTAACACCGGCCGACGTCGTTATCAACGGATAAACAATCGCGTACGCCTCGGCACTGCGTAATCTCCTGATCAAATCGATACCCGATGTAATATTCCCCCACTGATCGCTTCCACCCATCTGAAGCGTGCAATTATACAGATCGAATAATTTAAGATAATCGTAAGATTGCAAAATAGAATAACTGAATTCTGTGAAAGACATCCCCTGTTCTTTTTCCAAACGCGATTTAACTGACTCCTTGGCAAGCATTTCGTTGATCGAAAAATATTTCCCCACATCGCGAAGGAATTCCATCATCGAAAGTTTTGTAAGCCAGTCGGCATTATTCACCAACTTTGCCGGATTACTTTTAGAGTCAAAATCTAAAAACCTAGCGAGTTGTTTCTTAATCCCCTCCAAATTAAACGCAAGGTCGTCAAGTGTGAGAAGTTTTCGTTCCTGCGATTTGCCGCTCGGGTCACCCACCATACCTGTGCCGCCGCCTGCAATTGCTATCGGTATGTGACCGGCTCTCTGCAAGTGAACAAGTCCCATGATGGGCAGCAGCGAACCTACATGCAAACTCGGCGCTGTGGGGTCAAATCCGATATATGCTTTTACTTGATTCTCGGCTAAGTGCTTTTCAACACCCGGTGTTGATGTGTGGATAAGACCTCGCCATTCTAACTCTTTAAAAAAATCTTTCATTCAATATCTTTCTGCAATTTCATTTTTATTATTTGATAAATTACCACCTTCGCATGGAAAAAACAAATATGAGGTTTGCTTGGGTTTAAAAATTGTCATATCTTCATAAGTTTGATTTGGAGTATGATATATGAAAGTGTCGCGCAAATTTCATATCGCATATCTAGTATCAAAAAATGCTTTTAGATGTTGGCTTTGGAATGTTAGGTTTTAGATATTAAAAATTCATAACTCCAAACTCTTAACTCCATGCTCAACGCTCTAAGCTCAGCGCTCTAACTTATATTGAACAATCATGGCATTAAGAGAAGAAGAACCAAAATTTCAGGCAAAATATTTAGTGCGAAAAGGAATTCCGTTATTCCTGCTTGCGGTTGTTGTATCTGTCCTTTTGCATTCTTTAGCACAAACTCTAATCGGGAGTATGATAGGCAAATCGAGTTTGAATGTAGCCGGAAGTTCCGAATTTCTAATCAACCATCATCCTGTTGCGGCGGCGGCAGGAACGATTTTCACACTTGTTATCGCTTTTGTTTCTTTCCGGTATTCTCTGCACTACCCGCACAACTTGTTCGCTGTTTCTATGGCTTTCGTCAACGCAAGTATGCGTCTTACCGAAATTGTAACTGTGTTCATCCAAATGCTTATCTATAAAAAAACAACCGTCATCGCAGACGAATCGATATTGCTTTCACTTATCCCTTTGAATAATCCAACACCGATTATCGTGTTATTATGTTTTTTATCTTTGGTGATTACGTTTTTGACAATCATCATTGTACATGATTCACGGAGAATTCCGTACAAATGGGGTATTGCCCTGCTGCTTTTTATTCTCCTGTCGCCTTTGGAAAATTTTATATGGATGATCTTCAGGTTACTGGTTGGATAGCAACGACATCACTCTGCTCGCCGCCTTGAAACCGCTTAACACTGCACCTTCGATAGTGGCAGGCAAACCGGTATTCGTCCAATCCCCTGCAATAAAAAAATTATTTATTTGAGATTCCACTCCCGGTCTTAATATCTCCGCATCCACAGTCGCCGATATTGTTGCTCGCTTCTCACGAATAACAAGTGAGTTAATCAATTTTGATTTTTTACTTTGAGGGAAAATCCCGTGAATCTCTTTCAGCGCTAATCCTGTAATTTCTTCGTTTGTAAGATTAACGTAATCGCGCGCCGCGCTTATAACACCAGAAAGGTATCCCGTTTTCTTTTCTGATGAGATTATCCGTCTTCGATTAAAAAACCAATGGATGTTTCCACCTATTAATCCGATTGAATCGATATCCATAAAATCGTTATCGAACCAGAGATTTACCGAGACAATTGGTGAACTCTGAATTTTTTCGATATCGCAAAACGGTTTTTCTCTCTTCCATTCTTCAGGAATAATATCCGAAAAAGCATGACTATTCACCGCGCTCACAACCGATTTTGATTCTATAATTTCTCCACCCTGCAATTTGACACCCTTGATCTCTCCATCTCTCAAGAATAATGATGCGACTTGCTTGTTAATAAATATTTCAGCGCTGTGATTTTCTAAAAAGCGTATTGCCGGTTCAGAATAAAGATCGGATTGACCGACAGCAGGCATAAGAATTGCTGAATCATTTTTTGATCCGAGGAATGTTGCTCTTAGCGCTCGCGCAAACAGCAGAGCTGAAGCGATTTTCGGAGATTCATTCATAATAGAAATTGCTAACGGATGCCATAAATATTTCCGTGCATCTTCTGACTGCCTTTGTTGATCCAGCCACTCATCGATAGTCAACTTCTTCAACCTCAACTCAGTAGATGCTGCCCAATTAAACAATTCAATCCCGATGCGCAATAATTTCAATCTATCTATTGGATTTAAATGTTTATAATTGAAAAGCCCGAACAAAAGATTGAGCGGCTTCGGTAATTCCTTCAAAGAAAATGCAGACATACCTCTCTTTGCTTCGAAGAAAATAACTTTAGACCTTGGCTGCGAGGAAAGAAGATTTCTCGTCCCGATTAAATCTAAATACTCCATGAGGTTATAATAAGCACCAACAAGAAGGTGTTGACCATTGTCTACAATATCCCCTGTGGTTTTATCTACGAATGAATAACATCTTCCTCCCAATCTCGGCGCTTGTTCGAAGAGAGCGATTTTTTTTCCTCCATCGGCAAGTTTAACTGCCGCAGCTAACCCGCTTAAACCTCCGCCAATGATAATTGAATCGTACACTATTTATTTATTTTGTTGAAATGCAGGTTTTGTGTCATCAACTACAGACCGAACAACCGCTGTTTGACCCAGTATTTGACAGCGATTAAAAACTGGATGCTGCGGGGAATGTGCACTGATGAATCGAACACTTTATAATCGACTTGCTTGATCCGCAAAAGCGTGTGGTAATAAATCCGTTCCATTATTTTCGCCGCGAACATCACTCTCTTATCTTCTTTGGGTAAAGACGATTTTGCCCGGTTGAAGTATTCTTCTGCTCGCACCGTTTCATATTCCATCAATTTTATAAACGATTCATTATACCGATGCGCAAAGAGATCATCCTCGCTGTATCCAAATTTTTTGAGGTCTTCCGCAGGAAGATAGATTCTTCCGTAACTCGCATCAATGCCAACGTCACGGATAATGTTAGTAAGTTGAAGCGCGATCCCGAGATTCACGGCATACTCTTTTGTTTTATCGTTTCGCGGACCGAAGATTCCCAAGCTCATCAACCCCACAGATGAAGCCACAAGATAGCAGTAATCTTTCAGCTCTTCAAAAGTGCTGTACCGGTTTTTGAGTAAATCCATTTCAACACCCTTCAGCAATTCAAAGAAATGTTGAACGGGAATATGAAATCGTTTTGCGACAACATTCAATTGATTTAGAATCAGATAAGCTGACTCACCTTTGATGGCGCTTTCTAATTCGCTTCGCCACTTTTGCAGTAAAGCTATCTTGGATGATCGATCTTTTTCGTTGTCAACTATGTCGTCGGTGGTGCGGCAAAAAGCATAGACAGTTTTAAGTGCCTCTCGCTTTCTTCTTGGAAGAAATGAAAAAGAGAAGGCAAAACTTGATTTGCTTTCCTTTAATTGTCCGATATTTGTTAACGCTACGTCAGATCCCATGGTTCTTTTTTGAGCTTTTTCTTTTTGTAATTTCTTAAATCGTTATAGATTAAACCTCTTGTTAAGATAAGGAAGAGGTCTTTCATTCGCAATTTCGGACGGCTCTTCCATACATCATATTTCTGTTTTTCTATTTTATTTAAGATCGCCATACCGCCGAACCAGATCAATTTTAATTCTAATTGCAGATCTTTTGTAACCAGAGACGGAAGTTCAGCTCCAAGATAGAATATTTCTCTCGTTCTCTCAATCTCGAATTTCATTAACTCCTTAAATTCGTCTCCCATCACTCCACTATTCCATTTCTCCATTCCATAATTACATCTATCCATATCTTCTACAGGAATATATAATCTATTCTTTTCCCTATCGATCTTCACGTCTTGCCAGAAATTTGCAAGTTGGAGAGCTGTACAAACATGATCGGACAACTCGAATAATTTCTCGTCCCGGTAATTAAATATAATGAGAACCAATCTGCCAACCGGGTTAGCAGAACATTTACAATAACCTAAAAGATCATCAAATGTTTCGTACCTGTTTTGGACAACATCTCTTTTAAATGCCGTCAACAAATCGCGCAACGGCTCTATGGGAATATCAAGCCGCTTAACCGTATCTTTGAGCGCTATAAAAACCGGGTGATTGGCTTCGCCTTCGTAACATTGTTGAAGCTTCTTTTCCCAATCTTCAAGTAATGCAATTCGTTCACTGCTTACTCTCTCACCTTCATCGGCAAAATCATCTGCAACTCTGCTGAATGCGTAAATTGCCTGTATGTACTGCCGTTTCTCGTGCGGTAAGAAAAAAGATGCCACCGGGAAATTTTCGTAATGGGTTCCGGTGATAGAAGCACAATAATCGAACGATTCTTCGAGTGTATAATTTCTTGTGGGATCGATTAATAACTTCGATTCCTCAGGTTTATTCAGTATGACTTCAGATTCCTTCACAGAAAATAATACTAAAAAACAAGGGAAAGTCAAAAGATTGATTAAACCGACTTAAAAAGTCAACAATAAGTCGGCTTTTAGGGACAAACCAACCGCTAAGGTTTACATCTGAACTGAATTTACTTAAATTCAAGAAACATTTTACGGCATTAGTTTTGTTAAGTTTGATTCGGATATTCAATATCGGATTAGGAGATTGTTATGAAGATAAAAAATATATTTGTTTTGTTTCTAATAATCACAGATTTATTCCCTGTCTATCTTGCCGCTCAGGATGATTATGAGATTCATAACACGCTCGGCTTGCTACGCGGAACGTGGGAATTTCACACGTTCGATAGTAAAAGAACATTACAATTTAATTCCGATGAACAGATGTCGATGGATAACAAACAGTACAATTATTCTATTCAATCCGATACATTAATCATCAACGACAAGTCCCAATCTCTGCAATTTAGAATCTTATTATCGAATGATTCATGTGCATTAATCTCGGATGACGGTTTCAGGCAGGTTTTTGCTCGAATCAAATACGGCGAAGAAGAATTTTACTTAAACGGAATATTTTATTCTTATCTTGACTCGATAACCAGACACACCATACTTTTTCGCAATGGAAATGAATTTGAGATCAGGGCGATTTCACCCGACGAGCAAAACATCCGCGGCATCTATCGTATCGAGGGAGATAATATATACCTCGCATCCGATAATGAATATTTTGATGTTGCAAGAATATATCACCGCGATTATTCAAATAGGATTAATGTAATTATATATCAGAATCATTATTACGATTTAGAGGAAAGCGAAGAGCCACCCGATTACGGTCCAACACCGAAAATACCTCCAATTTGGGATCCACCACCACCTCCTCCTCCACATCCACACCCACCATTTCCACCCGGGGGCCCACATCCTTTTCCACCTAAACCACCCGGGGTCAACGATAATACAAGTAACACTGATATAAATAAAACTGAACCGGGTAGAAGGAAAGACGGTGCACAGCAGAATCAGGATAAAGATAAAGGCGCTGATGTTCAAAGAGATAAAAAACGGCGTCCATGATTTTTACAAACTGGAATTATATTTATTAACCAATCTTTATTGCATCATCACCGAATTTTTTCCGAAGCGAATCGAGCGCTTTCATTGCACTATCTTGTTTCTCGGTGTTTGAAAATAAATCCGGCGAGAGTTGGCTATCGCTTACAAAATCTGATAAACCTACACCAATTAACCTCACCTTCCTCTTTCCATCATGAAGTTGTCCCAGCATACTTTTCGCGATATCAAATATATCCGGATCGAAGTTAGTCGGTTCAGTCTTCCTTTGCTTTGAATAGGTTTTAAAATCGCTTGTTCTGTATTTAACTGTTATTACAGATGCTTTCCATGATTTGTCCCTTAAAGAACAACTGACGCTTTGAACTAATTCGTGCAGTATTTTTTCCAATTCCGCTGTCTCTGAAATATCTTTGGGAAATGTTTCCACTTTGCTTATGCTTTTTGCGGTATGCTCAACTTCCAACTGCGATGAACCAATGCCGTGTGATGCTTTATATATCCAATCTCCATTAATTCCCAAAAGATTTTGAAGGGATTTCGGATTTACCTTTTGCAAATCCTCGACAATCTGAAATCCATTTCTCTTTAATAATTCTTCTGTCTTTTTTCCAACACCAGGAATAACTCCAATCGGCAAGGGTGCCAGATAATTTTCCTCTGCTCCGTGCGGAATAAACGTTACACCGTTCGGTTTAACCTGGTTGGCGGCAATTTTGGCAACGAGTTTGTTCGAAGCAAGTGCGATTGTGCATGGCAGATTGAATTCTTTAAGCACAATCTGCTGAAGCTCAATCATATATCCCGGCAAATCATTTTTAAACAGCGATTCACATCCGGTGAAATCTAAATACATTTCATCGATGGAAGCACGCTCTACAATAGGTGCAATATCGAGCATCCGCTTGTATAAACGATTTGAATAAGAGGAATATTCTGAATGATGACCGTGGACTACGATTAAGTGAGGACAAAGTCGCAATGCCTGGGCAGTTGACATTGCAGAGCGAACTCCGTATTTTCGCGCCTCGTAAGAAGCAGAGGCAACCACACCGCGGCCTTCCGCATTTCCGCCAACCACAACCGGTTTTCCGGTCAGGGATGGATTGGAAATTCTTTCGACTGAAACAAAGAAGCAATCCAAATCGATATGCGCGATGTTTGTTTTCATTTTAATTGAGTAAATCTATCCTAACATCTGTTCAAGATAAATTAGGTTCTGGATTCATCCAGAACAATCCAAGCGCCTTTTACCTTCATGACTTCTCCCATGTTTTTCTTAATCCAATCCTTCTCAACATCAATCTTTCTTATTTTATTATTTTTACCATGGGTGATAACCTGATTGATGCCCGAATTGATTATCATCCTTTGGCAAAGTTTGCATGGTTCCGCGTCATCCATTATACATCCCGACTTAACATCGATACCCATCAGATACAGTTTTGCATTCATCATATCGAGGCGTTTGGAATGTATAATAGCGTTTTGTTCGGCGTGAACCGATCGGCACCACTCATAATGCTCACCGCGTTTTGCATTCCTTTTTTCGCGCAAGCAGAAATTTATATCGATGCAATTTATCGTCCCTCGCGGCGCACCGCAATATCCGGTCGATATAATTTGATCCGTCTGAACGATGACCGCGCCGTATTTTCGGCGCAAACATGTGGATCGCTCGGCTACTTCACGTGCGATATTGAGGTAATATTCGTCTTTGCTGATTCTTGCCATATCTAAATTCTTTTTATGTGTGATTGAGAATTATCGTCGAATGGTGACACAAGATATTACATTATCTTCTGGAGTGATTTTACTCATTTGTTTCATTAAATGCAACATTATTACCGGATCATTTGGAATTTGAGTTAAGGATAATTACATTCTTGCAGAATAACTTGAAAGGATTTTTTATGTATTCCTTGCTTTTTATCAATCGCGGCATGCCCGATATAATAAATTTAATCTTGTTGTTGATGGGGATATTATTATGCCTATTGGCTCTAAATAATTTTTATGATTGGATCAGATCGAAACCGTGGAAGAGAGTCAAACCGCCAGTTGACGTCGAACAGAATGAAACTCGATTGGAAGACGAATCTTTCGAGAAACATCAAGGAGATCCAAACTCTCTAAACAATGAAATATCGCATGCCCGAACAACAACTTGACGATGGATTGAAAAATAATTTATTTTATTTTTCTTCCCATACTTTAATTTTCCCTGAACGAATCATTTTCAACCGCTCTGATGCTAGTCCGTCTGAATTTGTTTTCAAAAATCGTTCGTAACAATAAGCAGATTGCGCGAAATCTTTTAACTCAAAATAATAATGCCCCAGATTATAATACATTTCAGGGCAAGCCACGGTACTTTTATTTAATCCGTCCAATCCAACCTTGATAGCATCGCCGAACCAATCGTTATAATAATAAAATGTAGACAACCCTAACTCTGCAAGCGGAAAATAATGCCGTTTAAATTGCAGTAACGGGAAATTGTGAGGATAAGGAGCTTTCAATATTTTTTCTACTTTGATTGACACACCCGAATCAGTGGTAGATTTTAGTGCAGGTATATTATCGGCATATCCTTTTCTTAGGTATACTGCTGTTAGCTCATCGGCATAAGTCAACCGCCACATCGAATCTGAACGCAGATAATGCACCCAAAGAAATTCATTTTGATGCGGGAATATTATTATCTCCGGATTATACTTATCGATGATAGGTTTCTTATCAATTTGATTCCACAAGATAGAATACTGGTAGAACATTTCTTCGCCAATCACTTCGGTTCTACCGTCGATAAAAATCTTTTGAGGCAAAGAATAAATTAAGAAACCACCGAAATTAAAGTGATTTAGGATTTTACCCACCAGATGATTGTCAAGTAAAAACTTTGCGCCTTTTACCGGGAGCATCTGATTATTGAATCGATAACCGAATCGGTCGTTAGAACGATAGTTAATATAATATACATTGGTAATGACTGAAAGGATTAAAACTGACGAGATTATTATGATTGCAATATTCCAAAATGTTTGGAACCCGATAGAATTTATTTTTCCAATGATTCTGTTTAGAAAGTTATTTCCAACTCTCGCCTCACCTCTATCTGAAGACACAAATTGTAAACTGATAATCGTCGCGGGTGTTACAGCGAATATGAAGAATCCGATATTTCTCACAGCCGAACCGGCAAGATATAGAAAGAATCCGAATAACAGAAATTCCTGAAGTTCAATTGTTCGCAGTCTCCGAATGAAAGAGAAAACACTAACTATCAGGAAGAGATGAAACCAAATCAACGGTTGCATCAACACAAATCTGCCGTTCATAAAATAACTGTCGATGCTTAGCGGTGTTACCAATTCGGAGATTGCGTTTTTAAAAACGTTGTGGGTTTGTAAAAGTTGAAACTGCTGGAGCGGTAGCAAAACTCCTTTTATAAAATATGGGTTTATAAAACAAGCCGCTAAAGCAATAACGGCAAACAGTAAAAGTTTTAGTGGGATTTTCCGTTCTCGATACGTAATGCCAACCACGTATGATGCGATAACAATTAATCCGAGTATAAAAAGTGAGTGTGTATTCACCCAAACAAACATGATAATCGGTATTATGAATAGATATTTTCCATTGTTCTTGCCGCTCTTTTCAAGAACCATTAGAAGAATGTTAAAATATAGCCAGGAAAAAATATGTGGACGCTGTTCAAAGAAAACCGCCACAGATGTAATTGAAAGGAACAATATGATCTGCCAATATTTAATCTCGCTTAATCTACCATTACTTTTAATTCTTATTAGAAGTAAGAAAAACGATAATAAAATGAGAATCGCGTTTGTAACAACCAGACCAAATTCGCCCGATAGTTTGTGAACAACTGCCGCATAAATTTGAAACAGCCAGTGTAAATCTATATAATTCTGATTGCTTGATGTATACGTGAATATATCGTTTCCAGGAAATCTAAGATTCTCCAAAATCCATCTGCCGGCACGGATGTGAAATCCGATGTCGGGGCTATATATTTCACGGAAAGCAAATGCAACAATAAGAATTCCGAATATAAAAATTAATACTCGATTTGTAATTTTATTCAAGTTGTTCAATATATTTCTGCCATTACTAATTCTAATGCGCTAATATAAAAAGCCGTGAATGAATTCTTGAATCGATAAAGATTGAAGAATTCACTCACGGCTAACAAATATTTATGGAGTAAAATTATTTTGTGAAAATAGATTTGTGTAAAGATTCCATCTCTGATAATATTTTGTCTATTTTTTCTATCTGAGTTTTAGGATATACTTCACCCGGTTTCGCATCTAATGCTTTTTTATACGCATCTTTCGCTTCAGTATATTTTTTATCGTTAAGCTGTTTATTGCCAGTTTGAATTTGTTCTTCATAAGTAAGAATATCAGCACCGGGAAGTTTTTTGACCTTCAATGCCTCACCCGATTCCTGAACGATATACTTCTTAAATAGATCCGGATAACCGACATTAACCGGCTTGAAATATTCATCTTTAACAACTCCATCCATATATTTTACCAATAACTCTTCACCAAGCTTCTTCCATCGTTTATATGTAGCATCTCCCATGTCGCATGAATATTTTGTCAGGTAACTAATAGCTTCTCCACGCGAACTTTTCAATAATGCAAGAGCGGTTTTTTCAACCATCTCCTGGTTTGCAAGGAACGATCCTTCCAATTCACTCTGAACATCCCTGATGTCATCAATTATCAGACTGTATTTTGGATATGCAAAATTAGAAACAGAATTGAAAACCCAGAATGCTGATTCCCATGAGAATTGTCCCAGCGATCCCCTTCCTTTTGCATAATTGTATGGAACGGAAGATATGCTTGTGTACATCGGAGTGTAAACAGTCATATAAGTATCATCGAGGCCGAACCAGAAAACGCCTCCAACTTCGTTTGGCAGAAAAGACCTGCACTGACCGATAAAAGAAAATCCAGTTTGCGGAGTTGAGATTGGTCTCTCGTTAAAATATTGTTGACCATCATAGCTCCAAGTCAGTGGGCGCCAACGATAGGGTGAGCCGTACGGTCCTGCGGCAACACCTTTAGTCATATCGAATTCTGTTCCTTCAAAATGATCGCGCATGAGTTCCATTACATCGTGAACGCTGAGTTTCTTTTCCGGTTTTATCCAGACAGGCATTTGATCGATATTTTCAGCTTTCAGATATGAAATATATTTTTCTGCATCTTTGTTAACACGCCGGAAGATCGACCATACCCTTCCATCACAAAAACGAACTCCACCAAATTCCAACGGCGCATATGTATCGGAAAAACTAAATTCATTATCCTTGCCGTGGAACCAGCCGCGTTCTTTTGCAAAACTGATTAGATCGGACGCGTAGAGACAATTATTCGGATCGTTCAGCGGGAATGTTCTAATGCGAGCATGATTGGCATGAGCGGCAATATATCCATCAGGAATTCGAAGTGCTACCCAGAGTGCACCTTTGTTACCGTTGCCGTGTCCTATCATTTCCAATATCCATGCTTCATTCGGGTCTGCAATGGAAAATGATTCACCTTCGCTGTAATATCCATACTCATTAACCAAGTCGGTCATAATTTTTATTGCTTCGCGCGCAGTTTTAGATCTTTGAAGTCCGAGGTATATCAAACTACCATAATCAATAACGCCCTTGCTGTTATGAAGTTCTTCTCGTCCGCCGAATGTTGTCTCTCCAATAACTACCTGATGTTCATTCATATTCCCAACAACATTATAAGTCTCGCGGGCTTGTTTAATTCTTCCTAAAAATTTTCCGGTATCCCATTCATAAATATCCACCATAGCATTATCAGCGTAAACAGCCGCAGGAAAATGATATAACTCTCCATAAAATGTGAATGAATCTGCGCTATACGAAACCATCGTTGAACCATCTTTCGATGCTCCTTTCGTTACAAGTATGTTTGTGCACGTATTGGCAAAAGAGAAAAATGTGATTAATGTAAAAAGAACAAGAAAAATTTTTCGCATAAGAATTCCTGAATGAATTGATGAATAATTATCTGTTTAATATAAGAAAAAGGATTGAATTCCAACAGTTTTAAACCTTGCATATCTGCCTTTTTTATATTATATTTTTAAGTAATTATGTCGTACATCGTTAAAATGTTCGACATTTTCTTTAACTATTTTGGCGGAGTAGCTCAGTTGGTTAGAGCAATGGAATCATAATCCATGTGTCGGGGGTTCGACTCCCTCCTCCGCTACCAAATCCTTTCAGTTTATTCCTTTGAAAGGATATTATTTTAAAATCATATCATGCGAACGTTTCTTGAAAAAGATAATTTCCCTGCTAGATCAAATTCCGGAATGTAAACTTATTTCCATTGCTCGGTTATGACAGAAGATAAATTATTTAAATCATTCCAACAATTCATCCTCGAAAATCGACTCATCCAACGAGGTGAGAAAATTATCGTTTCTGTTAGCGGTGGAATTGATTCGATGACTCTTCTAAATCTCATGCTCGATCTCAAAAACCGGATGAAACTGACCATAGCGATTGCTCATTTTAACCACCAACTTCGTGGTAATGAATCGAACGAGGATGAGACATTCATACGCGATTATGCGAAAAAAAGGAAAATACGTTGTTTCATTGAGAGCACCGATACGAACCATATTTCTGAAACAGAAAAACTTTCGATTCAAGAAACCGCGAGAAATCTAAGATACAATTTCTTATTGAATATTCGAAAATCTTTAGGATACCAAAAGATTGCAACCGCTCACAACGCAGACGACAACGCCGAAACAATTTTATTCAACATTTTCAGGGGAACCGGCGTGCATGGAATGACCGGAATACCTGTCTTCAGAAAAGATCAAAATATCATCCGTCCGCTTTTATTCGCTTCGAGAGATGAGATAACGAGTTATGCGGCAGAAAATAATATCTCCTTTCGCGAAGACTCATCCAATTCCAAAAAAGAATACACACGAAATTTCATCAGACACGAGATCCTCCCTGCTATCCGCCAAAATATCAATCCAAACATCCGCGGTTCTCTTTTACGCTCGAGTCATATATTTACCGGACTGGAAATTTTTATCTCAACCGCTAACAAATCGCTCAAGAAAAAGATCATCCGTTCCAAGAGTAAAAATGAGTTAATAATCTCCCGGAACAAATTTATCGCTCTTCCTCAATTCTCGAAAGAACAATTGTTGTACGATATTGCCCGCGAGTTTTGCAATTCAGAAATCGATTATAGCACGATAACAACGATGCTGAAGATATCGGAAGCCGCAACCGGAACATTTTCTTCTATCGGCAACGATGTATTGATTCTGCGAGATCGCAATTATCTTATCATAAAACGCTGGAAACGCCCATCAGCTTTTGTTTATCCAATTAAATTAGAGACTGAACAAAAATTTAGCGGATTCAAATTTAAAAGTTTAAAAGTAACTAAAGGAACATACTCCAATAACCGGAACATCGAACTGATAGATGGCGACCTTCTTGGTAAAGATATTCATATCAGGTCGTGGCACGATGGCGATTGGTTTATCCCGTTCGGTATGAATAAGAAAAAGAAACTGAGCGATTTTTTTATTGATGAAAAAATTCCTTTATTGAAAAAACTTACTATCCCAATTCTTGAATCGGACGGTATGATCGTTTGGGTTTGCGGAATGCGGTCTGATAACCGCTTCAGGGTAACGAAAACCACGAAAAACATCATCAAATTAGAATACAAAAAAACAAAAGAACCGGCATCATGAAAAAGATATTACAATTCGGATCCGATAAATTTGAAATATATTTATCGGAAGAAGTAATTCAAAAAAGGATTAAGTTGCTCGCACGAAAAATAAACAGAGATTATGAAGGAAAAGTCCCGATCATTATCGGTATCCTAAACGGTTCTTTCATTTTCATGTCCGATCTTATCAGAAATATCAAAGTAGATTGTGAGGTTGACTTTCTGAAACTATCGAGTTATGGTGATGCGAAAATCAGTTCGGGCCATGTTACATTGCTGAAAGACCTGAATGCCACAATCGGCGGACGGGACATAATAGTGGTTGAAGATATTGTTGATTCAGGTTTATCGATAGATTTCATAAGGAGATTGATCTTGCTCCACAAGCCGAAAACTTTCAAGGTAGTGTCACTTCTCTACAAAAAACAAGCTCTTAAAATTAACGTAAAAATTGATTATATTGGATTTACCATTCCATCACATTTCGTTATTGGATATGGGCTTGATTACGAACAAAAGCAAAGAAATCTGAGTGCGATTTACAAATTAATTGACAATAAGAAAAAATGATACGTATAAATTATGGAAGAAAATAAAAATAACAATCAGTACAATTCACCGAAAAAAATTCAGCGTCCACGAAAACCGCGAATTCCCAGAAAACCAAACAAAGGTGACGACGATTTCAATTGGCCCAAAGTAATGAAGGTTGTCCTCAGTTGGTCGGCAATCATTCTTGGTGTGTTCATCATAATGACATTGTTCCGCTCTCAGGAAGGCACCGAGTACGAGTTGGCTTTTACAGAATATCAAAAATTGCTCGATGAGGGAGCGATCTCTTCAGCCAATATTAGGAAATCTGAGATAAGTAATTTCGATCTTCACGGCATCTTAAAGAATCCAACAGAAGTTGCTACAACAAGCGGCAAGACAGTAAGAATTGAGAAGTTTTTTGTAACACTCCCGTACCTTGATGGAGAAGTCATCAAGAAATGGAACGAAAAAGATATTCGATTCACGATCTCTAAAGACGACAACACATGGATGAATGCACTTTTCAGCGCGTTACCATGGATATTGTTGCTCGTTGTTTGGCTCATCATTATGAGACGTATGCAAGGTGTTGGCACAAAAGGTATTTTTTCGTTCGGAAAAAGTAGAGCAAAAGTATTGAACGAGGGAGCGGTCAAGGTTACATTTCAGGATGTTGCCGGAGCTGACGAGGCAAAAGTTGAGTTGCAAGAAATAATCGAATTTTTGAAAGAGCCGGGGAAATTCCAGCGTCTCGGCGGTAAAATTCCGCGCGGTGTATTACTTCTTGGACCTCCGGGAACGGGAAAGACTCTACTCGCACGCGCTGTTGCCGGAGAAGCCGGTGTACCTTTCTATTCTATTTCAGGCGCAGAGTTCGTTGAAATGTTTGTCGGCGTTGGCGCAAGCCGTGTAAGGGATTTATTTGAAACCGGAAAGAAAAATGCTCCGGCTATTATTTTTATTGACGAGATTGATGCAGTTGGTCGACATCGTGGCGCCGGACTCGGAGGCGGACATGATGAACGTGAACAAACTCTAAATCAATTGCTCGTTGAGATGGATGGATTCGAGCAGAACAGCGGTGTCATCATAATCGCTGCAACAAACCGCCCGGATGTTCTTGATCCTGCATTACTTCGCCCAGGTCGCTTTGATCGCCAGATCGTTGTCGACCGTCCTGATGTTCGTGGTCGTGAAGGAATTTTGAAAGTTCATACACGGCAGATTCCACTTTCCGAAGATGTCAATCTCGCTATATTGGCAAAAGGAACACCCGGTCTCGCAGGTGCAGATCTTGCAAACCTTGTCAATGAAGCCGCTCTTCTCGCTGCTAGGAAGAATCAAAAAGCCGTTTCTATGCTCAACTTTGAAGAAGCAAAAGATAAAGTCATGATGGGTGTTGAGCGCAAGAGTCTTATCATCACCGAAAGTGAAAAGAAAATTACGGCATATCATGAATCCGGTCACGTACTTGTAGCCAGAATGGTTCCGGAAGCCGATCCGGTTCATAAAGTCACAATCATCCCGCGCGGCAGAGCGCTCGGTGTGACAACTTATCTGCCGATAGACGAGAAGCATACCTATTCCAAGGAATATTTAGAAGCAATGATCACATATGCGCTTGGGGGGCGCGCGGCAGAGAAACTTGTTTTCAATCAATTTACAACAGGTGCCGGTAACGATATTGAACGCGCTACTAACCTCGCTCACAAAATGGTATGCGAATGGGGCATGAGTGAACGCATGGGACCTCTTGCCTATGGAACAAAAGAAGAAGAGATATTTTTAGGAAGAGAAATAACCCGCTCGAAGAATTATTCCGAGACAACCGCAATCATAATAGATGAAGAAACAAAAAAAATAATAATGAATGGAATGGATCGCGCTGAGAAGATTTTAACGGAGAAGATAGAGGTTCTCCATCGGCTTGCAACTGCATTGCTCGATCGTGAAATCCTCGACGGAGACGAGATAGATAAAGTCATACGAGGTGAAGAATTACCTCCGATCGAAAAACGGAATAACGGAATAAATCCAGAAACAAACCCTTTGATCGATGAGAAACAAAAACAAACCGCTGAATGATTTCATAGAGCAGGTAAAATCGCACGATAGCCGCAAGCAATCAATTATTGAATCTGATTATCGAATCGAAATTGTCCGGAAGGGGATTCATCTCATCTCCCTTTCTATTCCGATAACTTATTATTATTTATCAAAACCGGCTGCCCTTGCGATACTGATACCTATGACAATCATTTTTCTATCTGTTGATCTATCTCGATATTATAATCGAACCATGGAAGAGTGGTATTTCAAATATTTTGGTTTTCTTTTGCGGAAGCGCGAGAACGATAAGAAGAACAAAACTTTGAATGGTGCAACTTACGTATTAATCTCGGCAACTCTTTGTGTTCTTATTTTCCCGAAGATAATCACAATTACGAGCTTTTCCATCCTGATTATATCCGACATTGCCGCCGCGTTGGTTGGCAGAAGATTTGGAAAACATAAATTTATTGCAAAATCAGTAGAAGGAAGTGCCGCGTTCTTTATTACCGCGCTCGCTGTCATAGCTATAGCGCCAAAAATTGAATATCAACTCGGTGAATATTTGATAGGAATGATTGCCGCCTTTATCGGAACCGTTACTGAAGCATTGCCTGCGGAGATCGACGACAATCTTTCAATTCCAATTATTGTGGGTGCATCACTCTGGCTGCTTTACTCAATCTTTTTACCTTCGTTAATATTTATAAATTAGGATAATATAATATGAAAGTTTATCTATCTGGCGGTATGGAATATGCTGATGGCGAAGGCGTTAACTGGCGTAAAGAAATGCAGGAATGGCTTCAAAATAAACACAAACATACTGTATTCAATCCAAATGTGGAGAGCGATAATTTCTTCGCTACCAAATATCCGAACATAGACTTTCGTGATATTAAGAAAACGAACATTGAGCTTTATCAAGAAATTGTAAGGCATCTGGTCGATATCGATTGTAAAGAAATTGCAGATCATTCAGATTATGTAATCTGTTACTGGGATGAAGGCGCGGCTAAAGGCGCAGGCACAAAAGGTGAGTTGACAATGGCAAAATATTTTGGAAAACCGGTTTACCTCGTTACTTCATTTCAATTGTATGATATTCCAGGTTGGGTGCTCGGATGCACATCAAACATTTTCAAAGATTTTGAAGAGTTGAAGCAATTCCTTATTAAGAGATAATTTGATGGAAGATTTTAGCAGAAAAAAGATGATAGTAGTTGGAGATAAATTACTTATCATCCCTGATTCTGATAAAGAGCGCACCGAAGCCGGACTTTACCTTCCGCCAACCGTAAAAGAGAAAGAAAAAATTCAAAGCGGTTATGTTGTTAAAGTTGGTCCCGGTTATCCTGTTGCAAATCCAAATTTTATCGATCAGGAATCATGGTCGACCACTCCAAAAGATCCGGTAAAATATATTCCGCTTCAGGTCGAAGAAGGTGATTATGTTATTTTTCTCCGCGATCAAGCGATTGAAATCGAATATGAGACAAAAAAATATCTTATCGCCCCTCAAGCCGCAATCCTCATGGTGATACGCCGAAATCCCATGGAAGGACTGGAAAAATAATGATGCAACCTTCCGAAGGTTGATTATGATTGATCTAAGAAAACCTTCGGAAGGTTTATGTTGATATGTTTCTCCCCACCACAAAAGAAGAACTCAACAAGCTCGGCTGGAAAAAGTTAGATGTAATTCTGATTTCAGGAGATACATACATCGACAGCTCTTATTCCGGCGCCGCGGTGATTGGCAAAGTACTTCTCGATGCCGGATACAAAGTTGGAATCATAGCCCAGCCCGATTACAAATCGGATAAAGATATTAAACGATTAGGTGAACCGGAATTATTCTGGGGGGTTACCTCCGGGTGTGTAGATTCGATGGTTGCAAATTTCACTGCTTCAAAAAAACGAAGACGGCAAGACGATTTTACCCCCGGTGGCGAAAATAACCGTCGACCCGATCGAGCGGTGATTATTTATTCTAATCTCATCCGACAATATTTCAAGAACACCAAACCGATTGTCATTGGTGGAATTGAGGCAAGTCTCCGCCGCATTGCACACTATGATTATTGGGATGATAAAATACGTCGTTCCATCCTCTTTGATGCCAAAGCAGATATTCTTGTTTATGGAATGGGTGAGAAAGCTATTTTAGAAATCGCAGATCGTTTAGCGAACGAGAAACCTTGCGAAGGTTCTGCTTGTCCGCCTCTGGCGGAAACCTTCGCAAGGTTACATGATATACGCGGTATCAGCTACATTTCAAAAACTCCCAAAGAAGGATACATCAATCTTCCATCCTTCAATCAAGTTTCAGATGATAAAAAGAAATTCATAGAAATGTTCCATATCTTTTACAGGAACAACGACCCGGTTACATCGAAAGGATTATGTCAGCAGTACAGCGACCGCTATCTTATTCAGAATCCTCCAGCCAACAACCTAACTCAAGAAGAAATCGATAAGATTTACAACCTCGACTACGAACGAAACGTCCATCCGTTTTATCTGAAAGATGGAAAAGTCCGGGCGATGGACACAATCCAATTTTCGATAACCACACACCGTGGTTGTTACGGCGAGTGCAACTTCTGCGCTATCAGCGTCCATCAGGGAACTGCGATAACCTCACGGAGTGAACAATCGATCATTCGGGAAGCGAATGAGATAGTACACGATCCCGGATTCAAAGGATACATTCAGGATGTTGGCGGACCAACGGCTAATATGTATGCAACCGGCTGCGATAAAATGCAGACACATGGAATATGTTTGAAAAAAGATTGTGTATTCCCCACTACTTGCAAGAATCTCGACAACAATCATCGTCCACAGATTGAACTATTAAGAAAGCTTAGAAAGATCGATGGCGTTAAGAAAGTTTTTGTTGCTTCCGGCATCCGGTACGATATGATTCTGGATGATAAAGAATCCGGAGATGAATACTTGCACGAACTGATCGAGCATCATGTTTCGGGACAGCTTAAGATCGCGCCTGAACACACGGAAGATAAAGTTCTTGGACTGATGCGGAAGCCGGGAACGCGGTACCTGACTGAGTTCAAGAAACGCTTTGATCGTACTAACGCCAAGCTGCAGAAAAACCAATTCCTTACATATTATTTGATTGCGGCACATCCCGGATGTTCGTTAGAGGATGAAGTGAAAATGAAACAGTTCGTTTCTAAGGAATTAAAGACCAACCCGGAGCAGGTGCAAATATTTACGCCAACTCCCTCCACCTACTCAACACTAATGTATTATACCGAGATAAATCCATGGACAGGTGAGAAGTTGTTTGTGGAAAAGAATCTTGGTGAGAAAAATAAACGGAAGAAAATAATCACCAATAAGCTGTAGGCGCGACCTTTATGGTCGCGTTGCTTAGCCCTAAACGCAGACATGAAGTCTGCGGCTACCGTGTTGCGTTAGTTCACCGAGATGAATCCGTGGACGGGTGAGAAACTTTTTGTTGAGAAGAACATCAGTGAAAAATAAAAACAGAAGAGTTGAGTGTAGTTCATAACCGCACAAACATGGTACGTGCTATGAATCCAATCTACCAAGGTAAACCTCCGACTTTTTCCTCGCTTGATCCAAATAAAAAGTCGGAGGTTTTCCAAGAGTATTAATGCTACACTTCCCTACCCATCACTCCAGCCAATGCTTTTATTTCCCTCATTAATATTTGAAACGCAGACGGGGTCAACGATTGCTCGCCATCGGAAAATGCCTGCGCGGGATCGGGATGAACTTCTATAAGCAATCCATCGGCACCTGCCGCTATTGCCGCACGACTCATCGGTAAAACAAAATCGTACCTGCCTGTTCCGTGGCTCGGATCAACAATAATCGGTAGATGAGACAATTGCTTGACAGCGGGTATGATATTCAGATCCAAAGTGTTGCGTGTATAATCGACAAATGTTCTTATTCCTCTCTCGCAAAGAACAATCTGGTTATTACCTCCGGCTAATAAATATTCCGCGCTCATTAAAAACTCTGAGAGTGTTGCGGAAAAATTTCGTTTCAATAATATCGGCTTTTTTATTTGAGCGAGTCGTTTTAACAATTTTGTATTTTGCATATTTCGCGCGCCAACCTGAATCATATCGGCATAATCTTTTACCATATCAACATCTGCCGCATCCATGACTTCGGTTACAATTCCCAATCCGGTCATCTCGCGTGTTTTTGCAAGAAGCTTCAAACCTTCTTCTTCCATCCCTTGAAATGTGTAGGGGCTTGTTCGCGGTTTAAACGCACCACCTCGAAGTAATTTAGCACCAGCCGCTTTTACCGCGTGAGCGGTCTGGAATATTTGTTCTTCACTTTCCACCGAGCATGGTCCTGCAATCACCGCTATTTCTTTACCTCCAATTTTTACGCCGGCAACATCAACAATCGTGTTCTCGGGTTTAAAATCGCGACTGGCAAGTTTATATGGCCGCAGAATAGGAATAACATTCTCAACATGAGGCAATAAAGAGAGCTGATCTCTTTTTATTTTTCTCTCATCTCCGATGACTCCGATGATGGTACGCTCGGAACCTTTGGAAACGTGCGGTTGAAATCCGAGTTCTTCAATAAGAGATACAACTTTTTTTACATCTGCTTCTGTAGCAGATTTATCCATTACAAGTATCATAAAACATCCAAATAAGTAATTGTATTCAAAGGAAATCGTGTTTGTTAAGATAATAAAAAATGATGAGAATGTGTAATTATATCGACTCCTATCTTTTCAAAAGAAAGAACTGGTTTATTATGATAAGATCAACTTGAATAAGTCATTTTATTTCTTATCTTGAATAGTAATGCTATCATTCCTTAAAATCATATTGACAAATATTGTCTTTTGCTCCTATCTGACAATAGTTTTGAGCGGACAAATAATTGCACTTCATGGTGTCATCAATTCAGGAGATCAAGAACAAATTTGTCAATCGACAAAAGCAAGCTTGCCAATTGAAAATAAGATTTATATTTCGCAAGCCAAGCACCTCACCCTTATAATAAAAATCCTTGTACCATCAGAATCGATTTTATCTTCATTTGAATTCCCGGATCAGAGTAATTTTATTTACCCATATTATTCTGCTTCCATATATATAATTCAATCTCATAAATTTATCCGTTATCTCCCCCGCGATCCTCCATTAGTTTAGTTTTCAAAAATTATTGTTAACAAATCAAAAAGCATTACCTCGGCGTAAGCCGATGCATATTAACATTCTTCATTAAGGATAATTACTTACGGCAATTTTATTTTATGAAATTAAGTTGCGGTAAGTGCATTGATAACAATATTTAGGAATACTAAAATGGATAAACATAATGCAGTCAAAGAACAGCAGGAGATCGAAGGAGTTCCGATTCAACTTAAGATTTTATTAATTATTATCGGTGCCAGTCTTATTGGTATCGCACTCAAGTTAATTGGAATCTTCTGACAATATATTAACAACATATATATTAGAATTGTGCCGATTATTTTGGCATCAGTGTAATATAGCCCACTGCTTTACTAAACTATAGCTACAGCTGTGGGTTTTATTTTGCTATCTGAGATTTTATTTCTGCCTCTCGGAGTTTCGCATACTTTACAAAGACATAATTCGCGGATAGAATTGAGAGAATCAATCCATGCATGCCGTCTAAGAAACCGCGGCGAACGATGTACATCTTGATAAATAAAAACGGTGGACGAATAATAATATCATGCAACGAAAATCTTTTTCCTGCCTGTTTTAAATCATCGGCGGCAAGCGTTGTGTACCGGTTGAACTTGATAAGATAGTGATACAGCGTATCATCGGTATAATGAAGCAAGTCATGTTTCAATCTGCCGATTGCCCCATCTATATTTACCTTCTCGTGTACACGTGAATCATCGAAACGCACTTTCACCCTTTTAAACAATCGGACTACATAACCGGGATACCAGCCACAATGTTTTATCCACTTACCTAAAAAATATGCACGGCGGGCAACCTCAAATCCAGCATAATCTGTTGCCGCATCGCTGACAATGGATTTAATCTCTGTAGCAAGTTCTTCAGTAACTCTCTCATCAGCATCTAACCAAAGCACCCATTCGGATGTTGCGTTATCGAGAGCAAAGTTTTTCGCGTCGGCATACCCCATCCACTCTTTAACAAATATTTTCTCAGTAAATTTCTTTGCAAGCTCTACGGTGCGGTCAATGCTTTGCGAATCAACAACAATTATTTCTTTAGCCCATGCGACTGATTGTAAACACTCAACGATGTTCTTTTCTTCGTTATGCGTAATAACAATTACTGAAAGATTATAATTTGGTTGGTTCACTTTAATAATCGTATTTCTGTTTGAGTGCATCTACTTCTTCTTGAGTGATAGGTGGCAAGCATCCCTTCACTTCTTTCTGTCGCATATAGTACTCCCATCTTTTTGCTTCGGAGACTAACGTGTGAATCGCTGCCAAACGAGCGGCAATAAATCCATCAACTCCCTGGAATATTTTCCCCTCTAAAAAATAGACAGAAACATAAGTGCGAAACACAGCAATGAGAATTTTCCCAAAGCGAATCTTTGAGTAAGGATTGTTTTTTATTGCCTCTGCTACATTAAGCGATGTCGTGTAGTTAAGCTTAGAAACATATTCTTCAATGGTTTCGTCCGGTTTTATTATTGGGACTGAATCCATTTATTTTACCACGATACTGACAAGTTTGTTTTTTACAACAACCATTTTAACGATTTGTTTTCCATCGATATGCCGCTTCACGTTTTCATCATCTAATACAAGTTTCCTGAGAACTTCTTCATCCATATCAATTGCAACAGGAAACTTGGAGCGAACTTTTCCGTTCACTTGCACAACCATCTCGATTGTACTTACCACTGTTTTAGATTCATTATACTGGGGCCATTTCTCGTATGCAAGAGAAGATGTATGTCCAAGTATTTGCCATAATTCTTCTGCAATATGCGGTGCAAATGGTGAGAGGAGCAAAACAAACGTTTCCATCATACATCTTGGTTTCACATCGCGGTTTAAAAACTCGTTAACGAAAATCATCATCTGTGAAATTGCGGTATTGAAATTCATTCCTTCCAAATCGAGCGTTACCTTTTTTATCGTTTGATGGAGAAATCTATCATCATCACCGGAGATTGAAACATCTTTGATTGTTGGATGAAGTGCGTTATTCTCATCTACAATCATTCGCCAAACACGATTTAGAAAACGGTACACGCCTTCTACGCCGTGAGTTGACCACGGTTTGGTATCAACAAGCGGACCCATAAACATTTCGAATAATCTCATTGCGTCGGCTCCATACTCGCTCACAACATCGTCGGGATTTACCACATTACCGCGCGACTTAGACATTTTTTGTCCATCTTCACCAAGAATCGTTCCTTGATTTATCAGACGCCTAAAAGGTTCTTTGGTTGAAAGATATCCAAGATCGTATAGAACTTTATGCCAGAAGCGGGCGTACAGCAAATGCAGAACGGCATGTTCCGCACCGCCAACATAAAGATCAATCGGCATCCAATATTTTTCTTTTTCCTTCGAGATAAATTCTTTATCGTTATCAGGATCGATATAGCGAAGATAATACCAGCACGAGCCAGCCCACTGAGGCATTGTGTGCGTTTCACGTCGCGCGGGTTTTCCGGTTGCCGGATCAATCGTATTGACCCATTCAGGAATTGTTGCCAACGCAGATTCACCGGTGTCGCTAGGTTTATATGATTTGCTTGCAGGTAATAAAATCGGAAGATCGGTTTCAGGTAAATCTTTTACAGTTCCATCATCGAGATAAATCAACGGGAACGGTTCACCCCAATATCGTTGACGCGAGAACAGCCAATCCCTCAATTTATAATTGATAGATCGTTTGCCAAGACTTTTTTTCTCCAACCATTCCGCCATGCGTACTTTTGCATCTTCGGTCGATAATCCATTGAGAGAAACTTCATCGTTCGCAGAATTCACCGCTTTGGCATCTCCGGTGTAAGCTTCTTTTGAAATGTCGCCGCCTGCCACGACTTCAACAATCGGAAGATTAAATTGTTTAGCAAACTCGTAATCCCGTTCATCATGTCCCGGCACTGCCATGATTGCACCGGTGCCGTAAGTAATTATCACATAATCTGCAATCCAAATTGGAATATTTTTCTTTGTCGCCGGATTAACTGCATATGCGCCGGTGAAAACTCCGGTTTTGTTTTTATCAAGAGCAACACGATCCAGTTCACTCTTCATTTTTGCTTGATTACGATAATCATCGACGATCTTTTTTTGTTCAGGAATTGTGATCTCATCTACAAGCGGGTGTTCGGGTGCGAGAACCATATAAGTTGCGCCAAACATTGTATCGGCACGAGTTGTAAAAATACTAATTTCGGATTTCGCCTGCCTGTCCGTCAGGCGGGAATTTCTGATTTCGAAATTTACTATAGCGCCTTCGGATCGACCAATCCAGTTGCGCTGCATTTCTAAAATGCCGGAGTGCCAATCAAGCTCGGCTAAATCTTTTTCCAACCGTTCAGCATAAGCGGTAATACGCAGCATCCATTGTCGCATCGCCCTGCGTTCAACAGTGTAACCTTTGCTTACCCACTCGTCAACTTCTTCGTTAGCAAGGACGGTACCAAGTTCGGGGCACCAGTTCACCGGCATCTCGGCAAGGTATGCAAGCCGGTGTTTCGTAACGTAATCGTATTTTTCTTTTTCAGATAGGTTTGATGGAATCGGCAGTTCCGATATTGGGCGTGCTTTATCTAACTTCGTATCGTACCATGAGTTATAAATCTTCAGGAAAATCCACTGCGTCCATTTATAATATTTCGGATTGGTTGTGTTCACCTCGCGCGACCAATCGTATGACAAACCGAGCATTTTAATTTGTCGCTTGAAGGTTGCAATATTTTGCTGCGTCGTTATGCTGGGATGAATCCCGGTTTGCATTGCGTACCGCTCGGCAGGTAATCCAAAAGCATCCCACCCCATCGGATGCAACACATTAAAACCATTCATCCGCTTAAAGCGAGTGTAAATATCAGTAGCGGTATATCCCTCGGGATGACCGACGTGCAAACCGGATCCGGATGGATACGGAAACATATCGAGTATGTAAAGTTTTTGTTTGGCAGTATCATCTGCGACCTTAAATGTTTGATGGTCGTCCCAATATTTCTGCCACTTCTTTTCGATTTCTAAAAATGTATAAGCCATAGTGTGTTTAAAATACGGAATTTAGAGGGGAATCACAAAATAAAGTACGAAGTATTTGAGTACAAAGTATTAAAGTACTAGGCACGAAGTTCTGCTAATTGATAAATGCATTATATATTAAAACAAAAAAGGGCATCCATTTCTGGATACCCTCTTGTAAATCTGAAAACTGATTCAGCTTATTTTTTTTCCATCTTCATTTCGCCGGTTGGAATTTCTTTCTTTTCTTTTTTCTCTTTCTTGGCTTTTGGTTTGGCAGCGGGTTTTTCCGGTGCTTTACCTGTATTGAAATCTACCAACTCAAGCACGGCAACTTCGGCGGCATCACCGTGTCGCTGGCCCAGTTTCACAACTCGAGTATAACCTCCAGGGCGTGTTGCAACCTTCGTGGCTATTTCCGTGAAAAGTTCTTTGATCGCGTCGCGATCTCTTATGTAACGGGCAATTTCTCTGCGGGCGTGAACATTTTTCTGTTCACCTTCTGCCGCAACTGCATTTTTGGCGCGGGTTATTATCTTTTCCACAACCATGCGGGTTTCTTTTGCTTTTGCAAGTGTAGTTTTAATTCTTTTATGTTTAATTAGCGAAGTTGAGAGCGCCGAAAGTGTTGCTTTTCTGTGGGTTGCCGTTCGTTTTAATTTTCTACCTGATTTTCTATGCCGCATTTTTCTTCCTACGTTTTAAATTAATCGTTGCTGTCGTGAAGATATTTTTCAACATCCATCCCGAAGTTTAGTCCAAACTGTTCTATAATTTCGCTCAACTCAGCGAGTGATTTTCTTCCGAAGTTTCTGAATTTTAATAATTCCGGCTCATCTCTCCTAACCAAATCGGCTATGGTGCGAATGTTTGCCGCTTTCAAACAATTATGAGATCGGACTGAAAGTTCCATCTCATCAACCGGCATCTGCAATATTTTCCGTATCCGGACGAATTCGGAATCTTTCTCCAACATTTCTTCCTGAGCATCGGAATCGATGTTGAAACTTAGGAACAGTTGAACGTGATCTCGTAAAATAACAGCCGCCTGTGCCAATGCATCATCGGGTGCAATTGAGCCGTCGGTTTCTATTTCAAGTGTTAGCTTTTCGTAATCGGTTTGCTGACCAACGCGTGTCGCCTCAATTACAAACCTCACATTTTTAATCGGCGTAAAGATCGAGTCCATCGTAATAGCGTCTACCGTTTGGTCGGGAGCTTTATTTTCTTCAGCGGTTACATAACCTTTACCGCGCCCAATCCGTAATTCCATTTCAACCTGAGCGCCTGCGTTTAGCGTGGCGATATGTTGATCGGGATTTAAAATTTCAATTTCCGGATTCGCTTTTTGAATATCGGCGGCGGTTATATCTTTTGCGCCTTTCATCTCTAAAACAACTCGGTTCAACTTTTTATTTATAAGTTTCATCCTCACTGATTTTAGATTGAGAATAATTTCTGAGACATCTTCAACAACGCCCGGTATTGTAGAGAACTCGTGCAGCACTCCTTCAATCCTCAAGGCAGTGAAAGCTGTTCCCTGAAGTGATGAAAGAAGAACACGGCGAAATGCGTTTCCGATTGTTACACCGAATCCTTTTTCCAAGGGTTGTAGAATGAATCGGCCGAATGTATTCGTATAACTTACTTCGTCGATTTGTACCTTCTCAGGCATCTGATAATTTGTTGCTATCATATTTTCCTTCTCCCACCGATTATTATTTAGATCGGTGCTCTTGAGATTTTTATTTGGAGTAAAGTTCTACGACTAATTGTTCGTTAGCGTTGAGCGGAATATCTGCGCGCTCAGGGATATTTAGGAATGTACCTGCCATTCCTGCTTTATCAAGACTCAGCCAAGGAAGCATTGTGTTATCTTTCATGCGCTTCATGGATGAGTGAATGATCTCGAGCTTTTTACTTTTATCGACAACTTGCACAATATCACCGGCTTTTAAAAGAAAAGACGGGATGTTGACAGATTTATGATTTACTAAAAAGTGACCGTGTACAATCATTTGTCGTCCCGCTTTTCTCGAAGGAGAAAAACCGAGACGGTATACTACTGAATCGAGCCGTCTCTCAAGTATTTTTACGAGATTTTCACCTGTGCGTCCCGGAATACTGAGCGCACGCTCGAAATAATTTCTGAATTGAACTTCTTGTAATCCATACATGCGCCGAATCTTCTGCTTCTCGCGAAGTTGAACTCCGTACTCAGATATTTTCTGACGTCTTGATTGTCCGTGCGCTCCGGGCGGATATGCTCTTCGCTCGACCGGGCATTTCTCTGTAAAACATTTCGTACCTTTTAAGAAAAGTTTTTGTCTCTCTCTTCGGCACAACCGACAACTTGCTTCAATATAACGACCCATAGTTTCCTTACTGTTGATATTCTAATAAAATATTTTAAACGCGGCGCCTTTTGGGCGGACGGCATCCATTATGCGGTATCGGTGTAATATCGCGTATGCTAAGAATTTCCAAACCGGTAGTTTGTAAAGACCTCACGCCAGCTTCACGTCCTGATCCCGGACCTTTAACAAACACATCGACCTTTCTTAAACCCAGATCGTATGCTTCTTTTGCAGCGGCTTCGGCTGTTACCTGCGCGGCAAAGGGTGTATTCTTTCGAGACCCTTTAAAAGCATTGCGGCCTGCCGAGGACCAACTGATTACGTTTCCGTAAACATCTGTAATGGTAACGATGACGTTGTTGAATGTAGCTTTAATAAAAACTTTACCAGTTACATCGACTTGAATTTTCTTTTTCTTTTTTGCAGCAGTTGATTGTGCCGCTGCACCTGAACTTTGTTTTGCCATATTATAAATCCGTTATTAAATGTTATTTCTTGGCTATTGCTTTTTTCTTGCCGGCAACAGTCTTACGTTTACCTTTACGCGTTCGGGAGTTTGTTCTTGTCCGTTGCCCTCGAACCGGTAATCCTTTTCGGTGCCTTAATCCACGATATGAATTAATATCCATCAACCGCTTGATGTTCATTTGCGTTTCTGTACGGGCGGAACCTTCAACTTTCATATCAGAGGTTATGATAGAACGAATTTTTGCCACTTCATCATCTGACAGTTCGTTTATTTTTTTTGCGTAACTGATTCCGGCTTGATCGAGTATTTTGTGTGCGGTACTCCGACCAATGCCAAAGATATAAGTTAGTCCGATCTCGGATCGTTTATTTTTTGGTAAATCTATGCCTGCTATACGAGCCACTCTTAATTATCCTTTCGACTAAATTAAATTCTAATAAGAATTTGTCTTTATCCTTGTCTTTGTTTGTGTTTAGGATTTTTGCAAATTACCCGCACAACACCTTTCCGGCGGATGATCTTACAATTATCACATAATCGTTTCACTGATGATCGAACTTTCATGAAAACTCCAATTATTTATACCGATACGTAATACGACCTTTGGTTAGATCGTACGGCGACATATCTACTGTTACTTTATCGCCAACTAAAATTTTGATGTAATGCATTCTCATTTTACCTGAAATTACTGCCAATATCTCGTGACCGTTATCTAACTTCACCCTGAACATTGCGTTAGGTAAAGTATCGGTTATTACACCGTCCATCGTAATTGGTCCCTGCTTAGCCATTCACCTTATGATATTGTGAGTATTTCTGGTTTACCATCTTTAACTAAAATTGTATGTTCAAAATGCGCTGATGCTTTGCCGTCTACTGTTCTAACTGTCCAACCGTCGGCGTCAACCCGAACCCTATAGCTTCCGGCATTCACCATCGGTTCAATTGCTAATGTCATTCCGGTTTTCAACAACAATCCTGTTCCACTTTCGCCGTAATTAGGAACAGCCGGTTCTTCGTGCAAATATTTTCCTACGCCGTGTCCGACTAAATCCCGAACGACCGAAAATCCTTCGTATTCAACACGCCTCTGAACGGCGGCAGAGATATCGTGCACTCTTTTTCCAGATACTGCTTGCTTAATACCTTCGTATAACGATTCTTCGGTAGCTTGCAGTAATCTTTGCTTATCGCTCGAAATTTTTCCTACAGCGAACGTCCACGCGCCATCGCCGTAGAATTTATTTTTCTTCACACCTACATCGATAGATACTATTTCACCTTCTATCAACTTTCGCGAACTCGGTATGCCGTGAACAACTTCATCATCTACCGATACGCACAAACTTGCCGGGAAAAGATTTTTTTTATCTGTCCCGTAACCTTTAAATGCCGGTTCTGCTTGCCGAGACCGAATGAATTCTTCGGCAAATTGATCCAATTCTTTCGTCGTTACACCGGGTTTGATCATCGCGCTCATCATCTTGAGGACTTCCGCAACGATCTTGTTACTTTCCCGCATCAATTCAATTTCAGCAGGCGACTTGATATAAACTTTCGCCATTTTGATTTAGCATTCGTTCAAGACGAATGCAATTACATCCTTCTGCCTTTTATCTTACCACTCTTCATGAAACCGTCGTAATGGCGCATGAGGAGATGCGATTCTATTTGTTGGAGCGTATCCAAGCCGACTCCGACTATAATCAGCAAGCTGGTACCACCGAAGAAGCTTGCGAAACTCGATGTTACTCCTAACCGCATCAGAAATGCAGGAAGGATCGCAACTATTGCAAGGAATATCGATCCGGGCAATGTTATTTTTGTTAAGATGTTATCTATGAAATCTGAAGTATGTTTGCCGGGCCTAATACCCGGAATAAATCCGCCTTGCTTCTGCATATTCTCTGCAACGTCTTTTGGATTGAACGCTACGGCAGTATAAAAATATGTAAAGAAAATAATCATCAACGCATAAATGACGGAATATGTGATCGATGTATAATTAAAATACCCCGCTATCCCCTGCATAAAATCGTTTTCGGGGAAGAAAGTGAGAATTGTGTTCGGGATAAACATGATCGCTTGCGCAAAAATTATCGGCATGACACCGGCGGTATTCACACGCATCGGAATGTATTGTGTCACGCCGCCATAAATTTTTCTTCCAACAACGCGTTTTGCATATTGAACCGGGATCCGTCGGGTTGCCTGCGTAACCATAACGATACCGGCAACAATGAAAAACATCATAATGAAGATGATTAATTCGATAATCAAACCACGAGCGCCTGAACTTACGAGTTGATATTCATCGAGCAGAGCACTTGGGAATCGCGCAATGATTCCGATAAAGATTATAAGTGAGATTCCGTTTCCAATACCACGCTCTGTAATTTGTTCTCCCAGCCACATCATGAAGATTGTACCGGCAGTTAGAACGAACATGGTAGAAATTTGGAATACGAATCCATGCACCATTGGTGGCACTATAGGCATACCCTCGGCGTTTATACTCATCAATTGAACGCTGACTCCCCACGCCTGAAGCATAGAGATTAAGACGGTTCCGTATCGAGTAAGTTGAGTGATCTTTTTCCGACCTTCCTCACCTTCTTTTGATAATTTTTGGAAGTACGGAATCACTGCACCGAGCAATTGGATTATAATAGATGCGCTGATGTAAGGCATAATACCGAGCGCAAATATTGCCGCATTGCTGAAAGCGCCGCCAACAAACAGATCGTATAAACCGAAGAGCGTGTTAGATGCCTGATTTCTCATTGCTTCTGTAAGCAATTGTGCATCAACACCGGGTAATGTAACGTGAGCGCCTAAACGAACAATGATCAACAGTCCGGCAGTAAAGAATATTCTCTGTCGGAGTTCCTGAATTTTGAAGATGTTCCGAAAACTTTCGCTGAGTTTTGCCATTGAAGATTACTTCGCTGATTTGTTGATAGTAATTGCTTTTCCACCGGCAGATTCAATTTTCTGCACGGCTGTTTTGCTAAACGAATTTGCCGTAATTTCTAATTTGGATTTCAAATCTCCGTCGCCTAAAATTTTTATGGGCAAAGATTTTTTTGAAACCGCACCTAAGGTGTATAATAATTCCGGATTAATTTTTCCATCTTTTATTTTGCCTGCGGCTGCAAACTCTTCAAGTCGAGAAACATTCACTTTTTGATATTCCACTCGAAGAACATTCGTAAAACCGAATTTCGGAACTCGACGAACAAGCGGCATCTGACCGCCTTCAAACCATGGTCGATAATGTGTTCCAGACCGGGCACCTTCGCCCTTATGTCCGCGTGTAGCCGTGCCGCCGTGTCCCGATCCCTGACCACGGGCGATGCGTTTAACTTTCTTTCTCGATCCGGGAGCGTATTTTAAATTATGTAATGCATTATTCGCCATAACTATTTCACCTCTTCTACTTTTAGAAGATATTTCACCTTATCAATCATACCTCTGATTTGTGGCGTATCGTTCTGGATTACTGAATAATTCGGTCTTCCAAGTCCTAAAGCTTTTATAGTTGCTTTATGTGATTTGAGAGTATGAATCTGACTTATTTTTTGTGTGATTTTAATTTTTTTCGCCATAGACTATCCATTAATTAGAAGATGGAGCATTTTGCGAACCGAATATTTCGGCTAAACCCAAACCGCGACGCGCAGCCATTGTTTTTGCATCTATCAAACCCTGGAGCGCTCTCAGCGTTGCTTTCACAACGTTGTGAGGATTGCATGAACCAATAGATTTTGTTAAAACATCTTTCACACCTGCAGATTCCAACACTGCACGCACACCACCACCTGCAATTAATCCTGTACCGGGCGATGCGGGCTTCAACAATACTCTTGATGCGCTGTATTTACCGATAACAGTATGAGGAATAGTTCCATTTAGAATGGAGACATGAACAACATTTTTCTTTGCATCGTCGATTCCCTTTGCGATAGCGTCCTGCACTTCGTTAGCTTTACCCAAACCAACGCCAACATATCCTCGACCGTCGCCAACAACAACGATTGCGCTGAAACTAAAACGTCTTCCACCTTTTACGACCTTCGCAACACGATTGATGTGTACGAGCCGGTCTTTAAGTTCAAGTTCGCCTGTTTTTATTCTTGTCAATGTTTACTCCAAAATATAAAATAATCTTTTCTTACTGCTGCCGGGAGAGGAGTCGAACCTCTACAGACGCCTCCAAAGGGCGTTGTCCTGCCATTAGACGACCCGGCAAAATACTGATGATGACGCCGGGAGTACGGACTCTGTTTTAAAATTTAAGTCCGGCTTCACGAGCAGCATCTGCCAATGATTTAACGACGCCATGGTACGAATAACCATTACGATCAAATACTACTTTACTAACTTTCTTTTCTACAGCGAGTTTTCCTATTTCGGTGCCAACGCGCTTTGCAATTTCTTTCTTGCCTTTGAGCGTTTTAATCTCTTCACGAACCGATGGTGAAAGCGTTGATGCCGCAACAAGTGTCTTCGCCTGAGAATCATCCACAATCTGAGCATACATATGATGCAAACTTCGGTAGATTGTTAACCGCGGACGTTCGGTGGTCCCACGGATTTTTTTACTGATTCTGTTTTTAATTTTTAATCTTTTTTCAATTCTCGATTTCTTAATCATAAATTATCCTGCCTTTGCTCCGGCTGTTGCCGCTGCTTTTCCAGCTTTCCGACGGATGTACTCACCTTCATACTTTACGCCCTTACCTTTGTACGGTTCTGGTGGACGGAATGATCTCAATTTTGCCGCAACCTGACCAACAAGTTGTTTATCTATTCCTGAAATCAGAATATTTGTCGGTATCGGAACTTCAAGTTTAATCTCTGCCGGCGCTTCAAAAAGAATCGGATGTGAATAACCGAGCGCAAGTTGAATTTTTTTTCCCTTCATCTCTGCTTTATATCCAACACCGACGATTTCCAATTTCTTTTGAAATCCATCCGAGACACCCTTCATCATATTATTTAGTAATGCACGCCATGTGCCGTGCAAAGCCCGATATTTTTTTTCATCAGAAGGCCGTTTAATGAGAAGTTCGTTTTCGTTAATTTCTACCGAGATTGCCGATGGAATTTTTGCAGACAACACGCCTTTAGGACCGGTCATCTTCAGCATTACATCATGCTTTTCAATCTTAACACCTTTGGCAACGGGTATTGGTTTTTTTCCTATTCTTGACATTTTTTTTTAACTCTTATATTTTAATTACCATATGGAACATAGTACTTCGCCGCCGATATTTTTCTGGCGCGCGTCTTTATCGGTCATTAGCCCTTGCGATGTTGATACTATCGCAATTCCTAAACCGTTTAATACACGTGGTATCTCTTCTGCCGGTTTATATATTCGCAAACCTGGGCGACTAAATCTTGACAATCCTGTAATAGCCGCAATACCATCTGTATAGCGAAGAGATACACGAATTATTCCCTGCTTTTTATCATCAAGCTCTGTATAACCGCTTATGTAATGTTGTTCGGTTAATATCTTGCTTAACGAACGTTTCAAATTCGAAGCGGGGATATCAACGCGGCGATGACGCGCTTTAATAGCATTTCTTAATCGTGTTAAATAATCTGCAATTGGATCTGTTGTATTCATATTTTTCTGATTCCTTACCAGCTTGCCTTTAACACGCCGGGGATTTTCCCGTCGAGTGCCATTTTCCGAAAACATAGACGGCATATTCCGAATTTGCGCATGTAACCACGCGGTCTTCCGCATATATTGCAGCGGTTATGTTTTTGAACGGCATGTTTCGGCGTTCGTTTCGCTTTTACTACCATTGCTAATCGTGCCAACTCTTATCTCCTACGGTTGCGTTAATCGATTATTATTCAATTGTTGTTTGTCTTTTTTCGAACGGCATTCCGAACTCTTTCAGAAGTGCGTATCCTTCCTGATCGTTCATTGCTGTCGTTACGAATGTTATATCCATCCCGAAAATTTTTGTTACTTTATCGAAATCTATTTCGGGAAAAATAATTTGTTCTTTTACACCTACCGTATAATTTCCTCGTCCATCGAACGATTTATCAGAGAAGCCGCGGAAATCACGGATACGCGGAACTGCTACGTTCATAAATCGATCCATAAATTCGTACATCTTACGGTCGCGAAGCGTTACACGAATTCCGATCGGTAAACCCTCTCTGAGTTTGAAATTCGATATGGCTTTCTTTGAGCGCGTGACAACTGCTTTTTGCCCGATAATAGTTTCGAGGTCTTTTATAATTACGTCGAGCAATTTTGCATCTTGAGTAGCTTCACCCACGCCTACATTGACAGCGATTTTTTCCAACTTCGGAACTTGCATAACGTTGCTGTACTTAAATTGCTTCATCAAATTTTCGATGATCGACTTCCTGTACATTTCCATGAGTCGAGGAGTTACACCAGCTTCCTGCTCGTTAGATTTTGGTTTCGGTGCTTCTTTTACTGTTTTTGTTGATTTTTCTTTGCCCATAATATTTTCTCGTGTTTAAAACATCTCTTCACAGGAACGGCATACACGCATCGTTTGCTTTCTGCCGGTTGCCGCATCTGAAACACTTTTATGCCCGATGCGCGAAGGTTTGCTGCACTTCGGACAGATCACCAAAACGTTTGAAGTATTGATAGATGCTTCTTTTTGAACGATGCCACCTTGCGGATTTTTTTGAGATGCTTTTGTGTGCCGTTTTATAATATTTACTCCTTCAACAATCACTCGTTCTTTGTCGCGGAATATTTTTAAAACTTTACCGGTTTTGCCTCTGGCATTGCCGGATATTACTTTCACTGTATCGTTTTTACGAATGTTCATATTCTTTCCAATCTCTTACAATACTTCTGGAGCAAGCGAAACGATCTTCATATAATTTTTATCGCGCAATTCGCGTGCAACAGGTCCAAATATGCGCGTACCCCGCGGTTCACCTTGCGGGTTCAGAAGAACTGCGGCATTTTCATCGAAGCGGATGAATGATCCATCGCGACGCTGAATTTCTTTTTTTGTTCTAACTATAACCGCTTTTGCAACTTCGCCTTTCTTAACCGCACCGCCGGGAATGGCGCTCTTTACTGCTACTACAATCACATCTCCTAACGATGCATAGCGTCTTTCATGGCCACCTAAAACCCGGATACACCGAACTTTTTTTGCGCCAGAATTATCAGCGACCACCAGATTCGTTTCTTCCTGAATCATATCTACTCTTCCAGTTATTTTGCTTTTTCAATAATTTCAACCAATCGCCACCTTTTCAATTTGCTTAAGGGGCGCGTTTCCATAATTTTTACATAATCACCGACTCTTGCCTCTTGTTTTTCGTCATGAGCCATGAGTGATGTAGTTCTTGTATAATATTTCTTATAAATCGGATGCGGAATTCGCCGTTCGATAGCTATCACTATACTTTTATTCATCTTTGCGCTTGTAACTTTACCAAGTCGCACCTTCCGTTGATTTCTATTTTCAGCCATCATGCTTTATAAATCCTTTATTAATTGGCTTTTGATGTTTCGGGTGTTGAACGTTGGTTATTCATTTCTTTCTCACGCAACACCGTTTTCAATCGTGCGATATCTCTTCGCACAAGACGAACTTTAATTGGACTTTCGAGTTGGCTTGTTGCTTTTTGAAATTTTAAATTGACCAGATTCTCTTCTTCATCCTTGATCCGCTTTTGCAATTCTTCTTCAGACAATCCTTTGATTTCAAATACTTTCATTTCTTATTTCCTTATTTTCCGGTATAAGTTCGACGTGTAACCATTTTAGTCTTCAAAGGCAGCTTGTGCGACGCAATATTCATCGCTTCTGCCGCAAGAGTTTTATTGATTCCACCAAGCTCGAAGAGAATTGTCCCGGGTTTAACAACAGCAACCCAAAATTCCGGCGCGCCTTTGCCACTACCCATTCTGGTCTCTGCCGGTTTTTTTGTTACCGGTTTATCGGGGAATATTCGAATCCAAACTCTACCTTCCCGTTTCATCAAACGAGTCAGGGCAACACGGGATGCTTCAATCTGTCTCTGTGTGATCCAGCCCGGTTCGAGGACTTTTAAACCGAAATCTCCGAACGAGATGGTGAAACCGCGCGTTGCTTTTCCGCGCATTCTTCCCCGCTGTTGTTTACGGTATTTTACTCTTTTTGGTAATAACATATTCTAATATCTTTTTATTTTAACGTGATACTTTTTCTAAAACTTCACCACGACAAATCCAAACTTTAACACCGATAGATCCATAAATAGTTTGGGCGGTTGCCTGAGCGTAATCGATGTCTGCACGAAGCGTATGGAGCGGTATTCTTCCTTCTTTGTACTGTTCCGATCGCGCAATTTCGGCTCCGCCAAGACGGCCGCCGCACATTACACGAATTCCTTCAGCGCCCATTCGCATAGCAGATGTGATTCCCATTTTCATCGCTCTTCTGAAAGACATTCTTCCTTCTAACTGAACCGCAATATTCTCTGCAACTAAATAGGCATCAAGCTCAGGACGTTTAATTTCGTTGATGAGGATTTTAACTTCCTTATTTGTGATCTGCTTTAATTCTTCTTCCAGTTGTGTAATTTCTTTTCCACTTCTTCCGATGACAATACCCGGACGCGATGTGTGGATGGTAATCACTGCGCGTTTCGGTGTCCTGTCTATCAGAATTTTAGAAATACCTGCTTTTTTTAGTCTACTCTGAATGTAACTTCGAATCTTCAAATCTTCTAGAAGCTTCGACGCGAAATCTCTTTCGTCGTACCAATTAGAATCCCACGTTCGTAAGATCCCAAGACGAAAACCAACTGGATGAACTTTTTGTCCCAAGCAATCTCCTGTTATTGACTTTGTTGTTTAGATGATGGTTTATCTTTTGGTTTTGCAACCTGTTTTTTTCTTTGAACTTTTTGAGCAATGACTATCGTTAAATGGTTCGATCGTTTTAAAATGCGGAAAGCGCGTCCCATTGGCGCCGGAAGCATTCTTTTCATGCTTGGTCCGCCATTCACGAACGCTTCTTTAACTATGAGTGTATCTGTATCGGTTCTTCCTGCTTCGTCTTTATTTTGAAGATTCGACACAGCCGATCTTAAAACTTTTTCGGCAACACGTGAGGCGTGTTTAGGAGAAAAATGTAAAATATTTATTGCTTCGGGTACAGATTTACCACGAATGAGATCGATAACCAACCGCATCTTCCGCGGCGACGATCCGATGTAACGATTTATTGCGCGTGCTTCTAACATAATCTTATCCTTCACCAGTAGTTGAATCACTCTTCAAACCGGGATGACCTCGGAAAATTCTTGTGGGCGCAAATTCACCCAGCTTGTGACCGACCATTCCTTCGTGAACATAAACAGGTATGAATTTATTCCCGTTATGAACAGCTAAAGTATGACCAACAAACTCCGGAGTGATTGTTGATGAACGTGACCACGTTTTTATTACTTTTTTCTGACCTGTTTTTGCCATCGCTTCGATTTTACCTTGAAGCTTTGCGTCAACGAAAGGTCCTTTTTTGAGAGAACGACTCATAATCTACTTCTTCATTAAGAATGTTTTATTGCTGAATTATTTCCGACGTTTAATAATTAATTTATCGGACTTCAATTTTTTATGCCGAGTTTTTTTACCCTTTGTATGCCAACCCCATGGCGAAACCGGATGCGGATTGCCTTGCGGCGATTTTCCTTCTCCACCACCATGCGGATGATCTACCGGATTCTGAACAACACCACGCGACTGGGGGCGAATGCCTTTCCATCGCGAGCGTCCGGCTTTTCCGAGACTGATATTTTCATGATCAAGATTGCTAACCGTGCCGATTGTGGCAAAGCAACCACTTGGAATATTTCTTACCTCGCCAGACGGCATTTTTAGTTGCGCATATTTTCCTTCTTTTGCCATCAATTGGATCGATGCACCTGCGCTTCTTCCAATTTGCCCACCTTTTCCGGGTCGTAATTCAATATTATGTACAAAAGTGCCGACAGGGATATTCGATAATGGCATTGCATTTCCAACTTTAATTTCAACCTGTGGACCTGACGTTAAAACTTCACCTAATTTTATTCCATTCGGTGCAATGATGTAACGCTTTTCGCCATCTTTATATTGAAGCAATGCTATACGGGCGGTTCTGTTCGGATCGTATTCAACTGCAATTACTTTAGCTGTAACACCGATTTTATCTCGTTTAAAATCTATCCTGCGATAAAATTGCTTGTGTCCGCCACCGCGATGACGCGACGTGATGTGTCCATTTGTATTGCGTCCACCGCTTGACTTTAGTGGCTCGAGCAAACTTTTTTCCGGTTTCGACTTTGTGATTTCTTCGAAAGTCGGGACAGTCATCCATCTTGTTCCCGGTGTATTTGGTTTTAAAATTTTTATACCCATTTTCGTTTACTTTCTTCGATCAAACGTTAGCAAAAAAATCAATTTTATCGCCCGGTTTAAGGGTGACGATAGCTTTTTTAAAGTGAGATGTTTTTCCCTCGAATCGACCTTTGCGGGTCATTTGAGTTTTAGACTTACCTTTAAAGTTCATCGTACGTACATTGATGACTTTCACTTTAAATTTCTTTTCAACCGCATGAGCGATTTCGATTTTGTTCGCGTCCGTATCAACCTCGAAGGCATAAATACCTTTATCCTGAAGGTTCGATACTTTTTCGGTTACGAGTGGGCGATAAATAATGCCTGTCATATTAACTTCGTCTTATTGAAATGTTTTTTCTAATGCTTCTATTGCGCTTTTTTGAAGAACAAGAACTTTGCTATTGAGAATATCGTAAGTTGATGCCTTCGACGCTTCAAGTACTTTTAACGCCGGGAGATTACGTCCCGACTTCCATATATTGATATCTGTTTTGCCGACTAAAAATAATGCTTTTTTCTCAGAAAGCTTCAATGCTTTCATGATTGCCGCCATCTCTTTTGTTTTCGGCTGGTCGATACTGAAATCTTCGACAATGGTAATTGCGGCATCTTTTGCTTTATAACTCAAAGCAGATTTACGCGCCAATAATTTCACTTTTTTCGGTAATTGGCGTGAGTAATCTCTTGGAACCGGACCAAAAATTGTACCGCCGCCCTTCCATAATGGAGAACGGACAGCTCCTATTCTTGCGCGGCCGGTGTGTTTTTGTTTCCATAATTTTTTACCGCTTCCGGCAACCTCACCGTAAGTTTTTGTTTTGTGAGTTCCTTGTCGCTGGTTTGCAAGATAGCTGGTAACCGCCTGATAGATTGCATGATCGTTCGGCTCTATCTCAAAAATATCTGGAGAGAGTTTAACTTTCTCGCCGCTTGGTGTTCCATCTTTTTTATATATATCGAGCTGCATAATTCGTTATTGTCTATAAAATTTCTTTTGAGATTTCTACGTAACTATTATTGTACCCTGGAACTGAACCACGTATCAGAACTAAATTAGATTCAGGAATAATTTGAACTACCCGTAGATTTTTTACGGTGATCTGTGTTCCACCCATTCTTCCCGCCATACGCATTCCTTTAAAAACGCGAGATGGATAAGAACTCGACCCAATTGATCCGGGAGCGCGAACACGATCGCTTTGACCATGCGTTCTTAGTCCGCCGCCAAAGTGATGCCTCTTAACCACGCCCTGGAAACCTTTTCCTTTGGAAGCTCCGCTAACCGAAACAACATCTCCTGCTGCGAATAACGATTCTACCTTAATCTCGGTACCAGCTTGATATTTTGTAACATCAAGATTTCGAAATTCGCGAACCAGCTTTTTCGGATTCACATTAGCTTTTTTGAAGTGTCCTGCCATCGGTTTGTTGACATGTTTTTCTTTTTTGTCTTCAAATCCAATCTGGACGGCTTCATAACCATCTTTAGCTTTGGTTTTAATTTGGGTTACAATACACGGACCTGCTTCAATGATAGTACAGGGAATTGATTCCCCTTTTTCATTGAAAACACTGGTCATTCCTATTTTCTTGCCTAATATACCACTCATTGTCTTTTACTCGAAATAAGTAAGTCGAAACAGCCCGATGCCGGGGAATCCGGCATCGAGTTTCGATACAATATTATTATGATTTTAGAATTAAATTATACCTTTATCTCCACATCGACGCCAGCAGGAAGCTCTAATTTCATCAACGAATCAACAGTCTTGTTAGACGAGTTGAGTATGTCGATGAGGCGCTTATGGGATCGCATTTCAAACTGTTCGCGTGATTTTTTATCAACGTTTGGAGAACGCAAAACAGTGTAAAGTGTTCGTTTTGTTGGTAAAGGAATAGGACCGGATACGATTGCGCCAGTCGACTTCACCGTTTTGATGATTTTCTCAGCCGATTTATCGATAAGCGTATGATCGTATGATTTCAATTTAATGCGTATTTTTTGTCCAGCCACTTTATTATTCCTTTATTGATCGTTTATTACTCAAGAATCTTCGTTACAACGCCCGCACCAACTGTGCGACCACCTTCGCGAATTGCAAATCGTAAACCTTCTTCCATTGCGATTTCGGAGATGAGTTCTACCGACATGTTGTCAACGTTATCCCCGGGCATAACCATCTCGGTGCCGCTCGGTAATGTTGCAACGCCTGTAACGTCGGTTGTTCTAAAATAAAATTGTGGACGATACCCTGTGAAGTACGGGGTATGACGACCACCTTCTTCTTTTTTCAATACGTACACCTGACATGTAAATTTCTTATGTGGCGTGATGCTTCCTGGTTTTGCAATAACCATACCGCGCTCTAGATCATTTTTTTCAACTCCACGCAATAACAAACCGGCATTATCACCTGCTTGAACTTCATCGAGTTCTTTACGGAACATTTCAGCACCGGTAATAACTGTTTTTTTATGAGCGCCCAGACCAATCACTTCAACTTCGTCTCCGACCTTTGCATGACCTCGTTCAACACGCCCAGTACCTACAGTGCCACGTCCGGTAATGGAGAACACGTCTTCGATAGGCATTAAGAATGGCTTATCGACATCGCGCTTTGGTAGAGGAATATATGTATCAACCGCATTCATTAATTCATAAATTGGTTTGAATGCAGGATCGTCTGGTTTTGCATCAGCGGCTAAAGCGCGTTCCATTGCCTTTAAAGCACTGCCTCTGACTATTGGGATTTCGTCACCCGGGTATTCATATTTCTTTAGCAGATCGCGTAATTCCATCTCAACTAATTCAATTAATTCCGGATCATCTACCATATCAACTTTGTTTAAGAACACTACAACTTTTGGCACGCCAACTTGACGAGCAAGAAGAATATGCTCGCGTGTTTGCGGCATTGGACCGTCGTTTGCAGCAACAACAAGGATGGCTCCATCCATTTGCGCGGCTCCGGTTATCATGTTCTTAATATAATCTGCGTGGCCCGGGCAGTCGACGTGTGCATAATGTCGTTTGTCAGTCGCGTATTCAACGTGAGCAACGGCGATTGTGATACCACGTTCTCGCTCTTCGGGTGCGTTATCAATACTATCGAACGTACGGATTTGTGATAATCCCTTCTTGCTCAATACCATTGTGATTGCAGCGGTGAGCGTCGTCTTACCATGGTCAATATGGCCGATGGTACCGACGTTCACGTGCGGTTTGTCTCGGGTAAATTTTTCTTTTGCCATAAATGATCTCCTTAATTAACTGAGATGTTTGTTTATTTCATTAACTAAACTTATACAGTGACGGATTCCCGTCCACGAACTTTTTCAACAATTTGATCTGTAATGCTTCTGGGCACTTCTTCGTAGTACGCAAACTGCATTGTGTATATTGCACGGCCCTGTGTCATCGACCTCATTTGGGTTGAATAACCGAACATTTCCGAAAGCGGCACTTTCGCTTTTATTACTTGCGCATCTTTTCTTGCTACAAGCCCTTCGATTTTTCCGCGGCGTGAACTTAAGTCGCCCATTACATCGCCCATATAATCTTCCGGAGTTACCACTTCAACATCCATGATCGGTTCTAATATCACCGGATCGGCTTTTTGTGCCGCTTCCTTGAATGCGATTGAACCGGCAATTTTAAATGCCATTTCAGAAGAATCGACTGCATGGAAAGATCCGTCGAATAACTTAACTTTAACATCAACCACAGGATATCCGGCAAGCACACCGTTTTTCATCGCCTCGATTATACCTTCTGATACCGGTTTAATATACTCTTTTGGAACCACACCTCCAATTATTCCATTTTCAAACTCAAAACCTTTTCCTTTTTCATTAGGTTCCAGCGTAATCCAAACATGTCCATATTGACCTCTGCCGCCGGATTGACGCACAAATTTGCCTTCCTGCTCAACTTTTTTCCGAATTGTCTCTCTATAAGCAACCTGCGGTTTTCCAACGTTTGCTTCTACTTTAAATTCGCGCTTCATTCTATCTATGATAATCTCGAGGTGCAACTCGCCCATACCGCTGATAATTGTTTGACCGGTTTCTTCGTTAGTGGATACTCGAAAAGTCGGATCTTCTTCAGATAACTTTGCTAAAGATTCTCCCATTTTTTCCTGATCGACTTTTGTCTTTGGCTCGATTGCGACTGCAATAACGGGTTCCGGGAATTCCATTTTCTCCAAAATAATTGGATCGTCCTCATCGCAAAGTGTATCACCGGTTTTTGTATTTTTTAAACCAACTACTCCAACGATATCGCCTGCGTAGGCTGCATCGGTATCTTCTCGATGATTGGCATGCATGCGTAGCAGCCGTCCAATACGTTCCTTTCGTCCAGTGCTTGAATTGAAAACATAAGATCCCGATTCAATTTGCCCGGAATAAACACGAAGGTATGTCAGTTTTCCGATGTACGGATCTGTCATGATTTTGAATGCAAGAGCCGAGAATTTTTCGTCATCGGATACTTTTCGAATTATATGGTCTTTCATGTTAGGATGATGTCCGCTCACTTCACACGCAGAAAGATCGACAGGAGATGGAAGAAAATCAACAACTGCATCCAATAAAGCTTGAACACCTTTGTTTTTAAAAGATGAACCACAAAGCACGGGGATGATGCTTACCTTTAAACAAGCTCTGCGTAAAACATTTTTAATTTCTTTGGGTGAAATTTCTTTTCCATCGAGATATTTTTCAAGAAGCGTATCGTCTTCATCTGAAACCGCTTCCAGCATTTTTGTGCGGTACTCGCATGCTTTCTTTTTTAAATCTTTCGGAATCTCTATGTCGTCCCAAGTTGTACCGGCAGAACCCTCGTGAAATACTCTTGCTTTGAAGGTTATGAGATCGATGTAACCGGTAAATAATTCACCTTCGCCCATTGGTATTTGTATTGGAACAGCATTGGCATGAAGGCGGTTTTTCATCATATCAATGACATTATAAAAATCAGCCCCTACACGATCCATTTTATTTACAAAAGCTAAACGCGGAACGCCGTATTTATCTGCCTGTCTCCAAACTGTTTCCGATTGTGGCTCTACACCACCGACAGCACAGAATAGTGCAACTGCACCATCGAGTACGCGTAATGAACGCTCAACTTCGACAGTGAAATCCACATGTCCGGGTGTATCGATTATATTAATTCGATGATTATTCCAAGAGCAAGTGGTAGCAGCGCTGGTTATCGTTATACCGCGTTCTTTTTCTTGTTCCATCCAGTCCATTGTGGCAGCGCCATCGTGGACTTCGCCCATCCTATGAACTACGCCTGTGTAAAACAATATACGTTCTGTAGTAGTGGTCTTACCGGCATCAATGTGAGCCATAATGCCTATGTTTCGTGTTCGCTCTAATGTATAAACTCTTGCCATTTCCTAAAAAATCTATCTTTCCATCAAATCAAAATATCTTAACTTATATCTAAAATTTAAAATGAGCGAAGGCTTTATTTGCTTCTGCCATTTTGTGCGTATCTTCACGTTTTTTAACCGCACCACCTTCATTATTTGCAGCAGCAAGGAATTCTGCCGCAAGTTTTAATGCCATTGATTTATCTTTACGATCATTAGCATAATTAATCAGCCATCTTATGGCAAGAGCAACACTACGATCTTGCCTTACTTCTGTCGGTATCTGATATGTAGCACCACCAACACGTCTTGCCCGAATTTCTAAAATAGGTTTAACATTACTGATAGCTTTTTTGAAAACATCGAAACCGCTGACATCTTTTGATCTTTGCCCGGCTATCTCGAAAGCATCATATACAATTTTTCGGGCACAATGCTTTTTACCCTGCTTTAGAACGTTATTTATAAACCTACCGACCAAAATATCATTAAATTTGGGGTCTGGGGTTACGAATCGTTTTCCTGCTGATTTTTTTCTCATATTACTTTTTTGGCCTCTTTGCGCCGTACTTAGATCGACCTTGTTTTCTGTCTGTTACACCCGCAGTATCCAATGTACCACGAATTATATGGTATCTGACACCGGGTAAATCTTTTACCCTACCCCCGCGAATCAGCACAATAGAGTGCTCTTGAAGGTTATGGCCTTCACCGGGGATATATGCGGTTACTTCGATACCATTGGTTAAACGTACACGAGCCACCTTCCTTAATGCAGAATTAGGCTTTTTAGGGGTAGTTGTATACACCCTCGTACATACACCGCGTTTTTGTGGCGACTCCTGTAATGCTGGGGCTTTACTCTTCCAGGTTACGTCTTGTCGACTAAATCTTATTAATTGATTGATAGTGGGCAATTATTCAAACTCCTGAATTTTCCAAAAGTTTATAAATATATGAAATTTTTCAACATTAGTCAATTTTTTATGAAGATATTTTTTCTTTTTTCTTTATTTTCTTTTTTTCAGGAATATCTTCGATAACTGAAAGTTCTTCTTCAATCATTGTTTCATCTTTAGATGTAACTATTAAGTTTCGGAATTTTTTTAATCCGGTACCTGCAGGGATCAAATGTCCCATGATTACATTCTCTTTTAAACCTAATAAATGATCAACTTTTCCTTGAATTGCAGCATCGGTTAGAACTTTTGTTGTTTCTTGGAATGATGCGGCAGAGATAAAACTCTCTGTTGATAAAGCCGCTTGAGTTATTCCAAGAAGAACTGGTTCAGCCGTTGCAGGTTCTGCATCTCTGAACTCAACTATTTTTTTACTCTTCTTTCGTAAATCTATATTAAGTTCACGAACCTTCTTTTTAGAAATTACCTGACCGTTCTTTAATTTCGAATCACCTTTGCTAGTTACTATTACTTGATCGAGTAGCAAATCATTCTCTGCATTTAAAGAATGAATATCAACGTTATCGTCTTCCAAAAATCGAGTGTCACCCGGCTCAATAACACGAACCTTTTGCATCATCTGACGAACGATAACTTCGATATGCTTGTCGTTTATTTTTACACCTTGCATTCGATAAACTTCTTGAATTTCATTCACAAGATATTGTTGAACAGAACCGACACCTTTGATTCTTAAAATATCGTGTGGTTCGATTGCACCATCAGATAATCGTTCACCTGCATGTACTACATCATTATCCTGAGCTAGGATATGTTTACCCATCGGTATTAAATATTGTCGTTGATCATGACCATCATGACTCTTTACGATAAGTTCGCGTGAACCACGCTTTTGCGCTCCGAAACTTACAACTCCATCGATTTCAGAAACAATGGCTGGATCGGCAGGACTACGAGCTTCAAATAACTCAGTCACTCGCGGCAGACCACCTGTGATATCACGTGTCTTACCACTATCACGAGGAATCTTCACTAAGACCGTTCCTGACTCTATCGCTTGATTATCATCAACATTAAGATGGGCACGTGTCGGAATAATATAACTGCTGATAGTTTGTCCTTCTGCATCTTGAATTATTAGCATTGGACTTAAAGTCCTATCTCTTGTATCAATAACCACTTTTTGAATATGACCCGTTTGCTCATCCGGTTCTTCTCTATATGTAAGGTTTTCTTTCAAGTCTTGATATTTTACAACACCGGAATGTTCCGTGATGATTACTGCATTATACGGATCCCATTCATATACAATTTCCCCTTTACCAATTGGGGCATTATCAATTATAAGAAGAGATGCACCATAAGGAACATCATATTTAGTTAAAACACGATTATCTGAATCAACTATATTAACAATTCCGCTACGGCCTAGAACAATTAGCTTGCCGTCTTCATCTGATGATTTAATATATTTGATTCCATCATAAACAGCTCTACCCTCGAATTTCGATACGATCTGAGACTGAGTTGCAATTAAACTTGCAGTTCCACCAGTGTGGAATGTTCGGAGTGTCAACTGAGTTCCCGGTTCACCGATTGATTGCGCGGCTATGATACCAACGGGCTCACCCGGCTCAACAATTTTTGAAGTAGTTAAATTTCGTCCATAGCATTTAGCGCATATACCCCGCTTTGCTTCGCATGCGAGCACCGACCTTATCTCAATTGCTTCTATCGATGTTTCTGAGATAGCAAATGCTTTCCTCTCATCAATTTCTTCACCGGCTTTGACGAGCACTTCTTTTGTTATTGGATTAACGACATCGTGAACTGCAACGCGTCCTAATATTCTTTCAGACAGCGGTTCTTTCACGTCCTCGCCCTCTTTCAAGGCACCGGTTAAAACTCCGCGTATGGTTCCGCAATCTTCCATTGCAACAATTGCATCTTGAGCCACGTCTACTAAACGCCTCGTTAAATATCCTGCATCGGCAGTCTTCAACGCTGTATCTGCCAACCCTTTACGCGCACCGTGAGTAGATATAAAATATTCGAGAATCGATAACCCTTCTCTAAAGTTTGCAACTATCGGATTTTCGATCAATTCACCGGTGGCTCCCGATAAACTCTTTTGTGGTTTCGCCATCAAGCCACGCATGCCGGCAAGCTGACGCACTTGTTCTTTAGAACCACGCGCACCTGAATCGACCATCATATAGAGCGAGTTAAACCCGTCTCGATCGTGCTGCAATGAATCGAATAGTTTTTCAGCAACCCGATTCGTTGTGCGTGTCCAAATATCGATCACCTTATTATAACGTTCGCCATTGGTGATAAATCCTCTGAAATATTGATTCTGGACATTATCAACCTCTTTGAACGCTTTTGTGATAATTTCATCTTTTTCTTTGGGGATAATAACATCACCCACACTGACCGACATTCCGGCTTTTGTTGCGTACGTAAATCCAAGCTCTTTCAATCGATCTAAAAATTCTGCTGTTCGCACATTTCCGCAAGTGCGGAACACAGTTTGAACAATCTGGACGAGTCGTTTTTTATTAAGAAGCTCATTGATGTAACCGAGTTCCTTCGGAACTATTTGATTGAATAGAACACGACCGGTCGTTGTATCAATTAGCTTTCCACCGATTCTGACTTTAATCTTCGCGTGCAATCCAACCTTTCCTGAATCGTTCGCTATTATTACTTCTTCAGGAGAACTGAATACCTTTGCATCCCCAAGATCACCTGACCTCGATTTTGTCAGATAATAACAACCTAGTACTTGATCCTGAGTTGGATGAACAATTGGAGCTCCGCTGGATGGAGATAAAATATTATGGCTCGAAAGCATAAGTATGCGTGCTTCCAACTGTGAATCATAAGACAATGGAATGTGCACAGCCATCTGATCGCCGTCGAAATCGGCATTGAACGCAGTACATACCATCGGATGTATTTGTATTGCTCTGCCTTCAATCAATACAGGTTGAAACGCTTGAATGCCGAGCCGATGAAGTGTAGGCGCACGATTTAGAAGCACCGGATGTCCATCTATGATGTTTTCTAAAATTTCCCAGACTTCTTGACCTTTTTTGTCTACCAATTTTTTGGCACTCTTCACTGTCTTCACTAATCCACGCTCAATCAATTTTCGAATGATGAACGGTTTGAATAGTTCAACTGCCATATCTTTCGGCAATCCACATTCGTGGAGTTTTAATTCAGGACCTACAACAATAACTGAACGACCGGAATAATCAACACGCTTCCCAAGTAGATTCTGGCGGAAACGCCCCTGCTTACCTTTTAACATGTCTGAAAGAGATTTAAGCGCACGATTATTATCGGACCGGACGGCATTTGCTCTTCGCGAATTATCGAAAAGTGAATCAACAGCTTCTTGAAGCATTCGCTTTTCGTTTCGCAATATAACTTCAGGTGCTTTAATTTCTATTAATCGTCTTAAACGATTGTTTCTGATGATAACCCTACGATAAAGATCGTTAAGATCGGAAGTTGCAAACCGACCACCTTCGAGCGGAACAAGTGGGCGTAACTCCGGAGGAATCACAGGTATTACATCAAGAACCATCCATTCCGGTTTGTTCAGTGGACCATTTTCTCTCTCGCGAAATGCTTCAACTACCGCTAATCTTTTAAGAAATTCTTGTTTCTTCTGAACCGATGGCTCTGAATGTACATTGACACGAAGCTCGGCAGACAAAGACTCAACTTCCACTCGTTTCAGTAATTCCTTTACTGCTTCGCCGCCGATTTTTGCAATAAATTTTTTCTCGTCGGAATCTTCTAAATGCTGATTTTTTTCAGGCAAAGTTCCAAGTATGTCATAATATTGTTCCTCCGATAGAAGATCCATTTTTTGCAATCCGGTTGTTCCGGGTTGAATGACAACGTATGATTCGTAGTAGACAATTTTTTCTAAATCTTTTCCAGTCACACCCAGGATATTACCAATTTTCGATGGAGCTGAACGAAAATACCAAATGTGTACAATCGGTACAGATAAGGCAATGTGTCCCATGCGTTCGCGACGAACGCTTTTTTGTGTTACTTCAACGCCACATCGGTCACAAATGATTCCTTTGTACCTGATCCGTTTATACTTTCCGCAATGACATTCCCAGTCGCGGACTGGTCCAAAAATTTTCTCGCAGAAAAGCCCGTCTTTCTCAGGCCGGAACGAACGGTAATTCACCGTTTCCGGTTTTGTTACTTCGCCGTGAGAGCGAGAGAGTATCAAATCGGATGATGCCAGCGTTATAGTAATTTTTGAAAAAGTTTTCTTCGCCAAAGTATCGTGTGTTGCGAATGCCATTAATAATCTCCAATCTCTAGTTATTCAATCTTAAGATCTAACCCCAATCCCATTAACTCGCGTACAAGGACGTTGAACGATTCAGGTACATTTGGTTCGGGGAGGTTATCACCCTTTACTATCGCTTCATAAAGTTTTGCGCGGCCATAAACGTCGTCGCTCTTTACGGTCAATATTTCTTGAAGGGTGTTTGCAGCTCCATATGCTTCAAGCGCCCACACTTCCATTTCTCCGAATCTTTGACCACCGAATTGTGCTTTGCCACCGAGTGGCTGCTGGGTAATGAGCGAATATGGACCAATAGAGCGTGCATGAATTTTATCATCAACAAGATGAGATAATTTCATCATGTAGATGAAACCGATTGTAGTTTCCTGATCGAATTTTTCTCCGGTACGCCCATCGATGAGTGCCGCTTTGGAATTTGTGTCCAATCCGGCTTTTTCAAGCTCGTGTTGAACCTCTTCCCACGTTGCTCCGTCAAAAATAGGTGAGGAATATTTTGTCTTCAATTTAATGCCAGCCCAACCCAGAGCAGTTTCAAACAATTGCCCCAAATTCATACGAGACGGTACGCCAAGCGGATTTAATACTATGTCCACAGGTGTTCCATCGAGCATGAAAGGCATATCTTCTTTCGGAACTATTTTAGCAACAACACCTTTATTTCCGTGTCTGCCTGCCATTTTATCGCCGACTGATAATTTTCTTTTCTTTGCGATATATACTTTTGCAAGCTGAACAATACCGGACGGTAATTCATCGCCAAGCATTATTTTGGTTTTCTCGTGCTTGTAATATTCTTCAATATCGGTTAATCGCTGGAAGAAATTTTCATATAATTTAATTAAGAGAGAATTCTTTTTCTTATCCTCAACCCAATCTGCCGTATAATCAAGTTTTTCGAAGTCCGAAATTTTCGAGAAGGTTTCAAAAGTTGCTTGAGTTCCACCGCGAATTATTACATCTCCATTTTTACTTCGAATAGTCGATAATTTTTCACCATTCAAGAGTAGCCCGAGTTTTTTCGCAAGAAAATCATGTGCGTCTTGGGTGGCTTTCTTCTGCGCTTTATCTAATTGATCACCAAGCCGCTTATCTTCTTTCTTCGATTCGGAATCTTTGCGTTTGCGGCTGAACAATTTTGTTGAAATGACGATTCCTTTCATTCCAGGCGGGGCTTTCAATGAAGCATCTTTAACATCACCGGCTTTCTCGCCGAAGATAGCTTTTAATAGTTTTTCTTCTGGTGTAGATTCGGTTTCACCTTTTGGAGTTATTTTTCCGATGAGGATATCGCCTTCAACTACTTCGGCACCTACTCGGATCACACCATTTTCATCCAAATCTTTCACTGCTTCTTCGCTTACATTCGGTATTTCTCTTGTTAATTCTTCTTCACCGCGTTTTGTATCGCGCACCTGAAGTTCAAATTCCTCAATGTGTAGCGAGGTAAAAACATCTTCTGCCACTATTCGTTCGTTGATGACTATAGCATCTTCAAAATTGTAACCGCGCCATGGCATGAATGCCACAAGTATGTTTCTGCCAAGTGCCAACTCGCCATGCTCGGTTGCACAGCCATCGGCAAGTATATCTCCTTTTCGAACTTTTTGACCCGGTTTAACTATTGCGCGCTGGTTGATTGACGTATCTTGATTGGTTCTGAAAAATTTTATCAATTTGTATTCAACACGTTTTTTATCTTCAAAACTTACCACAACATCCGGGCTTGCCTCGTCGATATCGTAATTAACGATTATTGAATTTGAATCTACAAATTCAACTACTCCGTTCCGCTCCGCAACAACCATGGTTCGTGCGTCATTCGCGATCTTTCCTTCCAGTCCTGTTCCGACTATTGGAGCTTCCGGACGTAAAAGAGGCACTGCCTGCCGTTGCATATTCGATCCCATCAGAGCGCGGTTAGCATCGTCGTGTTCCAAAAATGGTATCAATGCTGCTGCGGCACTTACAATCTGGCTTGGGGCAACATCGAGATATTGAACTTCTTCCGGTTTTAACAGAGGATAATCGCTCTGATATCTCGCCTTCAAACGCTCTGTGAGAAATTTTCCTTTGTCATCAATCTGTGTATTTGTCTGGGCAATGGCATATGTATCTTCTTTCTCGGCAGTCATGAATTCGATCTCATCAGTTGCCCTGCCATTCTTAACTTTGCGATATGGGGTTTCGATGAATCCAAAAGGATTCACCCGCGCATAAATACACATCGAAGAAATCAAACCGATATTTGGTCCTTCGGGGGTTTCGATTGGGCAAAGACGACCGTAATGAGTGTAGTGAACGTCGCGGACTTCGAACCCTGCGCGTTCGCGTGTAAGTCCACCTGGTCCGAGAGCAGACATACGACGTTTGTGCGTAATCTCGGCTAACGGATTTGTTTGATCCATGAATTGTGATAACTGGTTTGTGCCGAAGAATGCATTTATTACACTTGTAATGGTTCGAGCATTCACCAGGTCTTGAGGAGATACTCTTTCCTGATCGCGCAAACTCAAACGCTCTCGAATTGTCCGCGCCATACGCGCTAGTCCAATATTGAATTGCTGACCTATCTGTTCGCCAACGGTTCGAACCCGACGGTTTCCAAGATGATCGATATCGTCAATAGATTTTCTTCCCTGCTGTAAATCGAGAAGATAATTGATGATAGCAATTATATCTTGTTTTGTTAGGGTTGTAGTAGTAACTGGAACATCGAGCCGTAACTTTTCATTCATCCTGAATCTGCCAACTTCACCAAGATCGTACCGTTTTTCGTTGAAGAAAAGTCGCTCGAATAAATTCTTTGCTGTGTCAAGGTCGGGTGCTTCACCGGATCTCAACTGCTGATAAATATTGTTTAAAGCTTCTTCGTCGGTTCTGGCTGTATCTTTCAAAATTGTATTTGCGATTACCGAGCTTTCGCCAACACCTTCGGCTTTTAAAAATTTTATTTTTTTGATTTCTGCTTTTTTAACTTTTTTTAGCAGCTCTTCAGAGAACAGTGAATCTTTGTTGATAAAAATTTCACCCGTCTTTTTATCTACCACATCGCTGCAGACTATTCTGCCGATGTAATCTTTAAGATTGATTTTTTGAGGATCAACTTCTTCGATAAGATTAAATAATAGCAGAATCTCATCATCCGAGGAGTAACCGATTGCACGGAGCAATGTTGTAACGGGAAATTTCTTTTTCCTGTCGATGTAAACATACATCACGTTGCTGATATCTGTGGTAAACTCAACCCATGATCCACGGAACGGAATGATCCTTGCGGAGTATATCGACATTCCATTTGGATGAACCGTTTCATCGAAGAAAACACCCGGCGAACGATGCAACTGGCTGACTATAACACGCTCTGCTCCGTTGATGATGTACGTTCCGCGATGAGTCATCATCGGTAAATTACCGAGATATACTTCTTGTTCCATCGTGTCAACAAAACTTTTTCCATCTTCACTTTTAGTTGAAAGACGTAGTTTGGCTTTGAGCGGAACGGCATATGTTAGCCCGCGTTCCTGGCATTCGATAACGGAATACTTTGGTTTCTCAACATAATATTCAACGAATTCCAGGAAATAGTTTTCGCGTGCATCTGTGATTGGAAAACTAAGCTTGAATATCTGTTGAAGCCCACGATTTAAACGTTTTTCCGGTGGAACTTGAGCTTGGAGAAAACTTTCCCACGATTCAAGCTGAACATTAAGTAGATCCGGCTGATCAACAATTTGGGGAATTCGAGAAAATGATATTCGCCCGTTGGTATGGTTGGTTTGGTTCTTCAATTCTATCACCTCAAAAAAATCGTAATTTGCAAATCTATATCATCGAAACATTAAACAAAATAAAATAGCAAACCGATAACCATCTTTGCGGATGGTTATCGGTGCTAACCTCACATTGGTGCCGAACGTTTCTGAGTATGTACTCGATCAACGTCAGCTTACTTTAACTCTACAGTTGCACCGGCTTCTTCGAGTTCCTTTTTCAGCTTATCGGCTTCGTCTTTACTTACGTTTTCTTTCACGTTTTTCGGAGCGCCGTCAACTAAATCTTTCGCTTCCTTCAAACCAAGTCCGGTGGCTGCACGAACGACTTTGATGACATTGATTTTTTGCGCACCGGCTGCTTTTAGTACAACGTTAAATTCTGTTTGTACTTCAACTGGTGCAGCGGCGGCTCCTGCGGGCATCATACCACCCATCATCATCGGGGCTGCTGCTGTTACTCCGAACTTATCTTCGAGAGCTTTTTTTAACTCTGCTGCTTCGAGTAACGTGAGTTTTTCAATTTTTTCAACGATTTCTTGAACTACTGACATGGAATATCTCCTATTCTAAATGATTAAACTTTACGCTGCTTTTTTCTTTTCTATTGCATCGATGATCGTTACAAGATCGCGTGCTAATGCATTGATTGCTCCGACCACACTGGATATCGGCGATTGAATACTTCCGATGATACCGGCGATGAGATCGTTGCGTGAAGGAAGTTTTGCAATTTCATCAAGATGGGTGCCATCAAAGACTTGATTCTCAAGTACACAAACTTTGAGTGCCAACTTGTTATGCTTATCGCGAAACTTCTTTATGATCTTTGCGGGCGCTGCCGGATCTTCGTACCCGAACGCGATGCCAGTATGGCCCACTAATTTCGGGATAACTTGATCGTATCCGGTAACACTTTCTAAAGCTTTGCGAACGAGTGTGTTTTTTACAACACGATAATCGATATTCGATTTTCGGAATTCGCGTCGAAGCTCAGTTATATGCTCGACGGTAATGCCTGTAAAATCGGCGAAGTACATACCCTTCGCTTTTTCGATCATCTCTTTCACATCTGCAATGATCTGTTCTTTTTCAGAACGTTTCATGATTACCTCGTAAATGAATTATTGTTTTCTGAGAAGCTCCGGTCATATCCGGACAGAAAACATATTCTATTGTTAATGAGTGCGTAATTTTTTTATTCTATTTTAATGCTACAATATTTTTGTCGATATGAACGCCCGGACCCATAGTGCTTGAGAGGGCTATGCTCTTCACATATTGCCCTTTGGCAGACGCTGGCTTAAGACGAACCACGGTTGTTAAAAAGGCATTTATATTTTCGACCAATTTTTGATTTTCGAAATTAACTTTTCCAACTGTTGCATGAATTATTCCGGCTTTGTCGACCCGGAATTCGATTTTTCCGGCTTTAACTTCTTTTACTGCTTTACCGATATCTGCTGTGACTGTTCCACTCTTAGGATTCGGCATCAAACCACGGGGACCAAGAACTTTTCCAAGTTTTCCGAGATCGCCCATAACATCTGGCGTGGCAATGATAACATCAATATCTGCCCATCCAGCTTGAATTTTTTGGAGATAATCTTGATAACCAACGTGATCGGCTCCAGCAGCTTTTGCTTCTTCATCTTTCGGAGGTTTTGCAATTACAAGAACGCGAACTTCTTTGCCAATTCCGTGCGGGAGTGCAACGGTTCCACGGATTGCCTGATCGGCTTTCTTAGGATCAACTCCGAGCTTTACAGCTATATCGACCGCTTCACTAAATTTGGCAGAAGCGGCTTCTTTCACTTTTCCTACCGCATCTTCTATGGTGAAATTCTTTTTCTGATCAACTTTTTTTATTGCAGCGTTGTAACGTTTACTTCTTTTCATTTTATTTTATCTTTCAATAAGTGGTACAATCGTTTCGTTCGATTATTTAATAAACGAAACTTCCACGACAACATGATTCTTAATCTTCAACAGTTATTCCCATGCTTCGAGCAGTTCCGGCAATCATTTGCATTGCCGCATCAACATCGTTAGCGTTCAAATCGGGCATTTTGGTTTCGGCTATTTCTCGCAATTGCTTTTTGGTTACCTTGCCGACTTTATTTCGATTTGGTTCACCTGATCCTTTTTCAATCTTCGCAGCTTTTGTCAACAAAACAGAAGCTGGTGGGGTTTTTGTGATGAAGGTGAACGACTTATCAGAAAAAACAGTGATAACCACGGGAATAATGAGTCCTTGCTTATCCTGCGTCCGCGAATTAAATTGCTTGCAGAACTCCATGATATTCACACCTTTTTGGCCCAGCGCTGGACCAATAGGCGGTGCAGGAGTAGCTTGACCGGCAGGAATTTGTAATTTTATAAAACCAACAATTTTTTTCATAAATTAATCCGATAAATATGGAGATTATTTTTCAATTTCAACTTGATTAAAGTCTAATTCAATCGGCGTTTTTCGACCGAATATACTGACCATTACACGAAGCTTAAGTTTTTCTTCGTTAACATCTTGAACTATGCCGGTAAAATTATTGAATGGACCATCGATAACTTTTACAGGTTCACCGACATGGAACGGCACAGCCATAACTTCAACATCTTTGCGCTCTTCCATTCTACCAATCAGACGCTTAACTTCTTCATTGTGGAGCGGAGTCGGTTCACCTCTCGGTCCAACAAAACTGATCACCGACGGTGTAGATTGAATAATATGTTTGGTAGTTTTATCGAGAATCGCCTCGATAAGAATATAGCCGGGGAAAAAAGTTTTGGTCTTACTTTTCTTTTTTCCTTCTTTTATTTCAAATATTTTCTCGGAAGGCACCAGAACGTTTGTTATTTTTTCTTCCATCTTCTGAAGTTTTACTTCATTTTCAAGATGAGTCTTTACTTTATTCTCATGCCCTGAATAAGTTCTGACGGCATACCATCGTTTTTGTGGCGTTGTATCTTTCACTTTTGCCTCGTTACAGAATTACCTTCATGAGTGTACTAACAACCCAATCAACTCCGAAAACAAACGCAGCAATGATCCCGCATACAGCAAGAACAATAATGGTCGACTCTCGCAATTCATCTTTGCTGGGCCATGTTACTTTTTTCATTTCTTTCACTGTATCAGTGAGAAATGCAATGATTTTTTCTTTCATACAATGCTCTTAAAATTTATAAATTTCCGTTGCACGTCAGGAGGGACTTGAACCCCCAACCTGCGGTTTTGGAGACCGCTGCTCTACCAATTAAGCTACTGACGTATGGAAAAATTATTTTGTTTCCTTATGGGTAGTATGTTTATTGCACCATGGGCAATATTTCTTATACTCTACCCTTCCGGATTGTTTTTTCTTGTTTTTAGTCGAAGTGTAATTACGACGTTTACACTCTGTACATTCTAATGTTATGTTATCTCGCATAAAATTTCATCCAATAAAAAAAAATTATGAGCCGAGCTTGCGATCGGGATTGAACCGATGACCTCATCCTTACCAAGGATGTGCTCTACCAACTGAGCTACGCAAGCATTTCACTCGATATCTTCGAGCGGGAGACGGGATTCGGACCCGCGACCAACAGCTTGGAAGGCTGTGACTCTACCAACTGAGTTACTCCCGCATAATAGCGTAACCTTCGGTCGTGGGCAGGGGGGGATTTGAACCTCCGAAGGCATGAGCCGACAGATTTACAGTCTGTTGCAGTTGACCACTTTGCTACCTGCCCCATCTATTTTACTTTACCATGAGCTGGCGATCAGATTTGAACTGATGACCTGCTGATTACAAATCAGCTGCTCTACCAGCTGAGCTACGCCAGCATATAATTGGGACTTAATCATCGACCCTATGAAAAAAAAATTCAAAAAAATAAATATTATTTCGTGCCAACTTTCCAGTTTAAGTCGGCTTCTTCCACATTATTTGATTTAAAACCTGTTTAAATTCTCAAAAAAATGAAGATTATTTAGAAATTGCGGAACCCATTATTTTTTTTAGCTTAGTAATATAACCTTTTCAAGTTAAAAAACAAACAATTACCCAAAATATTTCTCGGACTAAGATTAAAAAATATTATAACACTTGTACCGGAAAATATCTCGGTTAGTGTCTTTGATTCCATGCGTTAAGTGAGGGATCTGTTTTAGATGCTAATTGGAAATATTTATCTGCTTGCATTGGTTGTCCGATTGAATTATAGTATAGTCCATAGTTCATATATGATCGGGCGTAAAGATTTCTAATACCTTTGGTATAAATATTTTCTTTATCAGGTTCTATAAATTGATAATTTACATCCTTAAGTGCAATGTTTAGAGGAGATTTAGCTAATTTAAATGCCAACCCAGAGGGAATTTTATAATATCCCTGAATATATTGATCTTCAATCTCCGGGGTAATATAGATTGAATGATTATCAATATTTTTTTCAATTATTCTCTGAATCATCCGTTGGTAATGATACTCGATCACATTTGGATTATAGGGCTCGTTTCTCTCAAATTTATTTAACTCCTTCAGAATATTATTCACTTCAACCTTAAGTGATGATAATAACCGCGGATATCGATCTTGTAATTGATTATAATACCACGACCTGCGAAGAAGCTCTTTATCAATTACGACCACATCGGTTCTTTCCTTTTCAACTAATTGAAGATAATATGCAGCCGATATAAAATAATCCCATTGATAAGAAATGATAATTGAATTCTCATCAACTGATTTGAACATATCACGCGCATAATTTTCAACTATCACATTTTTACTTTCGTCGACTTCGGCAAAGTTAATGAAGACAATCAATACTCCAAAGACAAATCCTACGACTTTGAGATAATCATAGTTGATTTTATTAATCGCCAACGAAATGATCCATGCTATTCCAAATCCAACCCAAAGCGCTATTGTTATGTATGCAAGTAAAAAGTAAGAATCAATATCATGTATATCGTAATTTATAGAATAGAAAAGTGTAGTTAAAAATAGAATTATGGTAAAAACAAAAATCTTTTTATTCTGTTTTAACAAAGACCACATTCCAATTATTGCAAATACGAGCGGAAAATAAGCAAATTCCTTCGGAAGATTAGTAATAAAATAATTGAATTGTTTTGCCGCGCTCTCAGTCGATGAAAATATCCAAACCCTATATACTTTGCCGCTAAAATGCCAGAACCATTTTTCAAAATCTAACGGATTACCCCAATTCAATAGCGGATGCTGAGCGGCTCTGATTGGTAAGTACAAATAGACAGAAAAACCGATTATGAACGGTATAGACAAAATCATCACCCTTTTCCATGATGTCGACTTAAAACCATAATTGTTGAAGAATATAAAAATAGTGGCAGGGGCTAATAATATAGTTGTTAAATGATTTGCAAATGATAAACCGAGGATGAAAGAGAATAACAACCATGATCTCCATCCATCCCCTTTTCCGATATATTTATTATCAACAAGTTCATCGGAAAATATTGCTCGCGCCAAACTAAATAGTAATACCGATAAAAAGAATAGATGTAATGAATATACTTCGATAGATGCCGACTGTGACCAGTATGTTACAGAAAATCCCAAAGTTATTGTTCCGAGAATTGATGGGAGAAATGAAAGAATCGCTTTATCTGCTTCGCGATTGGTTACAGAACGATTAGTTTTATTGGGCTGGATCGATATAACTTCTTGTAACACGTAAAATAATCTGAAGAAAAAATATAACGCCGCTGAACAGAAAAATGCAGACATCAAATTTAATTGATGAATTTTCCTTAATCCCAACGGGAGATGTGAAAATATCCATCCGATCAATGTGAAGATTGGATAGCCCGTAGGATGTGCAATCCCCATTGTGCTACACACTGTGGCTAATTCTCCGCTATCAATGAAGTCGATAGAGCGATTGGCTGTTACCGTATAAATGATAAGCGCGAATAACGATACACTTAAACCGATTGTATTTTCAAGTTTTTTAATAGATAACTTCATAGTATGTGAAGATTTAGAGATTGAATTTCTGAAAAACTTTGGAAAATTCCAATTCATTAGAATTCAACCTAAAACACTGGCTTGTTTATTTCATAATTATTTTCAATTATGTACGTTATAACGGTTTATAAAAATGTTTGAACAATATCTTAAAATCAATTGCACACGCTTTAAATGATGATTCGCTGTCATCTAAATAACACTCGTTTCAATTTTGGATTCTCTCTGAAATGATAAAACGCATTTGCTGGATATTATTATTATCTATCATGTTGTTTGGATGTAGAGAACTCGAATCCGATGCTCTCATCAATTCAACTGATCAAATAGGTATTCTCGAATTGAAATCGATTAATAATCGTTTTCATCATCAGATATTTTCGATTGCTCAGCTAACTCCAACTGTACTGCTCGCCGGTGGCGACACCGGCAGAATGTTTAAGATATCAACCTCGACGGAAAATTTCGAATCATACTCCCCTCTTGGAGAAGCCGGTAATATTATCGCACTGCAAGCTGCTGATTCTTTAAAAATCGTTTTGCTTAACAGCAATTCAGAAATTGGGCTTTCTACCGATGGAGGATTTAACTGGCAAAATTGGACCGGGAATCTTGACAGTATAATCATACTCGCGCTATATCATCAAACTTCCACAAAATATTTTTATATCGGAACTTCTAACGGATTGATTTATAGAAGATCTTTTGCCGATACATGTTGGAATCAGATAACAAATTTGTATAGACCCGTTACTTCATTCACATCGTTCGACTCAATGACTCTCTATGCCGGAACATGGAGCAGCGGGGTTTTTAAAATAAATTTACAAACTTATCTGGGCGAAAGGATTAGCTCCGGATTATTGAATCCATATATTCAATCGCTTCATGCTGGAATGAATAACAAATTATTTGCCGGCAGTTATGGCGGCGGAGTTTTTTGTTCGAGTAACATGGGGATTTCATGGTACAATTATTCGAAAGTCTTCGACACGTGCAATATAACCGGTATCAATACAACCTCGAACAATGATTTGATAGCATCGACAACTTCGAAACTCTACTTCATCAAAAATAATTCAACCATGGCTTCAGTTGGGATCGTAGATTCTACCAACATTTTAATAAATGCACTCTTCATCGGTAACAATGATTTGATCTATGTTGGAACAAATGAAGGAATCTTTCACGTTATTCAGAGATAATAATCCAAATCGTAAACAATATCAAAAAAAATATTATGTATAAACTTACAATCATCTGCTTCTTAATAATTCTTATGATGCCGATTACAGCGGCAAGATCACAATCAAGTGAAGATTTCGAATTAGTAGAAAGTTATCCAATTGAAACTACACTCGATGATCCAAATATCCGAAACGCATCCGATGTTTGGATGGAAATGGTTAAAGGGGCAAAACATTCTCTTGACATCGAACAATTTTATATCTCCACGCAAACAGGTGAGCCGCTGGAAGATATCATCAATGAAATAATTGCCGCATCGGAACGTGGAGTTAAAATCAGAGTGATTGCCGATTCGAGAATGTATAAAACTTATCCTGAAACAATCGACTTGCTGAATAAACAAAAAAATATTTCAGCCCGAATAATAGATTTCGGTAAAATTGCGGGCGGTATTCAACATGCTAAATATTTTATCGTTGATGGTGAAGAACTGTTTATAGGGAGTCAGAATTTCGATTGGCGGGCGCTGAAACATATTCACGAGTTAGGAGTTCGGGTCCGGAACAAAAACATCGCAGATATATTCGGCGATGTTTTTGAGATTGATTGGAAATTATCCGGCAAAGACAATACCGAAACTTTGTCATCCATCATCAATCATAAAAAATATAGTTACCCAATCACTTTAATCGGAGAGATGAATGATACAATTTCTATCATTCCAACTATGAGTCCGATTTCTGCAATCCCCGATACATCAGTTTGGGATGAAACCTGGATAGTAAAAATGATTGATGATGCAAAAAATGAAATTTTATGTCAATTCCTCACATACTCTCCTTTGGCGAGAGATAAAAAATATTATGCAGTTTTGGATAATGCTCTTCGGCGGGCGGCTGTGCGCGGTGTTAAAGTTAAAATGATTGTATCAGACTGGTCGAAAGATCATCCAACAGTTGATTTTTTGAAAAGTTTATCGCTAGTTCCTAACATTGAAATTAAATTCAGTTCTATCCCTGAATGGTCAGGCGGCTATATCCCCTTTGCGCGAGTAGATCACTGCAAATATTTAGTCGTCGATTCTGCACGATGTTGGATAGGAACGAGCAATTGGGAAAAAAGTTATTTCTATACATCCCGGAATTTAGGTTTATGCATCGACAACAAATTGATAACCCAAAATGTTAAAAAGATTTTCTATTCAAGCTGGGACAGCAATTATACAGACTTCATAAAACCAGAGATAGAATATCACTCTCGCGAGCATGGCGAAAAATAAAAGATCTTCCGGATGAAAACCGACAACAACGCTAAGCGTTTGGACGGGCAATAATTAACATAAACATATAGACAGCCATCTCTAATCCCCAATCCTGCGAATTTATCATTTTGCTTATTTTGTGCTGATTTGCTGATTTTTTATTGGATTTTCAGATCTTCACCCTTCCGAAATATCGATCTTGATTTTTTCATTTAAATCAGTTATAATATGCCAATAAAAGGCATTGTGAAAATAGCAACTTGCCTCCTTAGATTGAATTTACATATATAGCTAAAGACGTACCTTAACACTCATAGCCAACATTTTATGGAATTCAATCCGCACTTCAAGTTGCATACTGTTTCTCCTTATCGTTACAAAGGTAACAAAACTAAACGACTTTCATTATTAACTCGATTACGAGTATCGTGGTACCTCTGATGTTTTGATTGAAAACCAATCAGGGCAATATATTTATTAACGCCAGCTTCTAATACGAATTGAATACTCCTAACATTTAGGGCATTAAATATTTTTTCGAAGAGGATGTCTGCTGGTTATACGAAAATAAATGTTTCACAACTTACTTAAGGAGTAACTATCATGACCCGCATGTTATCGTCTACAGAACGAATGTGGGTATGAATGATATGAATCCAAAATTATGAAAATACTATCGAATAAGAAATCTCAATATTATAATTTTACAAATAATAAATCTATATAATCAATCACTTATATCGGAGATCATCATGAAACGGGTTATACATTTTATCGATCGTATTTTGTGCCTCTTATTTTTAATGGTCCCCTTTCCCACAATCTTCGTTTCCCAAACAAATGAGGAATTAAGCATAACTGGCTCGATTGCTCAATATGAGCAAGAAAGTAGACCAATCACATTTCAACAACGGATACTTCCTCAAAAACCAGATCGTACGATACTTAAATCGATCGACGATCCACGGCATATTGAAGTTAAATTTATAGATGGTCTTCATATTGATATCAATACGGCTGGTGTTCCAACTGAGCGGAATGGTAAGGGTTTGCGGACTTTTGCAGCTATAAATATTTTCGAAACAATTTCACATTCGGGTGGAAAATGGCGGCGTATGGCGGGAGCAAGCATCGGAGAGATTGATAGATTGCGCAGAAATGCCCAGACGAATCTTAATCGAGCAATAGCAAATCTTAATAATTATTTTATACTGAGTGTTCCATCTGGTGTTACAACTGAAGAGTGGATTAATCAACTTAATGCACTCCCTGATGTTGAATTAGCTTTACCATTGCCTTTGCCTACCTCATTGCCTCAACCGGGAAACTATCAAGCGCGTCAAGGTTATCTGAATGTAGCCACAACAGGGATTGGTGCAAGTTATGCGTGGTCGATTGGTGACAGTGGACAGAATGTTACCATATGCGATCTTGAGTACTCATGGAATTTAAGTCATAGCGATTTACCGGCAGGTATAACAAAATTAGTCCCACCAGGATACACCGATAGCGATCCAAAATTGGATGATAATCATGGTACTGCTGTTCTTGGCGAATTGGTTAGCTTAAATAACGGAACGGGAACAACCGGTGCATGTTATGGAGCAACTGTAAAAGTTGCGCCGACATATTTAAATGGAGCTTGGCAGCTTGGCACAGCGATGCTATATGCCATCAGTAACCTAACGCGAGGTGATATCATATTGATTGAGCAACAGTACGATGGACCGAGAAATACTAATCCACTCAGCGACACAGGAAAGATACCGATTGAATGGTATCCATCATGGTATCAAGTTGTTTTGACCGCAATCGGTAATGGTATCCATGTTGTTGAGGCGGCGGGCAATGGATATCAAGATTTAGACTCAGCAGTTTACAGTACCGGTAATTATGGACACTGGCCCTTCTTACCACAAAATAACTCCGGTGCAATTATTGTTGGTGCGGGGGCGGTGCCACCGGGTGCTTACCCCGGAGGTTTTTACGGTTCAGATATTGCACGGTCACGACTACCATTTTCGAATTATGGTTCTCGTTTGAACCTTCAAGGTTGGGGAGAAAAGGTGGTCACAACAGGTTACGGCTATTACTATAGTGCATCGGGTGTTGATTTTTATTACGATAGCAGTTTTGCTGGAACCTCAAGTGCTTCACCAATTGTTGCTTCAGCAGTTGCATTAGTAGAGAGTAGATATGAGGCACTCAATAGTCGTCCTCTCCCACCTCTTTCTATGCGAACAATTCTAACCAGCACGGGTTCTGCACAACAAGCTGGTACATATCCGACTTCACAAAACATCGGTCCACTTCCAGATGTTCAAACAGCACTTGGATATAATTTCAATTCACTTTTATTTGCCGGAGGAACATATTCAGTTGGTAGTTCTTACACATTTAAAAAACTTACGCAAGTTGCTGATACTTTGAATCGAAAAATCCTTACTGGTAATGTCATATTCGAGTTACAATCAGACTATGATGGTACAACAGGTGAAACATTCCCCATAATATTCAATGAATATCAGACACAAGGTGGGAATTGGACAGTTACAATTCGTCCGGCAAGCGGTGTAACTTATCGCGTAACCGATGGATTAACAAGCGGTCTTCAATCTCTCATCATGCTGAACGGAACCGACCGAATGACGTTCGATGGCAGAGCTGGCGGAGTTGGAAGCACGATAGCTTGGACTATCAGTAATGGTAATAGTTCATATCCAGGACCAACGATCCATTTAGGCAGTGATGCCACAAATAATGTACTCCAATATTTGGAGATTGAAGGTCAGACTACATCATTATACTACGGAACAATTTACTTTGGTGAATACAGTTTTTCGCAGGGTAATAGTCACAACGTAATTTCAAACTGTAACATCCATGACCGGTCGGATGGACTTGGAACACCTCACGCTATAGCCATCTATTCCGATTGGACAACCGGTGCACCGAACGATTCCAACACAATCCAAAATTGCAATATCTATAATTGGACAAGTTATGGAATGAAATTGTACGGACAAAAATGGAATATCATCTCGAATTCGCTTTACCAAACATCAACTCAGATGTCACAGTTGATGGGAATCTATTTCTTACCATCAACTTTCCAGAAAAGCGGTGGACACTTTGTTAGTGGAAATTTCATCGGTGGAACTGCTCCTTCAGCAGGAGGTACTCCATTATTAGATGCAAGTGGTACTAATTTTACCGGAATACAGATAAACATCGATACGGCGATGGCTAACACAATTCAGAACAATGTTATAAGAAATATTTTTCTTGTTACGCCTGCTTTCTCGGGCTTCACTGGTATTGATTTCAATGGGAATCCACTTTCTCCGAACTTAAGCGGAACCATCACTGGAAATTTAATTGGTGATACTGCCGTGAGTAACAAAATTCAAATTTCGGGTATGGGTATGGTCGAAGGTATTAAAATTAATTCTCCGGGTACAGTAACAGTGTCGCAGAATGTAATTACAAATATTGAACAAACGCACCCAATACCTGGTGAATTTAGGGGAATAGATGTTATCTGTGGTTATTCATATATCCTCAGGAATTATATATTCAATGTCGGTTCCTCTAATATTGGTGCCTCCAATTTTGTGAGAGGAATTTTTCTTGATAATCAGAATGATACTGTTAATGTAGTGAATAACATGATTTCCTTGGGTGTTGGGCTTACGACTAAATGTCAATATGAAGGTATACACGACCAGATCACATTCGGGAACCTTGTACATAATTCATTGTTTAATTCTGTATACATCGGCGGCACGTCGAACAGCACAGATTCTTCATACTGCTTCCGACGTACGGGAGTATCATTCGTCAACATCAAAGATAATATCTTCTACAATGGTCGAACGGGTGGAACCGGTTTCCATGTTGCGCTCTCGAACGCAGGCCAGCTCGTTGGGTGGTTTGCTGGATCGTCGGATAAAAATATTTTGTTCAATGCAAATAATGCACAACTGACTCAATGGTTGACTATGTATCAAAATCTTCCAACTTGGCGTGGTATAACCGGATGTGATTTTTCAAGTTACAACGCTGATCCTCAGTTTATTAATCCAAGTGCTAATGATCTACACATCGATCCTTCGGTATATTCATATGCTGATAATAATGGATTATCTATGACAGGAATAAACGATGATTTTGATGGTAATCCTCGTAATCCTTCGCCCGATATTGGTGCAGATGAATACACAATCAACGCGCCAAGTGCTTTCACACAAATCTCTCCATCAAATGGAAGCTCAAGCCAACCGGTTAATGGAACATTAACATGGCGCGCATCGGCAGCGGTTGGTCAGTATTTAGTCTATTTAGATACACTAAATCCACCAAGCTTTGTTGTAAGTCAAACAGATACAAATTATTCTTATTCCGGACTTGATACTAACAAAAGATATTATTGGCAAATTCATGCCGTGAATTCAAGTGGGAATATACAAGCAACCGGCTCGCCGTGGTCATTCTTTATTGGTGCCGGTACTGGTCAGGTAACCAAATCATATTCCATAATGGATGGCTGGAATATGATATCTGTCCCACTTTTAGTGGATGATCCGAGGAAAGGAACATTATACCAGAATGCTATTTCTTATGCGTTTGGTTATGATGGCACATATACTCTTGTTGATTCATTGAAAAATGGAATTGGATACTGGTTGAAATTCGATGGCGCTCAATCTGTAGATATAACCGGATTTGAATTCGAAAAAGATACGATAGATGTAATCAACCGCTGGAATATGATCGGCTGTCCAACGCAATTTGTGCCGGTAGATTCCATCTCTTCAATCCCCGGTGGAATAGTTACTACTAACTTTTTTGGATATGATGGAAGCAGTTATAAAAAGGCAGATACATTAAGACCGGGGTATGGATACTGGGTGAAGGTGAATCAGAACGGTCAACTTATACTTAAGAATTTTTCATCGGTAATGATGTTGAATCGAATTAAAATTCAGCCGACATCCGAGATGCCTCCCCTGCCTCCAAATTCCGAAATCCACAATCCGCAATTCGCAATCCCAAAAGAGTTTGCTCTTGAACAAAACTATCCCAACCCGTTCAATCCCAGCACAACAATTAAATGGCAAATACCAAAAGCCGCATTTGTAACATTAAAAATTTATGATTTGCTGGGCAAAGAAATAAAAACATTAGTTAATGAAGCACAGGTAAATGGGATATATCAAGCTGTTTGGATTGGAGATAACAACTCCGGTAAAAAGGTAAGTTCAGGTATCTATTTCTATCAGTTAAGATCTGGTGATTTTGTTGAGACTAAAAAAATGTTATTAATTAAATAATTATCAAAAACTTGGATGAACATTATGAAACTCTATACTTTTCTGTTTTCTGCTATTTTCTGTGCACTTTTCTTTCAACCAAATCAATCTTATTCACAATGGGTAAAAACTAATGGGGCTGATAGCGGTTACGTCAATTGTTTTACAGTTAGCCCAAACAATTCAGGTGGGTTAAATATATTTGCCGGAGGCTATGGTGGCATCTTTCTTTCTAATGACAACGGTGCAAACTGGACACTAGTTAATAATGGTTTGTTGACCACAGATGTTTTTGCAATTGCTGCTAGTGCCCCTGGCACAGGGGACACGAGTGTTTTTGTTGTGACGCTTGGCGTTTATCGATCAACAAGCAATGTTATAAATTGGTCTAGGATCTATTTGGGAATGGCGCTTACGCTTGCGACAAACTTCAATATTAACGGTTATGAGACATCTGAAAAATTAAAGATAAAGTT
>PNNN01000073.1 GCA_013824245.1 Chlorobiaceae bacterium | reverse complement strand
TAACAATCCAAATGTAAATGATCTTCTTCAGTTATCGTCTTACTTAATTAATCGATTAGATAATAAAAACTATTTTGAAAGTATTTATTATCAATTACATGAAGAAATATTTAGTGTGAAAGAACCTTCAATACATAGATTGCGAATCCTAAGTCAACTATTGGTAATTGAATATGTTGAAAAAGGATTTACCATTGAGACTGTCATTGAAATGCCTGATAGACTTTTCAATAAAGGCAGTATTAGAAATTGTGTGGAATCAAAAATATTTAGTGGTATGTATTGGGGTACGGCATTACCATTAACAATCAACCAGGAATCTTCGATTGAAGAAAAATTCAGATTCTTAAAATCACTCTACAATGCCCCAAAATTTTCTGCAAAAGCAATCTATCTTATTCTTGGAGCTTCTACAAAAGAACATAACGCAATAAAAATAGATGAGGTTGAATTTAGGCCACCACTTGATATCGAGTTTGAAAAAGAAGAAAGTAAATCTCTTTGGATTTTTACGTCACTTGAAAAAGAGGAACGTAATAAACCATTTTTACGGGCTCTCGTGGAACGAGCAGGTATTGATTGTTTTAAAATTCTCTCAGAGTGTAAACGAGAAGTGTTAAAATCTGTGGATTTTCTAAGATATCGATATGGAACTACTAGGGATGTCAATCTTGATGTTTCTAGATCATGGGGCTTATTGAATACAAACGGGGAGGTTATTCATCAAATGCCATATCTATGGGAAGGATTGCAACAATTTAAAACATATTATGAAGGAGTTGATCTAATTTCTAGTCATCAAGAAAGTGTTGAATTTGTTGAGAGTCAAGGTAAGCGATATGGTTTGCATAGGGAAGTATTATCCTCTAATAGGATATACCAAGCTCTCCACTGGATTCATAAGGCACGAGAGTCTAAACATGTTGAAGATTATTTCATGTCTTGGTGGATTGCTCTTGAATATTTAGTCCGGGCAAATGACAAGATATTTGACTCAATCTTTAACATTGTACCTTCAATATCTATTAATGAAATATTTGACGAGATACATCATAATTTACATAAAATGCTTCTTAGTGAGTTCGCAAATGGATATATGGATATTTCAAACAGAGACTTAGCTGAAAAGTACGGGTTAGTCCAGCATCCTACAACTTACGAATGGAATTTAAGAGATTTTAGCGCTGATTTAACGGTACTCAAAACTTTTATCAACAACAGATATGTAATTAAAAGAGTTGACGATCTCTCAAGGCTCAAAAACGACAATAAAGAATTGCTTAGTTTTTTATTAGCCAGTAAGAAAAGAATTGAATATGAACTTGTTTCAATTTACAGAATTCGAAATAAGATTGTTCATAGCGCAGAATACGAACATGACTTTATTATTCACTATGCAAATCGAATCAAGGAGATTGTTAATATGATTTTAGAAAATGTATTATTTTATCTCCAATATTACCCTGAACGTCAAATTGATGACATTCTCATTAGACAAAAATGTATCAGTGAGTTATTGCTCCAAAAATTAGATACGGATCATAGCTTTGATATTTATGATCATGCATTTTTTAGGTGAATAGTAATCAATTCGCTGGAATAAATAGAAAGATTACTATAGATACGATTCATCGATGGGAACGGAAATGATGGTAAAATCTCTTTTATTTTATTCTCATGGTTTGTTAATTACTCATCTCGTTTTTGTCCTTGGATTGATCGGCTACAACTCTCATGAGGGGGATGCCGCAAAAGATTTAGACTTAGCAGATCAGATAATTTATTGAAATGAAATACACTGCCATAATGATATTGATGCTATTTAGCTTTGGACAAGGCAAAGCTCAAGACATTGATACTCTTATTTTGAAATATGCAGCATCCAAATACGATACGATTATTTATAAACGAATAATTGAGTTCGATAAGAATAATAAAATATATCATGTGAGAGATTATTTTGAAAATGGACAGATTCAATTGGATGCTTTTTATACCTCGTTTGATAAAAACATAAAAGAAGAAAGTCAGTGTAATTACCATTCCAATACAAAAGAGGGAAAATACATTGAATGGTATGAAAACGGTCAGATTGAATATACAGGGAATTATAAAAATGGATTGCACAACGGACTCTCCATAAGCTGGTACAAAAATGGACAAAAGGAGGCAGAAGAAAATTGGCTGAGCGGACAATTACATGGCAGAACAAAATATTGGACTGAACAAGGAGATCTGCAATTTGATTTATCTTTTAACCACGGGCAAAATCAAAATCCTATAGACGTACATTACCGCTATTTATCATATACACCGAAAGATTATAACACAGATACTTTAAAGAGATTGCCCCTTATAATTTATTTGCATGGGGGTTCACGCCGGGGAACTGATTTAAAGAAATTGTATGCTGATGGAATTCCTGACCAGATATATAGGGGGAGAGAATTTCCTTTTATAATTATTGCTCCGCAATGTTCCGAACATATCAGATGGTCTACCGATAATTGGTTTGAAAATTTTTATAAAGAAGTAACCGCCAAATACAGAATTGATACAAATAAAGTTTATCTTACCGGTTTCAGTTTAGGAGGGGCAGGTACATGGTATCTTGCAGCAAAGTATCCTGATAAGTTTGCAGCCATTGCCCCGATGAGTGGATTTACAAGTCACATTGATTACATAGATAATAATCTTGATAAGCTGATTGATATACCGATCTGGGCTTTTCATGGAAAAATAGATAATGTTGTTCCATTTGAAGAAACAGAAAGAGTAATGAAGAAACTGGAAGGAAAAAACAAAGAGTTGAGATTTACGGTTGAACCTGAAGTGGGACATTGGATTAATTGGATGGTTTACCCAAATCAGGAATTGTATGATTGGTTTTTAAAGCATGACAAAAGATTGAAAAACAATGAGCATTAAAGCAATTATTTTTGGTGCAACAGGCATGGTGGGTGAGGGAGTTCTTCACGAGGCGTTGAACGATACGGATGTGGAATCGATACTTGTCGTTGGCAGAAGGTCGTGTAATGTCCAGCATAAAAAGCTGACAGAGTTACTGCACACCGATTTTTATGACTATACAAAGATTGAAAATAATTTACGTGGTTATAACGCATGTTTCTTTTGTCTTGGAGTTACATCAATCGGAAAGAATGAAGATGAATATAGCCGGCTTACGTACGACCTGACGATGGCAGCGGCACATACGTTATCGCGGCTCAATCCCGATATGGTTTTTTGTTACGTCTCAGGAGTTGGAACAGACAGCAGTGAAAAGGGCCGCATCATGTGGGCGCGGGTGAAGGGAAAAACAGAGAATGATCTGATGAAGCTGCCATTCAAGTCGGTATATGCATTCAGACCCGGATTTATTAAACCAATAGCGGGGCTGAAGAACACTCAAACCTTCTCCAAAATTCTTGCGCCATTTTATCCTGTGTTGAGCTTACTTTTCCCAAAGTATATCTGCACGCTTGAGGATCTGGGAAAGTCAATGATCAGGGTCGTTGATAATGGTTATCCGAAAAGCATTTTGGAATGTACAGACATAGCACATGTTGCAGGAATAGAGCATAATAAAAGTACGTAAATAACCTGATCACAACGATTCATCTCTCCAATACTCCATTTATCCTTTATTCCATTTTATGAGAGATTGCCTCTCATCCATTTTTTTCGTAATATTAGCCAATCAAAATATTTATAAATAAATGATTAAATCAGAGAAATTAGTGATTGGCGGCGGTAATAGGTTGGTGCTTATTGCCGGACCATGCGTTGTTGAAGGACGCGAGATTACACTTAAGACCGCGGTAAAACTTCAAAAGCTTACGCAAAAACATCAAATCCCATTCATCTTCAAATCTTCGTACAAAAAAGCCAACCGCACAAGCGGAAAATCTTTTTCAACGTTAGGATTGGACGATGCTTTGGAAATACTTTCGGAGATAAAAAATAATTTAGGAGTTCCGATACTGACAGATATTCACACCGAGAATGAAATTGATACAGTTGCGGAGGTAGCGGATATACTTCAAATCCCCGCTTTTCTTTGCAGGCAAACAGATCTTTTGCAAGCGGCTGGACGCAGCGGTAAAGTTGTGAATATAAAGAAGGGACAATTCATGGCGCCCGAAGATATGAAGCATCAGGCACAAAAAGTTGAATCGACAGGAAATAAAAAAGTGATGCTTACCGAACGCGGCGCATCGTTCGGTTACCATAATCTTGTAGTTGATATGCGCTCGTTGACAATTATGCGTTCGCTCGGTTATCCGGTGATACTCGATGCAACACATTCAGTTCAATTGCCGGGTGCGGGAAAAAATCAAACTGCCGGTCAGCCAGAGTATATTTTTCCAATCGCGCGTGCAGGCGTTGCTGTTGGCATAGACGGATTGTTCATTGAAACACATCCCGATCCGAAACGCGCCTTAAGCGATTCGGGCAGCCAGCTTAAATTAGATTTGTTAGAAGATTTACTGAAGCAAATAATTCCAATCGATAATATTGTGAAAGAAAAACTTGGCATCTAAAAAGAAAATATCGAAAGCGATTCAAAACAAACTCAAACGTATCCGCATGGTTGTGCTTGATGTAGATGGCGTCCTCACCGATGGTTCCATTATTTACGGCTCAGATAGAACGGAGTATAAACGGTTTAATGTGCACGATGGTTACGGCATTTTCCGTTCACGAAAAAAAGGTTTGCTATTTTCTATCATCTCCGGCAGGGTATCAAAAGTAACAACAATCCGTGCTCGCAGGTTAGAAATAGCGGATGTTTTTCAGGGCAACGAAGACAAGGTTTCGGCATTTCAGGAGATCAAGAAGAAATATAAACTTGAGTACGACGAAGTATGTTTTATAGGTGACGATGAATTCGATTTGCCATTACTTCGAAAAGTCGGCTTCAGCGCGGCACCTGCCGATGCGATGATACGCGTGCGTAACGAAGTTGATCATGTTACAGAAACCGACGGGGGACGAGGCGCAGTGCGTGAAGTGATTGATATGATATTGGAGGCAAAGAAGTTGCTATGAAATTAATGTGGCAGAAGATAATCCTTTTTACTATCTATATTATCACGATGGCAGGCTGCAGCGACACAAATATAATTATTACGCAACCTGCCACTCAAGAAAATTATTTATTTGTGGATCAGTATATCATTTTCCATGATAGATTACTGCCCTCTGGCGTTGAGTACGATTGTCGGTTATATAATGGGTGTGATGTTTGTTTGATAATTTCACCATTCTATATCCTTGACAGTAGGACAAAAGCACTCAAAATTTATGATTATTATGAAAAATTTACATTTAAATCCCATGATTTTTTATTATCTTGGAGCGCGGGAGACTTTACATGCCCAGGGGGTGATATTAGTTTGTTTGACACTATCCCGGTTTCTCTTGATCCGGGAATAGTGCTTAAGGATGTAGATATTAACGGGACTATCACGATTCAAGCAAATGATAACCTTATTTCACTTCCTGATGGAGGAACCTATAAACAATTCTACAGGCAAGAGGTTTACGAAGATGAATTATTAATTCCCCCTGCAACAGAAGACAGTATATATACAGTGGAACGAACGTATTATCAAATAATTCAGAATCATGGTTGGTGTCCCAAATCTTTACTAACTTTTATAAATCCAGATGAACCAGATAATAGAAAAAGGTAAAAGAGTTATTCGTATCGAAGCCGAAGCTGTTGCAGCGCTGGAATCGCACATCGGCGAAAGCTTTGCTAAAGCGGTAGAAGTGATCTGCGCTTCCAAAGGCAGAGTTGTAATTACAGGCATGGGTAAATCGGGAATTGTAGCTCGCAAAATTGTTGCTACACTTAATTCAACCGGCACGCCTGCCATGTATCTTCATCCAACAGATGCTCTGCATGGAGATTTCGGTATGGTGCGAAAAGAAGATGTGGTAATCTGTATTTCGAAGAGCGGAAATACACCTGAACTCAAGCCGCTTATTCCTCTTTTCAAACGTGTCGGTGTTCCGTTGATATGTATGATTGGTAACCTCAATTCTATTTTAGCACAACAAGCAGATATCATATTAGATGTTGGTGTGAAAGAAGAAGCATGTCCACACGATCTGGCTCCAACTTCATCCACAACGGCAACTATGGCAATGGGTGATGCGCTGGCTATTGCACTTCTTGAAAAAAGAAATTTCACAGCAGAAGATTTCGCGCTTTATCATCCCGGCGGAAACTTGGGTAAAAGACTTTTACTCAAGATCGAAGAGATGATGGTTGCGGGTGATGCGGTTCCAATAGTGCATGCAAACGTTCCAACACGTGATGCGATATTGGAAATGACTTCGAAGCGTTTGGGTGCCACGTGTGTTGTAAACAGCGATGGTATATTACTCGGGATTATCACCGATGGAGATTTGCGCCGTCTTCTTCAACAAACTACCGACTTAACAAATCTCACAGCCGAGATGATGATGAAAAAAAATCCTAAAACAATCTCAAAAAATATGCTGGCGGCAGTGGCGCTTCAGGAAATGGAAGCTCATAAAATTACTCAATTGATTGTTGTTGATGAAGAGAACAAACCGGTCGGGATGATTCATTTACACGATCTTGTTGAAGCTGGCTTGGGCGGAGAGAACCAGTAGGGAATGCAAAATTCAAAAGTAAAAAGGAAAAAAAAAGGATCATCATTAAATCCTTGGAGTGCATTTTATCTTATCCTGATTGGAATATCTTTACATTTTATCAGTTGTGAATCTAAAGTTAAACCGCCTATTACACCTGTTGGATTTGGTTATGATCTGCCAACTCAAGAAAGCTGGAACGCAGATATAACATTCACAGATTCCGGAAAGGTCACAGGAATACTGCGAGCGGGCCATATCCGTATGTATTCAGATAAAAAGATAACACAGCTCGACTCATCTGTCATTGTCGATTTTTTCGATGATCAACAACGCCATACCTCAATTTTAACAGCAGAACGTGGAACCGTGAACGATATAACGCACGACTTCGAGGTCCATGAGGATGTTGTGGTTAAATCAGATAGTGGAACGGTTCTTCGGACCGAACATCTATATTGGTCTAATACTACCCAAAAAGTTCATACAACCGCATATGTTGAGATTACATCACCGTCGGAACAGATAAAGGGACACGGTTTCGAATCGGATAAAAGCTTAAAGCATTACACGATTTTTAAAGTAACAGGCAAAGCCAAGACGAATGAAAAATAATATTTTTCTGTTTCTTATCATCCCGATCTTTGTAGGTTTCTTCACCCGTGTACAATCACAGGAAAAAGACAGCGTTGTGGTTATAGAGCATGCCGATAGTTTGGTTGGGACAGAGATCAATGGCGAAAGCGCCCGCCAGCTTATCGGCAACGTAAAACTGCGGCACGGTTCAACTGTTGTCACTTGCGACCGCGCAATTCAATATTTATCGGCGAACAAATTTGAGATGGAAGGTGTTGTGGAGATCAAAGATGATACCATGCGGCTCGTGGGGATGCGCGGCAACTATTATGCAAAGGAGAAAGTTGGAGAAATGTTTGAACGGGTTTTGCTTGAAGACCCTACTACACATTTGCAGGCATCATATGGAAAATATTATGCTGAAGAAAAGAAAGCATATTTCAAAGGAAACGTTTATGTGGAAGACACTGCCTCTGTTTTAACGGCGAACGAACTAACCTATTTTCGTTCGGCTGAAAAATCTATTGCCGATGGAAATGTAAAAATTAACAATAGGCGAAACCGCTTAACGATATTCGGAACTCATTTTGAGAATGATAAGAAGAAACAATACAGCAAGATGACAGGTAATCCTCGGTTGATTCAAATCGATACAACATCAAAAGGAGAAACCGATACATTGATAGTAACCGCCTCGACGCTCGAATCATATCAAGACAGTGTTGAACGACTTATTGCCACCGATAGCGTGCGGATAACCCGCGGCACTGTTTCGGGCGAAGCAGGATTGTCGGTATATTTTACAGAAGCCGATAGTATTTACCTGACAAGATCACCGTGCATTTGGTATGAAACCGGAAAGAATGAAGACAATCAAATTACGGGTGAATCGATTTTCCTGAAACTAAAAAAGAGGAAATTAGAGACGGCGTATGTCCGCGGAAGGGCAGTGGCAATCTCCCGTGCCGATACTATTTACACAGAAAGATTTAATCAAATGACCGGTCAGGAAATTATTCTCCGTTTCGTCGATGATAAAGTGAATCGTATTAATGTCATTACCACCGCCACCAGCTTATATTATCTTTTTGATAACGGTAAACCAAACGGTATGAATGTTACAACAGGCGATGAGATTGTTGTTCTTTTTAAAGATGGAAAAATAGATAAGATAAAAGCGTTATCCGGCGTTGAGGGCAAGTATTATCCCGAAAAAATGATAAAAGGAAAAGAAACAGATTACAACCTGCCGGAATTCAATTGGAAAAGGAAATGAAGTATTCTGCTATTTTTTACATCATGAAATAAATTATATATTATCAGACAATGAACGAGCAAATTGATATTAATTCAAATGTGGCATCTCAGCCAGAGGGCGTAACGAATGGAAGCATCTTGCGATCCGAGGGACTTTTCAAACGTTATAAGAAAAGGTACGTTGTTAATAATGTAAATGTTGAAGTGCGTCAGGGTGAAGTGGTTGGTTTGCTTGGACCTAATGGTGCGGGTAAAACAACGACATTCTACATGATTGTTGGGATGATAAAACCGACAGACGGAAAAGTATTTTATGACGGAGCCGAAATTACATCTGAACCGATGTACAAACGCGCCCGAATGGGTATCGGATATCTTTCGCAGGAAGCATCTGTCTTCAGAAAATTATCGGTGCAAGATAATATTACAGCCGTGCTTGAGTTGATGGGGGTTGGTAAAAAAGAGCGTGCAGAAAGATGTCAGCAGTTGATTGACGATTTTGGATTGAACAACATTGCCAAAAGCAAAGGATATATGTTATCAGGCGGGGAGAGGCGCAGGACCGAAATTGCACGCGCACTTGCAACAAAACCAAAATTTATTTTACTCGATGAACCTTTTGCCGGTATCGATCCTATTGCGGTGGAAGATATTATGCGTATCGTTCAGGGATTGAAAAACCGAGGCATCGGCGTTCTCGTAACCGATCACAATGTACACGAAACACTTTCTATAACCGATCGCTCTTATCTGCTGTTTGAAGGGAAGATAATAAAATCAGGATCTGCTGAAACACTTGCAAACGATCCCGAAGCGCGGAGATTATATCTGGGTGAAAAGTTTAAGCTTGATAGGTACGAGTAATGTAAACCTCCGGTATCTGCATCTGAGTAACGGAAGAAGATACCGGAGGTTTACTGTTATTTGACTCGAATAATCTCAATCAAATCAACAAGCATAGTGCTTGGCACTATTCCGCCCGCGCTCATTGAGAGTTGTAGTGGAATATTTGCAGGGCAGTGGAGCGTGTCCGATTGATAGAATTTCCACAAAGTATCATTCACTGAAATCGAAACGTGAGGCGAGGGCCAAATTGATACTTCCGGATTGAGACGTAATTCAACTAATCCACCAATTTCGAGATTTTTTCCCCAGCATCGTAAAATCAATAAGCGGTCATAATTTTCTGCAGGTAAATTAATGTACGCATGGGGATAAATACATCCACCGGAAATATAGACTGATTGTTGACCACCAATCGGAGGGGCTTCTCGCCGAAATTCCATCCAGCCATTCCAGCCAATGGTGTCTGCCGATGTTTCAAATGAGTTAAAGTATATCCTTTCACCCGGTGATGAAGGTATATCGATTGGCTGTTGAATCCAATCGCATCCTCGAAATTGAGCTTGACCGATAACAATCAATATCAAAAAAATGAAATTAATCCAAAGCATAACTTCATCTCCTTAATGAAAACATGAGTTAACTGTTATTTTTCTCCTGCTTTAAATATAACCCATGGTTGAGACGGACGGTCTTTGATTAATCCGCTCATCCAACCGAATTGCGGATGCGCTTCCAAATATTTTTTCGCATCAAAGGGAGTTCCACAAGAAGAACCCCATCTGCCCGCAAACGACATTTCTTTCGCCATCGTTGCATCCAAAACTTTTCCGTCAATCGAACCTCCAGCATCGTACGGAGTGCCGCTGCTGGAGTAACGCGGATCGAGTTCATCGTGTCCGCAAAGTGTACGACCGCTGGGATTATTCATTTTCAGATATGTGTCGAAATGATCTGCTTCAAACAGTTTGGCAGTTTCAACATTTATTTTTCCTTTATACTCTTTCATGAGTTGGTTCCATCTTACGCGCCTTGCGATGGACGATAATTTTATGTTTGTATCGTCGGCGTGGGTTTCGAAACGAAGAAGTTTCAGATCTTCCGCAATATTTGAGCCGGTGAAATAACCATCTTGTTTTTTCTCGAATCCAATCTGTTTCAAACCGAGTTCTAATCTTGCTATTTCATTTGTATTGATATCGCCAAGAAGCCACGCGTTCGCATATCCGCCGTTATTGTTTTTCTTCATGATCTCACACCACTCATCTATGTTGTTTGCATATTGAGTCGCATGTCTCATCCTGGAAAATTCAGGAACACCGCTCGTATCAAAAGGGAAGAATCCGCCAATTGTCGTTTCCGATCCTACAAGTCCGGCATCGGTAACGAAGAAATCTGTCCCGCTGTGAATCCAGCCGGTGAATGTTTGCATCAACATTCTATGCCCGCTATCAGGAATAATATCAAGCACGATGTTACAATCCGCCTCGGGAAAATCGACCATAGAGTTATGTCCTAAAACAATCTTGCCGTCAGTTGTCATACTCCCAGTTGCGATGAATGAACTGCACGATTGTTTCTTCGGCTCGATAGCATTGGGACTGATTGAATCTTTAACTGTGGGCCACCAGTACCACGCGAGCTCGAAAAAGCCGTTCAAGGTGATCAACTCATCGCGTGTAACAAAATATTTCGCAGCTTTCATACCGTCAGCCATTCCATTAATTTCTGCAACTAATTCCGAATCGACTTTTGGTGTGAATAGTTCACCAGCTTTTCGCACAAGCCATAACCAATCCATGGCGGTTTGATATCTCCATAATTCGGCGCGAGTCTGGATTGCCTGATTGATTTCTTTAGCAAGAAGATAACCATGCTGGAAACCGCGTTCCTGTGCGTTTCCTTCCAAATGAAGATATATCCAGCCGGCTTTTTCGGTACGGAAGGATTTTGTAAGCCACAATTGTTGGCCGGTTGTGAGCGAATCGGATTGTTGAGCAAGTACATAGAGTGGGAGTATAAATATTAAGATTGCGATAAACACAATATATTTTTTCATTTTATCCTCACGAAGTTTATTTTATCCAGATTGTTTTAATATTGACGAATTCTCTTATGCCAAATATACCAAGTTCACGTCCGTAACCGGAATTCTTCACACCCCCGAAAGGAAGTCGTGGATCGGATGCAACCATTCCGTTTATGAAAACTGAACCGTTTTGAAGCTCATCGATAAATTGCTGTTTCTCTGTGACAATTTTAGTCCACGCGCTTGCACCCAAACCGAACGGTGAATCGTTTGCGAGACGGATCGCATCATCGATGTTATTCACTTTAAATAATGAAGCGACCGGACCGAATAATTCTTGTGAATATGCGGGTGAATCTTTTGGAATATCGGTTAAGATTGTCGGTTCAAAATAATTCCCCGGCTTGTCGATACGATGACCTCCTGTTAGAATACGCGCTCCCATTTTAATGCTGGTTTTAACTTGCTGTTCGAGCTCATTTAAAAGAGCGGGTGTTGCAAGCGGACCAACATCGCAATCATCGAGCATAGGATCGGATACTTTTAATTTTTCCATTTCCTCAACAAACAGTTTTGAAAATTCTTTGTAGATTTTATAGTGAATGATGAAACGTTTTGCCGCTATACAAGATTGACCGTTATTAATTGTCCTCGCTTTCACCGCGACCTTTGCCGCTTCTTCAATGTTAGCGCTTGACATTACGATGAACGGATCGCTTCCGCCTAATTCAAGAACAGTTTTCTTGATTGCTTTACCTGCTATGCTCGCAACTGAACGACCTGCAGGTTCACTGCCGGTTAGGGTTACAGCTTTAATTCTATCATCTTCTATCACTTTAGAAACTTTATCGGAACCAATTAGAAGTGATTGAAACGCACCCTCTGGAAAACCTGCTCGCCGAAAAATATCTTCGATTGCGAGAGCGCACTGCGGTACATTCGATGCGTGTTTAAGTAACCCGACGTTTCCAGCCATCACCGCAGGTGCGGCGAATCGGAACACTTGCCAAAAAGGAAAATTCCATGGCATAATTGCGAATACAATTCCCATCGGTTGGTATTTGATATAACTCTTTGATGCAGTGGTTTGTACACTTTCGTCGGCGAGGAATTGTTCCGATTTCTCTGCATAATATCTGCAAACCCACGCGCATTTTGCCGCTTCTTCGGCAGCAGCCCATAACGGTTTTCCCATCTCCATCGTCATGATTGCGCCGAATTTTGTTTTCTCTTGCTCCAGAATATCGGCAGCATTATGCATCATCGCTGATTTTTCTTGGAATGATCGTTTACAATATGAACTAAATACATTCTGTGCGAGAGTGATTTTCGATTCGATCTCGGTATCGGTTAATTCCGCAAATGTTTTTATTACATCACCGGTTGCGGGATTTATGGAGGAAATTGGCATAGGATCAATTAAAAATTAAAAGGTAAAAAGTAAAAATTGAAAATTAAAAAGTATTTTGGTATAAATTGATTTATCAATTAGATGATAATACGAAAATGTTTCCTTCGGAATCAAGAAATTGAGCATATGTTCCCCACGGCGCGTTGGTAGGGGGGACTTTAAATCCAACACCGCGGTTTTTCAGTTCTTCATAACTCTTTGCAACATCCGCGCACGTGAATGTCATGTTCATGAATGTCCCAATGCGGTTTTCATGTCCGGGCGGAGTGAATAAAACTATTTTAGTTTGAGAATCTCCTATTTGCAATTCAATCCATCGAGAATTGTCGTTGAATTTTTGATCCGTAATCAATTTGAATTCTAATTTCTCCGTGTAAAACTTTAACGCTCTATCATAATCCGAAACCGGCACACTCACAAATTTCACATTGCTAATCATAATTATCCTTTAAAAATGGTTCTAATTCCAAAACTCCATCATTCTATCGATCCAACAATCCACAACTCCATTACTCCATCTATCCATTACTCATTTACTCATCTACTCATCTACTCATTTACTTACTTGATTTCTTTAAGTACTCCTTATAATCCACTTTCTCAAGTTCGTGTATATTCTGCTCAACCTTTTTCTTTAAAGATATTTTGAACTCTTTAAGTTTGCTAGCAACTTTAGAATCGCAATGTGCAATTATCTGTGCGGCTAAGATGGCGGCGTTTTGTGCGCCGTTCAGCGCCACCGTTGCGACAGGAATTCCTGATGGCATTTGCAAGATCGATAATATCGAGTCCCATCCATCGATGGAGTTACTCGATTTAATCGGTACTCCGATGATAGGTAGTGTGGTCATCGATGCAATTACGCCGGGCAAATGCGCCGCGCCGCCTGCACCTGCAATGATTACTTTGAGACCGCGCTTTTGCGCTGTCGTCGCGTACTGAGCGGCGCGCTCTGGAGTCCGGTGTGCCGAGGCAATAGTAATCTCGAACGGGATTCCAAAAGTTTCCAACATTTCCGCCGCTTCAGCCATTATCGGCAAATCTGATTTGCTTCCCATTACAATTCCAACGAGTGGTTTTTTCATATTCTATCCTTTATAATAAATAATGTTCCTCGTGCCAATTTAAGAAGAATGAACTTAACAATCAAACGAAATCAGACAAACCAATTTTTGTTTGAAATTACAATTTGGTTGCTACGACTACTACCGATTTAACGCTTTTCACGGCACCACCGAAACTATCGAGCGCTTCAAGAAGCACGATATAAATTCCGATACGAACCCGATTTCGGTTATCGTTATAACCATCCCAAATTATGCTTCCAAGCGCACCGCTTGGTTCATTCTCAGCGAGGGTTCGAACCAGTCTGCCGGAGGAATCGTAAATTCGAATTCGAATCGTTGCTGTAGTTGATGGTAACTCATAATTGATTATTGTTGCATCTTCGTATCCATCGCCGTCTGGAGAAAAAGGATTTGGAGCGAATGAGATTGAAGCGTCGGATGGAACGATAGACGCGAACAAACTATTTTGTTGCCCCGGTGAACCGCCCAGCGAATTTGCGCTTGTGCTCCAATTCCTTCGGTCGTTGCTTAAAAGATTTGGATTGATTCTTTCTAATGATCTACCTTCAACATCTTCGATATCGGGATTATGCCACGAGGGGAAATAATGAACGCTGTCTATAATCTCGCCTGTTAAATCTGAAAGTATAATATCATCTCCGTCATTATTCAAACTTAGAGATCCATTTTTGGTCATCATTTTATAATTTGTATCGAGTAAGTAAGAGAATCGATTGTAGATCGATGAATCAAAAGCTATCAGCAAATATTCTTCGCTTCCAACGACAAATGACGAATCACTAATGACATACTTTTTGGATATACTGGTGTCTCTGAAATCAGTTATGCTCCAATCACGGATATCGATACTATCTTTTCCCGGATTAAACAACTCGACATATTCTGCCTCACCGGTTTTCGGTTGGTACATGATTTCGTTAATAACGATCGCGTTTTTTGCGAATCGGTTTTTTATTTCGAAAATAATTGTATTATCGCTCAATCTCATATCGGAATTGTATTCAATGACCGAAATAAGAAGCTTCTTCCCGGATGGTGGATTGTTCCATATAAAATTGATTGGTAAAGAATCTTTAAAAGTTAATGGTGAAGTTATCTGATGTGTTGATATTAGTTCTGATGAATTGGCAATATAATCGATATTTGAATCGAAGTAAAGTGAGACGGTAAAATTCTGAACCGCTTGATGTCCCGCGTTTCGAACAATAACTCTGATTGTTGTGGAGTCGACAGTATATGCACCTGTTATACAAAGATCGTATTCTAAAGGAGTTAGAAAATTTTGAATACCCGGTGTACTACCGAGTGAATCTTTTGATGTTCCCCAGTTTGTATAGTCGTTCGATTCAGATTTTGATTCAATCCTTTCCAAAGATTTTCCATCAGATCCACCCCAAACGGGGAGATAATAAACGCTATCTAAAATTGCTCCTCGATAATCAAATAGGACAACAGCATCACCGGTGTTATTTAAAAAATATGTGGGAAGCGAACTAATTTGAATTATCTGCGACGTAATATCAGAATGAATTGCAGTGAATAAATTTATATCCTTAGTGAGAAGACAATAATCGCCGGGAGGGATGTGAATATTCTGATTTGTGATGAAATGTTTTGTTGATGAATAGCGATTACTGATTTTCCATTCATTAAGATTAACAGTATCCTGATAATTATTGTAAAGCTCTATCCATTCCGGCTCAGGACTATTCGGAGCGAACATTATTTCATTCACTACAACCGAGTAAGGTGGGATTCCGACTGATAATATTTTCTTCTTAATATTGTTGGCTGGATTCTGATCACCGGTGAGAATTGAATTTATGAAAATCCATTCCTTCCCAAACGAGGCATGAGAAAGTACGGCTTGAACAATCGTTGTATCGTTGGGTTGAAGTAAATTTTGGTTCGTTGTTGATGAAAATATTTCATCCGGCTGAGGGAGCGAGTCGTGGTTTTTGTCTTCATAGAAATCGACAGAAACATTTTGTATCGATTGTAACCCGGAATTTTTTAACGTAGCTTGAATAATCACCGAATCACCAATAATTGGAAATACCGGAAAAAAACTGATGCGATCAACAGAAACATCGGTATTGTATAATGCTGATATGCTAACATCATCAAATCGAATTGTACCTGATGTTCCGGTTCCGTTGCCGATGACACACCAGCGTAATTTTACATTACTTTGATTATTCAGTGATGAAGGAAGTTTAAATTTTCTGAGTACGTATGATGTTGTGCCGGGATTTTTCAAAGTGTCGCTTATTGCTATGTCGAATGTTGCACCACCGTTTGTAGATGCTTCAATCAACAATCCGGAATTATGAGTGCTCGATCTTCTTTCATAAAATTTTAAACTGTCTGTCTGTTTATCAGAAAAATCCAGCAGGGGTGAAATCAACGATTGGCTGATAGTAGCGTTTGTACTGATCACAGCATTTGAATCTGAATAGGGAGATGATTTTGTAGTTGTAAAGTCTCCCGCAACTGTTTTGTTTGTTGTTGTAGTCCATTGAACCGGTAGTGCAGGTGGCGTAACAGAATCAAAATTTTGAAGATAAGGAAATTGACTGATTTGTGCTTTTCCTAATGTGGCAAGAAGTAACAATGAGATAAATCTTAAAAATCGCATACTTGTCCATCGCTCCTAAATTGTTTTAGAATTTATTGAGAGCCCTGGGAGACGGATATTTTTTAAGCAGGGTGTCGTCCACTTAATAAGTGGGCGACACCTCTTACAACTTTATTCTTCCTTCGCGCGCATTGAATCCCATACCATGTATATGAAGAGAAGAACGAACATAACTAACCCAAGTACTTCACCATTCGCGCTCTCTGCCCAATGAGCAAGATACCACTGTGAGATACCGAGATCGATCTGGAATCGTTCGACTAACATCTGATCAGAGAATCTTAAAAACGCATTGAACACACCGAACAGCGCGCCACCTGCAATGAACCCGGAAGCGATGAGTGTACCGCGTGAAAAACGGGCGTTGTTAAGTTTTTCATTCTTTGAACGAGATGTAACCCACCAGGCGACAAGTCCGCCAAACACAAGCGGAACGTTTAACTCTTGCGGTATATACATTCCTAAAGCGAAAGCGAGAGGCGGTATTTTTACCATCACCAAAATTAAAGCGATAATTGCACCAACCAAATACAAAATCCAAGGAGCGGGTGTTGCCGACATCAATGGCTGTATTACAGCAGCCATTGCGTTTGCCTGCGGGGCAACCATTGCATTTGGACCTGTGAAGCCGTATGTTTTGTTCAATATCATTATAACACCACCAACAGTTGCCGCAGAAACAAGCACGCCTAAAAATTTCCAGGTCTCTTGTTTCTTTGGTGTAGAGCCGAGCCAGTAACCTATTTTCAAATCCGTGATGAAACCACCGGCGACTGAAAGTGCGGTGCAAACAACACCTCCAATAATCAATGCTGAAATCATGCCGGATGTTCCTGATAATCCAATCCTAACAAGAACGAAGGATGAAAGTATAAGTGTCATCAATGTCATGCCGGATACAGGATTCGTTCCAACAATAGCGATTGCATTCGCAGCGACTGTTGTGAATAAGAATGAAATTATTATTACAATCAATAATCCAACTAATGCATGTGTGAAGTTAAAAACAACACCTGCATAGAAGAAGACGAAGAGCATCAAAGCGGTTAATAGAATCATCAGGACAATGAAATTCATTCTGAGATCGGTTTGCCAGCGAACCGTTGCTTCAAGGTCGCCCGTTTTATGATGGAAGATTTCTTTGTATGCAAGGTTGAATGCACCACCGATAATTTTTGAAGAGCGGAGAATCCCGACAATTCCTGCCATGGCAATTCCACCGATACCTATTTGCCGCACGTAAGTTCTGAAAATTTCTTCCGCGCTCATATCGGCAATTAATTTGGTCGCGGTTGCGCCAAGCGGTATTGTAAGATGCTGACCGATTTCATAAAAGAGCGGAATAAGAACGAACCACGAAAGAAACGACCCTGCGGCAATGATTGCCGAATATTTTAATCCTACGATATATCCCAATCCGAAAACCATTGCCGAGACGTTTAGTTTCGCAACAACTTTTAATTTATCGGCAACGACTTCTCCATAATGGAACATCCGTGATGTAACAACTTCCGACCACCAACCGAAAGCGCTGAAAGCAAAATCGAAGAAGCCGCCAAGTAAACCTGCAACAACAAGAACACCGGCTTGTTTTCCACCCTTTTCACCTGCCACTAATATTTCGGTTGTTGCAGTTGCTTCGGGGAACGGGAATTTACCGTGCATATCTTTCACAAAATATTTCCTGAAGGGAATCAGAAACAAGATACCGAGGAAACCACCCAGCGTTGAAGCCATGAACATTTGCCAAAAACTTGCTTCTAAATTCAAAATGTACAAAGCCGGAATAGTAAAAATAGCTCCTGCAACAATAACACCGGAACTGGCGCCAATCGATTGAATAATGACGTTTTGTCCAAGCGCATTTGGTTTTTTAAATGCAGCCGATAATCCAACGGCTAAAATCGCGATTGGAATTGCGGCTTCAAAAACTTGTCCGATCTTTAAACCGGAATAAGCCGCGGCGGCTGAGAATAGGACTGCCATAACAAGTCCCCACCCAACAGACCAACCCGTAACTTCGGGATAAGGTTTTGCCGGATCCATAAGAGGGTAATAAGCTTCGCCCTCTTTCAGTTCTTTATAAGCATTATCAGGAAGACCGCTTGTTGTATTGGTTTGATGTTCCATGAAAATCTCCTGTTGTGAATATTGGGAATATCGGCACTGTTTGCCCGATAATAATTATGTAGATGAAGTTAAAAAAAATATTTAGCAAATCAAATTCTTTTGCGTTTAATTTGGGGTTTATATTTTTTTATATCAACTTTGAAGTTGATTTTTTAAGTTTCACTTTTTGCTTTTCTCCATCCACACTTGCGTAAGATTTACAACTGTCTCGACAGATTTTTCCATACCATCGAGTGAAGCCCACTCGGTTTTACCGTGGAAGTTGTTACCGCCTGTGAAAATGTTTGGGCAGGGAAGTCCCATCGCTGTGAGTCGTGAGCCGTCTGTTCCGCCGCGAATAGGAATCCATTTTGGCTCAAGTCCGGACCGTTTTGTAGCTTCCCACAAATATTCGGTAACACGCGGATCTTTCTCCAAACCCTCTCGCATGTTGCGGTACGATTCTTTTATCTCTAATTCAATCCTTGTTTTGGGATGCAACGGTTTCACTTCTTCAATTATCTTTTCTAATATCTTTTTCTGCTTATCAAGTCCATCGGTTTTAAAATCTCTGAATAGAAAGTTCAGTGTAGTTTTTTCTTCTTCACCTTTTAAAACGTGCGGATGAATGTATGGTTCGTAACCTTCTGTTGTTTCGGGCGCCATGTCTTTCGGTGTTCGTACAATGATGTCTGCCATAGCACGGATCGAATTCACCATTATATTTTTTGCAAAGCCGGGATGAATGTTTCTTCCATGTACGGTTATAGTTGCAGAATTTGCGCTGAATGTTTCCTTGTTTAATTCTCCGGCTGTGTCGCCATCAACTGTATAAGCGAAATCAGCACCGAAAGATTTCAGATCGAAATATTTTGTCCCAGCTCCTATTTCTTCATCAGGCGTGAAGCCGATTTTAATATCGCCGTGCTGAATTTTCGGATTGCTAAGAAGGTACTGTGCTGCTGTCATTATAATAGCTATGCCGGCTTTGTTATCGGCGCCCAACAAGGTGGTTCCATCGGATGTGATTATTGTTTTACCGATGCAATGTTTCAATTCCGGATTTTCAGCTTCCGTGATTACGATTGATTTATCTCCGGGCAATACAACATCTCCGCCTTGATACTTGATTACCTGTGGTTTAACATTTTCGCCGCTTGCAGAGGGGGATGTATCAACGTGAGCAATAAATCCGACTGCAGGAACTTTGTGCGGTACGTTCGATGGCACAGTTCCCATCACGTATCCGTATTTATCGATGCGGGCATCTTTCAATCCTAAAGATTTTAATTCTTCAAAAAGAAGATTAAGTAGATTAAGTTGTTTGGAAGTGCTTGGATAAGTTTCAGATTCTTCACTGGATTGTGTATCGATTTTTACATATCGAAGAAATTTATCGAGGACTGTTTCGTTCATAATGGTATCTTTCTTTAAATGTTTTTATCAAACAATGATAAATATTAAATGGCATTTTATGAATTTTCAAGTAGAGATGCAAATAGTTCAATATAATGATTAATTCTTCACAATCGTTTAAATGATTTGTATCACTCAGTGTCTCAAAGGAAAATGGTATTTTTGTTTCAATTCATTAAATTTGATAAAATTCATTACTTGTTTAGAGAGTAGAATTTTTGTATTTTTATTCAATTTGTTAACTAATTCCACCACAGGTTAGGTTTTTTTTCTGTAAAAAGAGAGTACATGATTAAACAACATAAGAAATCATTGAAATGTTTATTTCTGATTAATACACTATTATTTTTAACTATAAGCATATGTCATTATCCGGTTACGGCTCAAGTTTCTGCCGATTCATTAGCCATTCTGCTGAATGAAGCTTACGCTATAATGCAGACCAACCCGAATAGAGCAGAGCAGTTGTTCGAGCAAGCATTGAAGATTTCTCCGAATGATTTAGCTTTGCACCGACAGCTTGGTTATCTTTACAGCGAAAACAATAAATTGGAACAAGCGCTGAAAGAGTTCGAACAAGCCGAAGCCATACAACCATCCGATACAATTAAATTGCAGATGGCTTTTATTTTAGTTTCGCTTGACAGGGAGGATGATGCAGTAACAGTCCTACGCGAATTGTGTAACAGTCGGGATGAAAATATCAAGAAGAGCGCCGAAGCACAACTTGCAACCATTTCACCTCCCGTAGATGAAGTATCACCCAAACCGTCGGACTGGTATTCGCGTATTTATGTCGCCCCATATTCCGATACTCGTTGGAACACAATATTTTACAATCTTGATGCAGAACGGGGATATTATTTTGATCACGAGAAAATGTTTTTTTCGTATGGATTCTTAACTTTCTCAACCGACAGTAAATCAAAATTTGGTGAAGTACCATTGATATTTTCCGATAACGCTGTGATTGGTGGAGTGGGTTTAGGTATTAAACCATTAACCGGATTAGAACTAAGAAGTCAATTAGGGATTGCTTACGATTTAGTGCAGCAAGATAGCGGGGTTGACCGATGGCGCGAAGATTTCCGCGCACTCGTTATTTATGGAAACGGAATTTATCCAAACTTTGAATTTCACGACAATGTGAAAATGACTTTAGAACCGCTCTTAGATGTTTATTCGTCTGTCGGTTATTATTCTCGGTATAAAAATGCTATAGGATATCTTCAGGGTAGGGCGGGTGTTCGTGTTTTCGAATGGACATGCAGTGCCGCAGATTTATATGTTAGATCAATGTATATTAAAGATACGGAACGTGAATATTATAATAACCAAATAGATGCCGCTATCGGTTTGCGCATTCTCCCGATTTATAATTGGGATTTATACATTATGGCTGAATATTATCGCGGGTTGTATATCGATAAGCTTCCGAATCATTATGATGCAACTCTCGATCAGATCGTTGATGGTGAGAAATATTTCGGCGGCTTCCGTTTCTTCATTATTTATGATCATATCTTTTAATCTATGGGCGATTGGTTAGTACAAATATTCCGGTCCTCTTACGATTCTTTGTACATGGCGACATTTATTGTTGCCACATTTCTTTTTATCAGCGGTTTTGATGATGTGTTTGTAGACCTTTATTATTGGTTTCATCATTTATTGATGAAAAAGAAATTCAACAAATTCCGTTACGCGACACCGGAGAAACTTTATCAGATAGAAGAGAAGACAATCGCGATATTTGTGCCGGCATGGCACGAACAAGATGTTATAGATAAAATGTTATTAAATGCCTGCCGCACTATCCAGTATAAAAATTACGATATCTTTGTCGGTGTTTATCCAAACGATCCGGGGACAATTTTAAAAGTTGAACTTGTAAGCAAGCAATATCCAAATGTTCATGCGGTAGTGGCTGATAAACCCGGACCAACAACCAAGGCAGATAATCTGAACGGCATTCATGCCGGAATGATAAAGTGGGAAAACAAAACCGGTGTCCGATACGATATCATTGTCATGCACGATTCTGAAGATGTCATTCATCCGTTATCATTGAAAGTGGATAACGCCCTTATTCCCGAATACGACATGGTACAAATGCCAGTATTCCCTCTGGATACAAGCCATTTGAATCTTATTCACTGGACCTATGCTGATGAATTTGCAGAATACCACACCAAGGATTTATTTGTTCGCCAGCATTTTAGCGGGTTTGTTCCATCAGCCGGAGTGGGTACCGCATTCAATCGATGGATTATCGAATTTGTTGGAACCTCGTTTGCGAAAAATATATTTCGAACAAGCTCTTTAACCGAGGATTACGATCTTGCATTGCGTCTCGCGCTTGGACGCGCCAATCTTTTATTCACATACAAACCATTCGGTATTGATTGTGCAACACGCGGATACTTCCCCCACTCCATGTCTGCTTCAATAAGACAGAAAAGCAGATGGATTACCGGTATCTGCCTTCAATCGTGGCAAACAATCGGGTGGCGCGGTGATGCGAAATTCAGGTTCGTTCTTTACCGCGATAGAAAAGCAGTAATAGCGAACATAATTAATTTCTTCGCTTACGTCGTTATTCTTTATTTGATCTCCTACGAAGCGATAAGGTTGGGTTTTGCAGCATATCGACAACTTCCACCGATAGTAATCAAAGGAACAATATTGTGGGATCTGGTTGTTATTGATAGTCTGTTAATGATTTGGCGAATCATGCATCGTTTTGTTACTGTCAGACGAGTATATGGAATATGGGCAGCAATCTTAAGCATTTTCAGATTACCGATTTCAAATATTATAAATTTCAGCGCAACAGGGAGAGCGTTATATCAGTTTACGAAAGCAGCTTTAAGGAAGAAGGAGCTTAAGTGGGAGAAAACAGCGCACCACTTCCCAACTGCAACGGAACATAGTTCTTAAAATTAATAAATGAATCATTGAAAACAATCTTGAGGGATTAGATGGTCAAGGGTTACTCTATCTTATATGTTGATGATGAAGACCAATTACGGTTTTTAGTAAAGAATCAATTAAGTAGCGAAGGTTTTAATGTTGACACTGCAGACGATGGCGATACTGCATTGGATATGATGAAACAAAAATCGTACGATGTTGTTCTTCTCGATATCAGGATGCCAAGATTAAACGGACTTGAAGTGCTTAAGGAAATGAAGAAACGGAAAACCACGTCTCGAACTATAATGCTGACAGGAGTGGATGATCTTGCCGTAGCTCTCGAAGCTGTGAAAAGCGGTGCAATCGATTATCTAACGAAACCTTATGAATTAGAAAATCTCATGAGATCGATTCTGCGCGTTATTGGTTAGATTTGCATTTGGAGATGTTTGGTTTTCCAGTTACCGGACTAATTTAGGAAAAACTGTAGATAGTTTGTAATTTGATTTAGAACTTGGGGTCAAGTCCTACGCAACAAGAAATTTCCGAACCCCGCCAGGTCCGGAAGGAAGCAACGGTAGGAAGTCAATCTTGTGTGACGTGGGGTAGCTTGACCTCTTTTTATTTTATTCCAACCAAGAAACAATCTCGAACGATCCTGTCATCGGATAATTTGGTGGCGAGCTAACCAATAATCGATTGTCGTATTTATAATTTTTCTGGAAACCGTGATTGATTGTAGTACCACTGTATGTGCCGACAGGTCCACGTTGATATTGTGTTACCCCACCATAAAGATACAAAGTTCCACTTATCGGACGTGTATTATAATTTTCTGCCGTTAAACCACCTTTCAAACAAAAGATAGCGGCATCAATTCGACAATCGCTATTGTTTGCTGCATTATCTGTCACGAAAACATTATTTTCAGTTACCAAACCAAGCATATCATCAGATGCACCCGTTCTCGGATCGGCTTTATAGCGGATATCGTCATCAACATAAATATTCCCGAACCCTAATCCCGAACTGCCCGTTGCGCAAACTGTTGCTCTGCCGTCGATAGTTCCTTGAACATGAATATTTCCTTTCGCAGCCAGAATAACTCCATTGGGGGCGAAAGAAGATAGTGTTTGCGTAGTAACTGTTCCTGTTGCAGTAGTTTTCCATTTAACGTTTCCGTTTTCAAATGTCAACCATAAATCACCGGTCGCAAAAACGCGACCTCCGGCATTTGCCGCGTTTACAACTCCACTAATATCTGCAGGCAGATCTAAATTAACACCTTTTTGGTAGCCGCCATAAAATTTCGCTTTGCTTTTTGTAGGATTTGTACCCAACCGGGTTGTAACTTTTCCAAAAAAGACAGGGGAATTTGGTAATGGAATATTCAACTTCGCTTGCGAATGCAACGGTCCCCAAACGGTGTCTTTTGATATCCAGTTGATCGCACCTTCAATTTTAGAATAGTACGCGAATTTTGAATACGAACTGGGTTGCAATAACACCCTAACCGTTTCAGCGGAATCGATATAGGTACCGATTGCTTCTATCTTTTTCATATTCGTAAGTGTATCTCTTACGGTAACACTGAATTTTCCTCCAGTGAATGAAACGTTTGAATAACCGGTTTTCCATGTGGAGTCTAAAAATAATTTATTTGCTGCTATGTTAGCGGCGCTTGTGGCTATGTTATGAGCTTGCGATTTTTTCTGATAGCTGAGATAATTCTCCACTGCACGGTTTGCTTGCCGATGCAAGTTAGGTGTCACAATACCAAGTATCAAACTGAAACCTAACACGAGTAATATAGCTGCTTTACCCATATAAATCTTCCTTATCTATTTTTTAAATTTCTTGCTGCGAGGCGTAACTGTCGCCAGAATGCAAATGAGTATGTTGTGTCGTATGCGTACGGACTTTCGAGCAGTACGGAAAGTTGAATTTCATAGATTGCATTTGGATTATCAATCGGAAATGATAATGAATCACCCTGCGCATCGAAGTAAACGAAATCGAATTTTGTTACACCCAGACTTATACCGCCGCGTCGAACATTATTGACATCGCGGTAGAGATACATGTCTCTTGGATTCGGTGTGCCTGTTAATCCGGATATTGTCCCAATCGAATATTCGAGTGTATCAACATTTCCAATGTTCGACAAATCGGTTTGAAATTTTATATTATGCCTGCCTGCACCAAGAATTGCTTTAGAGGGATCAGGAACTTTGGTGAAATCTCTGCAATATCCTATTCTTCTAAAGTCATCTTCAATCATGCGAACTAATGAGACTAAATTTTCTTGAACAGTGAGATCGTTAGTTGTGGTATAATTAGAGTAGACTAACGAACTGTTCATGTGTATTACCATCAACAATAAAAATCCGGCGATGATAAGAGATGATAGTATATCTAAAATTGTACTTGATCCCATAACTTTGCTCCTTACCTGAAATACCAATAACTGAAAATATATTCGGCGTCCACCGTATCTTTCATTTGGGGACTTGTAACCTGAACGTTTAGTTTTTTATGCCACGTTTGAGATGTTTGAGCAACGTTCGGAGTTGCCGGATCGATATAATAAACGCGGCAAGATATATTAAAAACTCCACTTAGAGTATCGGGTGTGATCGTTCTTTGTAGGTTATTGAAGTCATCAAAATCATTTAATGAATCGGGATAGAATTCTCCTGTCTCGAGTCCTAATTGCGCGGATGGAGTGAGTTGTGTGGTTGCCGTTACAATATCTTCGTCTGTATTTTTATCGAAAGCTTTTCCTTGTGCTTCTTCAACAAGTGAGGAGGCAATAGATATCGCAGTAACTCCTAACTTTGCTTGAATAATAACCTGATTGCTGTTTCCTAACGATCGGTTCATGGATACCACAACAGTTCCAAGCAGCGCTAAAGCAAACAAGGCAAATATTGTTTGTCCGGTGTTCATATAAACCCCTTAAAAAATTACCGGTTATTAATTTTGTATCTAAGTAAATAGGAAAGTGCCGGATATGTTACCTTTTCCGGAGCTATATTCTAACTTTGTCCGGCCTGCTAATCTTACTAATCAGATTGCAGGAGATTTTTATCCGATTAATCGGTGCTTCGTATTTCACCAATAAATCGGGATCACCTATATCCAATGGTGATCTAATTTTATGCATGCGGGCATTTTCCTAAATCACAATTGTATATTAAATTAATAGAACGAAAAAAACAATGGCAAAGGTGAGGATTATCACGAAGCTATGCGGAAAATGCCTTGAATGATTCCGAAATCAAAAAATTTATGAATTCTTGCAAAGATGTTAAAAAATTAGTAACTTTATACAACAAATACCGAAATTTTATAAAATTTCGGGTAAGTCATACACAAATTATATTTTAAATTCATTAGCAACAAGTCTCTGGTTAACGATGTCGAGCGTCTTTCTATTACGAGTTTTCATCCCAATCATAAACCGTTTCCTCGCTTCGTTCCACGACTTCGCCGCGGCACCGATCCGTGTGCGTTGTTGCATTTCATATAATTATTCAGACCCTAATGGGCTGGTAGCACAAAATATTATGTCTATAAGTGGGTCGGAGGAACAAAGTGTCAAACGTAAGAAAAGAAATTATAATCAACGCAACTGCGAACGAGATTCGCATTGCAATCACCGAGGATAAGCGTTTAGCTGAACTCTTCGTTGAAACTCCTGAAAAGGAGCGCATGGTTGGCGATATATATTTGGGTCGCGTCGCTAAAGTAATGCCTGGAATCCGCGCTGCATTCATTGACCTTGGATTAAAGCAAGATGCCTTTCTCCATTTTTCAGATATTGGAAGTTCATTCTCTGAATATTCATCGTTAGTTGGCGATGAAGATTCCGAAGTCGATGTTGATGAAGATGGAGATGATGCTGAGAATCCCTCTAGTGAAAATGCCGCAGCCACAACACCTGAAGTTAAAACCCAACCACAACCGCAACAACGGCAAAGACCCACGAGGAACGACAATTATCAAAAATCGTTACCGGACATCAAGCGCGGTCAGGATATATTAGTACAAGTTACAAAGGAACCTGTAGGCCGCAAAGGGGTGAGGGTTACATCTGAGGTATCGATTCCGGGAAGATTTTTGGTACTGTTACCTTTCGATGGCAAGATCGGTGTTTCAAAAAGAATGCAGAGCTTTAAAGAAAAGCGTCGGTTACGCCGGATTGTTCGCAGTTTTCTTCCCGAAGGTTTTGGCGCCATTATACGCACTGTTGCCATGGATCAGGATGAAGCCGCATTGAAACAAGACATGGATAATCTTCTATCCACATGGAGAGAGATCGAGAAAAGTGTAAAGTCGGAAGAGCCACCATCGATTCTCTATAAAGATATGGCAACAACTTCAAGTGTTATCCGCGATTTGTTCTCTGAGTCTGTTGATCGAATAGTAATCGACTCGAAAAAATTATTTAAAGAAATTCGTGCGTACGTAAAAACGGTATCACCGGATTGGATTGATAAGATCGAGTTATATAAAGATAAAGAACCGATCTTTGATGTTTATGGAATAGAAAAAGAGATCGCTACAGTACTTAGCCGCAAAGTTTGGTTGAAGAGCGGTGGATATATAATCATAGAACAAACCGAGGCGATGGTTGTTGTTGATGTGAATAGCGGCCGTTATGCAGCGAAACGCGAACAAGAATTGAATTCGCTCCGTACGAATCTTGAATCTTCAAGGGAAATTTGCCGGCAACTCAGATTGAGAGATCTCGGCGGAATTATCGTCATTGACTTCATCGATCTGGAAGATGAAAAAAATCGAAAAAAAGTATACGATGAATTACGCAAAGAATTTAAACGTGACCGTGCAAAAGTTACTGTCTTGCCGATGACTGAAATCGGGTTAGTCCAAATAACCCGGCAAAGGATCCGGCAAAATATTCTCCATAGTTTCAGCGAACCCTGCCCGGTTTGCGGCGGCGGCGGTTTAATTGAGTCCAAATCGAGTATCGTAAATCATATTGAACGATGGGTGCGCAGATTCAAATCAGAATCGCGTGAATACCGACTTAAGCTTATTGTTCACCCAACTGTCGCTCAATACCTAAGAGAAGGCACTATAAGCCGAATTACGAAGATGAGATTCAAATATTTTGTTTCAATCAAACTTGCTGAAGATACTTCAACTCCGGCATCAGAGTTCCATTTCTTTTCTCCAAAGCAAAAGAAAGATATTACGGAACAATTTATTTCATGATTATCAAAGGATTTTTTTAATGAAAATATTTATTGACACTGCAAATATTAATGAAATCAAAGAAGCCGCGAGTATGGGATTATTGGATGGCGTAACCACCAATCCGAGTCTTGTGGCAAAAGAAGGAAAAAATTTTATAGAACTAATCAAAGAAATTTGTTCGATCGTTGACGGCGATATAAGCGCCGAGGTTATTTCAACTGATTATGATGGAATGATGCGCGAAGGTCGCGAGCTTGCGAAACTCGACGATAAAATAGTAGTAAAAATTCCTTTGATCAAGGAAGGTTTGAAAGCAGTAAAGAGTTTAAAAGCCGAAGGTATTCGTTCAAACGTTACGCTATGCTTCTCTCCAAATCAGGCACTGCTTGCCGCAAAAGCGGGCGCGTATATTCTCAGTCCATTCGTCGGGCGGTTAGATGATATAAGCACTAACGGAATGGAATTGATATCTCAGATTTTAACTATCTACCGGAATTATGGTTTCGATACTCAGGTTTTAGTTGCAAGTGTCCGGCATCCACTGCATGTTGTTGAAGCAGCTTTGATGGGTGCAGACATTGCCACAATCCCATTCAACGTAATCACCCAGCTTATTAAACATCCACTGACAGATGCCGGATTAGAAAAATTTCTTGCAGATTGGAAGAAGGTGCCGAGGTAATTATGAAACCGACAGCATTTAATTCAATTCATAAAAAATTAGGGGCAAAGTTAGTTGAGTTTGCCGGTTTTGAGATGCCGGTCCAATATTCCGGTATTATCGACGAACATCGCGCGGTTCGTACGACTGTTGGGATGTTCGATGTCTCACATATGGGTGAATTCAAAATCACCGGTCCCGATGCTCTTGCTCTTGTTCAAAAAGTTACTACAAATGATGCTTCAAAATTATCTGAAGGCAAAGTTCAGTATTCTGCAATGTGTTATCAGGATGGCGGTATTGTAGACGATCTTCTCGTGTACAGAATGAAAGATCATTTCATGCTCGTTGTTAATGCGGCTAATCTTCAAAAAGATTTTAACTGGATAAAATCCAATATGGATGGTTTCAATGCGCAACTTGAAGATCAGAGTGATGGAATTTCTCTTCTCGCCGTTCAAGGATCGAAATCGCTCGCCACTCTTCAAAAGTTAACAGGGTCTAACCTATCGGCAATGCCTTATTATTCATTTGTACAAGGCAATCTCGCCGGTATCGATATGATTATCTCGCGAACTGGTTACACAGGTGAATTGGGTTTTGAATTATATTTCGATTCATCGATCGCTGTTTCAGAACGCGTTTGGAATGCAATCATGGAAGCGGGTAAAGAATTCGATATCAAACCGATCGGTTTGGGTGCGCGTGATACGCTCCGGCTTGAAATGGGATTCTGTCTCTATGGTAACGATATCGATCAAACAACTAATCCGCTCGAAGCCGGACTCGGATGGATAACTAAACTTGAAAAAAATAATTTTAACAGCCGTGATGTTCTTTTAGAGATCAAGAAAAAAGGTATTTCGCGAAAGCTTGTCGGGTTTGTAATTGAAGATGATCGCGCTTTTCCACGCCACGGATATAATATCAAAAGCAACGGTCAGAAGATAGGTGTTGTTACAAGCGGAACCGTTTCTCCTATTCTCGGCACTGCGATAGGGATGGGATATGTATCGACGGAGTACGGACAACCCGGCTCTGCTTTAAATATTATGATTCGAAATAAAGAAGTTACTGCAAAAGTTGTAAAGATTCCTTTCATACAAAGATGAAGACAAACCAGATAAATAAGAAAATATCGATTACCGTTCATCTCACCCCGGGCAATATAGATGAGATGGGTCTGAAAGATAAAAATTTAATTGTCATAGATGTACTGCGAGCAAGCACAACTATCGCAACAGCGTTACAAAACGGCGCAAAAGAAATTATGCCTGTAGGTACTATTGAGAACGCCGTAAAAATATCGGGAAGTTTGTTCGGTGGTGTAACCCTGCGTGCAGGCGAACGAAATTCTAAAATGATTGAAGGATTCAACCTCGGTAATTCTCCCAAAGAATTTACCGAAGATGTTGTGAAAGCAAAATCAATAATCTTTTTCACAACAAACGGTACTACAGCAATAGGGAAAGGTAAACATGCAAAGAACTTAGTTGTTGCAGGTTTTGTGAATCTTTCGAAAGTTGTGGAATTCTTCATTAATCTTCAAGAAGATATAGTGATTCTTTGTGCGGCTAATGAAAATGTTTTTTGCATCGAAGATGCAGTATGTGCCGGGAGAATTATCAACAAGATGGCTGGTTCAGCCGGTATCGAACTGGTACTTGATGATACCGGGGTTGCATGTGCTACGCTCGATAAAAGTTTCGGTAAAAGCATATTGAAAATGCTTAAAAGTACAGAGCATGGAAAATATCTCACCGAAATCGGTTTTGCCGATGATTTGAAGATTTGTGCCGCTTTGGATTCTGTTCAGGTTATTCCGATGCTGGTCGGTAACATTATCAAACTTCCAAAAGATATAAATTAGAGAAATTTATATCATCTAAATATCTGATGAAAGAGCGTTAATGGCTGACCGCGGGAAACAAAACTCAACAGGAGTTTCAAAGAAAGCTCAGAAAAAGCGAGCGGCAGAAAGACGCAAACACATTTTTGCAATCATCGGAATGGTGATTGGTGTGCTGATTTTCCTGAGTATTATCGGATATTCATTTTCCGATGAAGCAATACTCGACAAACTTTCCATAACCGATATCTTCCGGCTTCCATTCAATGAATCGGTAAAAACATTATCTTCTGGCATTAATAATTGGCTTGGATTATTCGGCGCATTTGCGGCGGATTTTTTTATTAACTCTACCGTTGGTTTTATTTCAATTTTATTCCCCCTTCTAATTGTTTTCTGGTGTTGGGTGTTTCTTCGAGCCGCAGAATCGAGGAAACTTCTTACTTTAACAAATTATCTTTTTCTCTTTTCACTTTTATTCTCCGCTACATTCGGCATTATAAATCTGGTTATCATCGATTTACCGAAAGAATGGAGCGGCATAGTTGGTGCATATCTTGCAGATATATTTGTGAAATTACTCGGACGGGTTGGCGCGCCAATAGTGGTTACAACAGCATTCTTTATTACCATCGTTCTTGCAATTGATCTTGATATTCACAAATCAATCGAAAGAATAAAAGGGTTATGGCTCGCCCTCTTTAATCGCAAGACGATTGATGATTCATCGCCGATATCGTCAGAAACTGAAACAGATGTTTCGATTAACAAGAACGAGGAAGAGTTCACTACCGAAATTATTCCTCAGGAAAAGGATGAATTAGAGGAAATAGTTTCAGAAGAGGAAGAAGAGATTGAACCGGAACAGGAGTCGGAAGAAGAGCCGCCGATGAAAGTTATCGAGCTGAAAGATGAACCGGTATCCGAAATTGAATCTGATAAAGATAAAATTCTCCCAGAAGTCGAGGAGGAAGAAATCGATTATGTTTTTCCTTCAATTGAATTACTTGATGCTCATCGTCAGGGAGATATTATTCCGGAAGAAGAATTGAAAGCTAACGCTGAGTTGGTGCGTGCGAAGTTAGCTAATTTCGGAATTGAAATCGAGAGTGTAAGTGTAACGCCTGGTCCGGTTGTAACATTGTACGAGCTTGTTCCGGCATCTACGGTGAAGATAAGTCGTATAGTGAATTTATCTGATGATCTCGCGCTTGCTTTGGCTGCAAAAGGGATTCGTATTATGGCACCGATACCGGGTAAAAGCGCAGTTGGTGTTGAAATTCCCAATAAAAATCCATCGCTTGTTTCATTGCGATCCGTTTTGAATTCGACAAAATTTAGAGAGATGAAAGCAAATCTACCTATCGCGCTCGGGAAAACAATTTCCGGCGATATCTATACAGATGATTTAACAAAAATGCCTCATCTCTTAATAGCCGGTTCAACCGGCTCCGGGAAAAGTGTCGGTATTAATACTTTTCTTGCAAGTCTCTTATTCCGCTTGCATCCTTCAGATGTAAAGTTCGTAATCATCGATCCAAAAAAGATAGAGCTGACACCATACAAAAAGTTGAAGAATCATTTTCTTGCTGTATCGCCCGACATCGATGAAGATATTATCACTACACCCGAAAATGCGGTTTTTGTTTTACGCAGCGTTGAGCTTGAAATGGAAAAACGTTACGATCGCTTAGCCGCCGCAGGGGTCAGAAATATTCAGGATTATAACGAACGTTTGAAAGCAGGAAGATTAAAAAACACCGAGACAATTGTTCATCGTAAAATGCCTTATCTGGTGGTTGTAATAGATGAACTTGCCGATCTCATGATGACAGCCGCGCGTGAAGTGGAAGAACCGATTGCGCGTCTTGCACAAATGGCAAGAGCGGTTGGAGTACATCTCTTGTTTGCAACTCAGCGTCCATCGGTAGATGTTATCACTGGAGTTATTAAAGCAAATTTCCCTGCCCGTATAGCTTATCAGGTTGCCACTAAAACTGATTCTCGCACCATTCTCGATATGAATGGAGCTGAACAACTTTTAGGGAGCGGCGATATGATCTACATGCCAGCGGGCGGTCAAAAGCCGATGCGTATTCAGAATGCGTATGTTTCAACAGATGAGGTTGAACGATTGACCGATCATGTGGGTCGCCAGAAAGGTTACAGTAAACCGTTTCAGCTTCCATCAACTCTTGAGCGGAAGAAATCTGGTGCACGCGGTATGTCGGACAACCGTGATGAATATTTCGAAGAGGCGGCGCGATTGATAGTCAGACATCAGCAAGGATCGGTCTCGTTGTTACAACGCCGACTGAAAGTTGGATATTCACGTGCCGCACGATTAGTTGACGAGCTTGAAGCGGCAGGTATCGTGGGACCGTTTGATGGCAGTAAAGCCCGGATGGTTTTAATTGAAGATGAACAGCAGCTTGATAGACTTCTAAAGGATATATTATAATGAAACGAATCTATCTAAATAAAATATTTTGGATTGCATCTCTGATTATATTTTTATTCTCTAATTTGATCGCCGGAGATGATGCGGAAAAGATTCTAAGAAACATTCAGAAGAAATACGAATCATGGAATGATGCAACAATTTCGTTTACACAACAAGTATTATTCGCTGTAACCAAATCGGAGCAATCATTCGATGGAAAACTCACTGTGAAAAAAGGGAATAAATACAGAATAGATCTCGAGCAACAGTTGATAATCACCGATGGAAAAATTGTTTGGTCTGTTAATAAAACCAATCAGCAGGTCATGATAGATAATTACCGGGACGATCCGAAATCACTGACACCTGAAAAAATGTTAACTAATATCCCGAAAAATTACAACGCAGCATTACTGAATCGAGAAGAATCGGGAGGTAAGGATATTGCTGTATTAAAATTACTTCCCAAAGAAGGACGCTCGTCTTTTCGTTCGATTAAAATGTGGGTCGACGAAGATCAGTCGGTTTTAAAAAAAATTCAGATAATCGATGCAAGCAATAACACAATAACTTACGCAATCACCAGTCTATTGATCAATTCCGGCGTAAAAGAAAGCTCATTTTCATATCAGCCACCGAACGGTTTTGAGGTAATAGATTTGCGGTAAAAGGATCTGCCAAAGAAAAAATCATTTTATGAATCAAAAGCTGAAGACATTTATCCAATATACATTTAGTATAGTACTGACGATCATGTTTCTTTATTTTGCTTTCAGGGGAACAGATTTTGAAAGTCTTTTATTAATTTTATCGAAGGCAAACTACTGGTGGGTGCTGGCTATGTTGCCGCCGTTGATGATAAGCAACCTATTCAGGGCATGGCGATGGGAGTATCTGCTTCGTCCCGTAAAAAAAGGGATACGCTTCCGCAATCTATTTTCTTCTATGATGGTTGGATATATGATGAACAATGTTTTACCGCGACTTGGTGAGCTTGCACGTCCTTACGCCATCGGGAAACTCGAAGGCGTTTCGCGCAGTTCAGCCCTCGGAACGGTTTTTATAGAACGCATCTTCGATATACTTTCATTCATGGTTGTCATCAGTTTAATACCTCTATTCTACAGCGGACCGCTTACGCAAGTTTTTCCTTGGCTTGAAGAAACCGGAATTTGGCTAACAGTAATTTCTTTGTCATTTCTCGTACTCTTCACTTTCTTAATGATGCGTAGAGACCTTGTAGAAAAGATGCTCCGATTTGTAACTCGCCACATTTCGCCTAAAAGGGGTAAACTTGTTGAACATATAGCACATTCGTTTCTCGACGGATTTTTATTTTTGAAAGAGCCACGCCTTTATTTAATGATCGGAATATTGAGCGTTCTTGTTTGGGTGTTTTATATCATCATGGTATATCTTCCGTTCTATGCTTTCGGTATGGTTGAACAATATTCACTCGATTTCGCTTCGGCGCTTGTAGTGCAGGCGATTTCAACAATCGGGTTCATTCTCCCAACTCCGGGCGGAACCGGCTCTTATCATTATTTTACAATTCAAACGCTCACTAAACTTTATAACGTAAACGAAGAAGTCGCCCGCAGTTATGCTACCGTTACGCACGCAATCGGTTTCATGGGAACTATGGCAATAGGAATTTACTATTTTGTAAAAGATAAATTGCACTTCGGCGAGGTTGCCCGACGGGATTTAACGGTTGACGAACAGCCAAAAGTTGGATAATACAGGTACAATATTTTATTTACAGAAACTTATTGATAAACAAAAAATAAAGGAGATAAAATAAATGAAGTTACGTTCAATAATCATCACTGTTGCTGCAATCATCATTAGCGCAGTAACACTTTTTGCACAACAAACGAAAGCCACAAAAATGGATCAGCCAAAAGGAAACCCAATCGTTGTTATGAAAACTTCGATGGGTATTTTAAAAATTGAATTATTCGAAGACAAAGCACCTATTACAGTGAAAAACTTTTTGAGTTATGTTGATGAAAAGTATTTCAACGGAACTGTTTTCCACCGGGTCATCAAAGGATTTATGATTCAGGGCGGTGGTTTCGAATCATCCGATCCGATAAAACAAAAGCCGACTAAAGCCCAGATAAAAAATGAATCGGACAACGGCTTAACAAACGATCGCGGTACACTTGCAATGGCGCGGACTAACGATCCTAACAGCGCGACAAGCCAGTTCTTCATCAATGTAGTTGATAATGCATTCCTCAACCGTTCAGAAGGAAATCCCGGCTATGCGGTTTTTGGGAAAGTGATTGAAGGAATGGATGTTGTGGATAAGATTCGGGCAGTTAAAACCGGTAACTCTCCTGCAATCTCTTTATACCAGGGGAAAGAAATACAACAGCAAATGCAGGATGTTCCTGTGACAAAGGTTGTCATCGAATCAATGGCACGTGCCAGTAAATAATTAGTGATTGAAGAAGATAATCAATCATGGGTAAGTCAGCATCAGAGCGATTGAGTCTCACCGATCTGGAAAAATTGTTTCGTCAGAAACAATTTGCGCCGATCTATTATTTTTGGGGTGAAGAAGATCTGCTGATTGAGCAGGCAATCGATCTGATTATAAAATATGCGCTCGACGAATCGATGATAAGTTTCAACCTCGATATAGTTGGGAGCGAAAAAGTGGATGCTAAAGATATTGTTTCTTTGGCATCTGCTTTTCCGATGATGGCAGATCGTCGGGTTGTTATTGTCAAGAATCTCGACATGGTTGAAAAGCCCGAACTTCTAATGTCGATTGTTGAAAAGCCGGTGCAATCCACAATACTTGCTATCGCGGGGGAAAAGCTTGATATGCGGTTGAAGCTTTCCAAAGCCATTCAAACTAACGGGGTGGTTGTAGAGTTCAGGCAGTTGTACGATAACGAAATTCCGATTTGGATCAGCAAAAAAATCTCGGAGCGTGGCAAATCTGCAAATATGGATGCCTGTAATCTGATTCAAACTCATGTCGGTAAATCACTGAGGGAAATTCAAAACGAGATAGATAAGCTGTTTATTTATGTCGGGACGAAACCGACGATAGATTCTGATGATGTCAGCGCGGTTGTAGGTATATCAAAAAAATATAATATCTTCGAACTTCAAAAAGCGATCGGAAGAAAAGACATTGCAACGAGTTTGGAAATTTCGGAAAAAATGCTCGACGCCGGCGAGTATCCGGTAGGCATGATTGTGATGCTCACGAAGTATTTCGAACGGTTATGGACGATCCGCGATTTTATTGAAGGCAAGATAAGCAAAGATGAATTGATTAAAACCCTTCGAATGAATCCGAGACAGTTGCCCTTTTTAGAGGAAGATATAAAGATTGCCCGTTCATTTTCATCATCCGAGATAGAGCGGTGTTTCGCGATATTGCTTGACGTGGATGAGAAATTAAAAAGCACAGATACGAACCCGAAATTGTTATTCACGATAATGTTGTATAATTTCATCAATAGTAAAATGCTGTTTAGATGATCTAATAAAATCACTCTAAGAGACTTCTGAAAAATCTCTCCAATTGTCACCCTGAACGAAGTGAAGGGTCTCAAATACTTTAAAATCGAGATGTTTCGCTCCGCTCAACATGACAAAAAAGAATAATTCAGAAGTCACTCTAATTTATTTATGGAAATTATAAATGCCCCTAAACGATAATACAAACCAGGAAGATCTCGAATCCGAGAAACCGGAGTATCAACCGATACTTCATAAACCCACCAAAGATTTCAGCATGATAAAAAATATTGTCATAGCAGTGGCGATTGTGTTGACAATTGCTGCCGTTATATTTTTCACTTATCGGCAATTGGTGAAAAGCGATACCGAGATTACGAGACAAGAGATATCGTTAAGCGATAACTCCATAAATTCCACTGTACCTGATCAATCTATAGACGAGAGCAGTGCGCCAACTGTTGATACGATTAAACAGCAAATCAAAGATGAAATAGAAGAATCAGATCCCGTAGAAACTGTGAAGGAAAAAGAACCTATCATTGTAAAAGAGAAACCTCAACAGAAGATACATTCAACAAATCAAGCGGCAGAAAAATCCGGAAGCGATGATGGAGTTGGAAGGTACACAATTTACGTCGCATCGTTCACAGACAAAGCAAGTGCGCGTTCAAAAGCGGGCGAGTGGGAGCAAAACGGTTTTGATGTGCGTATTTTAGAGGCACGCGGAAGATACAGAGTAGCTATTGGGCGATTTAAGACTGAAGTTTCCGCGCGGAGATTTGTTTCTGAGAACCGAGAAATTTTCGGAAGCGATTACTGGGTTTCTAAAACACCGAAGTAAGATCATCATTTACCCGATAATTTATTAGAAGAGACCACTCCTTTATTCTGGATTGACCATAAAGTTCTTTAATGTCACTCCCGCGTGTTTTAAGCGGGAGTCCAGTGCCCAGATTTTACCAGAATTCTGGATTCCCGATAGAAGCATTCGGGAATGACACTGTTATTTTTTTTACTTTTTAGTCAGACATTGAGGGGAGGTTGAAATTAGAAATAATAATGCAACCTACGCTATAATTTCCAACGAGAGTAGTAACCGATCAAATCCAGTTTATCAATTGTTGAGATCGGTATGTTTGCTAATATTGCTAAGCAAGAACTCCGACTTTTGATTCCGTTATGCTGTGGAAAAAGTCGGAGTTCTACTTTAATGCCATGTGCGACTCACCTCCATCGAAGATTCAAATGTGCAGGTGAGTCGCACTTCTTATTTGGTCTTTCCAATCCCGTTCAAAGTTACGACGATCCCGTTGGTAGTTATGACAATCCCGTTCGCAGTTACGACGATTCCGTTCGTAGTTATGACAATTCCGTTCGCTGTTGCGACGATTCCGTTCGGAGTTACGACAATCCCGTTCGCAGTTGCGACGATTCTGTTCGCAGTTGCGACAATCCCGTTCGTAGTTGCGACAATTCCGTTCGCAGTTGTAACGATTCTGTTCGCAGTTGCGACGATTCCGTTCGCAGTTGCGACAATTCCGTTCGCAGTTGCGACGATGCAATATAGGATTGCGGCAGTGCAATGTAGGAACGTGGCAATGCAATATAGGATTGTGACGATGCAATGTAGGATTGCGGCAATGCAATGTAGGAATGCGACGATGCAATGTAGGAATGCGACGATGCAATATAGGATTGAGGCAATGCAATGTAGGAACGTGACGATGCAATATAGGATTGCGGCGATGCAATATAGGATTGCGGCGATGCAATGTAGGAATGCGACGATGCGATGTAGGAATGCGACGATGCGATGTAGGAATGCGACGATGCGATGTAGGAATGCGACGATCCGACATAGGATTATGCCCAAAACAGCAGGTTTTTACATGTAGCCGTTTTGACCCCTCAAAATTATGCAATAATTGAGGGTGTGGAAAAATGATTTATTTAGGGGGTATTGAAAAACGGAGGGGAAGAAGAAAGAATTTAAAACCCTACAAGAAATAATAAGAAGTTGAGTAGAAAGGCGAAAGATTGCTTGACAATAACCCACCAGTTTTGTAATTTGCATAACACGATTTTGATGGGTTGAAACATGGGAACTCACGCTTATGGATTCGTTGGATAGATTCCGCCTGCGCTTTCCACCTACGCGTCCCGCTTTGGTGGACATGTTAGTTTCGGCGGACAAGTGAAGGAATGTTTGGACTGCGTGAGTATGATGATAAGCTTTTCGATAAAAGATAAAAATAAAATATTAGATGAATAACCAGAAAAGAAAAAATTTAATGTTGCAATGCGTGTGGCTGAATTGTGAGAAAAAGAAGCTCACGTTCACCCACACGGAGTTTATCCCGACGAAGGAGGGAGACTTCCCGTGCAACATTAGCCGAAATACCCTTGTGTAGAAAAGCAAGAGGTTGGAGCTTAGTTTGATGAAACTACCCTTGCGAGCGTGGTGTATATTCCTACCAGTTGCAGTTTGGTACGTTCGTGAGGATGAAGAAAATGTTACTCGTAAATCAAAGACAATAATTGAATTTAGATTGTTATACACCTCAAGGAGATTGCGATGAAAACTTATTCCGGATTCAATTCCAGTTTATTCGTACTGCTTATCCAAATAGTTACCCTCTGCTGTAGTTTGAGTAGAGTTCAGGCTCAGCCCCCTGAGATAGTTTATGCCTATTATGATAGTATTTCCCCCGATACTCTCGTCTTTCGTGCTGCGTTCAAAACATTCGGCCAGTGGGGAAGATACTGGAATTCTTACTGGGATGGGGATTGGCATTGGTCATATGTTTACGGAATGAATGATCCGCCTAAAGATACCACCTTTGTCGAGTTTCGAGAATCGAAAGGCAAATTTTGTAGAGACGATATTTATTATTGGTTTTGCGTCGATAATGGCGTCGATACCCCGTTCACATATACACATCCGCAATTGTGCCAACGCCGTGTTGCTACCGTATCGCCCGCGTTGTACAAACCGGTTTTCGATAATATAACAAACACATCGTTCCATGCGAGTGTGCGAGTAAAAACAAATGGCGCACCGACCACATTGCGGTGCGGCTGGTCCATGGATCCTCCGAATCGGGATGTCCGAACGATTACCCTACCTGCTTTACCGGATGACACAACGCTCAGTTTTCTATTCGATGATTTAATGCCGTACCAGCAGTATCCATGTTCTGCTTCCCTCCAGAGTCAACTCCTGCCATCTGTTATACAAAAGATACGGTCCGTCAATATTCGAACGCAATTCGACTCGAGCGTAACCTCCTTCGCTATCCCTGTGGCCATCAAAGCATACGGAGGATTGTATCGACCAAATCTTGCGTTCGGTGTACATTCCTATGCACACTACTCCTACGATTATATACTTGGAGAGAACCTACTGCCACCTCCCGGTCCGGATTGGGATATCCGATTCATAGGCGGCCACCACGGATTGGGACCTGATCTTAGCGATGGATCCTACATCGACATACATCCGTTCTTCTCCGAGTCCCAGTCGGATACATTTAAAATTCGACTCATTGCATTAGAGAAACATTTCCCTATTGTGTTCCAATGGCAGAACATCCAGGAGTTCTATACGGGACCAGTGACAATGACAACGTTCGAAGATACGGTGGATATGCGAACGACAAACTCCTTCACCTTGAACAATGCGAGTATAGGATTAGTGACCATCATCGCACAGCACCCCAAACAAATCAACTTCCGCCCGAGCATCCTCGCAAAAACGGATTCGCTACAATCTTCGATGCAAAACCTCCTGACATCAGTGATCAACCCCAACGGATCTGATGGTACTACATGGTTTGAATGGGGTACATCTACATTGTACGAATCGTCAACTGAACCAGACAGTCTGGCCCAATCATTTGCCGTATCCGAACATATTCGCGAACTTCATGGGCTAGAATCAGGAACCATATATCATTATCGAGCGGTAGTCCAGACTTCGCAGGGAAAGTACTACGGAATGGATTCGGAACTTCACCAGGAAAGCGAGAATGGAATCTTCAGTCCCGGGGATATTATTAATCATTATTCTCTATTACAGAACTACCCCAACCCCTTCAACCCAAAAACAATAATCAGGTTCGATCTTCCAAAGGCATCGTACGTTACACTCAAAGTGTTCAATCTTTTAGGTCAAGAAGTTGCGACTTTGGCGGATGAGAAAAAAGAGATGGGAAGTTATGAGATTCAATTTGATGGTTCTATGCTGACAAGTGGTATGTACTTTTACAGGTTGCAAACAAAAGATTACACAAATACTAAAATATTTCTTTTACTTAAATAATAACAACAAAAAAGTAAAATGTCCCGAAGGGATGCCTTTGGCAAACCATTGCTTTTTAAATATATTTCATCGACGGGAAAAACTCCAATGTTCGTCTCCCGCTTTCAGCGGGATCCGCCCACTTCGTTTTTCCCTCGTGGCGTTATGCACCAGGCAACACAGGAAATGTGTTTATAAAACGAATTATTAATTTTGCCCTTAATTACTATACAGGAGCTTTCAATGCAAATAACCTTCTTCGGTGATCAGCCTCCTACCGCCTTAATTGAGCTTCGTCCGGGGTGTGTGTGTCCCCAGTGTAGAGTTGCATCTCGATTTACACTAGTGACAAACGTTAAATCTGATATCTTGGGGCCGGATAAAATCAAACAGTTTATTGCATCCTATTCTTGCGACAATTGTCTTGCTCCCCTCCCGATTCAATGGACAATAACAGGTTGGAATGGTAATCGCCCTATTGTTACTAGCCCCAAAGTAGTAAGTTCTATTAAAGAACTCTTCGAGTTCGAACATGTACCGGAAAGCGTGAAAACTGAAATAGAAGAAGCGCTTGATTGTCTGTCGGTTAGTGCATTTAATGGGTTCGCGGCCGTCTGCAGACGAGCTACTCAAGCCATATGTGTAAATATTGGAGCAGATGCGACCACGAAAATCAAGACACAGATCGAAGATATGATTAAAACTTCTGGACTCGGTGATGAGTGGAAAGAACTTGCGTATCAGATAATGCTATCGGGTCACGATGGTTCACACCCACACCTCCCAGATGTTACTTCTGAGCGTGCAGATGTTTTATTGTCCTTACTCAAAGATTTAACATATCAACTTTATACTCGACCTGGAAAAATTAAACAAGCCGCTCTCTTGCGTCAGAGTGCAATTAACTCAAGCAAGACAAAAACATAATCCTTAACTCTACATCTCGATACATAAATGTTGCGCGGTGCATAACAGTCAAAATAACAACGCTCGAAGAAAAGACCAATGAATAAAAAAGCATCGCTCAAAAATATTGCGTTGTTTGCCGAAACGTTCCGCAGCCATTCGCTCGCGACTGGTTTCGCGAGGTACGCCGCGCAACATTAGCTGCAACCCTATGGCGACAGTGCGAACATCAACAGATTGCAAGAAACAAACAGAATAACCAATGGATTTAATAAGCAAAAAGACGAGGAGTGAATTTCAAGAGTTTCTTGTGTCAACGACAATTAGAGAAATTAAAAGATATTTTGACAACCACGATATTCAATTTACTCAATTGCCAGCAGAGAAGTTACCATCTGGACAAAGGAGACGTCAAGTTGCACAATATTACGCCAGCGTTGATTGGACAAATACTAAGCAAGTTCGTCAAGTAATTAATGTGTATGCGGACATTCTTTCTGACCTCACAGGCACAACCGACTCGTGGAATGCAAACATTAGACAAACTTGGATTGATAAGTTGACCAAAGTTTTGTTCAAAGACGGTTATCAATTTGACAACGGGAAAATTTCTATTGTTGGTCAGGTAGTAAGTTTTGACAATTTAGAAAATGCAACTGACCTTTTAGATAAAGGACATTTTCAGGAATATATTGAACGGATAAAGAAATCTATTGACCAAGACCCAGGGCTTGCAATCGGTTCAACAAAAGAACTTGTTGAAGCTACACTCAAAACTATTTTGACAGAATTAAAAACTCCTGCTGACAAAGACGATGATATTCCCAAACTCCTTAAACAAGTTCAGAAAGCTCTTGATCTTGTTCCAGACGATGTTGATGATGCAAAGAAAGGGGCAGACATTATAAAAGTGCTTTTGAGTAATCTTGGACAAGTTGTGATTAAAGTTGCGGAACTCCGAAATTTATACGGCACTGGACATGGTAAAGACAAAAAGAGAAAAGGATTAAATGAAAGGCATGCTCGATTGACTGTTGGTGCAGGTGTTACACTTGCGACATTCTTACTGGAAACATTTGAACTTAAACGCAAGGGAAAAAATGGATAAACCCTTAAATAATGTTTTGTGCGGCTTCAAACTGAACAACTTCGGATGGACAGCAGGGAGCAGCTAACAGCACATTTGCAATAGGCAGGGTTTCGTCCTTTGCAGACAGTTTTGTGGTTAAAGGAAGTGCAGTTCTCCAAATGAACATTTGTGCTAAAAAGCCCGCCCATCGCAAATCTGCAAACCGTTCCGCAGCTATTTGCTCGCCTCGTGACGCGGAATCATTCAGCAGGATCATAAAATGTCAAAAATACTTTTAATCCTTGCGAATCTTGAGGATTCTTCGTATATTATTTCAACATTTTGATACAGAATTGGAGTTTTTTATGAAAAAAGGTATTCATCCCCAATATAAAAAAGCAGTTGTTTCCTGCGTCTGCGGATCAACTTTTGAAACACGCTCAAGCGCCGGTAATTTAAAAATAGAAATATGCGATAAGTGTCATCCATTCTTCACAGGCAAACAGAAGTTAATGGATTCTGCCGGACGTGTTGAACGGTTCAATAGGAAGTACGGCAAAAAAACACAAGAGGCGCCCGCAACAGCGTAAGGAGAATTCACATCTCATCACAATTATTAAACGGAATTCTGAGGAATCGGGGTTCCGTTTTTTCTTTTAAGTGATCCTATGCAGATAACTATCTTCGAAGACGAATCTTATAAAAACTTTCTTCCGCTCGTATACCTCAGACCGGTTTACGATCTACGGTGCGGTGTGTTCACTCTCAGAGAAAAATTAGAAAAATATTTTTCTCCATTTCAAATCCATTATCATTTGCGTGACGAGTTGGCTGATATTTACCGCCAAGACAATCCCCAAAAAAATATAAATCAATTACCTAAGGATGATACCTGGTTTGTCAATGGGAGAGTTGTTGCAAACTCTGTATTGAAAAAACATATAGTAAACTCTCATAAAGAAGAAAAAGTTTTAATTAACGGAAAAGATATTGTTGCGGTGTTTCTGAAAAAAGAATCACTAAAACGATTCGATCAAGAAATTAAAAAGGGTACTCTCAGCAAAAACCGATTTGAAGGATTGCGAACAGAAATGTTGGAGGTCGATACGGTATCGTACCCATGGGATCTGGTTCATAAAACTTCGGATGAGATAATCGCCGATAGTTCTTTCTTCAAGAAAAAGAAAAAACAGATTGAAGGAAAAGTCGATAGTGGTGTTCATCTTTTAAATCGTAAAGATATATTCATTGGCAAAAATTCCACAATAAAACCGGGCGCCGTTCTTGATGCGGAAAAAGGACCTATCATCATCGGCAATAATGTAACAGTTATGTCAAATGCAGTTATTGAAGGTCCGGCATTCATAGGCGATAATTCTGTTATTAAGATTGGCGCAAAAATTTATCACGGCACATCGATTGGCGAATGGTGCAAAGTTGGCGGCGAAGTTGAGGCATCGGTAATTCAATCTTATTCAAACAAACAGCACGAGGGATTTTTAGGCCATTCGTATTTAGGAAGCTGGGTGAATCTTGGCGCCGATACGAACACGAGCGATTTAAAGAATAACTATAGCACTGTGCGTGTACAAATCGACGGCAAGATGGTAGATTCGGGTCAGCAATTTGTTGGATTGACTGTTGGCGATCATTCTAAATCAGGCATCAATATGATGTTCGATACCGGAACGATGGTCGGTGTTTCCTGTAATTTGTACGGAGCCGGACTTCTGCCTAAATCCATTCCATCATTCGCGTGGGGTGGTGAAAATTCGTTTCAGGTTTATGATATTGAAAAAAGTATAGAGACAATGAGAAAAGTGATGGCGCGAAGAAACGTTATAATGTCGGATTATTATGAAAAACTTGTCAGAGAGATATTTATTAGCACGATGAAAGATAGAAAGAATTTTGGTTTAAAATGAATTCAGAAAATCCAGAGGCAGTTAACACTGAGCCGCAGATAACCGAAAAGCAGATGCTGTATGCAGGTCCGCGCGGAACCGCTGTAAAAATATTAAATCGAGTTGAACGTACAGATTCTTATTTAGATAAATTATTGGATGTAGAACTGAGATCCAAAGAAATTTCTGACTTAGATAAAAGCTTGCTTGCAGAGATTGTGCATGGCGTATTGCGATGGCAAGGACGATTGGATTGGGTTCTTAATGGATTCACTCACGGTAATTTTTCAAAGTCAGAGGTAAATGTTCGCAATGCACTCCGGGTTGCTTTATACCAGATATTATTTTTAACTCAGGTTCCCCATTATGCCGCGGTCAATGAAGCGGTTGAGTTTATTAAGCGGATCCGCGGAGATAAATTTTCGGGTTTCGTGAATGCAGTCCTGCGTAATATTATCCGGACATTAGACGGAATTCATTATCCGAATCCTGATGAGGATTTAGCGCAGTATCTTGCAGTTTATTATTCACATCCGCTATGGATGGTGAAGCGATGGCTCCCGCGATTTGGAAGGGAGGAAGTTGAAAAACTTTTAACGGCGAATAATGAGATTCCGGGATTGACTTTACGGATTAATAAATTAAAAATTAGTTCTGCTGAGTTTCTGTCTTTGCTTGAGAAACAAAATATTCAATTTCATGGTTCGACATTTATCGATTATTTTATCAAAGTGAAAAGTCTCTCCGGAATATCACAAATGAATATTTTCCAGCAAGGTTTCTTCACAATCCAGGATGAAAGTGCGGCACTGCCTGTCATTCTTCTCGATCCCCATCCCGGAGAGAGAGTGATTGATATGTGCGCTGCCCCCGGTGGCAAAACAACATTCATTGCCGAGATGATGAAAAATGAAGGTGAGATTTTAGCAGTCGATAAATACGATACAAAACTCAATATGCTCAAGTTAAGTTGCGACCGGCTTGGAGTGCAAAATGTACGCGTTCTTGTCGCAGATGCTACAACTGTTGAAACAGAACTTGCCGATCGGATACTCGTGGATGCCCCCTGTTCCGGGTTGGGAACATTGCGCAAGAAACCCGATATAAAATGGAAGCGCGAACCGGAAGATATAAAACGAATGATACGTCAGCAATATTCACTTTTAGAGAGTGCGGCGCGTATGCTAAAACCTGGTGGTGTTCTTGTGTACAGCACTTGTACCACAGAACTGGAAGAAAATTCTGAAATGGTTAATTCGTTTATCGGCGCACATCCTGAGTTTTATATAGAACCTGCTAATAATTTTGTTAATAAATCTGTCGTGAATGCAGAAGGATTCATCGAGACGATGCCGCACAGGCACCAGATCGATGGTTCGTTTGCCGCACGGCTTCGAAAGAAACAATCTGAATAATAATTTGAGGAAATTTCATGAAAGCGGTCATTAAACAAAAACCACAAATGTATCAGGCGTGGCAAAAGGGATTTCAACTTGTTGAAAGAGAAATGCCAACGGTACAAAATCCGGATGACATTCAATTTAAAGTTGTTGCCGCCGGTATATGCGGTACCGATGTCGGGATTTATAATTCAAAAGATTCATTGAAAAACAGCATGGCGAATATTTCGCCGGACGGTGTAACAATCGGACATGAGTTCTGCGGACGCATCACCGATGCCGGAGCGAAAGCAAAACTTCGACTTGCAAATCAGGTGATCCAAAAATCGAAAGAGTACAAAGAAATCAAAAAGTTCGTTAAAAATCGGACTGCCGCACAAGTGGCGAAGGATAAATCATTTATAGATTACTTAAATAAAAATTTTATTGCCACCGCCGAGATGCATATTACATGCGGCGAGTGCGCTCAGTGCAAGCTTGGCGATTATCATGTGTGCACGAAGACTGTGATTCGTGGTCTGCATGGCGATGGATCATATGCTGAATACATAGTGCTTCCAGCTGAGAACACTTTGATTTTCAAAAATGGTGAAATACCAGAAGAGATTGTAGGTTTCATGGATGCAATTGGAAATGCCACACATACGGTACAAGTTCTTAAATCGATAAAAGGTAAAACAGTTGCAGTTCTTGGTCTCGGCGTAATCGGATTGATGTCGGTTGCAATTGCAAAAGGTGCCGGCGCTAAAAAGATTCTCGTAACCGACGCGTCACACGGAGAAAACACACACGAGAAATTAGAAACATTAAAATTCAAAATGGCTCGATCTCTCGGTGCTGATGTTTGTTATGATGTCTCAATCCCTGAAGAGAAAAAAGAATTTTATAAAATAGCAAAAGAGCAGAATCATGGTGCTGGTGTTGATGCAGTGCTTGAAATGTCGGGCAGTTATCATGCATATGACGATGCATTTAATGTTGTGCGGATGGGCGGAGAGATTGCTCTTCTCGGTTTAACAAGTGGAACACTTCCGGTAGATTTTTCGAAGCATGTTATTTTCCCCGGTATCACGATTCACGGCGTTATCGGCAGGCGAGTTTGGTCGACATGGGATATTATGACGGAAATATTGAAGAAAGGTTTGGCAAAACGGTTCATGAAAGCCGGTTTCGTAACTCACCAAGTTCCATTAGTAGATTATGATAAAGGTTTTCAAGCGATAATCAACGGCGACGCATTGAAGGTTTTACTTAGACCTTAATTACAATTATTTATTGGTTTTCTATGAAATATAACCGCTTTTAGTTATATTGTAAGCACTCATCAATGTGCTGCCATACGTTCTTCATCAATCGTTATAAACTCTTTGTAACTTGACTATTCCTACGAACAAAATGATTAAAGGTATCGGTATCGATATTGTAGGATTAGAGCGGTTTAAGGAAATTGAGCGTGACAAGAATTTTATCAATGAGATTCTTACCCCACGAGAAATTTCAACATTTCGAAGTAATGAGAGAAATGGATCTCAGATCGCGTTAAAATTTGCATTAAAAGAAGCGCTGATGAAATCGCTCGGTTGGGGATTAACTTATGGTTCATATTGGCACGATATTGAAGTGTCGGATGATGGTCAAATTAATCTGACTAATGTTCTGAAAGTGCAAGCGGAAAAAATAAAGGTTACAAAGATTCACAGTTCATATTCATATTCAAAAAATTATTTAACAGCATTTGTACTTCTTGAAGGATAAAAGGAGAATTCATGAGTCATATCGGTTCATATGAAGAAAGATATAGATCGTTTAACTGGAAACAATCAGAGGAGGAATTAGAATACGGTAAAAACGGAATGTTTAATATCGGATATTATTGCAGTGATCGCATTTGCGAAAAGGGCGATGGCAAAAAGCTGGCTTTGATATGGGAAGGATTCACCGGCGAAGTGAAAAAATTCACTTACGATGATATCCGGGTTTACAGCAATACGATTGCTAAGTTTTTACAGGATACCGGAATTAATGTCGGCGACAGAGTTTGTCTATTCATGGATAAGGTTCCTGAATTGTATATCGGTTTCGTCGGTATTCTCAAGATGGGCGGTATCGCCCAACCGTTGTTCTCTGCATTTGGTGAAGAAGCTTTGTTCACGCGACTTGATGACGCAAAAACAAAAGCGATCATGATTCAAAAGAAACATTTACCAAAAGTACGCAGGATTAAAGACAAACTTCCCGAGTTAACTAAAATAATTGTTATTGATGCAGATGAAGCGGCAACACCGCAGATAAATGAAATCCATTTCTGGATGGAAAAAGCATCGAAAGTTGAAAAGTTTGAAATCGTGAAAGTCGGTCCCGAAGCTCCGTCCGTTATTCATTACACTTCCGGCACAACAGGTAAACCGAAAGGTGCGCAACATGCGCATTCATCAATCATCGCACAGTATATAACATCTAAATGGGTTCTAGATTTGCAATCGGATGATATCTATTGGTGCACTGCCGATCCCGGTTGGGTAACCGGAACGTCGTACGGAATAATTGGTCCGTGGGCGAACGGCGTTACTCAGGTTGTTCTCGATGCCGGCTTCGGTACAGAGAAATGGTATGCGTTCATCCAGAAACATAAAGTGAGTATGTGGTATTCTGCACCGACAGTCATCAGATTGTTGATGAAAGAAGGGATCGAGGCGGTTAAGAAATACGATTTATCTTCGCTCCGTCATCTTGCAAGTGTCGGTGAGCCGTTAAACGCGGAAGCAGTTGTCTGGTCTGAGAAAGCATTCGGCAAAATGTTTCTTGACACTTACTGGCAAACCGAGACCGGCGCAATGATGATTACTAATTATCCCGGGATGAAAATAAAACCCGGCTCTATGGGAAAACCTTTCCCCGGTATTACAGCAACCGTTCTCAACACGAAAACTTATGAGCCGATAACTACTGCCGGTATTGTCGGACTTATTGCGATAAAGCCCGGCTGGCCCTCAATGATGCGTTCTTACTGGAACAATAAAACAACATACGACAGCAAGTTCAAAAACGGCTGGTATATTTGCGGAGACCGTGCGAGTATCGATAATGAAGGATATTTTTGGTTTGTCGGTAGAGATGACGATGTAATAAACACTGCAGGTCATTTGGTTGGACCGTTTGAGATTGAATCTGCGTTGCTTGAACATAAAGCGGTAGCAGAATCTGCCGCTGTAGGAAAGCCCGATCCGGTGAATATGGAAGTCGTGAAAGCATTTATTGCACTGAAACCGGGATTTGAACCGAGCGGTGATATGGAGTTGGATATTATGAACTTTATCAGAAAAAAACTTTCACCTCTTGCTATGCCTCAGGAAATCGAGTTCGTTCCTTCGCTTCCGAAGACAAGAAGCGGCAAAATCATGCGCCGTCTCCTCCGCGCCAAGGAATGGGGTGAAGAAATTGGAGATACATCAACGTTAGAGAATGATTAAAAATGAGTTCAGTTTCTAAATACGAAATCATAAATCATAACAAATTCAAAATCCGAATCAATAAATGTCAAATATTATTTTGGGAATTAGGAATTGGAATTTGTTTAGGTATTCGAATTTAGAATTTCGAATTTTATCTTGAACTAAAAAGAATATAAGTTATTCATGAATTATCAATTACTGGAGCTAATATGTCTGAAGATATAAAGAAAATGATTATCGATTACGTCAAAAAAGAATATCTCGAAGAAGATTCGGGAGTTGACGTTAATGAAAACACAAAATTAATTTCAAGCGGGATCGTTGATTCTTTCTCGATGGTATCGTTAAAGATGTTTCTTGAGAAGAAATTTTTAGTCAAGATCCCCGACGATAAAGCAACACCGGATGCGTTCGATTCTGCGAACAATATAATCAACCTCCTAAAAGAATACACTAAAATTTAAGGAGCAAATATGGCTTACAGCGAAAAAGCAAAATCGTTTTACGACAACACACTGAAAAACATCAAGCAGGACGGACTCTTTAAAGAAGAACGCTACATTGAATCTCCTCAAGCGGCGAATATAAAAGTCGAGTTTCCGCTTGGCGCACCACAAAAGCAAGTGCTGAACTTTTGTGCAAACAATTATCTTGGCTTATCAAGTCATCCTGATGTTGTCAAGGCGGCACACGATGGACTCGATGCGCGCGGATACGGAATGTCGTCTGTCCGTTTTATCTGCGGTACACAGGATATTCATCATGAGCTTGAAGAAAAATTGACAAAGTTCCTTGGAACCGAGGATACCATTCTTTTTCCGTCTTGCATGGAAGCAAATGCCGCAATATTTGAAGTGATGTTGGATAAAGAAGATGCAATGATATCAGATCGTCTTGTTCATGCTTCAATTGTTGACGGGATGCGGCTGAGCAAAGCGCAGCTCTTCAATTACAAACATAACAACATGGCTCATCTTGAAGAAAAATTGCAGGAAACTCAAAATTGCAGATTCCGTCTTATCATTACCGACGGCGTGTTCTCGATGGATGGCGATATGGCAAAGTTAGATGAGATTTGTAATCTTGCTGAAAAATATGACGCGATGGTAATGGTGGATGATTCGCACGCTTCGGGATTTATCGGAAAGACTGGCCGCGGCACTCATGAACATTTCAATGTAATGGGACGTATCGATGCCATCACGACAACACTTGGCAAAGCGCTCGGTGGCGCCACGGGCGGATGTGTGAGCGGACGGAAAGGAATTGTCGATCTATGCCGACAGCGAGCGCGCCCATATTTATTTTCAAATACTGTTCCGCCGGTTGTTGTTGCTGCTTCGATAAAAGTTATCGATCTAATCTCAAACACAACTGAACGCCGTGATAAATTAGAAAGAAATACAAAATATTTCCGGGAGAAGATGATCAAAGCCGGATTGGATATTAAAGAAGGCGATACACCTATCGTTCCGGTGATGCTCTACAATGCGAAGCTCGCGCAGGATGTAGCCCGCGATATGTATGCTGAAGGAATTTACGTTATTGGTTTCTTCTTCCCTGTGGTTGCACAAGGACAAGCACGTATTCGCACCCAGATTTCAGCCGATCATGAGTTCGAACATATTGATAGAGCGGTGGCGGCATTTACAAAAGTTGGAGCGAAGTATAATATTCTCGGCAAGAAAAAAGACGAGATTATTGCTATGTATGGTATGTAAGAATTAATTTCGAAATCCTACCCGCCTGCCTGTCCGCGAAGCAGGGACGGGCAGGAATTCAAAGTTCTAAACTTTTTAGGATTTATCAGCCGAAGGCTGATGCGTCTCTGGCGCAGATTTTAGAATTTAGGATTTCCCATTTTATGTCGAAAAGTAAAAAAGTAATAGAGCATTATCGACAGGTTATTGATGAGTTCAAGACCAGCAATATCTGCAAGGTTGAGCGGGTAATTCTTTCTCCTCAATCTGCTGATATTGATGTGGAATTCCCCCAAACTTCTCCAACAAAAAAAGTAATCAATTTCTGTGCGAATAATTATTTGGGACTTTCAAATCATCCCGCGGTTGTTGATGCGGCGAGAAAAGGATTGGAGCAGCACGGATATGGCATGTCGTCCGTCCGGTTTATCTGCGGTACGCAAGATATTCATCAAGAGTTAGAACAAAAGGTTTCTAAATTTCTTGGAACCGAAGATACAATTCTTTACTCATCCTGCTTCGATGCGAATGGCGGTGTATTTGAAGCATTGCTCGGAGAAGAAGATGTAATCCTTTCGGATGAATTGAATCATGCATCGATAATCGATGGTATCCGCCTCTGCAAAGCGCATCGCTATCGTTACAAGCATAACGATATGAACGATCTGGAAATTCATCTTCAACAATCGATGGAGAGAAGATTCAGGATGATTGCGACTGATGGCGTCTTCTCAATGGATGGTGAGCTTGCGAAGTTACATGAACTTATTAAGCTTGCAGAAAAGTATGATGCGATTTTGATGGTCGATGATTCGCACGCTACCGGCTTCATCGGAAAGAAGGGAAGAGGCACGCACGAACATTTTGGAGTGCTGGATAAAATCGACCTTATCACAACTACTTTCGGTAAAGCACTTGGCGGTGCATCCGGCGGATGTGTTTCGGGCAGTAAAATATTCATTGATGTTCTCCGGCAGAAATCCAGACCTTATATATTTTCCAATACTGTCAGTCCGGTTGTGGTTGCAGGAACAATTAAAGCCATAGAGTTGTTGGAACAATCAACAGAGCTTCGCGACAAGCTTGAAGTGAACACAAAATATTTCCGTCAGAAAATAAAGGAAGCAGGATTTGAAATCGTAGATGGATTTCATCCTATTGTCCCAATCATGATTCATGATGCGAAACTTGTTCAGCAGATGGCTCGCGATTTATATGATGAAGGGATTTATGTCGTCGGATTTTTCTATCCGATTGTCCCGAAAGGAAAAGATAGAATAAGAGTTCAGATTTCTGCGATTCACGAAAAGCATCACATCGACAAAGCGGTTGATGCGTTTGCAAAAGTTGGCAGAAAACTTGGGGTGATTAAATAACTATGACCGCCAGCGCGGTTGTACAAAAAATCATTGTGAGTCTTAGTGTTCTAAGTGCCTTAGTGGTGAAGAATTTATATTTAGTTCTGAATTATGATATGTTAACCAATAAGTCACTAAGTTCACTCAGAAACACTAAGCAATATTTATTATTATGACATTCTCCAGACTAGAGGGTCAATATTAAAACTTAAGATTTCATACATTCAATAGAAAAAGAAAATAATAATGAAAAAACCATTAACAGAATCAAATATATTAGAAGCGTTAAAAATAGTCCGCGATCCGGATTTGAATAAAGATATCGTATCGCTCAATTTTATCAAAGATATAAAAATCGAAGGGAAGAATGTAAGTTTTAAAATTGAACTTACTACTCCTGCCTGCCCGGTGCGCGATGAATTTAAAAAACTTGCCGAAACCGCAATCCGCAATCAGATTGACGGCATTGGGAATCTTGCAATCGAGATGACGGCAAGTGTCCGTGCGAACAACATTCAGCAGCATATCGATCTGCTTCCCAATGTTAAAACAACAATTGCGGTGGCAAGCGGTAAAGGGGGCGTTGGCAAATCAACAGTTGCAGTTAACCTTGCAGTATCGCTTGCGTTGGATGGTGCAAAGGTCGGATTACTTGATGCCGATATTTACGGACCGAGTATTCCTTTGATGATGGGGATAAATGAAAGGCCACAGTTGCAGAACCAAAAGCTTGTTCCGCTTGAAGCGCACGGTGTTAAAGTTATGTCGATAGGATTTCTTGTCGATCCATCGCAGGCGGTAATTTGGCGTGGACCGATGGTGAGCGGTGCGGTAAAACAGTTTATGTCTGATGTGGATTGGGGTGAGCTTGATTATCTTGTGTTCGATCTTCCTCCCGGTACCGGTGATATTCATCTCACACTTGTACAGACAATTCCACTTACAGGTTCAGTTGTTGTGACAACACCGCAGGATATTTCACTTGCCGATGCCCGTAAAGCTTATGCTATGTTTGAGAAAGTAAACGTTCCAGTTCTCGGTATTATTGAAAACATGAGTTACTTCATCTGCAATCATTGCGGACATCGTGAAGATATTTTCCACACAGGCGGCGGAAAGAAAGCCGCAGGAGAATTAGGCGTTCCGTTTTTAGGTGAGATACCTATTTACACTCCGATAAGGATTGGCGGAGATGTTGGCAAGCCGATAGTTATTTCGGAGCCGGAAGCCGAGCAAACAAAAATTATCAGGCAGATCACCCGGAACATGGCGGCGCAGTTAAGCATACATCAGATGTCAGGAAAATCAAATCAGAAAATAGAAATAAGTTTGTAATACACCTGAACCTTGCGAAGGTTGACTTGATTAAACTGAGTTGAACCTTCGCAAGGTTACGAGACTTACACCTTCGCAAGGTTACAATGATAAACCTCCGACTTCTTCTGTGTTCACGCATAGTCAGAAGTCGGAGGTTTTACACGATCTTAAATAAATAAAGGATTTAATAATGGAAGAACAAAAAGCTTTGACGGTAAATGAAAAAGTTGAGATGGCACTCCAGATGTGCCGTCCGTATCTACAAGCCGATGGTGGCGATGTTGAGTTGGTGCGGGTTACCGATGACGGCATTGCAGAAGTGCGATTGCAGGGAGTTTGTAGTGGCTGTCCAATGTCGCGCATGACTTTGCGGGCAGGTATCGAGCGTGCTGTTCTTCAATGCGCGCCTGAGATTAAAAGAGTAGAAGAGGTCAAGTAAACCTTGCGGCTTTAGAACCTTGCGAAGGTTGACTTGATTAAACTGAGTTGAACCTTCGCAAGGTTGCTCATGCTATATACTCTCAATCTCACTAACCTTCCCATCCTTAATCTGAATTATTCTTCCGCCTGCTTTTCTTACTAAATCATAATTATGAGTAGAAAGTATAACTGCTGTACCGCGTGAATTGATTGTTTTCATCAATAGAAGTATATCAAGCGCAGTTGTTGGATCGAGATTCCCTGTCGGCTCATCGGCGAGGAGAACGATTGGTTCGTTCACTAACGCACGCGCAAAGACAACACGTTGCTGCTCGCCGCCGGAAAGTTCATCGGGCATACTGTCGCGCTTATGGCTTAAACCGACATCCGCTAAAACTCGTAGCACCCGTTTACCGATTTCATTTCGTTTTACTCCGGTTACATGCAGTGCAAAGGCGACGTTGTCATAAACATTTTTATCCTCAAGTAGTTTATAATCCTGAAAAACTACTCCAATCTGCCTGCGAATTTTAGGGATTTCTCTTTTCCTTATCGCGGATGAGGTGTAACCTGCAATAGATACATTTCCTTCATCAGGCGATAGATCAAAATAAATTAATTTCAATAAAGTTGTTTTTCCAACACCGGATTCGCCCACTAAAGAAACAAAATCTCCGGGCTTAATTTCTAAATTGACATTCAGAAGAATAGGTTGGGAGTTGTAAGAGACCGAGACATTTTCAAAATGGATCATAATGATTTTCGTTTTCTGTTTTTAATAATTTGAACGGCTAATTTTATCGCTTCAATCATGCTGGATGGGTTTGCAATTCCTTTACCTGCGATAGGGAATGCTGTTCCATGATCGGGGGAAGTGCGGACAATTGGCAGACCCGCAGTATAATTGACACCAATATTAAATCCCATCATCTTCAAAGGAATTAAACCCTGATCGTGATACATTGCAAGCACGGCATCGTATTTCTGATAAGTGTGCATTCCAAAAAATCCATCCGATGAGAATGGACCATCAACATGGTTGCATTTCCGTTTTGCAATTCGAATCGCAGGTTCAATTATTATGATTTCTTCATCTCCGATCTTTCCATTCTCGCCCGCATGAGGATTCAAACCGAGGACGGCAATTATTGGTTGTCGAATTCCAAAATCCTTTCTCAAAGAAGAATAAATCAGGGAAAGTTTTCCGGCGATTAATTCCTTCGAAAGAGTTTTAGAAACGATTCTAATAGGCAAGTGAATCGTGGCTAATCCCACTCGCAAGTTATTAGCAATGAGCATCATAGCAACATTATCGGCATTGCAAATCTTAGCAAGCATTTCTGTTTGTCCGGGGAACCGGTAACCTGCCAGATGCAGGGCTTCTTTCGAGATCGGCGCAGTTATCATTCCATCAATAACTTTTTGTTTGCAGAGTTCAGCGGCAACTTCAATCGCTTCACCTGCATAATCACCCGCTTCGCGCGAGATTATACCGGGTTTTATAACAGGGTTTTGAAATTTTCTTAGATGAAAAACGGGTATAACTTGAGGAGAAAATTTATCCGGTATTGAATCAACCTCTTTAAAGTGGATTCGTTGTCGAATCCCCTTTGCATAATACTCAAATACATCGATGGATCCAACGATCATCGGGACACAAATCTTCTGAATGCCGGGTGAGCGCAGACTTTTCAATATTATTTCTGGACCAATACCATTAAAATCTCCCATAGAAATTGCAATTATTGGCTTCATTAAATGTTAATATAAATTTTTAAAATGATGAAAAATCAATAGAAAATCATCAATAATGTACAAATGATGGCAGCGAAATGCAAGATGATAAACAAATAGCTGTAAATCTATTGACTATTATTGAGAAGTTTCATATCTTCTTGCCGATGGATTCGATATCATCAATGAAAAAGTATTAACAATATTCACCTCTTCGGAACTGGGACAGCACCGGTGAGGTTTTATTTTTTATAAATTAACAGAATCATTAATTCAAATAAGGAGATATTATGAAAGTGTTGTTTGTGTCTATGGTGGTTATTTGCCTGATCCTAAGCGGAGTCGCTTATGCGCAGGTGGCGGTAACCTCACAACAGAGTTCAGGAACGGTTGAGCAAAGTGCATCTAATCCAAATACTCTTGCCGTTGCGCCAACATTTGTTCCGAACAAAATATCATATCAGGGTTTACTAACAACCCCGCTTGGTGCGCCGGTCCCTGATGGTTTGTACGAAATTAAATTCGAATTATTTAACGATGTTTCTGCCGGGGCAAGTCAATGGGTTGAGACTCAGGCAAATATTACTGTTAAGCAGGGAACATTCAGCGTTCTTCTCGGATCAGTATCTCCGCTGCTTGGAATATTCTATCAACCATTATGGATGGAAATTACGGCAGTATCAGGACCTGGAATAAGTTCGCCAATTTTATTTTCACCAAGAACAGAACTTGCAAGCTCGGCATATTCACTTGGACCTTTAGTACGTGATAGCGTAATTGGTTACAATTTGCCAGGTGGCAGACTCAGTATAGGATCATCTGCAGATATCTCTATCCCTTGGGGTGTAGATGTAAAAACCGGAACATTGTCAGCTATCCGGACAAAAAACATTCCTGGTTTTGGAACAACCGGATTTTGGGCTGACAAAGGTGATAGCTCCGGTAGAAATTATCTTGTTCTTCGAACTGCGGGTGCAGACAGATGGAGTTTAGGAACTATGTATAATGATAATTTTTCGCTTTACAATTGGACATACGGACGATATGATTTTTATGCAACGATGAATGGACTTGTTGGAATAGGGACAAATTCTCCAACAAAAAAATTGGATGTAAACGGAGCAGTTCAGGTTAAGGATACTCTTTTTGTGGGTTCAAGCACTGTGGATGGAGCTATTAATGTATTTCAAAATGGAGCGGCAGAACCAACTATAAAAGCGAATAAATATCCGGGTGGTTATGGAGGTCAGATAACACTTCAGGATGAGCTTGGAAATCCAATTGTTGATCTTCGTCCCAATGGCTGGGGAGAAGGTGGCGGAATCAAAGCATATAGAACTACTTCGCAAGTAGGTTTTGAAGGTTGGGGAAATTGGTACGGGCTTGGTGAAGGTTACGCGGCTGTTTATGGAAATAATCGTTCAATCATTTTTGAACCAAGATTTGCCGGTAATGAATCTGTTCAATTACCGGATAGCTCAATTTCCGCTGCAGAAATATTGGATGAACCGGGTATCTCAAACAGTCAGAGAACTATCATGGTTTTAAACAGTACAAGTGGAACAGTGGTTATAGCTGATTCAGTAGATATTACTGTTCCTGCAGCCGGGTATATTGAAGTAACAGGTGGCGCATGGTTAAATATTTACCATACAACAGGCACTATCACAGAGGTTTGGTTAGGTATTAATACTGTTGGTGCTTCCCAGTCAACTTTCCCGGGACTTGGTGTTGTTCGGATACCTTCAGAGTTGCCGACAAGTACTAGTACGCCGTATGGATACCCTGGTGTCACAAGACGATTCTATTCGGTAGCAGCAGGTTCATACCGATATTATTTGAATTTGAGATTTGTTGGAGGTGGAAGCAGTGCGCAAGCTGGATATCCTTATATCCAGGCTACTTATTATCCAACGCTATATGGTACATCAACTGTAATGAGTCCGACAGCATACTACAATCCAGATAGCAAGACTGATGATTCTGCACAGATTAATTTAGATCAGATTCAAATATCACCTGAAGAACATTTGCAGCAATTAAAAGCAAAAGCAGTTCAACTTAAGAGTGAATTGGATGCTACTATTAAGCAGCTAGATAAGAGTAATGGATCTTCAAATGGTTCACAACGATAATTATATCAATAGGTGAAACCATGAAAACAATAATAATCATATTAACAATACTGATGTTGAGCTTACCGCTTAGTGGTCAGTTGGCACATCCTTGGTCGGTGGCAGATGGCGGTGGTGGAAAATCCACAGGTGGATTGTTCACACTGCAATCTTCTATCGGTCAGACTGCTGCGCAACGGATGGTTCATATTGATACCGGTAAAGTACTTGATGGTGGATATATACCCGGTATACGATCTCAGGGTGGATATTGGATGACGACCTCTGTGGTACCGCAGGCATCATGGAATTTAATATCCCCGCCGGTTCGTGTTACTGATATGAGGCCCGCATCTATTTACCCAACTATATCGTCTCCGGCTTATACCTATAACGGTAATTATGCAATTGAAGATACGCTTAAAGCAGGGAACGCCTACTGGGTTAAATATTCCACACCACCGCCACCTGCATATCAAATTCAGGGCAGCGCGGTAACGCGTGAAACTGTTTTTGTTTTTCCGGGCTGGACGATGATAGGATCGCTGTCTTTCCCGATTAAAACATCCATGGTAACTCCGTTATCACCGGTTACTTTTACAACCGTGTTTTACGGTTATAACGGTTCGTATTTTGTGGAAGATACGCTTAAACCGGGTAACGGTTATTGGGTTAAAACTTCTAATCCGGGTTATGCTGTTCTGGCTAATAGTTCTTCGATGCTTGAACCGTCTATCAAACCAATTGTTGAGAATGATGAGGCAGAATCAAATCCGTTATCTGCAAAGAGTCAATTCTCTCCGTTGGTTATTGAAGATAACGATGGGAACAAGCAATCTGTTCGATTTAGTTCATCATCTTACAAAGGTAATTTGAACAGGTTTGAGCTGCCTCCGATTCCGCCTGAAGGATTGGATGTTCGATTTGCATCTGGCAGATTTGCAGAAGCACCTATTTCCGATCGTGAAGGGAAACAGGTATTTCCACTCCGCATCAGCGGTGCATCGTTCCCTCTGAAATTGAAGTGGGAAACGCCGCTGGCAGATAACGGCTACATTGAAGTAACATATCAGGGTGAAAAACCGAAACAATATTCGTTAGCTCAAGAAGGATCGGTTACCATCTTCGAGGATAATTTTGTAAGCGCGAAGATAATCGTTCAGCATTCTGTTGCTAAAGAATTGCCGAAGGAATTCGCCCTGTATCAAAACTATCCGAATCCTTTCAACCCGACTGCAAAGATACGATACGATTTGCCGAAAAATTCAAAGGTGAGTTTGAAGGTGTTCAATCTTATCGGTCAGGAAGTGTTGACTCTTGTTGATGGAATGGAGGAAGCCGGATTCAAGACGGTTGAGGTTAATGCAGAAACACTGCCGAGCGGAGTTTATTTCTACCGCTTGCAGACTGATGATGCAACATTTACGAAAAAATTTATACTGCTTAGATAGAATAAAATAAAAGTGAAAATGCGGTTTTGAAATAACCCTTAATACTTGAGAGACCTCCATTATCCAGACAGAAGGATTTTGGAGGTTTTTTATTTTATCGCTTTTGTGCTATTTCCGGGGATTATAGATCAGGTATCAATCCCTATCAGGGATTCCTTGATAAAATTCAGGAATTTCCTGATTGACAATCAAAGAAAATAATTGTATAATGAAGCAGATAAGGTGGGAAAGCGAATTTTGTGAGAAGAGGTAAAAGGATCCAGTAATTTTTAGATGTCATAAATTGATAAATTATTGTAGAGGTAATATTAACTATTTATGAGGAAAGAAAATATGATGGTTATGGGATGTATAAATAAATTATTTAGAATCTGCTTGCTGATTATTTTATCAATTACATACGCAATGATCTTATTTATTAATGTATCGTGTGATAAGGATAATATTGATGCAGATCGCCATGGATTTCTAAGTTATACATTGTATAATGAAACAGAGCAAGCAATTCTATACCCGATTGTTGGGATGAAAAATAAACTAACATTTAAATGGCGCGTTCCATCTGATGCTGGATCATGGTGCACAATCAATTTATCTGTATCAAACATTGAAAGAACTTATTTATATATGTCAACAACTCTTAATAATTTAGTTCTAGATGAAACTAGAGATGGAGAGATAATATTCGATGCATCATCGTCGAATCAATCGAACAGGAAATTCCCTTTAGAGCCAGGAAATTATACAATAAAACTGCAGGCTTGTAGTAAACCTTCTGAAAATTTTATTTATGAAGAGGTGAAACCCTTTGATCGCAATAGCTGGGATTACGATGGCGATGGAATTAGTGATGCAGTTGAAGACGAAAACGGTGGTATAAATGGTGTAAGAAACATCATCGAATACGGTGCAGAATTTTTCGATTATGATAAGAATAGTACTTCTGATCCGCCTAAAATATCCAAAACAATCTTAAGTACAAATGCTTGGTATACGAATCGTGAAATGCATGATTATTCTCTCGCTAGAGGGAATTGGACGAGTGGTTCCCTTGTAAATGGTTTACGTATTGCAAATTATGGAATCGGATATCAATACTGGAGGGGTAGTGATGTAGCAGATACGGACAATTGGGCAACATTAGAATTAATTAATCTTTTTGAGAAAGTTGCACGCAAATGGAATGCAAGTTATCCAAATTATCCAATTATCACTTCGATGGATATGAGTTTACAGTGCGGTGGCCCATTTATAGTAAATGACATAACACAACACGGTTCTCATCAGAACGGTTTGGATGTAGATATTAGGTATATAAGAACTGATAACTCGAGCGAGCCAGTGGATATTAATAATAATACTTTTTATAGTAGACAGCGAACACAGGAATTAATTAATTGTTTTCGTCAGACTGGTAATGTTTCATTAATATTTTCAGCTGATAATAATCTCGACAATATTACATATGATGCAGATCATACTAATCACTTACACATAAGAATTTTAGATCCAGATGGAAACAACTAACAATTTAAAGGGAATCTTATTATGATCACAAAATATTTCAGTATTTTAATGATTACGATATTATTGTTTTCGCATATAACTTTTGCGCAAAAGATAATAGTTTCTACTTTTGGGAATAATTTTAGTGGTGTAACAATCTATAAATACGATATTGAAACGAAAGAAAAAAAAGCAGTTTATACTACAGACCAAAATCACGTATTCATAGACCACAAGATAAAATTGTCTCCTGATGGTTTTTACATTGCGGCAATTCTTCATGATATAGAGTTCTATAAAGATATAAATCAAGCTTTTTACCAAAAAGATGATTTGCTAATTCTAAAATTAGATGGTACGATATGTGCTAAAATGTCAGAGGTACAACTTTTTGATTGGTCTAAAGACACCCACAAAATTGTTTACGTTACTGGACTTAGATATGAAGGTAAACCTTTTACGAAAGCTGATAGGTTATGGATATTGGATTTGAAAACGGGACGAAAAAGAGATTTAGGCAAATGTAATGAAATAGATATTCACTGGGCACAATTTGATGGAATGATTTATACTACTGACCTGACAAAAGTGTACCAATATAATCCTGAGAAAGGGTATCGGAAAATAACTCCTTATAAAGCTATTTATTTTTCGCCTTATGGTGAATATTCGTACCAACCGAATTATGAAGGAACTGGCTTTAAGTTATTCGAAACTATATCAAATCGTGATATAACTCCTAACAACATCAAAAAAGAGAATGTGAATTTCTATCGCTGGATCGGAAAAGATGAATTGGTAGCAGGCGATGTAACCTTAGAGAAGTATATAATAGATGTACAAACTGGAAGAACTAAAAATATTTTCACTGGAAATATGATCGGATACAACGATAAAACATCCGAGATCTACGTTCACAAAGACAAAAAAGTGTTCAAAGAATTACCCGATTCAAAGATCGAGAAGATTAAGATAGATAAAAGATAATTGTGAAAAGGAGGAAGTGAAAATGAAAAAAATAATATTACCAATTATACTTCTAGCATTCATAGTATCGGCATATAGAATTATTCAAGAAAAAGCGCCGGTATTACCTCCGGCAACTGTTAACAATGATCGTGAGCAGATTGAGATTTTAGTATCAACACTGAACCATTCGATAGTTGTCGATGATCAAGTAAAATTAAATGCCATACTTCCACAATCTATGTCTATTCTTGAAAAAACAGATCAATCAATTCTGTCTAGTCCGATTAGCTCGATTGAAATTAGGAATGTTATAATAAACAAAGATTCTGCACTTGCAGTTTGCAATGTTTTAGATTGTGGTGGCTCGGTTTTAAGAGAAATCAACATTTTATTTGAAAAAGATGGATATTCATGGTTATTGAAATCTTCCAACGTTTTAATTGATATCATAAAATCAAATCGGATTATGCGTGGTCAAAATAAAATGTATGCCGTGAATTTTTCTTCAGGAGTACATACTCCACAACGCAATATATTATCTCCTGCTACTTTGATAATAAAAAATAATATGCTGAAAAACATAATTCATCCTTGGTCTTATGAGAGAGTAATTAATGCAAAGTTAACATCAGAAACGATTGAGCGCAGACTTTTTGGAGATGATACAAGAATGGACGTAGATGCATTATATACAGATTATAATCCGGACAATGCAATTAGCTTTCATCTCGATCATATTTGGTCTCGAATAATGTACGGCAAAAAAAGTGAAAATTGGATTCGATCGTATGGGGATCATCCTTTAGATTATCGTTTTAATAATCCGAAAGGTATGTGTGTGGATGTAAACGACACTGTCTATGTTGCCGACACAGACAGAAATAAGATTGTTAAACTCGCATATTCATCTGGATATCTGCATCATGTCTGCGATTTTACTGTATCTGGTTTATCTCATCCGATAGATCTTGATATATACCAAAATCCATCATTGGCTGGCAATCCTCAATCTGATACCATTTGGATTGCTGATGATTTTGCGGGGAAGATTATTGGTATCACAAGAGACGGGATAGTAAGAAAGAGTTTAGAATATTATTTTGTTCCTGGTATAGGTACATCGCGACTCAATGACCCTATAAAAGTCTTATCTCTCGCGAGAGGGAAAATTGCTTTTATCGATCGGGAAAGAATGGCATTCGTAACTGTACACACTCCAGCTTATGGCGGTACAGTTGCTAATACTCTCTACTATACAGAATTTGATAGGTTGACATCAGAATTGACATGTATTGGGCAAGATATCAACAACGAACTTTGGGTAGGAGACTCAAAACAAAAGTTGTATCATCATTTTACAGTAAATGGAGAATATATTGCATCGTATCGTCTCTCGGATAACCCGTTGGACAATTTCAAATCACCGGTTTCCATTAGCAAAGCTCCTTATTATAAAAGTGAAACGCCAAGTCGATGTCAGTATATTTATACATCCGATTTATGGGGATGGTTAACTGGGATGCAGGCATTTCTGCCATGGGCAGAAGCATTCAATTTATCGTTCAGATCGTGGGTTGACGATTGCAACTCCGGTGTGGATTTCACACTAACAAATCAATCTTATGTACAAGGTCGTTTAACCATCCCACCTGAAACAACGACTGTCGCATTTTTTGATTATGGAGTTTTAGCTGCTGGCAAACAGACTGTAAAGATCGATAAGTTCAAGTTCAGCGGGTCTGATACTTATTACAAATTTCAGATTGAACTACGACCAAGATACTGGGAGAGCTCTTGTAGTTATGGATTTTCATGTAGTGATTGGTTACTTTATCCAATAAATTTTACAACATCAGCTCCTACATCTTGGGGAGCAAGAATCGAGGCAATACCATTAACTGCGACTTGTGTCTCTTCGAATAGTACTGGGCAATGGAAGGTGATTCCAATGTGTCCAACCGGTTTTTATAAATATAAATGGTATGAATATGATGATCTAGATGAAAACCAATGGGTATATTTAGGCGGTAACGTAAATCCTTTAATCACTTCTGGTGGTATGTTCCAAATTCGATGCGATGTAGAACATCTTGGTGGACAAACGAGGTCTGCCTACTATGATAATTGTCCATTGCCGCCACCGCCACCGCCTTCATGCCCATTCGTTTACACCTGGGATGGCGTGAATTTTATTGAAGATAATAATATTATTCCTCAAAGTGAATATGAAGATAATGAAGGCAAAGATGTGACCGACTATTATCGTTTACTTAAACCGTTAAAAGTTGATGATGGAAAATATATTATTCAAATTCGTGAATATGAGCATGAACAATCTTATTTTAATCAATTTAAATTATTAGTCGTTGATCATTCCGCAAATACAAAAATCGATGTATCTCAAACCGGAAAAATATTTGAATATGTAAACCCAGATTCTCTTTCTAATGCGAAGCTTAAAGGGAAAGATGTACTTCAACAATTACGAGCTGTCGATAGTAATCATATTATTGTATATCCTGGTGATACGCTATCGATTGCTAAAACATCGAACAGTAAATATGATAGAACAATCCAAAGTACGATCGATGGAGAAGCGAGTGGGGACTTGTTACCAAAGGTTGATAAGATTGGAATTGTTGATGGACCGCGTGGGGTTTATTCTAACAAAACCGGATTTACTTTCAGGCAACGACCGACATTGGTTTACTTACCTTCCATTTCAGATAATTCGGGGCTGGCAAATATTGTGTGGACACAAAAAGCACGCCTCGATTATTTTAATTATGCTGTTTCACTAAAATCAAGTTATCAATTGCGGGAACTTAACATTTACTCATGTGAACACTCCATTTTTGGAGACGTTAAGAAAGATTTAATTGAAAAAGACAGTTCATATTCTACATTAAATTCTGGAGAAGCGATAACGCTTAAATTTAATGCACCACCTCCGCCTAACCAGAAGATGAAACGTTCATTTATTTTGATTTCGGTAGGGAGGTATATCACGTTATCTGATTCTTCTGGGTCTCTGAATTTCCTGGGATCTCAAAATATTACAAATTATAAAATTGGTGAATCGTATCCTAATCCATTTAATCCTATTACATCAATAAATATCCAACTCCCAAAAGATGGACATGCTGTCGTAATAATATATAACACATTGGGACAAGAAGTTGCAAGATTAATTGACCAAGATGTTTTGCGTGGTAGCTATACAGTAAAGTGGACAGCGAGAGATGTACCAAGCGGTATGTATTTTTGCAGATTTGAGGTAACAAATGACAATGGAAGAGTACTCTATTCAGAAACAAAAAAAATGTTAATGTTAAAGTAGTTATATGGGGTGCAACAAATAAAAAAATGATAAAAGGAGATTTTTACGGCGTATCTACGAAGGTGCGCCGATTATTTTATTTCCAATTCTTTAAAAATTCAATTAATAACCGCACACCAACACCTGATCCGCCTTTTGGTGCGTAGGGTAGATTTTCTTCCAGCATTGCTGTTCCTGCAATATCAAGATGAACCCATTTGTATTGATTGTTTTTCGGAATAAATTTCTTCAAGAACAACGCCGCGGTGATTGCGCCACCCCATTTACCGCCGATATTTTTCACGTCGGCAATGTCGCTTTTGATTTGTTTCTCATACTCCTCGAAGATCGGTAACTGCCACACACGTTCAAATGTTTTATCGCCGGCAGATTTTAATTGGGTCATCAATTCATCATCATTGCCGAACATACCTGTTGCATGCTGACCGAGAGCCACAACGCAAGCACCAGTAAGAGTTGCAAGATCGATGACTGCTTTAGGTTTGTAATTTGCGGCATAAGCAATTGCATCGGCGAGAATCAATCTGCCTTCCGCATCGGTGTTGTCCACTTCCGAGGTGGTACCACCGTAATGTCTGATAATATCGCCTGGTTTCAAAGCAGAACCACTTGGCAAATTTTCGGTCGCGGGTATAAGTCCAACGAGATGAACCGGCAACTTTAATCGTGATGCCGCTTCCATTGTTCCAATAACAACCGCAGCACCTGCCATATCCATCTTCATTTCAGACATACCGTTTGACGGTTTAATCGAAATTCCGCCGCTATCGAAAGTCACTCCTTTACCAATTAAAACAACCGTATCAAAATCTTTTTTTTCTGCATTATGCTCGAGTATTATAAATCTCGGTGGTTTTACGCTACCTGCACTTACGGCAAGCAGGCCTCCAAATCCTTCTTTCTCAATTTTCTTTTTATCCCATATAGTTGCTGTAAATCCATATTGCTTTGCCGATAGTTTTGCCGTTTCAGCTAATGATTCAGGATATATCTCGTTGCTCGGTGCGTTAGATAAATCCCTGGCTAATTTAACCGCTTCACAAATTATGCGGGTCTCTGCTGACGGTTTTTTTATTCCATTGATCACCGTTTCATCCGGATCCGAGATGATTATTTCAGTTATTTTAGATTTATCTTTCTTGTCCGAAATATATTTATCGAATTTATAAAGAGATAAGATAGCTCCTTCGGCGATAGCAGTTGAGGCAATAATTTTATCGAGATTATATTCAAATTGCGGAAGCTGATATGCTATCTGCTTCACTTTAGGAGTCTGAGCTTTCTTTGCCGCCGCGGCAGATGCATGACGTAATCTTTCAGCAGTTATTTTATCGACTTCACCAATTCCGACTAAAAATAATTTTGGCGCTGCAATTTTACTTTGAGAGTGGATGCTAACAATCTCATCAATCTTTCCCTTAAAATTTTCAATTTCGACAATATGATCTATTTCCCTGAATATCTTTGTTAAATTACCGATTTCCCGGGAAAATATATTTTTATCTTCCGGTATAAATAATGTCACTGTATCGGCTTTTACCTGCCTTAAGGTTGATTTCTGTGGTGTTATTTTCATAACTCTCTATCCTAGAATCTTATTGGAAATAAGGAATGTATCTCAGATTGAATTCTTTTTTATTTATTAATATTAACTCCGGCAATATATTTGCCAACTTTTTCTATTACCTGTTTTATGATATCATCAAGTTTCTTATCGAAGAGCCGCGCACCTGCCGCGTTAAGATGACCGTTACCGCCGAATTCCTTAGCTAATTCATTTATTGGTATATCACCTTTGGAACGGAAACTTATTTTTACTCCGTTCTGCAGTTCGTTGAATAAGATACCTACTACAACGCCTTTAATGCTCATCGGGTAAACGGTGAAATTGTCCGTCGCGACTTCGGTGGTTCCCGTATCTTTAAACATTTTTTGAGTGCACATGATGTATGCAACTTTACCATCGTGGACATTTTTCATCGTATCGAGTGCTTCTCCAAGTAAGCGCATTCTGCCGCATGTCCAATTCTCATATACGTTTACATATATTTGTGTGGGGTCTACTCCGAACTGAAGTAGATGAGCGGCTATGTTATGTGTTTCGGTATCAGTCCTCGGAAAACGGAACGAACCGGTATCTGTCATAATCGCTGTATAAAGCGCGACAGCAATTTCCTTATCGATTTTAAAATCATCAAGTTTCATTAATAATTTGTAAAGAATCTCTCCGGTTGATGTTGCATCATGATCGATAAGGTAATGGTCGCCGAATGGATGCGGCTCAAGATGATGATCGATTACGACCTTGAGAGCTTTAGACTGCTTAACAAACGGTTCGAGACTTCTTAGGCGATCTGGTTGATTCACATCGAGTATGAAAATGATATCTGCATTCAAGATATGATCTCGATGATGTTCGGGGATGAAATGTAAAATCAGATTATCGGGATCCATCCACAGATAATTATCGGGTGTTGAATTATGATTTATGATTACAGCATTCTTACCCAATTGGCGTATAGCTCGATGGAGAGCAAACTCCGAACCGATTGCGTCACCATCAGGGTTGACATGTGTTGTAATGACGAAATTATGATTTCGCTTTATTAATTCGATTATATTTTCAATTGCAGTTTCCATATTCTAATATAATAAAAAGGCGAGAATTTCTTCTCGCCTCAGTGAATAAAAAATAAATTATAACACTATTTGATAACCCATGTTTCTCCATGTGTAAGCAGTTTTTCCAAATCTCCTACGCCTTGTTTATTTATAGAGGCATCTATCTGCTTCATCACTTCCCCCTCGTAAGTCTGCCTTTCAACAGCGTAAACAACTCCAACAGGTCGCGGTAGTCCGGGTAGGTTTGACATTCTTGCGAGTATAAAAGATAACATTGTATCTTTTTCGTTATGAATAATTAAATCGTTGATCGAGTATTTGCTATCTTTCAGAGAAACAACGACCGGTGTAAACCCTTCTAGCTTTAAACCTTTATCTTTTTCTTTTCCGAAGATCATCGGTTTTCCATTTTCAAGTACAACAATATTATCGTCTTTTGTTTCTTTCTCTGTGAATTGGAAGAAAGCCCCATCGTTGAATACGTTACAATTCTGATACATTTCCATGAAAGCAGTGCCTTTGTGTTCGGCAGCCCGGCGAATTATATTTTGTAATAATTTCGGATCGCGATCCAATCCGCGAGCAACAAATGATGCTTCGGCTCCGAGTGCGACTAAAAGTGGATTGAAAGGATGATCGGGCGCTCCGAATGGACTTGATTTAGTGATCTTTCCGAACTCAGAGGTTGGAGAGTATTGACCTTTAGTTAATCCATAGATTTGATTGTTGAACAAAATTATTTTCACATCTATATTACGACGGCAGATATGGATGAAATGATTTCCACCGATGCTCAATCCGTCTCCGTCGCCGGTTGCAACCCAAACGGAAAGTTCAGGACGAGCGACTTTTAAGCCGCTAGCAATTGCAGCGGCGCGTCCGTGAATTCCGTGAAAACCGTAAGTATCCATATAGTATGGAAAACGACTGGAACATCCGATTCCTGATACAAAAACTATATTGTGTTTTGGGATATTCAATTCAGGAAGTACGCGCTGAACCTGAGCTAATATTGAGTAATCGCCACAACCCGGACACCATCGAACATCCTGATCGGACTGGAAATCTTTGGCAGTGTATTTTTGTATCGGAATTTTTGGTGCGTCTTTTAATATTTCATCAATAAGATTCATATTGTTCACTTATTTTAAAATTTCATCTATCTTGGCTTCAATTTCATTCGCTTTGAAAGGCAATCCCTGGACTTTATTTAACTTTCTTACGGGAATAAGATACTTCGCCTGAAGAAGCTGAGAGAGTTGACCAAGGTTTAATTCAGGCACTAAGATGTACTTAAAGTTTTTTAAAATGTCGCCGATATTTTTCTGAAATGGATTAATATATTTCAAATGTAAATGCGAAACCGATTTACCTTCTTTTCTTTTTTTCTCAACGGCAGTTTTAATTGCGCCGTAAGTACCGCCCCAACCAACAACGAGAAGATCGCCCTTGTCATCGCCTTCCGTTTTAGCAAGAGGTAAATCGTTTGCTATTCCGTCAACTTTTTGTTGTCGGAGATTAACCATGAATTCATGATTATCCGCATCGTAACTTACATTACCGGTGATATGCTCTTTCTCAAGTCCGCCAATGCGATGTTCCAAACCGGGTGTACCGGGGATTGCCCATGGGCGCGCGAGTGTTTTCTCGTCCCTTGAGTATGGGAAGAAATTTTTAGGGTCTGTGCGAAATTTTACATCGATATCCTGTAAAGATTTAACATCAGGAATAAGCCATGGCTCTGCGCCATTCGCGAGGTAACCGTCTGATAGTAATATTACAGGTGTCATATATTTCAATGCGATTCTCACCGCATCGTATGCGGCATCGAAACAGCCGGCAGGCGTACATGCGGCAAGAACAGGAATAGGAGCTTCGCTGTTTCTTCCGTGAACTGCTTGCAATAAATCTGCTTGTTCGGTCTTTGTCGGTAAACCTGTGCTTGGTCCGCCTCGCTGAACATTAACAATCACGAGAGGAAGTTCCAGCATAACAGCTAACCCCATTGCTTCGGTTTTTAATGCGAGTCCGGGACCGCTGGTTGTTGTAACGCCAATCGCACCGCCATACGATGCTCCAATTGCGGATGTGATGCCTGCAATTTCATCTTCAGCTTGAAATGTTTTAACTCTGAAATTTTTATGGTGTGAAAGTTCATGTAGAATTTCGCTTGCAGGTGTTATGGGGTAACTGCCGAGGAATAAATCTAAACCCGATTTTGCTGAAGCCGCAAGCAAACCCCACGCGGTTGCTTCATTTCCGGTTATGCTTCTATAACGACCCGGATACAGATCGGCGGCTCTTACTTCGTAGCGGGCATGAAATATTTCAGTGGTCTCACCGTAATTATATCCTGCTTTCAAAACCCGGATGTTCGCTTCAACAATTTCAGGATTCTTTTTGAATTTTTCTTGAATCCATTTCACGGATGATTCTATAGGGCGCGAGTACATCCAGTACATCATTCCAAGCGAAAAGAAATTTTTACTTCGCTCTACAATTTTTGTAGTCAAATTTAAATCTTGTATGGCTATGGTTGTGAGCTTCGTAATGTCCACCGAATGAAGTTGGAATTTATCAAGTGAACCGTCATCGAGCGGATTTATTTCATACCCGGCGAGTTTCAAGTTCTTATCGTTGAATCCATCTCTATTGGCGATTATTATTCCGCCATCTCGAAGACTTCTGAGATTTACTTTTAACGCGGCAGGATTCATTGCAACAAGAACATCGCATGCATCACCGGGGGTGGAAATTTCCTTGGATCCAAAATGAATCTGGAATCCACTAACTCCAAACAACGTACCGGCAGGTGCGCGAATTTCAGCCGGATAATCAGGAAGAGTACTGAGATCGTTCCCTAAAAGGGCTGTGGTGGTTGTAAATTGAGAACCGGTTAGTTGCATTCCGTCTCCGGAATCGCCTGCAAACCGTATAGTTACTTCATCTAATTTTTTTAAATCTTTTGCCATTTTAACCCAACTCGTTTAGAAAAGGAAACCATGTTGCAAAATACCCTGAAAGGACAGTTAAATAGTTAGTCATAATAAGAACACCGAAAAGTATCAATAAAATTCCGCCAACAACCTCAACTTTGTGGAGGTGTCTTTTGAATTTATTGAACAGATCAATGAATAAAGAAACACTCAATCCTGCTAAAAAGAACGGTATTCCCAGACCCAATGAATATGCCGACAGCAGCAAAATCCCTTGCCCGATTGTTTCTTGTTTACTTGCGTAGAGGAGGATCGTTGCGAGGAATGGACCGATACACGGTGTCCAACCGAAGGCGAATGCGAAACCGATAATCATAGAGCTAACAAGTCCCATACGTTTGCCGGCTGTGTGGAATCTTTTTTCGTAATTCAAAAACGGAATTTTATAAATTCCAACCATATGAATACCGAAAATGATGATGACAACTCCGGCAATTTTGCTGATGATATTCATCTGTTCCTGCAAAAATTTGCCGATGAATGTTGCTGATGCTCCGAGAGATATAAAAACTATCGAGAAACCGATTATAAAAAAAAGAACATTCAGAAGAATGCGTTTGCGAACAGCGCTCTTGTTAGCGGCTGTTTGCATTTCATCGAAGCTGACGCCTGAAATAAAAGATAAATAACCGGGAACGATGGGAAGGACACATGGTGAGATGAAAGAAATAAAACCGGCAGTAAAAGCTGCCAATATACCAACGTTTTCCACAAAAAAATCCTTTAAATATTAATTAGAAAAAAATGAAACTGCATCTTTTGATTAGATGCAGTTTTTTAAAGAACGATTTATTTTATCGGTATTTGTTGGTTTGTGCGGTTATTCACGGACAACCCAGACCTTCAATTTTCCCGTGACTTCAGTGTGCAGTTTAATATTCACGGTATAAATACCGAGTGCTTTAATTGGTTCTTCGAGATCAATAGTTCTTTTATCAAGAGAGATCCCTTTTTCAATCAGTGCTTCAGCAATCATCTGGGCAGTAACAGAGCCGAAAAGTTTCTCGTCTTCGCCGACTTTAACTTTCAGGGTTATTGAAACCTTGTCGAGCTGGCTTGCGATTTTTTGTGCATGCTGCAAATCGCGTTTATCGCGGTCCACATGTTGCTTCTTTTCTTCCTCCAATGCTCTGAGATTACCCGTGGTTGCCGCAAATGCTATATTGCGGGGGATAAGATAATTGCGGGCATAACCGTCTTTCACTTCTACCGGTTCGCCGATCTTGCCTAATTTATCATGATCTTTGCGTAAAATGATTTTCATAAAAATTCCTTCTCTTCAGTCTTTATCGAATTGTTTCAGAAACATACGGGATAAGCGCAAGGTGGCGCGCGCGCTTAACAGCTTGAACTAATTGGCGCTGATGCTTTGCACAGGTTCCGGTTATTCTTTTTGGTATTATCTTTCCCTGTTCCGAGATATATTTTAGAAGGCGCTTCTCATCTTTGTAATCGATGTAGATTTCTTTGCTTTCACAAAATCGGCAGGGGCGCTTTTTTTTGAGTTGTTGTTCTTGTTTTGCCATGATTAATTTTCCTTAAAATCTTTATGCTTGTTGTTCTTTTATAAGTTGTGATTCTTCGCTCGTTAAGAATTTATCGAAAGAATCATCTTCGAGTATAAACGGACTTTCATCCGGGAAAGATGCCTCTTCGAATTCATTCTCTTTGATAGGGCGTCGATTCAGGAATTGAATACGATGTGCTTTTATTTCCAGTATGGTACGCTTCATACCGTCGTTGTACTTATAGATATGGCTTTGCAATTCTCCCTCCACATAAACAGCGCTGCCTTTTCTTAAAATCTCGGCACAACTTTCGGCAAGACGGTTCCAAGACACTACACTAATGAAGCAAACATCTTCTTGCCACTCATTATTAAGATCACGATATCGTTTATTCGATGCGATTGTGAAATTTGCAACCGCTGTACCAGTTGATGTACGTCTGAATAAAATATCGCGAGTGAGATTACCGGTTATAGTAACATTGTTGATTTGCGGCATCTTGAGATTAGCCATATAATATCCTCGTTCAATTTGATTGTTGAGGGTTAGGTGCGGGCATTCTCAAATATCTTTGGGAATGATCGGTATTTCTTCTTCATCATCGAACAAAGGTTTCTTGATCTCTTCTTCTTGTATCGTAGAATCGATGATCGGGAGAGACAAGAATGATTGCTCTTTAGCTGTAAGGGCTTTTTTGTCGAGATGGATAGTTAAGAATCGGAGTATGTTCTCGTCTAATTGATAAACCCTTTCGAGTTGCGGCATCATATTGCCCGGAGCTACAAACTCTATGTTGGCGTAATAGCCATTGTTTTTCTTGCTGATCGCGAATGCCATCCGCTTTCTTCCCCATCTGTTCACTGCGGTTATTTCGCCGCCATTGCGCGTGATGGTTTCTGTTACATTCGTAACTATCGTTTCAATCTGAGGATCGTCTAACGACGCATTGACAATGAAAGTTGTTTCGTACTGATGTTTATTTTGTTCCATGAATAATCCCTTCGGACGTTTTTTGATTGATCCGTGAATAATTTTTTCTTTCGAAAAAAATTCACGGATAGGGTGAATTAAAATTATTTGTTGTTCAAATGTTGCACAGTGAAATCGATTCCTTTATGAATAAGTGTTGTTACGGCATCGCGTGCCGTTTCGATCATCTGCCTTGCTTTATCTTTTTCAGAATCATCAAAAGGAGAGAGCACAAAATCAGATGTTGGTTCATTCGGTTTCGGCATCGACTCAGAACCTATTCCACATCTCAGTCTTGAAAATTGCTCTGTTCCTAATGTATATATTATCGAAGCCAAACCGTTGTGTCCGCCGGCGCTTCCTCGTTTCCGAAGTCGAAGCGTTCTTAACGGCAAATGAAAATCATCTACAATGATAAGAAGATTTTCAATGTCGGCTTCATATTTGTAAAGAACATCCTGAACCGCTAAACCTGAGTTGTTCATATACGTCAGCGGTTTAATAAGTATAATTTCTTTTCCCGCAATCGATTTCTGAGCCATTAAGTATTCACTCTTGGAGTGCCTGAGAGTCAAATGCCATTGCGCGGCAATCGAATCGACCACATCGAATCCGATGTTGTGCCGGGTATGCTCATATTCAGAACCGTGATTTCCAAGCCCGACAATGATAAACACTCAACATCAACCAGAAAGAGAATTTTATTTTTTCTCTTCTTTAGGTGCCGGTGCGGCTTTGGCGGCAGCTTCAGGTTTTGCTTCACCCGCTCCGCCTTCTTCAACTTTCTTGCCTTTGGTGATAACTTCTGGTTCAGCCGCTTCTTCAGCGCCCGGTACTACCGCGGCAACTTCTTTCTCAACTGTCGGCGGCATGATGCCTACAATAGATGTGCTCGCGTTATCTAAAACCGTAACGTTATCAATCTTAATATCCGAAACGTGAATGAAGGCATTGATTTTCAGATCCTCAACATTAATCTCGATATGTTCCGGTATGAATTTGGGGAGGCACGAAACTTTAAGCCGATAGATTAACTGCTGAAGCACTCCGCCATCGCGGACGCCGGCAGGTGTACCGCCTGTTATAATCACGGGCACTTCGAGCGAAATATCTTCGTTTTCACGCAATCCTTGCATATCGAAGTGAATCGGCTTATCGGTTACCGCGTCGTATTGTACGTCGCGAAGAATGCAATTCAACATCTTTCCGTCGCTAAATTGTAAACTAACGATATGGGTTTCCGATGTGTAGATAAGCGGCTTAAGACTTTTCTCGCTCACCGAGATAGGTATATTTGCTTCACCGTGAAGATAAAATATACCGGGTATCTTTCCGCTTCTTCGAACAACATTCGAATGCTTTTTAAGTTGAGTTCTTACTTCTGTTTCTATAATTAATTCACGCATAATTTATCCTTGAGTTATCCTTTGTCTATATCAAACAGCGAACTAATCGATTGATTCGAGAATCCTCGCTTAATTGCTTCACCGAATAAATCGGTGACTGAAAGTATTTCAACCTTATCAAATTTAGCCGCCGCATTATGCAGCGGAATTGAATCGGTAACATAAATCATCTCTACATCCGATGCTTTAATACGCTCTATAGCACCGCCAGAAAATATCGGATGAGTGCAGGCGCCGTAAATCTTTTTTGCTCCTGCGTTTCGAAGCGCTTTAACTGCGTTGCAAAATGTGCCGGCTGTATCAATTAGGTCATCTACAATCAAAATGTTCCTGTCATTTACATTTCCAATCACATTCATAACCTCAACTTCATTTGCCTTCGGGCGCCGCTTATCAATCAGTACCAATTCTGCGTTTAACCGTCTGGCAAATGCCCGCGCCATTTTTATTCCGCCGACATCGGGCGAAACCACCGTGAGGTCTGGAATATTTTTCTTCGCAAAGAACGCTGTATACACCGCCGATGAATATAAATGGTCTACAGGTATATCAAAAAATCCTTGTATCTGCGGTGCATGCAAATCCATGGTGATCACTCTGTCGGCTCCGGCTTTAGTTACAAGATTCGCAATCAACTTAGCCGTGATCGATACACGCGGTTGATCTTTTCGGTCTTGCCTTGCATATCCGAAGTACGGAATTACAGCCGTGATGCGCCGTGCCGATGCGCGTTTTGCCGCATCTATAAGTACCAACAATTCAATTAAATTTTCAGCGGGCGGATTTGTCGATTGAATAATGAATACATTTGTACCGCGAATGTTTTCATTGTACTTAACCCAAATTTCTCCATCGCTGAAGTTCTGGATTTCAACTTTCCCTAACGGGATACCGATGACATCCGAGACTTTTTCAGCAAAATTCGGGTTCGAACGACCGGAAAAAAGTTTTAGCTCTGACATCTAAGTAATCGGTAATAGGGATGAATATTCCTTAAAATACGCCGGATAGCTTAAAAATATGAAGCTTTCGGTTTAAAATTGCCAATAAATATAAAGAATATTCGTGATTTTTGCAAGATTTATTATTTTTGGATGAAAATAAAAAACCCCGCTTTGTCATGCGGGGTTTTTATTCTCAAATGGTTACAATCATTACTTC
>PNNN01000067.1 GCA_013824245.1 Chlorobiaceae bacterium | reverse complement strand
CTCTTTCTAAATCTCATACATACAGTATAGCACTTTAATCACAACACCACATCGTCTGGACTGCCTATCCATCACCAGACAGGAGTCTGGTGTTTTAACGGCTTAATAAAATATGATGGGGCGTCTCGAGTTAAGACCGAACGTGAAATGGAAGGCAAAAAAGGATATGCTGTCGGGTTTGAAGGATTAATTCAGTATATAACAAGTCTTTTACCCGCAAGTGAGATAATTAAAAATGCCATTCGAAAAAATGTTTCAATTTATCCTGAGATTGCAATTCGCGAAATAGTTGCAAACGCCTTGATCCACCAAGATTTACTAATTCCCGGTATGGGTCCAACCGTAGAAATATTTTCTGATAGAATGGAAATTACAAATCCCGGGAAACTGTTGCCAAGTATTCGCATTGAGAGATTAATCGATACAGCGCCAGAATCAAGAAATGAGCTTCTAGCGGCATTCATGAGAAGACTCGCAATCTGTGAAGAACGAGGTAGTGGCATTGATAAAGCGTTATTGGCAATTGAAGTTTATGGAATGCCTCCACCTGAATTTATCGAGGGTGAAAACTATTTTCGCGCAATATTATATTCACCCCGACCTTTCGGAAAAATGTCAAAGGCGGAAAGAGTCAGGGCTTGTTATTTTCATTGCTGCCTCAAACATGTGTCAGGAGATAGAATGACTAATGCAACTTTACGAGAACGGTTTAAAATTGAAGAAAAAAACTATCCAATTGTCTCAAAGATAATTAACGATACCTATCAAGCCAAATTAATTAAACCAGGCGATCCGGACAACAAATCAAAAAAATATGCATTTTATTGTCCCTTTTGGACATAATAGTTTATTTACAAAACTTTAATATCCCAGCATTAATTGATGATTATTTATTCTGATATTAAGAAAGCTTTTAGGGTTTTAGAATCCGTTGTTCACAAAACACCGCTTCTCTCATCTCGGACATTCAACGAGATGACAGGCAACGAAGTGTATTTCAAAGCCGAAAACTTCCAGCGTATTGGTGCGTTTAAGTTTCGTGGGGCATATAATAAAATTTCATCCCTAACAGACGAAGAACGAAAACGCGGTGTCATCGCGCATTCATCGGGGAACCACGGTCAGGGTGTTGCTTTAGCAAGTAAGATATTCGGAATCAGATCGGTTGTAGTCATGCCGCATAATTCTGTGAAAAGTAAAGTAGAAGCGACAAAGGGCTACGGCGCAGAGGTTGTCTACTGCGGATTATCGACCGATGATAGAGAGAAAACAACACGGGAACTTACTGATAAATACGGATACATACTCGTTCATCCCTACAATGATGAGAAACTTATTGCGGGACAGGGGACTGTTGGGCTTGAAATCTTTCAAGATATCAAAGACCTCGATTATCTGTTCGTTCCAATCGGTGGCGGCGGATTGATCTCTGGCTGTGCGATTGCGGCAAAACATCACTCATCGAAAATTAAAGTTATCGGTGTTGAAACAGAAGGTGCGAACGATTGCTACCAATCCTTCCGACAGAAAAAACTCATCAAGCTTTCATCAGTTAATACAATTGCCGATGGAATGAGAACTCTTTCTGTTGGCTCGATTAATTTCGATATTATCATGAAGTACGTTGACGATGTTATCACAATCAAAGACGAGGACATTTACCCGATGATGAAGTTCTTCGTTGAGCGGATGAAGATACTTGTAGAGCCAACCGGAGCAGTTGCGCCGGCGGCAGTTATGAAAAATGTATTGGGATTAAAAGGAAAGAAAATAGCCGCCGTGATCAGCGGGGGAAATGTTGATCTTGAAATCCTAAAGGATATTCTCTGACTGAAAACAGAATCCTGCGAAGGTTTCCCGCTTTCAGCGGGATAAATTCCACCTTCGCAGGGTTATTTCAGATTTCACTTATTTCAAGAGCATCAACTTTTTTACGAGAACACTCTTCGCTGTTTCAAGCCGGTAAAAATACAAGCCGGTGGAAAACCGCGTAGCATCGAACGTTGCACGATGCAATTCTCCAGCTTTCAACTGTGCGTTCACCAGCGTCGCCACTTCACGTCCAAGCACATCAAACACCTTCAGTGTCGCATGACCGTTTTCAGCAAGCGTAAAGGCAATCGTTGTTGTCGGATTGAAAGGATTAGGAAAATTCTGGTTCAGTGTGAACTCTCGCGGCACCGCCTTTACATCCTCGCCTTCCGAAACTCCAGTTGTGAAGCCGGGTACAACAACGCGCTCTGCGTAAATATCGGTCGTATATAACGGCGTATCTTCCCACGCAGCAATAGCCCTGCCCAGGCCATCAGTAGCAACAGTAAAGTACCCGCTCATATTTTTTCCCGTCGAAACCGTTTTCCCACCAGGACCGAAAGAAAGTGTTCCATCCAAGGTAACATGCTGTAACTTAATTTTTCCTTCCCCTGGATTTTCCCAAATAATAAACGCCCCGGTCGCACCATCTGAAATAATACCCGGGATCGTTGGACTTGTGCTCTCCGTCAGCCGAATATCGGGACCCCATTGAGGTGTACCGTTTTCGTTGATACGCTGGACATAGACATCAGCAGAATTTCCGCCCAGCCAGGTAAATATAGCACCACCGGCGCCGTCGCTTACAATGGGTATGCGGTAGTATGCTTTTGTCGTGGCAATCTGAAGACCGTCTTTTACCCACAAAATTTCACCACCGGAGCCAACTCGTTGTGCATAGGGATAGTTTTCATTTTCTGTACGATGGTCAAGCCATGAAATGATTGCACCCCCGCTCCCATCAAACACTAATTGAGGATTTTGTTGATAGCCGGTAACACAACAGATGGAATCACCAGTCGATAATCCCGTCACCACACCATCCGAGCTAACATGCTGAGCGAAAATGTCCGTGTGTGTGTACTCCGCATTATAGCTGTACCAGGTAACGAATGCGCCTCCTGAATTATCGGGTGTAATTTGAGGTACGCTACCACTTGTGGCAAGCAGAATGCCACCTGGTGTCCATTGTACGACACCTGATGTATCAACCTTCTGTGCATAAATCTCGCTGTTCTTCCCAACCCATGTTACAATCGCACCGGCACTTCCGTATCCAGTAATCTCGGGATAAGCCCAGGCGCTTGTCGAATCTGCAAGTGATATTCCATTTGCTTTCCACAGCGTATCTCCGTTTGAGTTCACCCGCTGAACAGCCACGCATCCCTTCGGCCATCCATTTCGAAGATCGAACCATGTGATGATCGCTCCGCCGGCACCGTCGCTCGTGAGATTTGGTATCTTCGAATCGGTGGCGGTACTTATAACAATGCCATTTGCCTGCCAACGTGGTATGCCCGAGGAATCAAGCCGCTGTGCGTATATTTTCGTACTTCCGTCGCGAACGTCCTGCCAAACAATAATCGCACCGCCCGCACCATCGGTCACCATCTCCGGATATTTCTGATCGTTTGTTGCCTGACAAACTTTGACGTTGGTTGTTGAATCGGCGGTCCATTGCGCGAATCCTACTTGAAAAGAAAAGCATAATGCAAATAATAGCAGTAGCAAAATCTTTTTGTACATTATTAACTCCTTTTGATATGTAAAACTGAATTTTTAATAATTGTCTTTCCTGCAACGAAAGAACATTGACACAGCATTACTTTAGCGGTACATTAGTGTAATTTAATATAAGAAAACAGACAACAATATTCTATCAGTAATCGTCGTTATCAGCAAAAGGAATGTTTGTTTTGAATCAATAATAATCGTCGGATTGGCTGTTCAACAGTTTGAAACCAGATTCAAGAATTTAATGTTATAGTTTCGTATCTTACTATGTGAACCTTCCGAAGGTTGGCTTTGTTTTGAACGTATAAACCTTCGGAAGGTTTATCTGAATATTTATGAAATCATTACTCCGCTTACTCCCATATCTTAAAAAATACAAACGGACTCTATTGTGGGGACTCCTCACTGTAGTGATGAGCAATGTCTTTACCGTTTTTCAACCGCAAATAGTTGGAAACGCGATCGATAAATTGAAGATCGGAATAGAAACCAAAAATATAGATGGAGCGGGAATTCTATTCTATGCCATTGCATTAGTTGCGTTGAATCTCATCGCCGGTATTTTCACTTATCTTACGCGCCAAACAATAATCGTGGTATCGCGGCATATCGAGTTCGATCTGCGGAATGATTTTCTCAAACATATCCAGAAACTTTCACTCTCATATTATCAGAACACACCCACCGGCGATTTGATGGCTCATGCCACAAACGATATCGGCTCAGTGCGCAATGTTGTGGGTCCCGGTATCATGTATCCAAGCGATACACTCATGACGCTATCAATGGTTCTCGTAATGATGTTTCTAACGAACTGGGAAATAACGCTTTATGCTCTCATCCCGATGCCGCTTGTTTCTTACGCTGTTTATAAATTGGGAAAACAGATCCATAAAAAATTTGAAGAACGGCAGGAACAATTTTCCGTTCTCACAACACGCGCGCAGGAAAATTTATCCGGCATCCGCATCGTGAAAGCATACGTTCGCGAAGCATATGAGATTGACCGCTTTAAAAAATTGAGCTGGGAATATCTTAAGAAAAATCTCGTCCTTGCTAAAATCCAATCGATACTCTGGCCCCTTATGTTCTTGCTTGTCGGCTCTTCACTCGTTATTATTGTGTATGTTGGCGGATTGAAGGTGATCCATAACGAAATATCAATCGGCACATTGACTGCATTTTTCGGTTATCTGACTTTATTGATCTGGCCCATGATTGCATTCGGTTGGGTTACGAATCTATTACAGCAGGGCGCCGCTTCGATGGGAAGATTGATGAAAATTATGGATACAGAACCGGATATTCGCGATACAGATGAGACCAATATCTCCATAAAAGATATCCAAGGAAAAATTGAGTTCAGAAATGTTTCCTTCACTCATAAAAACACCCAATCACCTACGCTTAAAAATATCAATCTCGAAATTCCTCAAGGCACAACTATAGCTATCGTTGGATATACAGGTTCCGGTAAATCTACGATAATAAATCTCATTCCTCGGTTATATGATGTTACAGACGGTGAGCTGCTGATCGATGGAATAAATATTAAGAAGATTCCACTTGAAATTCTTCGCGCAAATATCGGTTACGTTCAACAAGAAACGTTCCTTTTTTCGGATACGCTAAAAGAAAATATTTCGTACGGAGTATTGAAAGAGAAAACAATAGTTAAGGAGAAATGGAATAATGGAGTTTTGGATGATATTGTTAAAGCTGCCGAAGTCTCTCAGATAGCAAAGGATGTTAAAGAATTCCCGAAAGAGTACGAGACAATGTTGGGCGAACGCGGTATTACGCTTTCGGGCGGACAAAAACAACGCACAAGCATCGCACGTGCTGTTATGCGTAATCCGAAAATTTTAATTCTCGATGACGCGCTTTCTGCCGTTGATACTTATACCGAAGAAGAAATTTTGAAACGTCTCCGAAACGTTATGAAAAATCGCACAAGTATAATTATCAGTCACCGCATATCCACCGTGAAAGATGCTGATATGATTGTTGTGCTGAATAACGGAGAAATCGTAGAACGCGGAAATCACGAGGAGCTTGTAGCACTTGGCGGAATTTATGCTGATTTGTATGAGAAGCAGTTGCTGGAAGAAGAACTTGAACAGTTGTAGGAAGTCAAAAGTCAAAAATAAAAAGTAAAAATTAATTGGTTAATAAAAGGAGGAACTATGTATCAGGATATAAAAGAGAGAACTTTTAATTTGGGATTAAGGATTATCAATCTGTCGGCTCATTTGCCTGATAAGAAAGCCGGATATGTACTCGGTAAACAAATATTACGATCCGGAACTTCTGTTGGAGCAAATGTTGAAGAAGCTGTGGCTGCTTTCAGCAAGGATGATTATACTTATAAGATGAGTATCGCACTTAAAGAAGCAAGAGAAACACACTACTGGTTAAGATTGATAGAAGGATCAAAAATGATAGAAAAGAAAAGACTTGCTGATATGATTACTGAAGCAGAGGAAATTAAAAAAATATTGGGTGCGATTGTAAGCAAGTTACGCGGTAAATCAAAAACTCAAATTCAACTCCAGAAGGTAAAATCATAAATTTGGCAATATTCATTTTTTACTTTTTACCTTTTACTTTTTATTTCTTGCTTGGCTGCATATGAACGACGACGAAATCCTGGGTAAGGCATACGACACCCGCCTGATGAAGCGGCTCATTAAGTATTTGAAGCCGTACCGATGGCATGTTGTCCTTGGAATTTTTCTGAGCGTGATCGTTTCAGGAATGGAAGCGGTGCGACCGTGGTTCACGAAGTACGCCGTTGATACAAATATTGCCAACAACGATCAACATGGTTTGCTCATCACTGCTATTGCATTTTTAGGATTGCTCGTTATCCGCGGACTTGTGCAATATGCAAGCGCATATCTAACTCAGTGGATAGGTCAAAAAACAATCTTCGATCTGAGGATGCAGGTATTTACACACTTGCAGAATCTCAGCATCAAGTTTTATGATAAAAATCCGATTGGCCGATTGATTACACGCGTTACAAATGATGTTGAGGTGTTGAACGAAATGTTTTCATCGGGTATCGTGATGGTGTTTAGCGATGTATTTACCATTATCGGAATTCTCTATTTTATGTTCACGATGAGCTGGGAGCTGGCGCTGTTATCACTCAGCGTTTTGCCGTTGTTGTTTTACGGAACATTCCTATTTCGAAGGAAAGCCCGCGAAGCATACCGCGAAGTACGTTTACAGGTTGCGCGCATAAACACATTTATGCAAGAACATATCACCGGCATGATGGTCGATCAGATATTTAACAGGGAGAAAAAATCTTATAATCAATTTTCCGAGATAAACGCCGCACACCGCGACGCGAACATCAAATCGATTTTTTATTATGCCTTGTTCTATCCGGGTGTCGATCTCATTGGAGCTATCGCAATCGGACTTATTATCTGGTATTCAGGTATCGACGCGCTGAAAGGCTCACTTACTATCGGGACAGTAATTGCATTCTTCCAGTTCAATGAAATGTTCTGGAGACCCATACGCGATCTCTCGGAAAAATACAACATCATGCAGACTGCGATGGCGTCTTCAGAGCGTCTGTTCAAACTTTTAGATGACCAAACGCTCATACCGAATCCACAAACTCCGGTTTTACTTGAAAAAATAAACGGAGATATTGAGTTTCGCGATGTGTGGTTCGCATACAACGACGAAGAATGGGTGTTAAAAAATGTATCTTTTAAAATTAATCGTGGCGAGACTGCCGCATTCGTTGGGCACACAGGCGCTGGGAAAACAACCATTATCAATCTTATCTGCCGCTTCTATGAATTCCAAAAAGGTCAAATCTTCATAGATGGCATTGATATCCGTTCAATCAACAAAAAAGATTTGCGGAAGCATATGGCAATTGTTCTGCAGGATATTTTCCTTTTCTCCGGTGATATTAAATCGAACATCAACCTCGGTAACGATGGTATATCTATCGATCGCATCAAAGCATCTGCTCGCGTTGTGTGGGTGAATCGCTTCATAGAAAAACTTCCAAAACAATACGATGAAGAGGTAAAAGAGCGTGGCGCTACACTCTCTGTTGGACAAAAGCAATTGATATCATTCGCACGCGCGCTTGCGGTTCATCCGAAAATACTCGTACTCGATGAAGCGACATCCAGTGTCGATACTGAGACCGAAATTCTAATTCAGCAGGCAATTAAAAAACTTCTTCAGGGCAGAACATCCATAGTGATCGCGCACAGATTATCTACGATTCAGCGCGCAAATAAGATTATTGTAATGCACAAAGGCGAAATCCGCGAGATGGGCACACATCAGGAACTGCTTGCTCTTGAGGGAATTTACTACAAATTGTATAGATTGCAGTACAAGGAACAGGAGAAGATCATTGTTGGTAACAGTGGGAAATGATACGGAACATTCTTACCTTGCAACTAAACGAAACAGCAAATCAAAACGTCTTATTATAAGAAAGGAGATTACCATGAAAAAAACATTATTTATCATCCTGTTTGTTTTGATAATCTGTAGCAATCAAAGCATTTTCTCCCAATTGAAGCAGACATCCGCGGGAGAGCGCACATCCGTCGATATGACGATTTATAATCAGAATCTCTCGCTCATTCGCGAGGAAAGAAAGATAAATATTCCCGCAGACATGAGTCGTGTGATTATTCCTGATATTCCTTCAACAATAGACGGAACGTCGCTTCACTTCTCAAGCTTAACAGACCCTACGGCGGTTCGAGTGCTTGAGCAAAACTATCAGTACGATCTTGTAAGTCAGGCGAAGCTGATGGAAAAATATATCGGGAAGGAAGTCGAGTTCCTTCGCTTGAATGAGGAAACAAAAAAAGAATACACGGTCAAGGGGAAATTGATTTCCTCCAGCTTCAGCGGTGGACTCGTTGCGGAGATAAATGGTAAGATTGAAATCAATCCGGCTGGTCATCTCATTTTGCCTTCGCTTCCAGAAGGATTAATTTTAAAACCACAGCTTGAGTGGCTTGTTGAGAATGAAAAAGCTGGCGAGCACAAAACAGAAATAAGTTATCTCGCCGGACAGCTTTCGTGGAATGCAAACTACGTTGCATTATTGAATAAAGATGACACTAAGTTAGATATGACTGGTTGGGTAACGCTGACTAACAACTGCGGAACATCATTCCACGATGCGGGATTGAAACTTGTAGCGGGTGATGTGAATATTGTGCGGCAAGATTTTGACGGTATGAGACCGAGGATGATGGAAATGGCGGCGAAATCTGCCGAGCCGCAATTTAAACAAACCGACCTGTTTGAATTCAAACTTTACTCGCTTCAGCGGCGAACCGACCTGAACAATAATGAAACGAAGCAGATCGAATTAATTTCAGGTAAAAACGTTCCAGCAAAGAAAGTTTTTATTTACGACGGACTTTCAGACCAGTGGCGGTATTGGTATAACAATTATTCATACAGAGATCAGGGAAGTTTCGGTCAGCAGTCGAATACAAAGGTTGGAGTGTTCGTTACGTTCAAGAACGAATCGAAAGCGGGTCTTGGCATTCCTTTGCCGAAAGGAAAAATCCGTGTTTACAAGCGCGATGATGACGGTAAAGAACAATTCATCGGCGAGGATTTGATTGACCATACTCCAAAGGATGAAGAGCTTCGACTTTATCTTGGAAATGCATTCGATATAGTTGGCGAGCGTGCGCAGAAAGATTTTAAATCAATCAGTAAAAGAGTTGTAGAAGAAACGATTGAGATAAAAGTCCGCAACCACAAGAAAGAAGCTGTTGAAATTCAGATTTACGAGCATCCATGGCGATGGAGCGAGTGGGAGATTACTAAATTCTCAACAAACTTTGAGAAGGTTGACCAATCCACTATAAAATTTCCGGTGAAGATTGGAAAAGACGAAGAGAAAGTTGTTACCTACACGATTCGGTATTCGTGGTAATGATATCTTGATATCGTTTTTCCGATGTCGGATGTTCGTTTGAATAACGTACGGATATCTGACATCGGAAATCGAATATCCAATTCACTTTTTCCCTTGTAAAAACTCCTCGCACAAATTTACATCCTCAACGCTTCCCAAGAAAACAGGTGTGTGCTGGTGGAGTGCTGTCGGTTGAACTTCGAGTATGCGCTTTTTACCGTCGGTAGCTCTGCCGCCTGCCTGCTCGATGATGTATGCCATGGGATTGCATTCGTAGCATAAACGTAATTTACCTTCCGGATTTTTTTTGTCGCCCGGATAAGCGAAAATACCACCGTACATTAACGTTCGGTGAGCATCGCCAACCATTGTACCGATATAGCGCAATGAGTACGGTCTGCCGGTAGCTTTATCATCTTCGGTGATGTATTGGATATATTTCTGCAATCCTTCATCCCAGTTGCGGTAGTTGCCTTCGTTCATGCTGTAGATTTTTCCTCTTTGTGGAATGACAATTTTTTCATTCGAAAGAACAAACTCGCCAACGCTGGGATCGAGCGTGAAACCATGAACTCCGCGTCCGGTAGAGTAAACAAAAACAGTGCTCGATCCGTAGATGATGTAACCGGCGGCTACCTGCTTTAATCCTTGTTGCAGGCAGTCTTCCAACTTTCCTTTACCGCCCGATGATACTCTTTTATAAATACTGAAGATCGAACCGATTGTAATATTGGCATCGATATTCGATGAACCATCAAGCGGGTCGTACAGTAAAACATAACCACCCGACTTATATTCCTCAGGAATTTGAAGTATATCTTCGTTTTCTTCAGATGCCATAACGCAAAGGTGGCCGCTGAAATCCATTGCCCGGTAAATTGTTTCATCGGCAAACTCGTCAAGTTTTTTTACAGTGTCGCCGCTTGCATTTATACGACCGGTTGATCCAAGAATATTAACAAGTCCTGCCTTGCTTACTTCGCGCCAGACAAGCTTAGCGGCAACGGAAAGATCATGAAGAAGTTCTGAAAATTCACCCGTTGCCGACGGGTACAGGTGTTCCTGCTCATGAATGAAGCGTTCTAATGTCATTAATTTTTTTGTGCTACTCATGTTTATTCCCTATGATGTGGTATTGTAGATTATGTAGTATCATAAATTTACCAAAAAGCAATCTTACTTGCAATTCGCATTTTTGCCTTTTTCTCGGATACTATTTATATTGAATCCAAGCAAAGAAAATTTTCTTCTTGTAATCTTAATATCAATAACATAAATAATTTATGAAGTGTATAGTTTGCGTAAATCATGTCCCCGACACCGAAGCCAAGATAAAAGTTGGCGCCGACGGAAAATATATCGATAAAGCAGGCATAAACCATATTCTTAATCCGTACGATGAATTTGCAACTGAGGCAATCCTTCAACTCAAGGAGAAAAATGGCGGAGAAACACTCGCAATCACCCTTGGTGGAGATTCACACAAAGAAACGCTTCGCAAAGCTCTTGCAATGGGTGTTGATAAGGCAATACTTTTAAAGGACGATTCTGTCCGAGATTCTCTCTCTGTGGCAAAAGCTCTTGCGGAAGAATTAAAAAAACACACACCCGATTTTATTCTCTTTGGAAAACAATCGATCGATTATTACAACGAACAAATTCCCGGAATGGTAGCAGAGATACTTGGACTTCCATCTGTAACCGCCGTTGTGAAGTTGACGGTTGAAGATAAAAAAGTTATCTGCCATCGCGAAATTGAAGGAGGACAGGAAATTGTTGAAACAACTTATCCTGTTGTTATATCTGCGCATAAAGGTTTGAACGAACCGCGTTACCCATCTTTAAAGGGCATCATGGCATCAAAAACAAAACCGATTACTGAAATTCAGCCAATTGCCGTAGCACCCGTTGTAGAAACTATTACAATGTTCAAAGCTCAATCGAAACAGGCAGGCAAGATTGTAGGAACAGATGCAGCAGCGGTGCCAGAGCTTGTAAGACTGCTTCATGAAGAAGCGAAAGTCATCTAATAGATATGCGATATGGGATATGAGATGTATAAAAATATTTTTTTTAATTTTGAATTTTTACTTTTGAATTGATTATGAAAATACTAGCATTTGCGGAACAGCGCGACGGAAAATTTAAAAAATCTGCATTCGAAGCAACACAGGCGGCAGCCGGCGTAGCAGCAAAACTGAATGCCGAGCTAATCACTGTTGTTGTTGGAAATTCTCTCGATGGAATATTATCCGATCTTGGAAAATATGGCGCCAATAAAATTATTGCAATTCAGGATCCACACCTTGAGCGTTATTCAACAACTGCATACGCTAAAGTTATTGCTGAGACTGCACAAAAGGAGGGCGCTACAATTCTATTTTTCTCTGCAAGTCAAATGGGGAAAGACCTTGCCCCGCGCATTGCGGCGAAGTTAAATGCCGGTCTCGCTTCGGATTGTACCGCGATCAGAATTGAAGGATCCGAAGTGATAGCCACCAGACCTGTATATGCAGGCAAGGCGCTTATCGAAATCAAAATAAATTCGCCGGTTAAGATTTTTGCGCTTCGTTCAAACGTTTTCACCGCAACACCCAGAGATGGTGCGCAAGTTTCAATCGATAATGTAAAACCGGAATTGACCGATGGTGATTTTACATCCAAAGTTATCGATGTAAAAGTTGCAGAGGGCAGGCCCGATGTTACCGAGGCGAATATTATCGTATCGGGCGGGCGCGGCATGAAAGGTCCGGAACATTTTCAACAAATTGAAAAACTCGCCGACATTCTTGGCGGAGCAGTCGGTGCATCGCGAGCCGTTGTAGATGCCGGCTGGCGCCCCCACGATGAGCAGGTAGGACAAACCGGTAAAACCGTTTCGCCCACATTATATATTGCGTGTGGAATATCCGGTGCAATTCAGCACATTGCCGGGATGTCGTCTTCGAAATTTATTGTCGCAATTAATAAAGATAAAGACGCGCCAATTTTTCAAATAGCAGATTACGGAATAGCCGGAGATTTATTCGAGATTCTTCCCCCACTGACGGAAGAATTTAAAAAACTTCTCGGAAAATAAAAGGGTAATTAATCGTGGAAAGAATTCAAGTCGATATAATGGGATTATCAACAAGTCCGGCAAGCGGCGGGGCTTATGCGCTTATACTAAAAGAAGTCAGCGGTAATCGCCGCCTTCCGATTATCATAGGCGCGTTTGAGGCGCAATCAATCGCTCTTGAAATCGAAGGAATAAAACCGCCGCGTCCTCTCACACACGACTTGATGAAAAATATTATTGAAGCACTCGGCTCCGAGTTGATAGAAATTACAATCGGTGAATTGCGCGAAGGAACATTTTTCGCAACGCTCAGCTTCGACGGACAAGATATAGATGCGCGTCCAAGCGATGCAATAGCTCTTGCTGTTCGTTTCGGTGTTCCCATTTTTGTTTCCGATAAAGTGATGGAAGAAGCTTCGTTCCTGCCTGAAAGCGAAGAGCACGAACCCGAAAAAACCCCTCCCGAAAGCCGTTTAACACGACTTGAAGCTCTGAAAGCACAGCTTAATGAAGCGGTTGAGCGCGAAGATTACGAACGTGCCGCCCAACTCCGCGACCAGATAAAAAAACTAGATTTGTAACTTACCCCATTATTATTTTTTACAAGCGAACTCAGCTTTTAAAGAAAGCTTTGATTGTTATGATGTAATAGGCATATATTTGAGCTATTTTTCCATTTATATTATTTTTCATTTTTTACCTTATTACCCTCCAACAATATTAAACTCAATCTGTAAATAATATATCTTAGTATAAATAGAAAACAATTTTCACAAAACGCCGTTTTTTGCAACTTTGCTATTGACATATAAAAATTCTTTTCGTAAGTTTGGTTTGTTGTTAATTTGGAGTTCGAGTAAATAATCATTAGGGGCAGCATGAATTACTTTAAACAAATCTCTCTCTCTCTCTGCCAAATAGCAGGTTACTGCTTTTTGTTTTGACATTACTGGTTTTGCATACAACTTATCCGCAGGTTACGATAAGGGAGAAGGTAATTCTTACAACCCCAAGAAAACTTAGCTGGGACCCAATGGGTAGCTCGGTACTTCTTCGACAGGGCGGAGTGATAAAAATTACTTGCATAGAACCATCACTTGAGTCCGAAGTCCCTGGGTGGGTATTAAATCCGAATGAAGTAATGATTAATCCAGCATACGGCAAAATTGCTTATTTAGGACCTTGTTCTCAATGGTCTGAAATATTTTTTTGTATAAAAACTCCCAACGACACTCCATATTACGGACAATTATTTTACCCGGTAGTACCATCGGTTGGAATTCTCGGTTTACAAGGTGGACCACTTTACTTTAACGACGAACAAACCACACTTAGGCAGTTCACATTCGATCTGGAGATTATTCCAGATAGCTCTTTAGCTCAAATCCCACCACAATCGTTCTTAGAAGATACAATCCATAGTGGTGGTAATCCCTACGATGTTAATCCCGAAGGAATAATTACATTGTCGTTCGAAGGGACCTACCGATTGATTATCGCCGATGGTGCCGCTAATGAGCATGATGACATAAGACTCATATTACCGAACGATACTACAATTTTGACTAACGCACAGGCACATTTCGGTGATACTATTGTGCTAGGTCCATACACAGCGGGGACACAAATACAACTTGCGCTCACATCACATGCAGCGCCGATTGTTGAAGGGGCGCAGCTCTACCCACAGGCAAAAAAGCTTGGTGTTGCAACGTGGGAATTTTCATTTGAGAACTGGACTGATTTGAATTGGAATGATTTAACAATTGATCTTGAGTACAACGCCGGCGTTGCCGACCATTTAGAACTTTTCACTATTCCCACTGAAGTAGAATATGGCGATACAGCCTCATTAATGATCCGTGCAGTTGATATTGATGGGAATTTTGTACCTCTTGACAGCACATATCAATTTACTATCACCCTTCTTGATACTGTTGGATATGGTTATCTAATGTGCGATGGTTGGACAGATAATACATTTACTGTTCAGGGAGACTCAGGAGTTGGGAAGTGGTTCCAGTATGCGGCAACGGGGAAGATACCGGAAGACACGGTGGTAGAAATTCCATTTAATTTAATTACGATTAACCAACCTGTTATCGGTGAGACTAAGGCGGGCAGACAAAATGTTGGGGAAGAAAACATTGATAACAATTATAATAATGTAAAATCGGAGAAATATAAAGTTAATAAACAACACGCCGGTAATTTACCCGGATACAGAACAATACAAACAATTAATCAACCCGATACAATACAGAATGGAAATATCATCCCCGAGAAGAAAAGAGAAATATTACTTGGTGAGACAAAGTATTACTATTTAAAGTTTTATGAGAACAGCGGGCAGTACGCAATAGGAGAAGATTCAATCCCGAATACCACAGGGGTGTCGGGTGTTCAATTTTCGGTCATGCGATTACCTGTTTATGCAGCCAGACCCGGCGAAAAGCCGGATGGTGAAAAGATGGGAGTGTATTATGAGTACAGGAATTCAACGGGAACACCGATTGAAAGCCAAATCCGATTAATCGGTAGATATTGGCATGAGGAATCGACATATGTTGTTAAGTTGAGTGCGCTTCTCGGTGGAGCAGTGAAGAGAACAGCATTGATTGAGGTGAAGAAACCTGATCAATTGTTTGATGCCAATGTTTATGATCCGGAGGTAGGAGAAAATAACTATCAAACAGCGCTTGATATTAGAAATAACACCTTAAATATCGATTCGCTTGCAATTTGGTGGGGTGGAAAAATAGGCATCTCACCTCAAGTTGTTAAATCACAAATATTTCAAGAATCCTATAAAGACAATAATCAATTTTATCCCTCATATCGATATGAACCATGGAAAGATTTTGAATTCCAAGAGCCAAGATATAAATACAGGCAGTACTATATGGAGCAACCATTTTTCATTTTGGAAGAGGGTATTGAAATGGGTGAGGGGATAGCAATTCCGGGAACATTTGATAATCCGATTCCCCACGAAAATGTTAAACCAATATATTATCCCTTAACAAAGAAAAAGATTTATCAGTTTGCTATCGAGAATTGGGGAAAATATTTTACCACTGGATCACCTCTTGATAGTTCGAAAATTCCGGGTAATGAATATCTGACAAAACTATGGCGTGAAAGTTATACCAAAAATAAATACTTCTATACTCCATGGTATGGCGGAGTAACTGGATTTGATATAGCTACAAGCAAAGTAAAAGCTGTTGCAGCTGACAGGTATACATATCAAGCACAAACGCGCAAAGCAGCATCGTATGGTTACGTACAGATTTTGTATACGACCGCTCTTCAACTTGGATTTAATGCTGGGAAATCTATCGGGTCAAGTGACCCACCAGAAATTCTGAATGATCAGGTCATCGAAATGCCATTCTATCATGATTTTACAATTATGAATTTGCAAAAACAATTCAGTGAAAATAATGGTACTATCCCAGATGGTGAATGGACAGATGGATGGGAACAAACTTGGATAAAATCATTTAAACCCTATAATGCCGACAAAAATTATGGAACAAGTGTATTTATGCATGCACGAAAATTCTATCCACAATGTACACAATGAGGTGCTATATGAAATTGAAAACTATATTTGAAATTGTATTACTATTATTAACTAGTTCATATTTATTCTCACAGACTAATCCTCAGGATCCCACCGGACAGATTCAAATTCAAATCGAAAACCTTATACAGTCACAGTTTGGAAGTGGATATGATTTTGGCTTTGATGTTTTGGATTCGATAATCGGCAAAGCAGGTGATGGTGACAAAGAATTAGTTCAGGATCCATATGGCACCCTAAATGGATGCATCATTTTTAATGCAGGGAAAGCCATTGAAGATGACTCCGGTTTTATTGGAATCGTACGTAATGGGCAAATAGTTTGGTATAGTGATCCTATTGTCGGAGGAAGTTGGACGGGTGTATTTGCATCGAGAGATCTGAATAATGACGGCAGGGTCGAGATATTGTCGGCTTTTTTCCGTGGATCTATCACTGAGGTTCAGTATATGTGGATTATTAGTTGGGATGGGCAACAAGGGCAGATTATAAATCAAATAGACTCTTCATCAAATAATTCTACTATTATTGGTTGTAATGAAATGTTTGATCTAATTGATCAAGATACATTAGCTCCGGTTAAACTCCGCACATTGTGGGATAATGAAGAATTTAGTGGATACTTCCCTGTTGAACGGGTATCTACATACCCATACGTCACATATGATTGGAATGGAACAGAGTATGGATTATGGCCTAACACAAATCAAATACCAGCAGATACGTATTTCCCGGCTAATCGTCTTTCAGTAGTAGTAGGATGTACTGTAAGAAGAATAGCGGATAGTTTGAACTACAATTATACGTGGCGTAATCTTCAAACAAGCAAACAGGGTATATCACGATTTGCATTGTCTGGGATAGAACATAACTTCACTTCGTATGAGCCTGGGGGATGGGAATTTCTTGGTTTATGGAGAGATAAACCTATAACAGAATGGGAGCCACTGTTTGCTCTGCTTAAGTATGGGGTGCTTCCAGGTTACATAAAGGAAGGAATAATTTTAAAAAGCTTGTCATTACCATCTATAGTGAAATATTATATACAAGGAAATCGACCTAAAACTGATGTTGATTTTAGTACTGAAGAAGGTAGGAATGGTTTTAAAAATGATTTCTTCAACAATTCTATTTTCAGCTACACAATTGCACCCAAAGATCCACCGTCACCATTTGATAGTTTTATTTTTCTTGACACGCTCAACTCCTACACTACCCAATCCCGCACACTCGGCTGGATAACGGAGCAATCAACCGTAGATAAGTACACAACATTATTTGATAGCGCAAAGGTGCAACTCCAACGTGATGCAATCAGAGCAACGCGTACAACATTAGATACAGTTATGGTAAATGCAAACCGGGATAGCAGCAGCACTCTATCAAGCGAGGCGTATGCGCTTATATATTTTAATACGGAGTATTTATTAAATCAATTACCAATTCCCCCACCTCAATACAACCTCAACATAGACACAGTCGGTAATGGCACGGTAACAAAAACACCTGAGCTTGCACTCTACGATAGCTCTACAACAGTTTTGCTAACAGCCAACCCATCAACCGGTTACCGCTTTAGTCAATGGAGTGGAGATGCTATAGGGACAGTAAATCCAATATCTGTTGTGATGGATGGTAATAAAAATATAACTGCAACATTTTTACAAAACACATTTATAATAACAGCAACATCAGGAACAAACGGCACAATCACTCCATCGGGAGATGTGTCGGTTACATACGGAGCAAATCAATCATTTACCATTACACCCAATTCCGGTTATCACATTGCAGATGTAATTGTAGATCAAACTTCAGTGGGTGCGGTTGCAATCTATACATTCACAAACGTAATCGCACCGCATACAATTTCTTCAACATTTGCTATCAACACATACATATTAACAGTTAATGCAATCAACGGTACAGTGTCAAAATCTCCCGATCAGCCGACATACAATCATGGCACATCAGTCCAACTAACAGCCACTCCAAATACCGGTTATAGTTTTGTAAGCTGGAGCGGAGATTTAACCGGCTCTGTTAATCCTGTGACAATTACAATGGATGCTAATAAGAATATCACTGCTAATTTTGCACTTAATCCACCAACAATAACAAACTTTACACCCGCAAACGGACCAATAGGCACAAGCGTTACTATTACAGGAACAAACTTTATCAGCGTAACATCTGTAAAATTCAACGGAACAATTGCAACGTACACTGTAAATTCATCAACACAAATAACGGCAACAGTGCCAACAGGTGCAACCACAGGATCAATCACCGTGACCAACACTGCCGGGACGGGAACAAGTTCAACAACATTCAAGGTCGGTTACATACTAACAATCCAGATAGTCGGAAGCGGAACAGTTTTGAAGAATCCGAATTATTTAAGTTATACACCCGGAGCAACAGTAACACTAACAGCAAAGCCGACACTAATTGAAGCGTTAAAGATTGTTCCCAATACACCCGAGCCAATATCGTGGAAATTCGATCACTGGGAAATAGATTTAACCGGAACGCAAAATCCAAAGAATATAATCATGAACGGGAATAAAACAGTGAAGGCGGTCTTTGTGCCGGTATACTAAGAAAAGGATAAAAAATTAACTGTGAATGGTCAATTGCTAATTGCCAATTGTTAATTTTTAATTGCTAATAGCCAAGAGCTAAGAGCTAAGAGCTAAGAGCTAAGAGCTAAGAGCTAAGAGATATGTCTGTAATGAAATATGAGTTATGAGAATCTCTTGATTTTTACTTTTGACTTTTTAATTTTGAATTGAAAGAGAGAAGTTATGATTGGAAATATTGTAAAAATTGGAATAATTGGAATAATTGGAAAGATTGTAATGATTGTAATGATTGTAATAATTGGAATGATTCTTATTTTGAATGCACAAGCACAGCCAACGAAGAACGCAATTCCTATTAGAGCAATCAAGCCCGGAATTGATTCCAAACAATCTAAGCGCATGTAAATGCACGAATTGATGAACAAGATGTATTCAGTCCGGGATAAAGAAGAACGAAAAGCAATCGTAAATCAAATGAGAGAAATTAGGAAGAACAGACATGTAGCAACTTCACCCAAAGTGAAGGATAGTCAACAACGAGCACCTCAAACAAAACTTCCTGAAATACAACCGGCAGTATCGTCATCGATTAACTCTCATATTGAAGAAGGCAGTCAATTATATCAAGTTCCTTTTGCATCATCGGGGAATCGAATTTATTTGTCGGTTGCGAACGCATCTGAAAGATTATTAGAAAAAGTGAAAGTGGAAGCAATTAATAAACCCGAATGGTTAAACATATCGCCGTCAATTCAAAATATATCAAACATAAATCCCAACGATGAAAGTCAAGCTGAGTTTAATTTCTCAATAGATAAATCTATGACTGTGAATGAAGAACATATAATATCTTTTAAAATCTCAACACAATCGGGTGAGAATTGAACGAAGCAGATCAGGATAACTATAACCGCGCCGGAGAAATATGAATTGTTTCAGAATTATCCCAATCCGTTTAATCCTTCAACAACTTTGTCATTTGTTATCAGTCAGTTGTCATTTATCAGCTTAAAAATTTACAATGTTCTTGGGCAGGAGGTGGCTACTCTTATCGAGGGTGAGAAGGCGCCAGGTTATTATGAAATTGAATGGAATGCTGATAATATGCCAACCGGTGTCTATGTTTATAAAATAATGGCTGGGAATTTCACCGACGTCAAAAGGATGATCCTCATACGCTGATGTTCATCTGCCGACAAATAATCTCTCTGCGAGGTGCCGAGGTAATCCAGCCGATAATATTTTTTCTGATGCTGTTTTAATGTCGTACTCAGCGCGGATATTTTCGTAATTCCAAAGTTGCGTATCAAATATGCCAAAACTTAGGTTTGGATCGTGATCGCGCGGCTGACCAACGCTTCCAACATTTATCAAAAACTTTTCATTACGATTAATATTTTTTTCTTCACCACCATCAGTATAAATACCCGGGAAGTGTGTGTGCCCGAAGAAGCAAATATTTTCTGAAAAATATTTGAAGTTGCGATCTCTTTCTTCATGATAAATAATGTAATGCCATTCTTCAGGTTCGAAAGGTGATGAATGGACGAATAACAGATCGCTTAATTTGATCGTGAGCGGGAGATTCTTTATAAATGATATGTTATCATCATCTAACTGCTCGTATGTCCACATTGCGGCAATTCTCGCATTGGGTGTGAACTCCTCGATTTGCGCGGGATTTACGATTACGCTTTCATGATTGCCCAAGAGGATTTGCGTGCTGTTCTGTTTGATCAAACTTAAGCACTCGTTTGGATTCGCACCGTACCCGATGATATCACCAAGACAGATAATCTCATCAACATTCTTTTGTTCAATAATCTCAAATGCTTTTGTTAAAGCTTCAAGATTCGAGTGAATATCCGAAATAATTGCGATACGCATAATCAATCAAGTTTTTTGTTGTTTCTTTTTTGCCGCCGGGAACAAAATATTGTTTAAGATAAGCCGATAGCCCGGAGAATTCTTGTGCAGTGATAAATCGGTTGGCGGATCGCCGACTGCGTGCTGGTAATCTTCGGGATCGTGCCCGCCGTAAAAAGTAAACGTTCCCCTGCCAAAATTTCCGTGGATGTAACGCACTTCTTCCGTTCCCTCTTTTTCCGCAAGTATAGTAACCGTTTTTTTAATCAAGTTCTTTTTAAAATTCGTTGTTTGTCCCATGAACCCTTTGATTATATTCGCATGGTCTTGAGTGAGCATTGTTGGAACGGGATCGTACTTTGCCGAAAATTCGAACAATGTGAAATAATCAGTTTCCTGATTAACTAAAGTTGGAGCAATCGGGCTGGGCGGTATATCGATATCGGAATATTCGTATACCAATGGATTTTTTTCGAGCGTGAAATTTTCAAAGGCGAGACATTTCGAGAAATCAAGTTTTTTCTGACAATTTATATCGGGCGGGTCTCCATCATACATAACATCGCATATATCTGTTTTTTCCGAGGCGAGCGCGATATCAAACGCGTCGGTTGCCGAACACATTGCAAACATGAAACCGCCCGATGCTATATAATCTTTTATTTTCCGCACGACGGCTTTTTTCATATCGGACACTTTTTTATAACCCAGCTCTTTGGCTTCTTTCTCGTACATCGCTTGTTGTTCTATGTACCAAGGTGCGGAAGCAAACTGAGCATAAAATTTTCCATACTGTCCACTGAAGTCTTCATGATGCAGATGAATCCAATCGTATTTCACTAAGGAATCTCTTAGCACGTCGTTATCCCATACTTTATCGTATGGAATTTCCGCATATTGCATTGCCAATGTTACGGCATCATCCCATGGAAGAAAATTCGGCGGAACGTAAACGGCGATCTTCGGCGCTTTCTCCAAACGGATCACATCCATGTTATTATTTTCGTCTTGAATTTCTGTGTAGATTTGAGAAGCCGCAACACCGCTCAATTCTTCAAAATAAACACCCCGCACGCGGCATTCTTGCTTTGCTAAATCCAATCCGTCTATCATAAAAGAACCGGATCTGTAATTCAGCAGCCAATCAACCTCTATGTTTTTTGTGAGAGCCCAATATGCCACGCCATATGCTTTTAAATGATCGGTTTGTTTCAAATCCATCGGTACAAGAATTTTTTGAGAAATGAGAGGTGTTGCAAAAAACAAAATAGTCAAAAAGACTTGAACGAATATGAGATAGAATTTACTAAAAATATAATTCGAGATCCGAAATCCGAAATCCGAAATCCGAAATTTAATATTCAAATTCATATTCCATCTCCGCGAAGCGCTCTGATTCTGCGTCTTGCTTCGTTAGCGTAGATTGAATTCGGCAGCTTCGACAATAATTTCTGGTATGCATCTATTGCGATTGTTTTATTTTTAACGCCGTACTCTCCGACCATTCCGGTTTTCATAATTACACGGTCAAGAAGCACGCTTTCGGGGAAGCGGGCTGTAAGAGTATCGTAAGTTGTGAGAGCTTCTGAAAAATTATGCTGTCTGACCTGAAGATCGCCGATGCTCATCAATGATTGTTCTTGAATACCCGACAATGGAAATTTATCTGCAACAACTTTGAAAAGCGTAAGCGATTCAGAAATTTTATTTTGAGCACGAAGGAAATCGGCGCGGGCATATTCTTTCAATCCGTCCTCTGATTGAGTTTGATTTTCGGAAATAAATAATTTCAGTAACAACGCATCGTTCGCCTCGTCGGAGAAAGAATTTGATGAAAGAGTCGATAGTTTTTCTATAGCCGATTGAAATTTTAAATTATAATAATCAATCTTTGCTAATTGCAGCAAAGCCGCATCTTTAACGGAGGGTGTTACGCCTTTTATGTTAGTTACCATCGTAAATTGTTCTGCCGCTTTATCGGGTTCGTTTTGAATAAGGAAAAGATCGCCCATTGCCATTCTGGCTTCGATGGTTATCGGCACAAAGTTATTGTAATCTTTTAGTATAATTTTGAGTGATGCGAGCGCATCTTGCAGAGAAAGCAATTTATTTTTCTTGATATGAGCGATACGAAGATGAGAGCGTGCGGTAATTTCATTACCCGTATAGTTCGCAACGATTTGATTGTATATATCTAACGCCGGGCGGTATTTTTCTTGTAAATTTGAACTGTCGGAAAAAGGATTTGCTGCGCCGAAAAGATGAAGTGTATCGACCGGTTCAGCGGATTCTTCAAGAATAGCTGCAAGTCGGAATTTAACTTGCGGTATGATACCCGAATTCGGATACAATTTTATTATATCTTCAAGAGATTGTTTAGCCACAGAAAAAGATTTATCCCGTGCGGCACGTTCCGAAAACGAAAACAACTCAGCACCCCTCGCACTTTTTTTAGAGTCGAGAAATTTGTACACATCATAGGCGCGTTCATATTGATTCGCTTCCATGTAAAGCCACGCGAGAAGCTGATGATATTGAATATAGTCGGGTTTAGAACGAAGCGCGTCTTCTACGGCTTCTGTTGTGGCGTGTAACCCGTCTGAGCGCTCGGTGAATGTTCCGATGTTCATTTGCACGAATCCCATCTGTGCCGGATCCGAGTGCAACATACTAAGATACTCGCGAGTTGCCGCGCCATAATTCAGAACAGCAGAATAAAGCCGGGCAATATCTGCGGTAAAAAGATTTGGATTGTTTAATACGCTTCTACCCCGCTTTAAAACTGAGATTGCGTAATCGAACATCCGGTTTTGTGTAGCCGCGCTTGATATAATACGGTAAGTATTTTCGTTATTTGGGGCGGACTCAATCGCTTTATCCCAAATATCGATTCCCCTTTTTTCTTCCGAAGCAAGAATGTACGCCGAACCAAGCTGTGCGGTTGTTCCAATATCTTTGCCATATATCTTCAAGCGATATTCCATCAGTGAAATTGCTTCGGGGTTTTGTTTGAGTTGAAGCAGCAGTCGCTTAAGAGCATCATAAATAACAATATTTGATGAATCTTTTGAGAATGCTTCTTTGTATAATTTTACCGCCGCTTCAATATCGCCGGAGCGTTCATAACTTTGTCCGAGCTTAAACTTTATATCGGAATAAGATTGTGTTTGCGCGGCAAAAGTAATGCTGCAAACAAATATCAATCCTGAGAATAATATGAATAAGGATTTTTTTACCATTGCTGAGAAATAATAAAAAATCGGAGTGATCTATTTTACCGATTCATTAAGAAAGAAACATTTTGTTTTTCTGTCTTTGAATAATCTATTTCCGATCCTAACACGCTATGCGGTATAAGATAAACAATGAGCGTAATAATAGCCGCAGCCAACGCCCATCGTTTGGAATTTTTTGAGCGCTTTAACATCACGGCGGCGATCACCCACATCAAAACTATCAAAGCAGTTTTATTATCTGTTAAATCTTTGCCGATGGGCCAGCCGGTCCAGAATGCCCCGAACGAATACCATTGTACAACGGGTCCCAATATCAATCCGCCCACAGTAAGCGAACCGATTGTCCAGTAGATTAGGTTTTTCAGTTGCGGTTGCTTCGATAATGATTCCAGTCCGGCGCGTGTTGCCAACAACATTCCTATGAACATCGCCAATACATGAACAATAAGTATTAATAATGGTACATCGCCCCTGAAACGAATTACAACCGGTTTATTTTCCGGTATGGTGATAAGGTTGTTCTCTTTTTGAAGTGTAACTTTGTATTCTAATTTTCCTGCTGGTGGTTGATGCGGAAGTTCGGCAGAAAGCATGCTGTTACCGAACGACATCGGTACCTTTGTGTATTCGTCTTGAGTCTTGAATCGTTTCCACTCAACATAACCAGAAATTGATTCGTCGTTAGTCTCAATCTTTACGGTGTGATTCGTTTCTCCCGGGTGAGCGCGGTCGAACTTATATGGAATATCTTTTCCGTCAAGCGTGCATTTGCCGGAAAGCGCGTATGTAGGACCGGTCACTCTTTGATACACTGCTGAGCCGGCGGTGATGAGAAATGCCAGCATCCAAAATAATAATGATTTGTTCATATAATTCCTTTTTCAATTAAGATGATACTGTCTGAATGTTGTAAAATGCAAAAAAGGTTTGATTTATCAAAGTTTTTCTTTACTTTCTATTCATCTCGGTATCACATAAAGAAAGATGTTCTAAGATGTTTCGATCAAGCAAACGAAGTTCTTCCATTCAAATGACCATTGACAAATAACAACTAAAAAGTAAAAATTCTTATGGAAAATGATTTATTAAATAAAGTTATCATAGTTACCGGCGCCTCAAGCGGTATAGGCAAAGCAACAGCACTCATGGCGATTGAGCGCGGCGCAAAAGTTTCTTTCGTTGCTCGAAGAGAAAACGAGCTCAAAACTCTTTGCTCCAAACTCCCTGCCGAAACATTTGAAATCATACCTGCCGATCTTACAAAAGAAGAAGATAGACAGCAAGTTGTAAGTCGAACAATTAAACGATTCGGGGGAATAGACGTGCTTGTCAACGCCGCGGGTATAATCGGCAATGGCACAATTGAAAATACGACTCTCGAGTTTTGGGATAACATGATGGACATTAATCTCCGTTCATTATTCAGGTTAATACAACTCGCGCTTCCTTCTGTAATAGAGAGGAAAGGAAACATCGTGAATGTATCCAGCGTTACTGGTGTCCGCGCGTTTCCGAATGTGCTTGCGTATTGTGTGAGCAAAGCCGGAGTCGACCAGTTGACCCATTGTGCTGCATTAGAATTGGGACCGAAAGGTGTCCGCATAAATGCTGTCGATCCAGGTGTTGTTCTCACCAATCTCCATCGCAACAGCGGTATGCAGGAAGAAACGTACCAGAAATTTCTTGAGCACAGCAAAACAACACACCCAATTGGTCGGGTTGGCAAACCGGAAGATGTTGCCGAACTAATTCTGTTTCTTGCTTCTGAACGAGCAGGGTGGATAACCGGCGGAAGTTTCAATATTGACGGCGGAAGAGCGCAGACGTGCGCACGCTGATAGCCAACAATGGATATGAGATATTCGATATTCGATTTGCGAAAATTTAATGTTATCTTTTACAATTTATCCCAGCGATCTCCGCACCTCTGCGGTGAACGATATCGTTGTAAATGCCTTAAGAATGTTGAAAAACTCTTAAATAATTCATAATTAGAAACATCTGAAAAAAATATCTTCTAAACCGTTGAAACGGTTTCCAAAAAGAGATTTGTTAGTAACACACGACTTAAGTCGTGTGTTAATGATAATATTTATGGATTCAAACTGTTTTAACAGTTTTAGAAATTGCACTCAACGAATGTTTCAGTAGTCTCAATTAATAACACATAACTTTTAAGTTATTTTAAAAATATTTTTAGAGGTTGAAAATGAAAATTAAGAACAATAAAAATCTTTCTCTCGCCACTAAAGCGATTCACGGCAAACATCTTCACGCATTTAAAGGTCCGGTAACATTCCCGATTTACCAGACAAGTACATACAGATTCGATAGTTCAGACGATGCTGTGCGTTACGCCAAGGGAGACCCTAATGTTCTGGTTTACACCCGTTATCACAATCCAACTGTCAACGAAGTAGAAGAGCGTATCGCGCTTATGGAAGATGGCGAAGCGGCGGCGCTGTTCTCATCGGGTATGGCGGCAATTTCAACAACCATTCTGACTCTTTGCAAAAACGGAGATGAGATTGTAAGCACGCCTGCGTTGTACGGCGGCACTTATAGATTCTTCCGCGACACATTGACGAACTATAATGTTGCCGTAAAATATGTCGATCCAAACTCGTTGGAAGATTTGCTTTTTCTTATCACGCCAAAAACCAAAGTGGTTTATTTCGAAACTCCCACCAATCCAACATTGGGGCTTGTTGATATCGAAAAGCTTGTAAAATTGACGCGCGATATGGAAAAAGAATTTCGCACAAAGATCGCGATTATCATCGATAATACATTCGCAACAATACTTAATCAGAAGCCGTTCGATTTTGGAGTTGACGTGATTGTAGAAAGCAGTACTAAATATTTGGGTGGTCACGCAGACTTGATGGGCGGAGTTGTTATTGGAATGAAGAAATTGATTCACAGCGTGAAAGCATTGGCAAAACATTTAGGCGGATGTGCCGATCCGTTCGCGGCTTTTTTGCTTGATAGAAGTTTGAAAACATTCGAGCTTCGCGTTCAGCGACAAAATGAAAACGCTCTTGCTCTTGCCCGCGTGCTTGAGAAACATCACAAAGTGTTGCGGGTGATATATCCCGGACTGCAATCGCATCCTCAGCACAAACTTGCGAAGAAACAAATGCATGGTTATGGCGGAATGGTAACTATCGAAGTGAAGGGCGGTTTAAGGGGTGCAGTGAAAGTGTGCGATTCACTCAAAGTTGCAATCAACGCAATGTCACTTGGCGGCGTAGAAACGCTCGTCAGCATCCCGGTTTATTCTTCACACGTTAACATGAGTAATGAAGAATTGAAAAAAAATGGAGTAACGCCAGGGATGATACGCATTTCTGTCGGTGTTGAAGGAATAATAGATTTGATTGAGGATTTTAAGCAAGCGTTGAGTAGGGTGTGAAATAATATTTGTTTTATTAATTTAACCCTTTTTATAGAACGAAATTTGTTTCGTTTTTGCTAAGTGGAAATTGCATGGAAAACCTCCCGAAGGTTACTATCGCTTAATCAGGTAAACCTTAGGGAGGTTAACTATGTTCACCTCACCAAAATTTATCCTCCGAAGAGTTAGCGGAGGAGGACCATTTTTCTAACTGAAGTAAAATCCTTTGTTGTGAGACGATAGTAATAAACCCCGCTTGGATTATTTGAAGCATCCCACTTCGCCGAGTGTTCTCCCGGCTGCATAACCTCGTTCACCAATGTTGCAATTTCACGTCCCAGTAAATCATATATTTTTAGAATTGTTAATTGACAATTACTACTTGTAAATTTAAAATTGGTTGACGGATTAAACGGATTAGGATAGTTCTGTTCAAGAGTAAAATCTCTAGGATTTTGTTTAAATTCCTTGACCCCTGTTATGGTGCTATCTCTTATTGGTTTAAATTTTCTTGTATCAGTATTTAGATTTAGTTTATATATTATATTTAATGCATTTCCTTCATCTTTACTTAATTCGGGGTTTATATTGCCTTCTAGATACATTACATGTATTATATCTGGCGAATTAGCAAATATTCTTGCGACTCTGCATAATTCTCTTAAAAATGTTCCACGCGAAATCCCGTAGTCTGTTGCCATTAACATAGTCATATGCTTAGGCGTTCTATCAGGGAACCATGTATCCACTGTTGTATACCCTGCCGCATGGAATGGTATTGAATCACTGGACATGTAATGCACCCTTACTCCTATTTCACTATCTGCTTTTACTTCCCTAAATTTTAAGGTGCTGTCTGTTCTTTCTAATATACTATTTTTTGCAGCATTATACTCTATAAAATTAGTATCTGGAGGATTTTCATGAAATATTCTTATTGGTTGAAGATCATCATGCCATCTTCTTAGCAACGGGACACCTTGTGACCCGTATTGGTCTTTCAAGCAATTTGCTAAATCCATTACGTCTGTAAAATATGTACTTATTGTTGGTATCCATTCTGGAACTTGTAAATCTAAATCTTGGTTTGAATTAACTGTTATTGTATCTATAAATCTTCTATGTCCTGCTGTTTTTATCATAAGCTCGTATGTTCCTGTTGGTATGTCTAGTGTTGCATTTCCTGTTGTACTGTCTGTTTCTGTATGCGCTGTCATTGGCCCAGGGATTGCAGTTAGTGTTATTCCAGAATATGCATTCTTCATTGATGGTACTGACTGTACATGAACATTTACTGTGTTTTGTGCGAACGCTGTTTGGTTTATTATGAACAAACATAAGATCGTGACTGTTTCTAACTTTATCCCATCCATTATTTTTTCAAGTTTCATATGAGGGAAATTCTTTCTTTTAAAAAAATTATCTTACTACCCACCCCTAAATCCCCTCCCGAGAGGGAACTTTTTATCCGATAATTTCAAATCCTATATACTTATGCAAAACTTTTGGCACAATTACTTTTCCTTCAGGCGTTTGATAATGTTCTATGAGTGCCGCAACAACTCTTGGCAGCGCCAGCGCTGAACCGTTAAGTGTGTGAACAAATTCCGGTTTCCCTTCTCCGCGCGGGCGAAAGCGGATATTCATCCGCCGTGCCTGAAATGCCTCGAAGTTACTGATGGAGGAAACTTCAAGCCATCGCTGTTGCCCAACAGACCAGACTTCCAAATCGTATTTCTTCGTCTGTGTAAATCCCATATCGCCCGTGCACATAAGAAGTGTGTGGTAATGCAATCCAAGTTTTTGGAGAAGCAGTTCTGCATCTTCGCGCAAGCCCTCAAGCTCGTTGTACGAGACACCGGGGTGGACAAATTTTACAAGCTCAACTTTATCGAATTGATGAAGCCGATTCAATCCGCGGACATCCTTGCCGTATGAGCCGGCTTCTCGGCGGAAGCAAGGTGTGTAAGCACAATATTTTACAGGAAGTTGGTCTTCTTTTAAAATTTCATCGCGGTGAATATTGGTTACAGGAACTTCGGCTGTGGGGATTAAGTACAATTCATCTTTGGTTGCAACATACATCAAATCTTCTTTATCGGGAAGTTGTCCGGTGCCTGTGGCGCTGTTCGCATTCACCATAAGCGGTGGCTGGATTTCTTTGTATCCGCGTGTTGCGGCTTCATCAAGAAAGAAATTGATTAATGCACGTTGAAGTTGCGCGCCATGTCCTTTATATAGAGGAAAACCCGCTCCCGAAATCTTTACACCACGCTCAAAATCGATAATATCTAATTTTTCTGCAAGCTCCCAGTGCGGTTTCGGTTTGAAATCGATTACAGGTGCTTCGCCCCATTTTAAAATTTCTTTGTTGTCGGCTGGCAATTTTCCAACCGGAACGGACGGATGCGGAATGTTTGGAATCGTCAGTAATAATTGGTTGAGCGATTTTTCGATTACAGCAAGTTCATCATCAATTGATTTGATCTCTGTTTTCACATCATCCATTTGCGAGATAGCGGTTGCGGCATCTTTCTTTTCGCGCTTTAGCTTTCCGATTTCATCTGAAACCACGTTGCGTTTGTTTTTTAATACTTCAACCTTCTGAAGAAGTTCTCTCCGTTGTAAATCCAACTTCAACACATCGTCGATCTTATCATCGCCGCCTTTTTTGTGAATTCCTTCTTTTACTAAATCTGTATGCTCCCTGATGAATTTAATATCTAACATGAGTGAGATGCCTTTATTTTTTTCCTTAAACGTTTTTGCTGTTTAGCAGTTCTAATTGATTTTTAAAAATCGTGATACCGCGTTCCATGCCCGACATTTTCAAGCTCAAATCTGTTTCGGCTTTTAAAGTTATGAACCCCGACTTCAGTGGTCGTGGAGCCGGTTGTTTGAATGTAGTTGATTTAACGGGCGTAATTAATTTCTTGTTGAATTTGAAAACATCTGCCAGCGTGAGCGCAAATTCGTATCTGCTTACTAAATCTTTTCCCGCTACATGATATATGCCGCTCTTATTCAATTCAATTATTTTTAAAATTGCAAGAGCAAGATCATCGACAAGCGTAGGATTACCGAACTGATCATCAACGACTTTAATTGGCGTCTTCTGACTTAAATTATTGTACAACCAAAGCGCAAAGTTCGGTTTTACTGCAATACCGGTTCCATAAAGAACCATTGTGCGCAATATTGCCGATGATACGTTGCTTGTGAGTAAAACATTTTCGCTTGCCAATTTAGTTCGACCGTAGTAACTGATCGGATTGGGTCTATCGATTTCGGAATACGGTCCGTTGCTTCCGTCGAAAACGTAATCTGTTGAAAGATGAATGATCTTTGCGCCGACAAGTTTCGCCGCATAAGAAATATTTTCAACTGCACTAACGTTTACCTGCCATGCAAGTCCGCGTTCTTTTTCGCACAAATCAACATCGGTTACGGCGGCGGTGTGCACTATTACTTCGGGCTCGAATTCGTCTATGATTTTCCTAACATTCTGTCGCTTAGTTAGATCCAACTCCCTATACGGAAAAATCTCTTTATCAAAAACAGAATGACTTTCGATAGAGACAAGCATTAACGGATAACTTGTTCGCGAAAGAAGCTCTACGGTTTTTTGTCCAAGTAAACCGTTACTGCCGGTAATAAGAATTCGTTTCAACGTAAACTTTCTTCGAGTATGAGTGATCCGTTTGTTTTCTCGTCGCGATATTTAATGATGATAGGAGTATAAATCGACAACTGGTACTCGCGCGCGAATTGATCGTCCATTTGTCTGCTTCCCGGCACAATTACCGCGCCTTCGGGAATTGTAAGCGGGTTTGTTGCCGAACTGCGGTGAATTGTTTTTTTCACGATATCGTAAACGGGTGTTGATCTTGTTAGTATAACGCCGGCGGCTAGGACAGCATTTTTTTTAATGATCGTTCCTTCATAGACACCGCAATTACCGCCAATGAAAACATCATCTTCGATAATAACCGGCATTGCGCCAACAGGTTCGAGGACGCCGCCAATTTGAGCGGCAGCGCTGAGGTGAACCCGTTTCCCAATTTGAGCGCACGATCCGACAAGTGCATGTGAATCAACCATCGTGCCTTCATCAACATACGCCCCGATATTTACATACGAAGGAGGCATCATCACAACTCCTTCGCCAACGAAAGCGCCATCGCGCACAATACTTCCGCCCGGAACTATGCGAACGCCATGATTGATAGAAAATTGTCGAACACCCATTGTATCTTTATCGAAGAATTGAAAAATTTCATCTTCAGACATTTCACTCAATTCACCGATGCGAAACGCAAGGATAATTCCTTTCTTCACCCACTGGTTCACGCACCACCAACCGCTATAGTAATCGGCTGAGCGAACCTCTCCACGGTTCAACGCGGTCTTTAATTCGTCTATCGCCTGGAGTGCGTCGTTCCGGTCTATTTTTTCAACCGGCATATCGTACATTTTCTCTATAATTTGTTGTAGAATCATCTGAGATTTAATTCCTTTAAAATGTTTTTCATGGTCTGTCTGTGTTTTTCGCTCAATGGCATAAGCGGCAGACGGTAATTTTCTTCTATTAATCCCATTGATGAGAGCACAGCTTTCACGGGAATCGGACTTGACTCAACAAAATTAAAATTCATCAACTCCAGGAGACGATTGTGCAGTTTTAACGCTTTTACAAATTCACCTTTCAAACAAAATCTCACCATATCTGAAAACATTTTAGGTGTTTCGTTGGACACGACAGATATAATACCATCAGCTCCAAGCGCAATCAAAGGCAATGTTATAGCATCATCACCCGACCAAACACCGAAACCGGCAGGCCGATGTTTGAGTATCTCCATTATTTGTCCGAAGTTTCCTGATGCCTCTTTTATTCCGACAATATTTGGAAAACTTTTTGCAAGGCGAATTGTTGTTGAGGCATCCATATTGCTCGCAGTTCTGCCAGGCACATTGTACATAATAATTGGAGCATCAATTGCCGAAGCGATTGATGCGTAGTGTTGGTAAAAACCTTCTTGCGTGGGTTTATTATAGTAAGGGCAAACGGAAAGGATTCCGTCGGCACCCTGTGCCATCATGCGCTTGGCAAGTGTTATTGCGTGGTGTGTAGAATTGCTTCCGGCGCCTGCGATTATTTTTACTTTACCGTTTGCATATTTAACAACAGTTTTAACAACCAGCGCCTGCTCATCTTCGGTTAATGTGGCGCTTTCACCCGTTGTTCCCGCTGGGATTATCGCTTCAACACCGCCTTTGATTTGAAACTCAACAATTTTTTTTATCGACTTGATGTCAATTTCATCGTTGGCGGTGAAGGGGGTTATGAGAGCGGTTCCGGTTCCTCGAAATAATATTTTTCTTTTCATAAAATTTTATATTGAAGTGATTACATCTTTCATTGTATAAATACCTTTTTTTCCTTTAAGAAATTCCGCGGCAATCAAAGCGCCCATCGCGAACCCCGCCCTGTTTTTTGCAGTATGTACAAGCTCTATCGTGTCGGCTTCGGAATCGAAAATAACCGCGTGCTTCCCAACCACATGTCCAACACGCGTTGAAGTGATATGAAGCTCTTCGGGTTTTAATTTTTTATGGGCCGTTTCTTGGAACATACTTCTTTTTCTTCGGATATTGCCGATTAGAATTTGAGCAAGAGTTAGAGCTGTTCCGCTCGGACTGTCGGTTTTGCCGCGATGATGAGTTTCTTGAATCGCCGGATCGTAGCAATCAAATTTTTCAAAAATATGCGTTGCCGACGATAATATCTGATAAAATATATTCATTCCAAGAGAAAAATTGGGAGAATAAAGAAAACCGATCTTATTGGTTTTTACAATTTTCTCAACCTCTGCAATTTTATCGTACCAACCCGTTGTTCCAATCACCATATTTTTACCGAGTGCGGCAACTGTCTTGATGTTTTCAACTACCGCGGTTGGAACAGAAAAATCTATGCAGACATCAACTTCTTTGAGAGCTTCTTTAGTTATTCCCATAGCTCTTAGGTTATTCTCGATTGTAAAAATCTTTTTTACGGTGATGTTCTTTTCCTTCGCTAGACGCTCAACTTCCTTTCCCATATTTCCATATCCAAGCAATGCAATATTCATAACTTGATCTCCGTTTCTGAAAAATCGTAAACTGAAAATTTTGATAACTTCTCGATTTGCTGTGAACCGGGAAGTTGTGCGTTAAACGATGCCACCCTGTTGGCAAACTTCGTTGCGGCTGAGATATCTTTTGATTTTAAATAATAAGCACAATATGCCGCACCAAAAACATCTCCGCATCTGGTTGTATCGGTTGCTGCGTCCGGTTCGAAAGCAGGGAAATCAATACGCTTAATTTGTTTATGAACATCTATAAATGCGGTACTGCCTAATTTGCCACGGGTAATATGCAGAGCTTTTGTATCTAAAGCAAGAATTTGGTTGGCAAGTTGTTCGTCGGATAATTTCTGACCGGTTATACTCGCAGTTTCCGCCTCGTTCATCTGAACTGCGTGAAGCATGAACAGCCAGCGTCGCCATGTTTCTACGGCTTTATAATATCGTGTGAAATCTTCTCTTACACCGCAGGGCAAACAATGAACATCGAGATAAATGGGCGTTTTATTATCGCGTACTTCCATGCGTATCTCATCGAGAGTCTCCAGATTTATATCAAATCCGGAAATCATGTTGAGTAAAATCAAATCCGTTTCAAGATACGGCTTTATTTTTTTCCATGGGATCGGTTCCGCGATGTGTTTCGAGCATTCAATTCTTTTTTCGTTTGATGAATATGTCAACCGGACACGATTTGTTTGTCCGTTAAATTTGAATATCCCAGATGTATCAACATTGGGATAGCGTTTCAAGCTTTCAATGAAATCATCGTAATCTGCCTTGCCAACTCCGAATACCGGTAATATTCGATCATTATCCCGCAAGAGATTTGCAAAGGTTGAAACAGTAAAAAATATTCCACCCGGACTTTGAGTTTCTTTACCGTCCGGTTGTTCAATAACATCGTAGCAAGGATGACCGATTACCGTAATTGTCATGATGTTGATGAGTTATTTAAGTGTATTAGATTTCATAAAAATGATTATATCCTCGCCGTGTAAGGATAATTTCCTTTTTCGCACATGCGCCATATTTGTTGACAGGAAAATTTATTTTCGTAAAGCGCTCTGCCGATAATTACCGAATCAACTCCGATTGGTTCCAACTTCTGAAGAGTCAACAGATTGTCAAGCCCCGAAACACCACCCGAAACAGTGATTTTCATGTTAGTATTTTCAGCGATGAGCTTAATAGCTTCGGGATTGAGTTCCCGCAAACTATTCTTCGCAATAACATCTGTGTAAATGATTCGTTTGAATCCGAGTCCCTTTGCATTAAGTGCTACCGAAATTGGAGTTAATCCTGTATCAACGCCGTCTCTGAATTTTGTCCTGAAATTTTCCGCATCCACCGCAAGCACAACTTTACTCGCGTTAAATTTATCGATACACTTTTTCGCTTCATCCGGATTTTCAATAAACATTGTGCCGATAACGGCGCGGTAAATTCCGTTCTCAATTGCATTTCTAACTGCGTCATAAGTCCGCAAACCGCCGCCAAGCTCAATAGGTATATCAACCGTGCGCACCATATTCCTGATGATGTCGAAATTCAGAGGAAAACCGGTTCTAACGGCATCGAGGTCGGTAACGTGAATAGATTTTGCATTCTCTTTTCGCCAGAGTTTTGCCATTTCAATCGGATCGTCGCTGTATAGTTCTCCGCTGGCGCTTTTTGCGGAGTGGAAACATCTTCCATTCAAAATTTCAATTGACGGTATAACGAGAAGCATTGATCTATTTAAGGTTAATAATATGAACTTAATCAATTCAGATGAATTAAAAATGCAGAAAATTTTTCTGAAATTCAAACATTGGGCTTATGGCATAGTGATCTTATAGAGGAAATCAGTTCTCCAAGGTTAGAAGAGCGGAAAAGCTGCAAGGTGGTCTGCTTCAACGTGCTTTTTTTTATTGATTCTGGTTGGGTGTCGGAAGTAGCAAAGCAAACCTCCGGTATCTTCTTCACTAATTCAAAGTCAGATACCGGAGGTTTTGTCATATCAATATCAGATATTTCTTATGATTCATTAGGATTGAACTGTTGTCGTGATTATATTTTATCATGGTTCAAACAACACCTCTTCCAATAGATGCAGTTATCCCGGAACTTCGAAACGCTTTTTTACGAAAGCGAAATATAGTTCTTTCAGCAGATCCGGGCGCCGGAAAAACAACGCGTGTTCCACTTGCATTGCTGAATGAGCCGTGGCTTAACGGTAAAAAGATTATCATGCTCGAACCGCGACGATTAGCAGCTACACGCTCGGCGTCATACATGGCTCAACAAATAGGTGAACGGGTTGGCGAAACAATCGGTTATCGAATCCGCGGTGAAACACGAACTGGTAAATCAACGCGCATCGAAATTGTAACCGAGGGAATTCTTACACGTTTCTTGCAACACGATCCGTCCCTGCCCGAGGTTGGATTGATAATCTTTGATGAATTCCACGAGCGAAGCATACACGCAGATCTCGGATTAGCGCTTACACTTGATGTGCAGGAAAATCTCCGCAACGATCTTCGTATACTTGTTATGTCGGCAACCCTCGATGGTCTTGCAATCAGTTCGTTGCTTGGCGATTCTGAAATTCTAAAAAGTGAAGGCAGATCGTTCCCCGTTGAAACTATTTACTTAACTCAACAGCACAACGAATATATTGAACCGATTGTTGCCACAACTGTTGCGCGCGCATTGCGCGAGAACACGGGGGATGTTCTTGTTTTTCTTCCGGGTCAGCGCGAGATACGAAGAGTGGATTCCATTCTTACCGAGAAAAAACTTCCTGAAGATGTTGAGGTGCATTTACTTTTTGGAGATGCTTCTCCCGCGCTTCAAAAGAAAGCGGTTGCACCAACTGTAAATGGAAAACGCAAAGTTATTCTCTCAACAAGCATCGCGGAAACAAGTCTGACGATAGACGGTGTTCGCGTCGTTATCGATTCCGGACTTTCACGTGTTCCTAAATTTGATCCGAGGCGGGGAATGTCGGGACTTGTAACCGTTCCGGTTTCGCAGTCAAGCGCCGATCAGCGACGCGGACGAGCCGGAAGACAACAACCGGGTGTTTGTTATCGGCTTTGGACAGAGCAACACCATCCACAGTTGCAAAAATTTTCACAGCCGGAAATTTTATCAATCGATCTTGCACCACTCGTTTTAGAATTTGCCTTGTGGGGAACACCAAACGGAGAAAGATTGCAATTTCTCGATCCGCCTCCCGCGCCGCATCTTAATCAGGCGATCACACTTTTGAAAGAACTTGGCGCAATCAATTCGGATGGTAAATTAACAAATCATGGTCGGGCAATGAGCGAACTCAGCATTCATCCACGATTTGCTCATATGCTTATCCGCGGGAAGGAGCTTGGCATTGGCGCGCTTGCTTGCGATATGGCGGCGCTTCTTGAAGAGCGCGACCTTTTACGTAGCGAGAGCGGGGCAGATATTGATTTACATTCGCGATGGATGGCTCTGCACAGTAAGCGCACAAAAGATTCATTCGCTCGCGACCGTGCGTTAGCACAATCGTCACGATTAATGGATTTGTTAGAAGTTAGACAGAAAAACAATACTGGAGACAAACTTGGTGTTTTATTGGCGCTTGCTTACCCAGAACGGATTGCAAAACGCCGTGAAAAGGAAAGTTTGAAATATCAATTCACCGGCGGAGCGGGTGGGATATTACCAAAAGGAAGTGCGCTTTCAAAAGAAGAATATCTTGCCGTTGCCGATGTTGATGGAATGGGTAGCGAGGTAAAAATATTTTTAGCTGAACCGATTTCGGAAAAAGATATTTTTGAGAATTTTGCAGAGTTAATTAAAGACGGAGATGAAATCCGATGGGACGACCGGCTTGAGACGGTTGTTGAGCGGAGAATGAAAAAGTTAGGCAATATTATTCTTTCTGAAACCGCGATGAACACCGATTCGAACGCGATACGATCCGCGATGATTGATGGAATTCGAAGCATGGGACTTGATGTTTTACCATGGACAAATCATGCGATATCGCTAAGAACAAGAAACGAGTGGCTACGAAAACAGAATCTGAATAAATTAGATTTGCCGAATCTTGAAAACGATCATCTGATGAATACAATTCACGAATGGTTGCTTCCATACCTCGGAGGGATAACCCGAAAGTCTCAATTAGCCAAATTAGATATGAGTCAGATTGTCGATTCATTTTTCTCTTACAAACAGCGCCAAGAATTAGACCACCTTACGCCAACTCACATTACAATCAAAAACAATAAACGGATCGCACTCGAATATAAAACCGATACACTGCCCGTTCTTGCTGTTCGGCTTCAGGATGTGCTGGGCGAAGAAACAACGCCAACCATTTGCGGCGGAGAAGTAAAAGTGTTGATACATCTTCTTTCGCCCGCCCGCAGACCGATTGCAATCACGCAAGACCTTACAAGTTTCTGGAAAAACGCATATCCCGAAGTCCGCAAACAGATGCGTGGAAGATACCCAAAGCATAATTGGCCCGAGGATCCAATAAACATCTAATTGTCAATCACCGACGGTTAATTGATAATTGGCAATTAGGCGTTGGACATTGATAATTTATTTAATAAAAGATGAAATGTCAGCACAGAGCAGTGTGCAATGACCAAAGAGCAGATGATAATTCTAACTCACTCAACAACTCATATACTCAACCACTCACCTACTCACCTATTTCTTGCATCTCATTTCCTTTCTATGTAATTTTAATTTGAAATAATCGAAATTATTGCACTACCTCGTTAAAAGCAACGGGGAATTGTATCCGCACCTTCTCGTCCGCGCTCCGTCGCTAAAGCTATGGAGCGTAAGCGACCGAAGCGGATAGCATTCACCAGAGCGGAACGCGTAGCTGGAACGCGAAGGCGGATTAAAATCTATCAACATAATTTTCAATTATATCAACAATATCAATCGAACAGTATATCATGTCTATTAAAATAATTCTTTTCGTATTTCTTATGTCGACTATTAAAATAGTTTCAGCGGGTGAACAACCCTCAAATTTAAATCAGGCAGAGAGAGAAAAACTATTTGCGTCACTTTACTCTAAAAAAGAATTAGGATGCATCGTTAAAAAGGATGGAACAACCTTCCGAATTTTCGCGCCACGCGCCTCGCAGGTATGGCTCGTTCTTTTCGAAGAGTACGACGACGAAAAAGGTCAGGAAATCAAAATGGTCCGCGATTCTAACGGCGTGTGGGAATATTATTCGTTCGGCAGATTATACGGAAAACTGTACAGCTACTGCGTTGATGGTCCGAAAGGAAGTGGAGAAAAATTTGATTCGCTCGTAACCATTGGAGACCCGTACTCGAAAGCCGTGGTAACTAAAAACAATTACCACCATCAGACAAAATCAATAATCCTCGATTCAAAATATAACTGGGAAGGCGACACTTTTATTGTTCCGAAAAATCATAACGAATTGATTATATATGAGGCGCATCTGCGCGATCTTACCGTGCATCGCTCGTCGGGCGTTGATTCGCGCGGGACATATTTAGGAATGACAGAGAAAGGAAAAACAGGCGGCTTATCTTATCTGAAGGAATTGGGTGTGAATGCGGTAGAGTTTCTGCCATTACAAAAATTCGGAAACATCGAGATACCTTATCGCGATAGCACGGTATTAAACGACGGCGGCGAGTTCAACACATGGAATCCGTATGAGCGAAATCACTGGGGATATATGACGAGTTACTTCTTCGCTCCGGAAAATTATTACGCTTCTGACGGAACAATGACGAAAGAAGAATATAACGGGGTTGGCGGCAGGGCAGTTAATGAGATGAAAGATATGGTAAAAGCGCTCCACCGCGAAGGAATCTCGGTAATTATGGATGTTGTTTACAACCATGTTTCGCAGTACGATTACAATCCGTTTAAGTACATCGACAAGTTTTATTATTTTCATACCGATTCGAATGGAAACTTTCTAAAAGCATCGGGATGCGGGAATGATTTTTATACATCGCGACCGATGGCGCGGCGGTTGATCGTTGAAAGCATCAGGTACTGGATGCAGGAATATCATATCGACGGTTTTCGGTTTGATCTGGCAACTATGATAGACTGGGAAACATGTAAGCAAATTGCAGAGGAAGCGAAGAAAATAAATCCGAATGTAATTTTAATTGCCGAAGCGTGGGGCGGCGGCAAATACGATCCGCCCGGCTTTAGCGATATTGGCTGGGCATCGTGGAATGACCGCTTCCGCAACGGCGTGAAGGGACAAAATCCGTACAACGATGCCGGATTTATTTTTGGAAGATTTCAAGATAAAAATTCAAAAAAATCCGTAATGAGTTTTATTACCGGAACACTTCGCGAAGATGGCGGTATGTATAAGCAAAAAGAGCACAGCGTAAATTATCTTGAATCGCATGATGATAATACGATGAGCGATTTCATTCGTATTGCAACCGGTACTGCAACAGAAACAACACATGTTGCAAACCTCGACGATCATATTAAACTCACACCCATACAATTAGCATTAAACAAACTTGCCGCAATGTTTCTTTTAACATCCCAGGGACCGTTGATGATTCACGAAGGACAGGAATATGCGCGCAGCAAAGTGATTGCTCAGTCGAACGCACCTGACCCGCGAGTGGGAATGATTGACCGCAACAGTTATGAAAAGGACAACGAAACAAATTTTTTGAACTATCGCCATCGCGATCTAAATCGTGAGTTGTTCGATTATTACAGAAGGTTAATAGAGTTGCGTAAGCAGTACCCGATTTTCAGCAGTGCGCCCAAGGAAGCGGTTGAATTTTTAAAGAACGATTACGAATTTGTGATAACATTTAAACTCGATTCAAAAAAAGCCGGTAAGTTTGCGGGCAAAACCGATTTCATAGTAATATTAAACGGAAGCTCTGCTACCGAAACAGTGAATCTTCCAAAAGGAAATTGGTCGGTGATTGCGAATGATAAAAAAATATCACTCAAGAAACCGCTCGCCACACTTTCAAAAACTGTAACTCTTCCTGCCACATCTGGAATAATACTCAGGCAGGAGGGAAAATAAATTAGCAGAAAGCGTTGAGCATTGAGTTATGAGCGATTAACGAATGACTAATAACGAATGACGAATATCCACTAACAATTAACAACTCACCAATGACAATAGAATTTCTCGGAGCCGCGCGAACCGTAACCGGCTCAATGCATCTCCTCCATATAAATGGTTCACGCATCCTTTTAGATTGCGGATTGTTTCAGGGAAAGCGAGCTGAGGCAAATGAGCGGAATAGAAATTTTCCGTTCGATCCTAAATCGATCGATGCGGTTATTCTTTCGCACGCACATATCGATCACAGCGGCAATCTTCCTAATCTTGTTAAGCAGGGATTTGTGGGTAATATTTATTCAACTCCTGCTACAAAAGATTTGTGTGAAATCATGCTGGCAGACAGCGGATATTTGCACGAGCGCGATGCAGAGTTCATAAATAAAAAGCATCGGAAAAATCACGAACCACCGATTGAACCTTTATACACCGTTGAAGATGCAGCGGAGACGATGAAATTATTTATTGGGATTCCTTACGAAAAAGAATTTGCAGTGTTAAAAAATATCACGGCAAAATTCACCGACGCCGGACATATTCTCGGCTCCGCCTCAATAAAAATTATTGCAAAAGAAAACGGGACAACAAAAAACATCGGTTTCAGCGGCGATATTGGAAGATGGAATATGCCGATTATTCGCGATCCGCTTCACATGGGAAGCGTTGAAGCACTAATTACAGAAAGCACTTACGGCGGTAAGCTGCACGATCCGCCGGATGATATGGAAAAACATCTCATTGCAGATCTTGAGCGCACAATCAGCCGCGGCGGCAAAGTTTTGGTGCCTGCGTTCAGCGTTGGGAGAACTCAAGACCTTGTTTACTCTTTGCATAAATTATTTGACGAGGGAAGATTGCCCCGGATTCCGATATATATAGATAGTCCGCTTGCAATTAATGCGACCGAAATTTTTAAGAAACATCCTGAATGTTTCGATGAGGAAACATTCAAGCATATAGCACAGCATCACGATCCGTTCGGATTCAAACAACTGCAATATGTCCGCACCGCCGAAGAATCGAAACGGCTCAACGATAAGAAAGAACCGTGCATGATAATTGCGGCATCGGGAATGTGCGAAGCAGGACGCATACTTCATCATCTTGCCAACAATATTGAAGACGCTCGCAATACAATCATGATCGTCGGTTACTGTGCAGAACATACTTTAGGTAAACGTTTAGTCGATAAGGAAGAATACGTAAGTATTTTCGGTACACCTCACAAGAGAAACGCGGAAGTGGTAGTGCATAACTCGTTCAGCGCGCACGCCGACAATAATGAACTGCTAAAATTTGTCGACCGTTTTGACAAGAAACAGCTTAAAAACATATTTATTGTTCACGGAGAAGTTGAAAGGTCTACGGATTTGAAGAAAAGTATTGATAACGTCGGGAAGTACGAGATTACCATTCCAACAAGAGGAGAAAATATTCAGATTTAAACTGCTTGTACGAATTCATATGTTTTAATCTTCTCGTAAAGCGTTGTTCGTTGTACCGGCGTGAATCCTGAATCTTGAATCAATTGAATCACTTCTTCAACGGTAGTCTTGTTTACAAAATTCGCTTCAGCATGAACATTCTCCTCTAGCAACGTTCCGCCAAAATCGTCAGCGCCGAAGTGGAGCGCTACCTGTCCGATTTTCTTTCCTTCTGAAAACCACGATGCCTGAATATGATCGAAGTTGTCGAGGTAAATTCTTGCCAGAGCGATTATCTGTAAGTAACGCATCGGCGGGGCAAAATTAGGAATGATTTTTTCCAGCGGCGTATTGCCCGGTTTAAAACTCCACGGTATGAACGCTGTGAATCCGTGGTATTCATCTTGAAGCGCGCGAATCCGTTCAAAATGGTCAATAATTTCATCATCATTTTCCAAATGACCGTACATCATTGTTGCCGTTGTTTTAAAACCTATCTTGTGTGCTTGTCGCATAACGTCAAGCCAATCTTCGGCGGTTCCTTTTTTATGTCCCATTTTTTTCCGTACGCGATCCGATAACACTTCGGCGCCGCCGCCCGGAATCGTTCGCAATCCGGCATCCCAAAGTTTTTTCAGAACCTCTTGGATTGATAAACCGGAAACCTCAGATATTCCGATAATTTCTGTTGTCGAATAAAAGTGGGGATGAATTTCGGGAACTTCTTTTTTTGTCCGTTCGATCATTTCAAGATAATACTCAAAAGGTATTGCCGGGTTTACACCGCCCTGAAGCAGAACCGTAGTTACTCCATTTGCCGCCGCTCTTTTAAAATTTTGAATCATCTGATCGACAGTGTAAGTGTACTCGCCGGAGTCACCCGCGTGACGATAGAAAGCACAAAATACACAATCGACGTTGCAGATGTTTGTGTAATTCGGATTGGTGTCGATAACGAATGTTACTTGCTGTTCCGGGTTCTTTCTGTAACGGATTTCATTTGCCATCTCACCCAAATCAAGAAGCTCTTCTTTTTGAAGAAGTAATAATCCTTCCTCACGTGTTATTCGAAGTCCGGATTTTACTTTTTCGTATATCAATGATTGATTCATATTTTCACCTCTGCGTTCTCAGCGTCTTAGTGGTGATATTTTTCACCGCGGAGTCGCAGAGAGCGCTGAGAGTATCACACCTTTATATTTATTTCGTTAACTAATTTCCGGAACATTGACATAGTTTCCCTTTCCCGCTCGCCAAGCCGGTAGTTAAAACCCTCGAGGTATTCTTTTGTTTCACTTAGATTCAATCCTATTTGTCTACCTTGCATATTTCCAATTTCGCCGTACTCATCTTCTGATTTATTTAATGCCGCGCTAATCATATCTTTTAATTTTTCTTTTCGAATATCACTTAAACTATTTTTGCATGCCCATACAGCGAAAACAAACGGTAGTTTTTGCCAATCATACCACTCTTTAGCCAGATCAAATACGAGTTCAAATCCATTTAATCCGACTTTGTTATACTTCAATGCATCATCTCCAATCAACAGAACAGCATCAAAAGAAGCGTAATCGTTAACTCCGGGATGCAGACGAACAAACTCTGTGCGAACATTATATTTTTTCTCTAAAATTACTTTTAACAGGTGAACTGAAGTCGCGGTGTCATCAGTTATTCCAATCTTTTTTCCGTTTAAACCGGTCCAACCTTCTTTTGAAAAAAGCATAACACTTTTCACCTGATCGCGCGTTGCAATACACCAATCCAGCAACTCAAGATTTTCTTCTTGATCAAAATAATCCATTAATGAAAAAAGTCCGGCATCAATTTGTCCTTCCTTGCTTAACATTCCCATTCTGCGTGGAGCAACCGGAAGAATTTTAAATCCGCCTGTGGCGGACTTTTCTAAATTGTGATAGAAAGGGACTGAATTCAAATAAGGAATTTTCCCGATTACATTTTCTGAATAAACATTGAGCGGATTATAAAAAGCATCTCGTTCGACGGGGATTTTTCCGGCTTCGGATATCATCTTGATTATTTTATCTTTTGCAAGTTTCATTGGACTGATGGCGCCGGCATCGTGCGCGATCCGTTCCTGTCCAACCGTACCGTCGATATCATCCGCACCAAAATTGAGAGCAACAGATGCCACTTCTTCAGTCAACATCACCCAGTATGCTTTAATGTGCGGGATATTATCAAGCATTAGGCGCGATACCGCAATTGTCTTGAGGTCATCGATCGCAGATGTGAATTGATTCTTTGGTTTAATTCCGGTATCACCGGGTTGAAAGGCAAGAGGGATAAACGAAAGGAATCCACCTGTCTCATCCTGTGCTTCACGTAGTTTTACCATATGAATCAATCGTTCTTCAATCGTTTCGATATGTCCGTAAAGCATTGTGCAGTTTGTGGGTATTCCCAATTTGTGAGCGGTTTTATGGACTTCAAGATAACCTTTCGCTCCGATCTTTTGCGGAAATAAAAGTTTTCGCACACGTTCGGTAAAAATTTCTGCGCCGCCGCCGGGCATGGTGCGAAGACCAGCCGCTTGTAGCTGGCGCAATATTTCTTCTATTGGTAATTTAAATTTTTTATGGAAGAAATCTATCTCAACCGCCGTGTATGCTTTTACATCGGCATCAGGAAATTTATTATGAATGCTTCTGACGATATCGATGTAACGTTCCCATCGCCAATCGTGAGGCATACCGCCGGTGATGTGAACTTCTTTTATCTCGGGGGTGATCTTTGAAAGAATTTCATCAGTCGTCATCTCATATGCATCCGGCTCACCTTTTTTCTTAGCAAAGTCACAGAATTTGCACGAGAGAACGCAAACGTTTGTATGCTCAATTTTCTGGTTAAGTACGAAGTAAACCGCATCCCCGCTCTTTTGTTGCTGAACGTAATGAGCCATTTTGCCAAGGGAGATAAGGTCGTTAGTCTTGAAGAGGATTAATCCGTCTTCAAGTGAGAGACGTTCACCGAGTTGGAGTTTTTGCCAGATCGGAGGGAGATATTTATCGCGAAAATATATTGGCATAACTATTTTTTTGATAATATAAGCATATATTCTGACTTCATTCCATCTGGATTTTTATTATTTCTAGAGCCGAATAACTGACGAGACTTTATTCTGTCATCAAATATTTTCTCGAAGTCAAAACCTCGATCACAAAAATATTCCATGAGAATTCTCCATGTTTCAACTTCTTTCCCCTCAACGGTTGGATTACCGACGAAGATACAACTTTTTCCACCGCTCTTAATGTAACTCATAGCGCGCTCTAAAGCCTTTATGGTATAACAAAAATAAGAATCAACGGTTGCGAGCAAATCAACTCTTTCAATTTTTGATTTTATATTATTCAAAGTTTTTGTTTCAAATATTTGATCTGATTTTCTATAAGGAATTTCTAATTTTGAAATACCCTTAATTTCTCCTTCCGTGTGTCCCAACCAATACAACTCAAGTTTTGCGGTTCTAATGTATTCTTGTGCCTGTAGATAAGGCGGGGAAGTTATCAAACAATTAATTGGAATTTCTTTTTCCAAATTGAAATATGCTGAATCTACACCACTGTAATACAATACTTGATTTGTGTGACCTTTTGTCAAAAACTGTAAATGACACACACTGTCATAATATTGCAGGGAAAGAGAATAGATCATTCTTTTTAATTGAGTTTTCCATTCTTGTTTTAACAATTCTTCGATGTAATGTTTTTTACTTTTTGAACGGAAGAGTTTGGGTGTTCTATGCTCCGCATATGAGAAGTGCTTACTAGCCTTAACCAGCGCAGCTTTAATTACCATTGAATAAATATTTTCAGGCAAGGATTTCAAGTAACCCCAGTAGGTACACAATTCTTGCAACATTTCTTCTGGATACCAATATTCAATGCTTATCCATGTTGGAAGAAATTCCTTCTTATTGTTATCAAAGCCTCGTAATATCTGATGCAATTCTGACTTTGAGTGTTCCTCAGTGCTAGTAAATATTTTGATAGGCATAATATGGTTTAGCAGCAAGTTCAAATCATACAGAACTGCATTTCTTTCGTGGATAAAGGCTTCTAAACCAACTGTTCCAGAACCAGCGAATGGATCAATAATCCAATCATCTTTATCAGTATATTCTTCAATGCAGTACTTTACTACGTGTGGAATGAATTTTGCTGGATAATAATAGATTGAATGCGTTAGATATCCGGTATCGGTTATTTCGGGAAAATAATCCCTGAATGATACTAACTGGGGTTTAAGTTCAGAGTCATCTGTTTCAGTCTCTTTAATATTTTCTGTTGGGTTTGGGAAAATATCTAACTGATATTTTCTGTTAGGCTCCCTTACTTTTCTTGCTACCTTGGTTTTTTCGACATCATATACTTTTTTTTTATTTTGGTTTTTATCATAACATGCTTTCAAAAAAAGCATGTCTCGTATGTAGTGAATTTGATCTGATGGTGATTTTAGTGGAATACTGTTTTCTTTCCAAATAGGGACGATTTTATTAGTAATATCGTCTATTGATTTCACCAAGTTTTTATACGATGAAAAATCAAATTTAGAATTTGTTTGTTTGAATCTATTGTTTAGTAATTTAATGTTGGATAAATTCTTGAATGCTCTAACTTCTATCTCTAAACTTGCAAGCGTATAAGATATCCAGAGATCATCCCAAATCTCGACAAGTTTGGTAATATTATTTATTGCACTCAACGCGGTTTTATCCGCCCTTTTTCCGCTCCACCCTAAAATTCCCCGCATTATTTCGTCGACGCCGTAAGCCATTTTTAAAGTAATCTTATTATCAATACTGACGCCACTAGAGATATCCTTTTGAAATTTGTCTTCGTCAATATCAATTAAATCTTTTAAAGAAGAATACATTTTACTAATTGTTGAACTCTTTTGTTGCGAATCTCTTTCATCCCAAACAGCTACCAAATACAAGATTTCTTTTGAGCTTTTCGCTTTCATCCTCAATATTCCACGCAACATATCGACAAGAGACCCTTTTGCTGTTGTGCCTCCAGTGTCATCACGAGAGCGAAGTTGAATAGTGATAATTTTCTTTTTCTTTGAATTGCACCCCATTACATCTATATCAAGATTTGGGACTTTCCCACCTAACGCTTCTGCCAATATATTCTGCATTTCTCTAACTTTTTCTGGGACTATATCACACCCAGCAAAATTTTCCAATATGTTTCGTATCATTTCTTATAGGACCTTTCCTTGCCTAGCACGAAATGAACTGTTAAAAAACTGATGGAAAGAAAACATTGGCGAATAGAATTTTGCCAATGAATATTGATTTGCTAAGCTATCAGCTCTATTTATACCTGCAACAAACTTTTTAATTTTGTCTAGATCATTTTTTAGAGATTCTATGTTTTCTTCAAAAAGAGAGTTAATAATATCTGATGCAAGTCCTATTGGACTTTTTAGGATTTTCTTAATCAGTAAGGTGTGTCCGTTTTCATCAATGAGATTGAGAAATATTCTATCTTGAAAAATTTTATTTTTTATCATTGCTATTTTTGAATCTATGTATAAAATGTTTTTTAAGTAAATTAAGAATCTTGTATCTTTTAGTTTTTTTATTTCTGCATAAAATAGCTTAGTTTCTCAAAACTTCCAAATCACCTTTTACAACAATCCAATAATCCAGCAATCCATTACTCCTTATTTCAAATCCCCCTGTCTTTTAGGGCGTTTTCCTTATCAGCTATTGTTGATTTATTTTAAAAAAATGTTCATTCAACTGTTTTGAAAAATATATCATCGTAAGAAACATAAACTATCTGCTTAGAGTCGGGTGACCAGCTCCCATCGGTAGATTGTACAGCGATCTGCTGAGCGCTTCCATCCGATAAATTCATCACATACAAGTATGTTGTGTTCGATGATCCATATAAATAGTAACTTATTTTTTGCCCGTTCGGTGAATACCTTAGCGAAGCTATCTGAGTATCGTCTGTAAAATGCAATCTGTGGATGGTTGTTGTGGTAAAAACATTCATCGTATAAACATCTGAATCATAATTGAGATGTTTAGCATAAAGAATTGTAGATCCATCGGGAGACCAGCGCAATGCGTTAAAAAATGAAGAACTGTCGAGGAGCATCATACCGGTGCCATTGGCGTTGATGACAGCCATCCCGTTTGTAGAATCGCGGGAAAATACAAACGCGAGCTGATTGTTTGCAGACCATGATACCGAACCGGTATGAACGGAATCGGGGAGCAACAAATTTGTTGTACCCGTTGTTGCATCGACGATATTAAGAGACGGATAAACTCGTGCACTGCGCAAAGCCGAGCAGACGATTTGCGAACCATCTGGCGACCAGTCTGCGTCATAAGCATATTTCAGAGAATCTGTTTTGATGTATGAACCAATGGTATCGACAATATAAAGAGTCGACATTCGTCCGCCATATAAAATAAACTTATCGCCAAGCGGAGACCACTTAATTTGGTGTGGTGGCAGTATCCGTTCATTTTTAAAAAGTTGTTTTAATTTCGTTTCACCGGTATCGGACAAGAAAAGAGCATAATCGGGTGCGCGAACACTTTCAGTGGTGGCGTCTGCCCCACACCCGGATGTTGCGCCAACAACCTCGTCGTACTCATCTTTAGATATGATCAGTGCATTATATGATGTGGTTGACCATTCCGCTGAGGCAACATAGCGAAAATGTTTGTTTTCGCCTTTCTTTCCGCATTGTGTTATCAGCAGAGCGGCAGTTATTAGAAATATTATTCGAGCCGAATTTCGTTTTATTTTTTCCATATTTTATTCCATTTCTCATCAACTCTTTTTATAATTTCTTCTTTCATTAACAACGGTTCGGGGTATCCGTGTTTCCATGTTGAATCAATTCCCATAATGCCTCTATATATAGGTGATATCCCCACAAGCTTTTGTTCGGTGAATATAACGTCGCGTTCACAATCGAAGCGCGTGAAAACACCCCATATGTAGCTCTCTTTATTATGTATGTCAACATCGGGGCTGACTACAGCGATGATCTTAATGCCATTCAATTCTGGAAGCGAAATTAGTTTTTCAATTATACTTTTGCCAACCGGAGAATCGGAGTAATGGAGTGATGGATTAGTGGAGCGGTGAATGAGTGAGGTGTTGGCGTATTGAATTTGTGCATCGACTTTTACAAGCAGAAGTGTGTTTTCAATAAGATGCAAATCAAGGATCCTTCTATCGAGAGTTTTGAGACTTGAGACTTGAGACTTGAATTCATCTGTTTGTCCAACGTTCTTCGCTCTCTGTTTCCTTGTCGCATCGATTATCATCTTGCTTCCCAAGTTCATCTTATAACTCGTGAAGTCGAGCGTATCAAGAGGAACTTTTGGTATCATGATAAAATCCAAATGAGGATCAAAGTTTTCTTTGATCTCTCTCAGCACAGAATTCCAATCACGAACATTAACACCGGCAGATACAAGCACGATACATTTTGTAAGAGATAGTTGATCAGTTCCCATCATTCCGAGCGCGGCTTTGATCGCTTCTTTTTGATAACGTTGTTCGATTGAAGCAACGAGGAGGTTATGAAAGCCGGCTTCATAGTATGCCCAAATATCTGTTACTTCTTTGTGAATCAATTTGATAAGAGGACCAAGCATTTGCTGTGTGGCATCACCTAAAAATTTATCCTCCATCGGTGGTTTGCCGACGACAGTTGCCGGGTAAATTGGTTTGCGCCGCCGTGTAATCGTTTTTATTTGAAATATTGGAAATTCAGATGCGGCGGAATAATGTCCGAAGTGATCGCCGAACGGTCCTTCCATCCTCCTGATTTTATGTGGGACAATTCCTTCCAAGACAAATTCAGCATCTGCCGGAACATCAATAGAAATCGATTTACCGCGAGTGAAATTTACCCTTCGGTTCTGCAAAAAGCCGGCGAAAAGAGCTTCATCAATACCTTCTGGCAACGCGGCAATTGTTGCAAGTGTGAGCGCGGGTGATGTTCCAAGCGCAACGGCGATCTCGAATTCTTTTCCTAATTTTTCAGCATAATGATAATGGAAACCGCCGCCTTTTTGAATTTGCCAGTGCATTCCGGTCGTAGACTTATCGAATACATGCATGCGGTAAACACCGATGTTTCTTCTGCCGTTCATTGGATGGTATGTAATAACTTGTCCCAACGTAAAAAACCTTCCGCCATCTTGGGGCCAGCAAATTTGGATAGGAAGCATATCGAGATCGGGCGGCTCAACAATTTCTTGAGATTGCGCGGTAGAAACTTTTTTAGGGCGCGATCTCCAAAATCGTTTTATCGTCTCTTTATTGTTTAGGATTGTTTTGAATGTTGGCGGAACCGCTTGTTCGAAAAAATCAATTAACTCTTCTCCGATTTCTTCCGGATGTCTGCCAAGAGCAAATTCAATTCGCCTGTGGCTTGCAAAGTGATTTATTACAAGTGGATAGCGTGAATTTGTCGGATGCTCAACTAACAATGCGGGTTTATTTTCAAGAATAGCACGCCGGGCGATTTCTGTTAATTCAAGAGCGGGGTCGATCTCGATTTCTGTTTTATGCAGTTCTCTCGCATCGATTAGTGTCTGTAAATATGATTGAAAATCGTAAGAAGGCATTAAATTTCAAATTTGAGATGGAAATAAATATTATTCAAGCTCATCTTCGCGCCAACCCTTGCCGACCTTAAATCCAAGTACGCCGAGCACGCGGTTAACAAATCCCTCAATATATTCCGAAACTGTTTCAGGCACAAAATAAAGCGGTGGGGATATCGGCATCACAACTGCGCCATCGCGCGAAAGTTTTGCACATTGTTCAAGTGTAACGGTTGAAAGAGGTGTTTCGCGTACGCAAAGAATAAGTTTATATCTTTCTTTAAGAGCGACCTGTGCAGTGCGAGTTATAAGGGAATCACCAATCCCGGAAGCGATTTTTCCAATTGTCGAAGTTGAGCAGGGAATAATAACGAACGCATCGAATCGATTTGATCCCGAGGCGATTGGCGCAGTAAGATCATCGTTTGAAAATTGCTTCTTCACGAAAGGATGTAAATCTTTATCGCTCATTTTTATTTCATCACTTAAAAGAGTTTTTCCCCATTTACTCACAATAAGAAATTTATCGGCGGGGCATCTTTTTAAAAAATCGAGCGCATAAATTGCGCCTGAAGAGCCGGTTATGGCAACGATAATTCTCACCGAGCGATTACTCCTGTTATAATCATTGCAAATACGACGAAGCCAAGTCCTGCATTGATTTTAAAAAATGCGAAATCAACTTTGGGAGTGCTTCGCTGTTCGAACCAAAGTAATCCCCCGGTTAAAAGAAGGAACGGTGTTGCGTACCATGTACGGATTGTGTTTATAAATAAAATTACCAGAGCCATAAATCCGATAAAATGAAAAATGGCTGAATATGCAAGAGCTTTTTTCTTCCCGAAGCGGGAAACAAACGAAAAAAGATTTTCTTTCTTGTCGAACTCTTCATCGAGTGTCGCATAAATTATATCGAAACCCGCGCCCCAAAAAATTGTGAAAATAGAGAGAAGAATTGCGGGAAAAATATTTTCAAATGAATGATTCACAGCGAACCAACCACCTAAAGGCGCCATAGCCATACCCATACCCACGCCAAAGTGCGCTAAGACTGTGAATCGTTTCATGTAAGGATAAACAATGAAAATTACAAGTGGTATTGGTGAAAGAGCCAAACAAAAAGAAGAAATCATTGCCGCGCTTGAAATGTAAAGAGCGAGTCCTGAGATTAACACAAGAATTGCTTCAGACAATTTCATTTTGCCGCTCGGAAGTTCTCTGTTTGCAGTTCTAGGATTTCTGAAGTCGATGCTTCTATCGATAATGCGGTTAAATGCAAAAGCCACCGTTCTTGCGCCGATAGCAGCAAGTAAAACCAGAAAAAGAAGATCAAGCGGTGGAAAATTGTGCGAGCCAAGAACCACACCGCTGTAAATTAGCGGAAGCGTAAATAAAGTATGTTCTATTTTGACAAAATTAAAAAATTTTTGCAAGAGATAATTTCCATAATAATGAACTAAAAAAAATATATCGAAAAAAGGTATGGTAAACAAGAAACTTGTATGAATAGAGGCATTTTTTTGATTTTTTCACAAATTTTGGTTATACTTTCTATTCAATGTTTAAATATCCAACCTAATACTTGCAATTGAAAGGAACTGCATATATGAAATTCACAATGGGGATTTTCAGCGCTATTATCTTATTCTCGTTTTTCTTTGGTTGTTCACCAAAATTGAGCGATATATTGGTACTTGAAGTAGGTCAACAGAAAATATCGCTTGCCGAGTACGAAAATTTCTACACCCGGAACAGCGGTGGGTGGGAGATGGGACAGAAAAGTTCGATTGAAGAGCGTGAACGTTTTTTGGACCTTCTAACGAACTACAAATTGAAGCTTCAATATGCATACGAAAAAAATCTTTTAAATGATCCGGAAATCGTCAACGAACTGCAAGAATACAGAGCAACCCTTGCGACAACATTTTTGATCGACAGAGAAATAACCGATCCGGGCGTTCGTGGTTTGTATGAACGGCGGCGTGAAGAGATACGCGCTCAACACATCCTAATAAAAATCACACCGGACGCAAAACCGGAAGACACTCTTCAAGCATATTCAAAAACACTCGATTTGCTGAAACGCTTACAAGCAGGAGAAAGTTTTGATTCGCTTGCCCGGCAATATTCTGAAGATCCATCTGCAAAATTTAACGGCGGCGATATTTATTATTTTACGGGCGGGCAAATGGTAACACCGTTCGAGAATGCCGCGTTCAAAATGAAGAAAGGCGAGCTTCTTTCGTATCCCGTCCGTTCAGCGTTCGGTTATCATATAATAAAAGTTTTAGATCGTCAACCTTCACGCGGATCAATCAGGGTCTCGCATATGATGACGCGTTTTCAACAATCGGCAGCCGACTCGGCAGACACTTCAGCGGCTCTTAGCAGAATAATAAGTTTACAAGATAGCATAAAAAAGGGTTGGGATTTTCATAAACTTACTGTGAAGTTATCGGAGGATGCAGGTAGTGCGCCTCAGGGCGGAGATTTAGGATGGTTCGAACGGCGTCGCTTTGTTCAGCCGTTTGATGAAGCGGCATTCAAATTATCACCAGGACAAATTTCACCCATCGTTAGAACCCCGTTCGGTTATCATCTCATCAAATGCGACAGCGCCAAACCATTTCCACCCTACAAGGAATTACGCGAAGGTCTAAAAAAAGCTTATCAACAACAAAGATATAGTGAAGATTACGACTTATACATCGCCAATCTTAAAAACGATTTCAGGTTTAGTCTTGATGAAACTTTGTTATCTTCTTTCATATCCGCGCTTGATACGACAAAAACAACAGAAGACAGTGCATGGTCGGAAACTGTTCCGTCGGAAATGAAATATAAACCTCTGATGGCGCTGAACGGTAAAGGTATAACACTCGATACTGTAATCTCGATTCTTGAGAAAAGACCCGAGTATCAAAACACACCGCTCAGAGGAAACGAGTTAAGAAATAAATTAAAGAAAATATCGGAATCGATTCTTCTGGAAGAAAAAACTATTGGTATGGAACAACGATCGGCGGAATTCTCCTCTCTCATGAAAGAATATACCGACGGAATCTTGCTTTATAAAGCCGAACAATTGGAAGTCTGGAATAAAACTTCCGTTACAGACAGCGCCCTTCGTGAATACTTCAAACTTCACTCCGGCGATTTTAAATTTCCAGATCGGGTGAACTTGATAGTTCTTATTTTTGAAACCGATACAACGGCGTTCATGGTTTATGATTCTTTGAAAAACGGAGCCGACTTTGCAGAAACACAGAAGAAATATCATGAAAATCCGGCTCCACGCTCGGCAGATGGTTCTCGCGGCTTACAATCGGTTGAAACCGATGAAATTACTAAACATGCTCAAGCATTACAGAGTGGTGATTTATCGGAGCCGTTCCCGCTCGAGGACGGATCGTATGCAATTGTTAAGGTGATCGGGAAAGATAATTCAAGATTAAAGACTTACGAAGAAGCCGGCGCTGAAGTTTCTAATGTTTATCAGGAATTTTTATCGAAACAATTGGAAAAACAATGGCTCGATTCTGTCAAGTCGCACTATCCGGTAAAACAGTATAAAGAAGTGCTTGTAAAAGCATTTACTAATCCGCCTGACCAGAAATGATTCGGATTTATTGTATACTCTTATTTGCGCTTCTAATTACATACGGATGTCAGCGTGAAAAACCGGATGTCGTTTTAGCGCGGGTTGGAGATGCTGTTCTAACCGAACAAAATGTCCGCAAACATCTTGACAACTTCAAGTCTATCACTGAAACAGAATTACGGCAGTATGTTCAGAGGTGGATTAACGAAGAGCTTCTATACCAAGAAGCATGCAGAATTGGAATAGATAAAACGGAAGATTACACAGAACAGCTTGAACTGATTAAGCGGCAGATTGCGGGTCAACAATTCTTAGAAAAAGAAGTATACTCCGATACATCTGCAATTTCAGACAGTGCAGCGCAAAATTATTTTGAAAATCATAAAGAAGAATTTCCCGTTCGGGAAGATGCTGTAAAATTAGAAATAGCTCATTTTACAGGAAGAGAAGTTGCCGCATCATTTGCAGCATTTCTCGCGCGCGGTATAGCGTGGGATAGCGCATTAACGATAATCAGGAATGATACAATCAAAAAAAATCAATTAATGAACAGCATCCCTGCAAATTATTATACTGAACACACATTATTTCCCGAAGAAATGTGGAAAGTTGCCGCAACACTGAATGCTAACGATATCTCTTTCCCGGTTAAGGTACCAACCGGTTATGCAATTATCGTTTTTCTTGAAAGAAAGCATCAAGGGGATCAACCCACTTATGAAGTTGTTCGAAACGAAGTTAACGAACGATTAAATATTGAAAAACGAAGAAATAAGTATACAGAATTACTCGATTCTTTGCGTAAACGGTACCGAGTGGAAACACATATCAACAAAAATCAATTTTCTGAAAATCAACAATAGAATATATTCCATGATCAATAAAATAATCCGATTTTCAATACCGGTTTTCATAGCATACCTATTAATAGTTACGTATGCTGTTGCACAGCCGACTGTTGTTGACCGCATTGTTGCGGTAGTCGGCAAAGAGCCGATACTTTTATCCGACTTAAACGCCCAGATAGAATTATACGTTTTTACAAACCGTGTGGATCCGAATATGCCCGGTTTGCGCGAACAGGTTCTCGATGCTCTGATGAACGAGAAACTAATTCTTGCCAAAGCGCTTGATGACACGAACGTAGTGGTTACAGAGGACGAAGTTAACAACGAGTTAGATGCGCAAATTGCCCAGCGAGTTCAGCAACTCGGTTCTGAAAAAAAAGTTGAAGAGGCATTCGGAATGCCACTTGCCCGTTTGAAACGCGAATACCGCGATGGTATGAGGAAGCAGATTTTATCCTCAAAACTCTGGGAGATGAAAAAAATGAACATAACGGCATCGCGCAGAGAAGTTGAAGAGTTTTTTGTTCAATATAAAGACAGTTTGCCAAAAGCCCAAGAAGAAGTGGAATTGTATCATATATTTATCGTTCCGAAGGTAAGCAATACATCGAAAAATTTATTGAAGCAACAAGCTCAAAATATATTGGATTCCATATCGAAGGGAGGAGATTTTGCCGATTTTGCGGGGCGATTTTCTGATGACCCCGGCACCAAAGCACAAGGTGGAGACCTTGGCTTTGTAAGAAGAGGTGAATTTTTCGCCGAGTTTGAAGAAGCTGTCTTCTCACTAAAAGATAAAGAACTCTCTCAGATCGTTGAAACTCCGATCGGTTTTCATATTATTCAACTCCTTGAACGGCGAGGCGAGCAGGTGCATCCGCGTCATATCTTATTCAAGTTCAAGCGGGATGTCTCTGAGGTAGATTCTACTATCGCATTTCTGAAGTCATTGAAAGACAGTGCAAACAAAGGAGCGAACTTTTCTGATCTTGCTAAACGTTATTCCGAAGACAAAGAGTCTGCTTCGCTCGGTGGATTTTTAGGAAGGATACCAGCCGCACAGCTTGATCGGGCGATGTCCGATGTGTTGAAGAATATGAAAGAAAAAGATATTAGCGATCCGTTCGAATTTGTTTCAGAAAAAGCGCGCGGTTATCAAATCATCTATCTAAAAAAACTTATTCCCGAACATGCTTTAAATATAAACGATGACTGGGTCCGGCTTGAACAACTCACCACCTCATATAAAAGAAATGCCGAATATCAAAAATGGATTCACGAGCTTCGCTCGGAAATTTATTGGGACGTAAGATTGAACGGGAATTAAAGTGAAAACACAAAAAGAAATACAACAACTCAACGATGTTGAAGCTGTTGCCGCGCTTAAAGAATCTTTCGAGCAAATTAAAGATGAAATCGCGAAAGCAATAGTCGGACAAAATCAAATTGTCGAGCAACTGATAATTTCCCTGCTTGCCCGCGGGCATTGCTTGCTTGTTGGAGTTCCGGGATTGGCGAAAACGCTTCTAATCAAAACGCTCGCAGAAGTGCTCGACTTACGATTCAACCGCATCCAGTTTACTCCCGATCTGATGCCGAGCGATATCACCGGAACAGAAGTTATCGAAGACGATCGTGCCACGGGTTCAAAATCATTTCGATTCGTCAAAGGTCCGGTCTTTGCAAATATTCTTCTGGCGGATGAAATCAACCGCACTCCTCCCAAAACTCAGGCGGCATTGCTCGAAGCAATGCAAGAGCACCATGTAACGGCAGCCGGACAAAAATTTCTTCTCGAAGAACCTTTTTTTGTACTGGCAACACAAAACCCGATTGAACAGGAAGGAACATATCCTCTTCCCGAAGCTCAACTCGATCGTTTTATGTTCAATCTCTGGCTCGATTATCCGACTGTGAAAGAAGAGGTGCAGATAGTCCGGTCAACAACAAGTATGTACGCACCTTCACTTAAACATATATTAAACAGGGATGAGATTCTCTTCTTTCAAGAATTAGTGCGCCGCGTTCCTGTAGCTGAAAATGTTTTAGAGTATGCGGTCAATGTTGTTACAAAAACCAGACCCGGCGAATCAACATCTCCGCAGTTTATTAAAGAATGGCTGCGCTGGGGCGCCGGTCCCAGAGCATCGCAGTATCTTATCCTTGGTGCAAAAACACGCGCAATCTTAGACGGCAGGCACACACCGGACATCGAAGACGTTCGGAAAGTTGTTGCTCCCGTTCTTCGGCATCGCATTGTTCCAAATTTTAACGCCGAAGCTGAAAGCGTTACTCCTATTCAAATCATTGAAAAACTACTTCAAGCCATTTAACAGAAATTTCTGTAATATGTCTCTACGCCTTCTTAGGCATATTTTTCTATTTGAAATTATTCTATTGACTCTGACCGCAGACGCATTCGGTCAGAAAGAAAAATATTGGGTGTTTTTTACCGATAAGGGTTCTGCAATTCCATCCACAGGTCAACTTCAAAAAGGTTCACGTGAAAGCGAAATTGCTGAATCGTATCTCGACGAATACGCTTTAATACGCCGGGCAAAAACATTACCTACCGGTAATTTAACAGATGCGGCAGACCTTCCGATTTATGAATCTTATCTAAAATCTATTGAACAAATGGGCGGAATCCTTTGCCGCAAAAGCCGTTGGATGAACGCTGCAAGTTTTTATCTCTCATCAACTTTAAAAAATGAAATCACAAAATTTTCGTTTGTTCAAAAAATACTACCGGTAATAATTTTTCGCGGGAAATCTATTCAACAAAAAAAAGGTGATGATCAACCAACGATCATGAATCAACAATCGTTGGATTACGGTATATCTGCAACACAGTTGAATGCGATAAATGCGCTACCTCTTCACACCCTTGGGATAACAGGCAAGGGTGTACGGATCGGATTACTTGATACCGGTTTTAGGTGGAAAACGCATGAAGCGCTCAGTTCTCGCAAAGTAATTGCAGAGCACGATTTTATTTTTAACGACAACAATACCGCGAACGAGCAGAACGACAGCAACAATCAGGATGCACACGGAACGCTCACGTTTTCTATCATCGCCGGTTATCAGCCGGGTAAACTTATCGGCGCATCATTCGACTCGGAATTCTTTTTAGGAAAAACCGAATACATCCCAAGTGAAACAATTCGGGAAGAAGATAACTGGGTGGCTGGAATTGAACGGATGGAAGCTTCTGGCGTTGATGTTATTAGCAGCTCGGTTGGTTATGATATATTTGATGATGGAACCGGATATTTTTGGTCGTATGGTGATTTTAATGGTAAAACTTCCTTTGTGGCACGTGCGGCGGCGCGCGCTGCACAACTTGGCGTTCTTGTATGTACATCGATGGGAAACGAAGGAAATGGAAACGGTATAGAAGGAACATTGCTAACACCGGCTGATGCCGATAGCATTATTTCTGTCGGCGGTGTTGAGTTCGATAAAAATAATAATTTACATTTATGGACATCCAGTTCTACCGGACCTACCAACGACGGAAGGATTAAACCTGATGTTGTTGCACTTGCTGTCGGGGTGTATCACGCAACAGTTCCTGGACCTGCAACATACGGATCATCGCAGGGGAATTCTGTATCCACGCCGCTCGTCGCCGGTGCATCGGGTTTGATTCTTTCTGCCCGACCGGAACTTACTCCAATCCAAATCCGTGATGCAATTCGTGAAACTGCAAGGCATATCGATACGCTTAACTTTCCAACGTTCCCAAATAATTTTCTTGGATGGGGTTTGGTAGATGCGTTCCGTGCGGCGACATATTTTGGACCGATTTTTGGAAATGAACCGGTCGTAACTGTCCTTTCAGGGAAAACTATCGTATCTGTAACCGCATTGTCTTCATACGGTTTGAATCCCGATAGCGTATTAATTCACTTTACAGCAGGAAGCAGCACCGAGCAAATATTGCCAATGATGTTCGACTCATCGGCATTTTTCACAACATCGGGAAAGTACATAGTTGAAATTCCGGAGGAACAATTAGGTACAACAATTAATTTTTATATCACAGCAAGCGACAGTTCCGGAAAAAAATATCAGACTCCGGCTCCTTCGCTGAACCGGTTTTGGTGGATTTATTACGGAATCCCCGGATTACAACAGGAACCGATAAACCCAAAATCGATCGCGCTTGAACAAAATTTTCCGAACCCGTTTTCTTCAAATCAAAGTTTTCCCGGCGGTTGGATTCCGGGGAATATGACAATAATTCCTTTCTATTTAACAAGGACAGAAAGAGTTGTCATAAAAATTTATAATATTCTGGGAGAAGAAATCGACGAAATAGCAAACGGTATATATAACCCGGGTCGCAATTCAGTTCTCTGGAACGCATCGCGTTCTCCTTCGGGTGTATATTTCTATCGGCTATCTACTTCTACAACCAGCGTTACAAAGAAAATGGTATTCATACGGTAAAAATATGATCGTATCTGCTATTTCACTTGCTGTGAACGGAAATATTTTTGTTTTAATCATTGAGCTTGTTGTTGCTGTTGCCGCCGGGTTTTTCTTTTACCGCTACACGCTTCCGCGTGTTCCGTTAAGCAGTCGGATTTTATTTTCCATATTACGGTCGTCATCTTTAATCTGTTTAATTTTATTACTTTTTCAACCTACGCTCCGATTTAAATCATCCAGCAATCAACCTCCAACAGTAGCAATACTGGTTGATGGCACCCAAAGCATGATGCTGAACGATAATGGTGAAAGCAGATCTGAAAAGATAATAAAATATTTACGGAGCGAGGCACTTAATGGCTTCCCGAATAATATTCAGTTGAAATATTATTCATTTTCTTCAAAACTTCAAACAGTTCCAGACATCTCAAATAATTCTATTTCATTTTCAGGAGAGGCAACCGATATTGCATCGAGCTTTTCAGCGCTGAAAGATTCTTTATTGACCCAAAATATATCGGCGGTGGTTTTAATCACTGATGGAAATTATACGGATGGAAAAAATCCCATTTATTCAACCGAAGAAATGTCGATCCCGATTTATACGGTGGGAGTTGGAGATACCATTGATCAAAAAGATATCGTTGTATTGCACGCTGTTACAAATAATATTACTTACGCGAATGCGAGAACGCCGGTTGACATACGGATTAAAAGTACCGGTTATTCAGACGGAAATGTTGAGATTGTGTTATCTGAGGGATCAAAAATATTAGACCGCACAACAGTTACTCTTGAGAAAAGTACAAAAGAATATCCGGTTCGTTTATATTTTGAACCCGAAAAAGAAGGAACAAAGAAATTAACCGTAAAAGCATCTAAATTATCAGGCGAGTTAACCGAAAAAAATAACTCCCAATCGTTTTTTGTTAAAGTATTGAGAAGCAAAATACGTGTATTGCTGATAGCCGGTGCGCCGAGTTCTGATGTTGCCGCGATCCGGCAAACTCTGAGCGAAAACGAGCATTTTCAAGTTGATGCAATAATACAAAAATCAACAGATGAATATTACGATTCGCCAAACATTACCCCACTCCTCGATAGTGCAGATTGCATTGTATTAATCGGATATCCATCTTTAACAACATCTCAAAAATTGCTGACTCAAGTTGCCGCCGTTATTGAAAATTATCATAAGCCGTTTTTATTTATTAATTCAAAAAATATCGATTACTCAAAGTTATCCTTTATAGCTCAATATCTTCCGTTCTCCTGGTCCGATGGACGAAACGATGAAATATTTATTCGAGGTGTGGTACCTGAGAAAGCAAAAAAGCATACACTTATTTCTTTGGGCAACGGAATCGATTACGAATCGTGGCAGAAGATGCCGCCAATTTATAAAACAAAAACGATCTTTAAAGCGAAACCGGAAGCGGAAATAATTCTAAGCTGTGAAAGCTCAGATATTCGAATTAACGAGCCGTTGATTGGAATTCGAAATATTAATCATTATAAAGTTATTGGTATTACCGGCTATGGATTATGGCGGTGGAAACTGTTATCACAAAACGATGATCGCACAGATAAATTACTTTCATTATTTTTAAACAACGCGGTAAGATGGCTTACCACGCCGGATGATAACAAGAAAGTTTGTATTGTTCCGGGTAAAGAATTTTACACAACTTCGGAGCCGATTGAATTTACGGCAGAAGTATACGACGACCAACTGAGACCGATGGAGAATGCAAACGTTACCGTCCGTCTGCATCAAAGAGATGAGATAATGCTTAACCCTGTTGGCAATGGACGATATGAAGGTAGTTTTGAAAATCTTGCCAGCGGCGATTATTCTTTTAGCGGCATTGCAAGGGATAATGATATTTTACTTGGCGCCGATAGCGGAAAATTAACAGTGGGACAAACGAATGCAGAATTCCTTGAGACGAAAATGAATAAGCCACTTCTTCAGCAAATATCATATAGAACCGGCGGCAGTTACAATGATATCGAGCAAGCAAAGCAGCTCTCTTCGGAAATATCGAGTAAGGTTAAATTTGAATCGAAAGAAATCATAAAGGTTGACGAAATTGAATTATGGAACTGGAAATATTTAGCCGGTCTGATAATATTCCTTTTCGCGTTGGAATGGTTCCTTAGAAAGAGAAGCGGGATGATTTGAAACACGAGCTTCAATAAATTATTTGATGATTAGTTTTCCCGCCGTATTCGCCTTCACCCAATAAGCTCTTCCCGGTACAATAAAAGAAGATTCAGAGTAAGCAAAATCGTATTTATAGAATTTTGAACTGATATTATTAGGCGGGATTTGAATTATCTGTGTTACATCCACCGTATCGGAAATTGAGCCGATTATATTCCAGCCGGGATTTACATCGATTGTATCGGAATTAACCTGTGCCCCGGTGAACCCAACTTGTTGTAATGTGCTAAATTTTAACCAATAACCTTTCCCGTTTTCTAATGTATCTGCCAAAACATAGCCGGAATTAAAAGAAAATGCGGATGATGAGGCGGTTGGAAAAATCGAATGTTTACGAAAATCTTCGACCACAACCGGAACAGATATTAGATTCCATCCTGATTGATACGTGGATTGCACGTCAACGCCTCCCGGTAAAAATTCATCAGCGCCTATATCGGGAAACGTTTCACTTCGCCTGTTTCCGTCTATGTCTATTGATATGCCGGAAATCGGGATTCCTTTACCGTTAACCAATGAGGCGGAGCTTGTGTTGATATGCAAATTCCCGGTTAGAGGTGAGATGAAGAATGGATCGGCAGAAATACTTGCCGTATCGATTGACGAAGAAAATGAATCGATCCAATCGATAAGCGATATTTGATTTTCGTTGTTATAACCGACCGCTCCTTGAACCCCGGGTGTGTAAAAATCGTTATGATCTGAAATAAAATTTTCCGGTAACGCCGATATATAAATACCGTAAGCTTTATTTTCTGTTGAAGTCTGAGTAAAAGTTATATCGTTGTAAATTATATTATTGAGGAATAACGGATTTGCTCCACCCAAGATTTCGAAACCTGTCGAACGACTTTCTAAATTCGTGGAAAAATCGTGTCCGGAAAGATAAATCGAGTTATAATAATATTGATCGTTTGAGTTGAGCGTGCTGTTGCTGTAAACAGCGCGGGAGAAATTCACATTTGTGCCTGCACCTTTTGCAAGAATATTATAGATCATATTATTAAATATTTTAACAGTTGATCCCTCACCAACGCCGTTTTCGATTCCATACGCCCAAAAATAATTTACAGCAGTTTGAATGTTGCCGATGATATTACCGCTGACAGTTGAGTTTGTTGCACCTTCGCTAAGCCAGATGCCGTGAACATCGTTTTCTCCCGATATTTGCAACCAATCGTGGATCCTGTTATTCTCGATAACACTGCCTAATTGCCACTGCACGCCGATTCCAACCGCGCCATGTTTAGATATATCGCAATTGATAATTCTGTTTCCAGCATCTGGATAATAAATGTTGTTTCCATAAAGTAATGCTCCATAGTATCCATCCGAGGTAGATAGGGAATCGGCTCCTGTGCGAATAATGAGATTTCGAATAATGTTACTATCTGCATAGGCGCCGTCTACTCCACCTATGAAAATGCCGATCATTCCGTTTTTCCCTATCGCATTGAGAGTTATGTTGCGGCTGTTTGTTGCATTGTCTGAACCATCGATGGTTATATTTGAAGTACCGCGGATTGCAATGCCGTAAGGTTGCGCGGATGTGGAATTGACATTGATTGTTGATGTTTGCTCTCCGCTTGTTTTAAGAATAATCCGCGTTGGAGTAGATGCGTAATCAATTGGTCCCAATGTGAGCGGCGGTTCTGTGTACAAAGGGGAAATCAGAGATAAAGTAACATCACCCGACAGAATATTATTATTGAGCGAATCAAATGCAGTTGCAAGTGTGGTAATATCCCCGGAAATTCCCACCGTAAATGTTCCGGAGAGAAGAACAGATCCACGGAACGACGATGATATTGAATCATTGCTTATATTTTGATCGTCTCCCAAACTCGAATAGGCAGATATCTTATAAACTCCGGATTCGAAAGGAGCATAATCGTTAAATTCAATTTGAATAGTTTCTTCGGCAGCTAAAGAAGAGATTGAAGATGTGTCTTCGTATACTAAACCTGAAGGATCAACAATTTTTAATTTTACCGGGATATTTTCTTGGGGTACTAATCCGGCGTTTCGAAAACTGACAAGCGGGGTGAATACCGATCCTTCAATAATTTTACTTTTTTGAAAAGGATAATCTATGGATAGTGCTTGTATATCTTTTTCAACCTGAGGTCTTAATATCTGTACAAGATCAAGTCCCACATAATCCGAGCTTAACCCGGATACACCGCCGTTATACAGAAGATATCTGAAAGCGATGAATATATTGCTTCCGCTGGGAACAATATATTTTAGTGGATATCGCATCAACGACCAACCGTTTGTGGAGGTTTTAAAATATCCCAAACGTATTGTGAATGATGAAACTGCAGTATCGGTTGTAGAAATTCTAACTTCGAGTGAATCATCCCATGCAGAAAAATCGGGAGACTGATGCCAGAATTGAAGCGTGTCGAATTCAGAGATAGAGATAATCTGAGGAGATATCAGCCACTCGTCGATATAAAAGTCATCCGCTCCTTGATAATTAGCAGCAGCATATCCATCACCGCTGTAAGAATAAAAAATAGAATTATTACCTTGAAACCATGGTCCCGTTGTTCCGCCACCATCGGCATTAACTGTTTTCCATCCCACCGGTGGAAATCCGGTAGCCCCGTCGAATTCTTCCTGAAATATTACTGTTGATGTGGGAGATTTTAGAACGTTTGGGATAGAGCGATTGATCGGGAAAGGAGAGTTTGAATTGAATGTTGCACTCTTGCTTAAAATTGAACAGGTAATCGGAACGGGCAAACGGTTACCACGCCGTTCTTCTGCGCCGGAAGAAAAGGAAGAAAAAAGAATACATTGTATAAATATTATTAAGCGGGCGTATTGCATACTCTACAATGAATAAATATTTCTTAGAATAAAAAAACCCTGAGGGAATTTTTAAAATACCGCCTCACCGCTATTTAACGAAGAGGCGGTAATCCACCAATAAAATCCAAATTATTTCATTAAAATTAATTTCTTTGTTTCAATAAAACTGCCGGATTGCAATCGATAATAATAAACACCGCTTGGGTAAACACTTGCATCCCAGTTCACAGTATATGCACCGGGTTGCTTCACTTCATTCACAAGCGTTACTACTTCTCTGCCCAGCAGATCATACACCTTCAGAATTGTCAATTGTGAATTAGCAATTGAGAATTGAAAATGGGTGACCGGATTGAACGGATTCGGATAATTCTGACTTAGCTGATATTTAGTCGGCATTCCGTTCTCAATTTCCGGCGCATCGAGCGTAACATTCGATATGCTCAGATCAATTTCGTTTACAGTAAAATTATTAACGGCATCAACAGAATAAACAGGTGTGTCGTTAGCGGCATATCCTTCTTTATCAACTACCATCTGATACAGTCCTGGGGGTAGATTTTGTATTTCAAATGTACCATCCGGTTCTGTTATGTCATAACCAACTACAGTATTTGAAAGAGGTGATACGGCATAAACTGTTGCGCCTTGAACTTCTGTCCCGTTGCCGGATTCGTTAACAGTTCCACTGATACTTGCAAAGCCGCTGATGGTTATCGGTTGTACGCAGATATCGATATCTGTTGTATTGCCATCAACAAAGAAACTGTCGGCGTTTACCCAACAACCAATTCCACAGCTATCCACCGAATGCCACGCCGGTGCGTATGCAGAGAATGGATACGCTTTCGTATAATAATAGCCGGCATATAAATAACCGAATGAATAATTTCCATTAGTGTCGGTTATGCCGCATCGCAACGGAAAAACTCCGATCGGTGTTTTCTTGAAGAGCACAACCTTAGACAATACCCCCTCGCCAGCAAGACTTTTTACCTGACCTGCAACCGAATTTTGAGCGTTTGGATTACTCACTAAATCGAAATTCAAACCAGTCATATTTGCTGTCGGGAAAATCCGGTCGGCATCATACGGTGTGAGTTTGTTGTTGTAGAATTCAGGAATATAACCGAGTTTAAAAGCGAGCATAATGTAATTCAAGCTGTCAGGTACCCACGCAGTATACGATCCGTCGTCGGTTGTACGAACCACGCGCATGACCCCGATGAGAGTTCCGAAACCTGGAATCATGAATGTTTCGTTCCGATTTCCAAAAAGATGACCTTCTTGATTCTGGATTAAATGAATTTGTCTGGTCGAGCGCATGAAAACCACGAACGCATCTTTAATTGGATTACCGGTTATACTATCGGTAACGATGCCGCTTATCGATACCAAGCGCGGAGGGATTGGCGGAACAATCGGTTTTAATCCGAAGTTTGCGATACTCGTATCCCTGTTTGCAACAGGTACTAAAGTTGCGTTTTCACGTTCCGTAACATTATCGAACCATTCGGGTTGATAGGTCCATTTCGATGCATATATATAGTATGAACCGGTATCGATATGGATAGAATAATCACCGAGTGAATCAGTTCTTGCTTCACGGAAATAGAGAAAACCGTCAGTTTTATAAAAACGGAGTCGAACGCCGCCGATTGGAAAACCGGAACTATCGTTGACAATGTTTCCTTTTATGATTCCCCTTATCAGTGATGGCGGTCGTACACCAAGTTCAAACGCGACATCATTACTGGGTAAACTTTCGCCTATGTAATTAGCTGCTGTAACATAATATCGATAGACTTTTCCTATACTTACAGCCGGGTCGGAAAAGCTATTCGAGCGAATTGTAATTAATAAATTAAAAGGTGAAGAATCGACCGATTTGTAAATTTTGTACCACGAAGCACCAGGCGATAAACTCCATGCGAGTTTCGCAGTTGCTCCTTGTTGTTCAACGGTCAGATTTGCGGGCGGAGGGGGAACGGATTGAGCGTTTATCGAATTTAACATAACAAACGATAAAACAATCAAGACAAAGTATGTAGTTAGTTTCTTCATACTAACCTCCATGATATTTTGATTAATTGCAGGCATTCTTCGGAAAAATTTAGTCTTTTGAAGACTTTATCATACTGGTTAACAGTTCAATTTTTTTATTAAGCTTCAATCGTTTCTCTTCTGGGAGCGATTTTTCGAGAAGGGCATGATACTCTTCGAGCGCTTCTTTATTCAAATTCATTTTTTCGAAAGAAGAAGCAATCAGCATTCTTATATCGAGATCTTCCGTTAAAATCGGATACAAACGAAATACTTGTTTCACTTTTAAGGCGCAGGTTGCATAATAACCGCTTCGGTATAAAACTTTACAGCCGTTTAGCTGTTTTACACCGTTTTGAATATCGGATTGAGCTTTTGTTGTTGATTGTTCTCTTTTTTCACCATGCACAGTTGTAACACGCGGTATGTTTAACTCTCTTATATCGTCGCGCGGCGGTATTGATTTTATATTTTCCATAGCCAGCTTCATGAGTAAATCTTCTTGGGATAGCAGTCGAAGATCGGAAAGATCAACTATCACCATCTCCGGTAATGTAATTTTCGCTGTTCCGGTAAGAAGAGTTGCCGAAGATTGTTTGTCTAATTCGATTGAATCATCGGAGCTCAATACATCTCCAACCGAAACCGAAATCCACCGTTCATTAACGCCGTGGCGAACTGTTGCCGCGCCTTTTAATCCGATAACTTTAAAATCGGCGGCAGAGGCAAACACGCTCAAAAATATAATAGCGATAAAAAATATTATTAATGTTTTCATGATCTTTCTCCTTTTCAAATTCCGCTTGGTAAATCAATTATTCGCAGCCAACCCCGTTCAATGGCTGAATGAAGTTCTGCATTTTCGTAATATTGTTGTGCGCCCTCAACCCATGCTTCATCGAAACCTTTGGATACGAATGTGGTTTCAACCGGGATCCATATGGTTTCTTTTCCCTTTTCATTTTTTCTTATGATGTATTTTTTTGGATTGCTCGAAATCATATCACCATTTTCGGGTGTCACACCTGAATCGAATATTAAATAAATATGGGCTTTGTCAGGTTGGTCGGGAGGCACAACATCAACCAGGGCAACCGAAATTCCAATGCTCATTAGAAGCGATGCATATGATACTGTAAGGTCATCGCAATCTCCGCCGTGGAGCGACAAAGTTTCGGACGGATATTGAACAAAATCTTTACTTGTCATCGGATCGCGCACGTAAAGCAATTTTTCGGCAAACACGTTAAAAATTATTTTACTCTTCAAAAAATCAAGTATAGCTATATTCGAACTGTCTAAAAATAATTTTTGAATGCTTAAAGCATCGCGGGTAAATTTAATAATCTCCGGATCGTTTGGGGTTATAAAATACCTCAGCGACATTGGATCACCATCCCAATCGTTTTTACTGCGGACGAGAACACGGGTTTGGTACTTATCGTCGTAATCTGCGGCTGTTTCAACGCTTACGAACACAGTTCCGTCGAATATTGAAAACTTCTTCACGGCAGAAATCAATTCGTTGAATACAGCAAAAAATGGAATTTCAATAACCTCGTTCGGAGAAACTGTGTAAGACTTTGTGTCTGTGGGGACGGTCATTAGTTCTTCAACAAAAAAACTTACTTTTGCCTGTATAGATTTTGAAGATATGTTCTTCACGCGCGCTTTGCCTATTGGTCTGAATGCGTAAACTTGATGTGATGCTGTAAAAACTTCACCGAGCATTTCAACATATTCAATCCGCGCAAGAGATTCTCTTGTTTGCCATAGATTTATTGTTGCCGTAAGCGATAATCGATCGGCGGTAAAAGCCGTATAGTCTATGTCAACAAAAGAATTCGATTTAAAAACATCGCCGGTTATAGTGTTGGTTCGATTTTCTGAATGAGGAAATTTCAGATACGCAATATCGATTCGGACAGGATTATAAATAATACCTAATCCAAAACCTACTGCATCTATTGATTTCCATTTAGAATTATAAATGCCTGATCGCAACTGAAGCCACGAATCTGGAGTCCATTCTGTGCCGAACTGAAAATTGTATTTTGAATCGCCGTCGAGTGCGATTCTAAAATCATCAATACCCGTATAGCTGAATCCAAAACGCAACAGCTTTTCTAAATTAAGGCGGTAATTTTCAAATTTTTGATTCAGTTCATGCTCTGAAAATTGAAATAAATTTTTGATTGTTAATCCTTGCGACCAATACTCGGAAATTGATGTTATTAAACCTAAATCTATCGACCACATCTGAGCTGTATATTCTTCCGTATACGATTGAATAGAATTTGTCTCATCGAATCGATATCGCATATCCGATATCTTCGTTTCGAAATAATGCGCACCGATTCCGACCGATAATCCATTCGAAAATAAATACGAATAGCCGAAAGAATAATTTTGATTGTAAGATATTTTCTGATCGAATTTTGCAGTTACTTTATTTCCTGCTGTGTCAAAAATAGAAAATGAAGATGAAAGAACGAAATCAAGCTTTTTACCGGGTGAATATTGAACCGCAGCCGCCTGATTGTCTAAAAACTTTTTCCCGATTCCGATTGAATTAAAAACGCCTATCCCGCTTGATTGATTTCCGGTCGATGTGAAGTTGGATACATTGATTTCCAAATTACCTAAACTGCTTAATCCCGCAGGGTTCCAGTCTAACGAACCGATACTGCCCGCAAACGAAGAAAAAGCTCCAAGGGCGATGCCGCGAGCGGAACTTAGATGCTGTGCATATGTATTGTGATAATCCGTGAAGACAAAAACCAACAAGATAATGTATCCTTTTATAATTCTCATTCAGTCTAAGAACCAACGTTTAATAGTATATTGTGTAACGAAGCCGATTCAACGAGCACCGAATCGGGATACCCGTTAAGGTTTGTTGAAAATTTTGATTCTGATGAAAATGTAAATAAAAACCGCCGGTATTGCTTAGTTGGGAGTAAATCTAAAATCTTTTCTGGGATTATGACTTCACCTTTGGAATTTCGAACTTTAAGATGAATAATAGGAACCCAAGATTTTTGCTGCAGACCACTTTCTCTGCTAACAACAATATTCACAAACTTATTTGTGCATTGCCACTTGATATTCAATGGGACACCGGGTAAAATAGCTGGTGGGTAAATTTGAAGAACACGTATTTCTGAAGGAGATGAAATGGAAATTTCTGTCGAATCAATATTTCCATTACCGGTAATTTGCCATCTATAAATTTTTCCTGATTCATAACTATAATTTTTACGCAACTGATATCTGTATCCTAACAGAGAATCTTTCCCGGATATTCGTGTCTGTCGTTGTTGTTTTATAAGTGTATCACCGTTCAACAATATCGAACCTATATCAAACGAGGGATATGCAAAAGTTCTTCCGTTGGCTTGAAAGGGATTTAACCGATCTAAAAATATTGCTTCTGCCTGTGAGACGCTGTCGCTGCGCAAAGGTAAATCATTCCGAATGCCGGTAATAATCATTCTTGCAAAATATTTACCCGTGCTTCCAACAAGCCCGAAGCTATCCACACCCGAAGGTGCAAGCAACGAATCTATCGTATTACCGATAGTTTGCATCTCAATAAATTGAGTATCGTTATTCTCATTGGTGATTGAAACCGGCTCAAGTTCCTGGCATCCATGCCAAAGAATTATGAGCAAAAGAAAAATCGGGATTCGGGTCAAATTCAAGGTTTTCATATCTTCTCTAATTTAATAAATTTGTATCATATTGTACATAGCAAAATAAATATGCCCGACAGACATAACATTCTGTCAGGCATTGTGTCGAAAATTTACTTTTTTACGATATATGGTATTCCGAGGACCATATTCATGAACGGTTCGGTGTCATCGTTAATAGAATTATAAGACATAACATCGGCTACGGCATTGTATCGTGCAACATCTACGGTTGCCGGCAAACGAACTGCAAAACGTTTTTCAAATTGACGTTCGTATTTGCTGCCAATCAAAACACTATCTGTTATTCCCATCCTGACACGATATCTGTAGCTAAAACGATGGTGTACGCAGTGGCGGACAGCCGCGTATTCTGTGTTTGGATTATCGCTGAGCAGACGTAATCTAATAGTGATAGAATCTCCTTCGTTTACCACGGGAATTGTTCCAGTGCCCGTGCCGAGACGGAACCAATGAGGCAAAGTATCTGTCATTACTACTGTATCTTTTGGAGTGATCATTTCTACTCTTGCAATATTAAAATCTCTCAATTGTGTTTTGCCGAATATCGAAGTGATTGCCACAGGTTTCCAGTTTTTTACACGATCATTATTTCGCGCAACTCGAACGAATTGAATTTGCCTTGTAAATTCTTTCGTATACTGCTTTTGTACCGTATCGATTCTTGCGGTTGTATCGGTTATTCGTGCTAAAATAATTAACCGGCCAGTTACCATTTTTCTAATTGTTGCTGTGGCAATTGTATCACCATCAATAATTACAGTGACGGTTTTTTGAACATTATCGACTTTCCGACCCCACAACAAAGGCGTAATCGGACTTGTAATTTTTTCCAAATTCGAACTCCAACTTTGCGCGGATCCATCATCAATAGTGGCTTCATCGGAGGATGAAAAATCAGCGATTGAATCAATACCCGTAACTTGCTGAGTAATCGCTTCTTGATCTGTTATTTCTGTGGGATTAGTTGTGGTATCTTTAGAGCATCCGATAAAAAGAGATAAGATTATGAGAACGATTACAAACATCGATCTGTTGTGTTTCATAAATGCTCCTGTATTGGTTTTAAAAAAAATCGTCCCGTCGCTTTTCCCTCAATGCCCGCATGTGATTTAGGTTTTTTTGCAACGGAACGACGTTTAAAAATTTACAAATTCTGTGCCAACCAACTTTTTAAAGTATATTGATTAAAAAGATAGATTTTTCATTTTTATACATGCGGGAAAACATATCCGAAGTGCGGGAAAATTGAGATTCAAGCAAAACTAACTTTATTATTGCGAAGAATATTATAATTTAAGCCAACTTCTCTGACAGTATGATTCAATTAACTTATTCAGATAGGTATGGTATTTTTGAGGAAGATTTTTATACTTCGGTTTTGATTTTTGAATATTTTCTTCGATGCCGGCAACAGGATCAACAAGTTCTATTGCATTGTTAAAATAATCTGAAATTTTATTCCTAATTTTTTCATTATAATCTTGGTTGTCGGACCCTGAAATGATTTTAACGGTTTTCTCAATATCCCAATTTGATTCGCAGAACGTTTTGAAGCAATAACCACGGAAATATTCGGCAACCGTTCCGCGGCTTATTCCGCCAAGTTCTTTGGCGGTTTCGGAAATCGAATTTCTCGAAAATTTCTTGGCACGCAACAGCATTGGAATATGTTCCTCAAAATCTAAGGAGACGATCGTAGTTTTTGAAATTTCATCCGGTAAATCGCGGAGTTGTATGAGAGTGCGATTTTCTGTTTTAGCTATGAGAATTGCTCGTTTAACTATACTTTGGAGTTCGCGTATATTTCCTTTCCATGGATTTTGGCGCAGAGCATTCATAACACCAAGACTGCATCGCATTTTTTCATCTTCTTCTTGAAGGAATTGTTGAATCAGAATGGGAATATCGTCTCGCCTTTCTCTCAACGGCGGCAGATGAATTGTTAAAACATTAAGCCGGTAATAAAGGTCTTCACGAAATGTTTTATCTATTACGTTTTGTTTTAGATTTTTGTTGGTGGCTGCGATCACCCGAACATTCACTTTTTTTATTGAAGTTCCACCAACTCGTTCGAAAGTGCCATCTTGCAGAACCCTCAACAATTTTACTTGAAACGATTCGCTCGTATCTCCAATTTCATCAAGAAAAATTGTGCCGCTGTCGGCAAGCTCGAATCTTCCGGGGCGTTCTTTCATCGCACCGGTAAACGCACCTTTTTCATGTCCGAATAATTCACTTTCAAGAAGTGATTCTGAAAGAGCGCCACAATTTACCGGAATGAATGCTCTCGATTTTCTTTCTGATCTTACGTGAAGAGCGCGAGCCACAAGCTCTTTCCCGGTTCCGCTTTCACCTAAGATTAACACTGTTGAAGGTGTGTTAGCAATTTTTTGAATGAATGAAATAACTTCGTGCATGGGACCATTAGTTGAATAAGCAATCCCTTCGAATATTTCCATCTCCGGCTGGTTATTTTCTGTCGAACTTAAGTCGGGTTGATAATCAATAGCTGCTGTTCGCAACCGACTTATCTCTTCTTCATATTTCTTGATCTGCACAAGCATATTATCTCGATCTGAAGTCCGGTCAGCACTTGAACTGCCGGCGAGTTCTGTTTGTAATTTTTCAAGAGCCGATTGTTTTTCTTCAATTTCATTAATAAACTGCGTTCTTTCCTCTGAAAGATGACGCATAAATGTTTTCATGGATCGATGTCTGTAAAAAATACCGACTGTAAAGGAAAGTACAATTGTAAAAATTGGTGCCGACACCGGAAGAACAAAATTATTCAATGAAAACAACCCCAAAGACAGTGCCAATATTAAAGTCGCTAATCCAAGCACACTTAACAATCTGTATATTTCTTTTCGAATGGCTAACAAAACACCTGCAAAGAAACCGAGTAGAAGAATCAGAATTGTGTTTAATGTCGTATTGCTGTACTCAAGAAAATTTTTGTTTAAGGCATTATGTAATACCATTGCGTGAATACCGATACTCGGAAATTCGTCTGAGAAAGGAGTTTGAATAAATTTACTTCTACCCTCGGAAATGATTCCAAATAAAACAATTTTCCCTTGAATAAAATTTTGTATATTTTCCTGCTTATTATTAATCGAATTGGCATCATAAGATTTCAGAAATTCGACCGCGGAGATCAAATTAAGAGATTGAATTCCTCCGACAAAATTAATGTTCAAATTCCCATCTTTATCAAAAGGAAAATTAATATTGTTTCCATTGGATTGGATTGAAACATTATTTTGATTAAATGCAATTTCCGCATTGGACTTACTAAGACACACGCGAATTAACTCGAACGCAAAAGAAGGAAGCAGCTTTCCTTGAGTTGCAATAAAAAGAGGAACATTTTTTGAATTGTTGAAGTGAGAATGACCCATTCCTCCTGCCGCATCACACAATGTTCGGTATGGCAAATCAAACCGAGAGCCGTAATGCCATTGTGCATTGTTGTTAAATGGGATTAAAAATCGGGAAGGAATATTTTCTTCTACCGATGTTCCAGTGTCGGATATTGTTTGGAAATAACCGGATAAAACAACATTATTTATATTATGAATTACAGAGGCAAACAAACGATCGTGTTGTTTGTATTCAACGTTCGACTCACTGAAGGCAATGTCAAAACCGATCACCCTTGCTCCCCGGTTGTTCAGAGCGTTTGCGAGAAGTGCATAGTAACTCCGTTTCAGAGGTAAGCCACCGAGCGCTTTTATATCATCGGCATCGATGTAGAGAACTGCAATTGAAGAGTCGATATTACTTTCACCCCTTATCCGATAAGCAATATTCAGCCACCCATCGTCAACGGTCTGAATTATTCCTGGCGAAAAATAAGAAATAATAATTACGAGAATCGCAGACACGATACCTATCGGCAGATATAGCTTCATTGTGGAAAAATATTTCATCATCTCCGGGTAAGTCCTTTTTGTTTAAGCCACTGCTCGGGATCCAATTTTTCTCTCTCTTTATATATTTCGAAATGTAAAATTGAACCTACTATCGACTCACCGCTTTTTCCTATACGCGAGCCCTCTTTTACAGATTCACCTTCGTTGACCGAAATATCGGAAAGGTGCGCGTAAACGGTTCTGAATCCGTCGCGATGATTAAGTATCAATAAATTTCCGTACGAGGGCAGCCAATGTATTTTTGAAACCTCGCCGTCGGCTACAGCTATAACATCGCTGCCCGCGGAAACGGTTATATCAATTCCCGTGTTTTGAGTTATCGTGTGAAGAGTGGGATGCCGTTCCGATCCGAACCGGGTAGTAATTTTACCGTGGTCAACGGGCCAGCGTAATTGCCCGCGTTTAGAAAGGAAACCTCCGCCGCTCGGTGGTTCAAGAATCTTATCTTTTTTATTCCGAGTCTCCATGTCTTCCTCAATGAGGCGTGCTATAATTTTTTCCAACTCACGCACATCTTGCTTGCGTCTGTCAATCTCCTTTTTAAAATTTTTCTTATCACGTTTTATTTCTGCCAATAAACTTTTTCGTTTCTTTGCTTTTGCGGCTAACCGGTTTTCTTCTTTCTTCTTTTGTTGAAGAATGTCTTGCTGTTCCTCCAACTGCTGATTGAGAATATCGTGCTGTGTTTCCATCGAGCTTTTCTTCGTGTCGATGCGAATCATATCCTTTTGCCGCTGATCAGAAAATCTCCGAAGGTATTCAGAACGGATTAGAAGCTGGTTGAACGACCTTGAGGAAAGGAGCAATTCGAGATCGTATACCTTACCGAATTTATATACGGTAGAAACATATCCGGCATAGTGTTTTTTCAAAGATGAGAGTTGACCTCCCAATTCACCGATAGTTACTTTTGTTTGTCTGATTTCTTCTTCGAGGGCTATTTCCCGCTCACGAAGTTTTGTAATCAACTTTCGCAAGAGCAAGCTTTGACGGTCATAGGTCGATAAAAGTTCAAGAGTTGCTTTTTCTTTTTTAGAGCTTTCTTTTATTTTGTCCTCAAATTTATCAATTTCTTTTCTCAGTTTTTCAATTTGTGTTTGCTTTTTTTGAATATCCTGATCGGTTGATGCGAAACTAAAATTTAAAACAGAAAGAAAGATAGAACAGATAATAATATTTGCGGCAATCCGGTTCATCGATAAATTATCTTTGCCGATTTTGGAATCGTGAAAGCGCATGTTACGGGCTCATTCAATTGTATATCGTCGTATACAACCGTTATGTTGTTAGTTTCGTTACGGTCGGTGATGCGGATTGTTTCTGGAAAATTCAATCCACCGGCATCTATACTATGAAACGATTGCACAAGCAATTGCATGGTTGAATCGGGCTTTGAATATCGATAATATTTTCCGGTATAATTAACACGATCTATTGACATCCTTTTTTCTCCGTCAACAGATATATAGTTTAATGAGTATTCTTCGGGAGAAATTGAAAAATAATTTAAAGAATCGTTTATATTTATATTCGGGATTCCCCACGTTAATATAGAGATAAGTTGATGAAATTCAACAGAAATGGGAATGATAGACGATCTCAAATAATCAGAGGAGAATACGGCGCGGTTTTCGAACCAATCGTAGTAAATCCCGTTTTTTTCTGTCAGAAGAAAGGTCGCAACCCGAATTCCAAGCGGACCGCGCAGATCGATGCGCGCCGAATCTGTTCCTTGGATATATAATCGAAATGAACCGGAATTTGAAACATCCGGAGATTCGAACGAAATTGTTCCCTCGGCATAAAAAGATTTTATCGAATCGGCGCGCCGGTTTAATAATTCAAATAGCTCGCCGGGTGTGAGAGTTGTTTTATTCGATAATCTTTTTGAACTGCTGCAACCGGAATATAAGATCATGACGGCGGCTATCATAATTGAGAGATGGATATATCTCACAAACTTCCCCGTTGGATTTTACTTTTTATCGATTCGTTTGTGGGATCGAACTCGTATGCTTTCTGCCAGTATTCTATTGCTTTTTCTTTGTTGGATAATTTGAAATATATATCACCCAGATGATCGTGTATTACACTGCTCTTAGATCCAAGTTCAATCGCACGCCTAATCCATTCTTCTGCTTCATTATAATTTCCAAGACGATAAAAAATCCATCCATAAGTATCAAGATACGATTGGTTCTCGGGTTGTTGATTGATTGCCTCCTTCGACATTTTTAGAGCGCGTTCAAGTTCGATGCCGCGTTCGGCAAGACTGTATCCGAAATTATTTAAGAGAAGATGATTTTTGGGATCGAGACGCAACGCGCGTTCGTACATGCTGTCGGAATCGTCGAATCGTTTTAACTCGTCGTAAACCAAACCAAGAGCGCTTAATGCGTCGACATTTTTTTCGTTAAGCTGTACAGCGCGTTCCAAAGCCGATGCGGCTTCTACCGCGCGATGAATTCGCTGATTGGATATTCCGAGAAGGAAATAAATTCGGAACTCATCTGAAACAAATTTATTTGCTTCGGTTAAAAGCGCTATAGCATCTTCAAACCGGTTATTGTCGTAATAGATCGATGCGGCTCCTATCCAGCCGTCGGGATTTCCTTTTGCTTTTTGTATAACTTGGTGAAAATATTCCAGCGCGATACTGTCGTTACGGAGAATATTATTTATGGCTCCGAGAAACCAATAAGCTCTCCAATCGTTGGGGTGCTTTTGTTTAATCTTATCGAACAGGCGAAGCGCATAAGGCGCAACAGCAGAATCTTTTTCTATAAAAGATACGAACACCTGACCGAACCGAATTTGTTCATCGGCAGATATTGTGTCTTTTTCCATAACCTGATTGAATTGAATTGCGGCATGGTCGTAATCTTGCTGCAACAGATATGCATGAGCCATCGCGGCGCGCAGTTCAACATCGTCGGGACGCCTGTTTGCTAGATCGTTATAAATATTCAGCGCGGCATCAACGCTGTCTTGGCGCAGAAAAATATCTCCAAGAGATTTTGTAATCTCATAATTCCCCGGATCTAAAACGAGCATGCCTCGCAATGCCACGGCAGCATCACTCAACTTTCCGGTGGCGGCGTAAAGCTGTGCCATTTGCAGGTAGACATCTCCGATAGGACCAAATCGATTTAAAATTTCTTTATAAGTATCGAGAGATTTTTGTGGACCACGGATTTGACGAAGCCGCGCGAGCGTTAACCATGCTTCCTGATAAGAAGGATCTATTCTAACCAGTTCTTCATATTCTTTTAATGCATCCTCGAAAGCGAATGCGTTCAAATAAATTTCTGCAAGTGTTTGCCGGTAAACCCGGTTGTTAGCATCGAGCTTTACGGCTTCGCGCCCAGAGTTCATTGCAAGCTCGTGTTTACCGAGAAGTGAATAATCTTTTGCCATAGCATTATAAATAGCCGGATCTTGCATTAACTGTAGCGCATCCTGATATTCTAATATGGCTTTTGCAAATTCGCCCTTTTGGTCGAGAGCGCTTCCGGCGATGAAATGCTCGAGAGATAAATTTCTTTGCGCATCGGTTACTTGAGTCGGGATGCTGCGCGACCCGGAACACCCCCAAACGAACAAAATAAGCGCAAATATAAGAATTGTTTTCATTATAAATAGTAATTCAAATGTTTTATGATGAAAAAATATAGTAATTTACCTCACGATTCTCAAACTTTTTTTGCTTTTCTTAAACATTTTCAATAAATTAAGCGCAGTTCCTCTCTTAAAAAAAATACCACCAAAAGGATTAAAGATGCTGTTAAACGCTCGTTCAAGTTTTTTATCCGGAATAATTATATTTTTTTTAATCGTTACTCAACTCGGCTGCGGAGGATCTGATGAGGTTGCTAAAGAACCGGAAGCTCCGGCAATGCCCAGCCCAACAGAAATGATGCAGAAAGAAGTAACAGACCTTCGCAATCAAAATGAATCGTTGCAGCAGCAAGTTGCCAAGTGCGAAGTAGAAAAAAGAACCGTAACTGCTCGCGTTGCCGAACTTGAAACCGAACTCGCTGAGTGGAAAGACAAAAAGACGGAGCCGGCGAAAGTTGATGTAGAGCCAACTTTATTGAATCCGAGGGAAAGTTATGCCAACGCACTCCGGCTATTCAACGAAAGAAAATATGATGAAGCGGCACGGTTGATTGGTATGGTGCAGAAAAGCGACATTCACCCGACACTTTTAGATAATTGTGAATACTGGTTAGGAGAATGCGCCTACGGTTCGCACCGATACACCGATGCGATTGAACATTTTGAAAAAATATTTACATTCCAAGTTTCAGAAAAAAAGGATGATGCCCAAATTATGATTGGGAACAGTTACAAGGCGATGGGCAACAGTGCTAAAGCGGGAGAGGCATACGAAACCCTTCTAAAAAAATATCCGGCAAGTCCGTTCGCAAAAAGAACGAGAGAAAAGTTAGAGAAGTTGAAATAAATTTCTCAGGAATAGAAAAGAAATATCCCGTTTCTTTTTACGGTCCAGTATTGTAACATATTCATTCCCGTACGATGGGGAACCTCGCGTGAGGTAAAAGAAAATAGGTTCGGTGATGTTACAAATTGCGGGGGAGAGATTATCGCGGATTTATATCATTTCTCTCTTCAAATCCATCTAATAAAACCGCATTTTACATTTATCTCATAAATCGACGACAATATTTTATGCGAATTGATTTTTCCATCTTTTCTTTGTAAGATAAAACATTCCGCTTTGTAACGGTAATTAGTAAGTTATTCATCGTTCAAAATTTATTTAAATTAGAACTTGAAATCCAAACATCTCGGCATCTGGCTCGCCCTGGTCGTAGAAGTGCTCCTTCTAACGATTCTCACCTCTTCCTTCGGAAGTGATGGTTCGTTCGAATCTACTTTTCTAAACTGGTCTAATATTTCTCAGGTCATTCGCGCTCTGTCATTCATAGCAATCATGGCAATTGGTGTAGCGCCTGTAATCATTTCGGGTGGAATTGATTTATCAGTCGGCTCTATTCTCGGCTTTTCTGGTGTTGTTACCGCCGTTCTTTTAAATAATGGAATAGATATTTTCTCTGCTTCGATTGCAGGTCTTGTTGTCGGATTGCTGAGTGGATTTGTTAATGGAATATTAGTAACCGAAACAAAATTACCTCCCTTCATTGCGACATTGGGAATGATGAGTATAGCGCGCGGTCTCGCGTTCGCACTAACGGGCGGTGAAACAATAAGAAATCTTCCGCCGGAATTTATTGCTGTCGGACAAGGCGCTATTTTAGATATTCCGATTCCAATTTTAATTCTGATAATCTTCGCTGTCGCAATCGGATATTTCCTCAAAGCAACAAAATGGGGACGATACATTTATGCAATCGGCGGAAACGAAGAAGCGTCATACTTTAGCGGTGTGAATGTTGGAAGAATGAAAATTTTGGTTTATACTTTATGCGGACTTGCGGCTGGCATTGCCGGAGTTTTATTCACTGCTCGATTCGGGGTCGGTCAGTCAACATCCGGGCTTGGTTATGAACTTGATGTTATTGCGGCTGCCGTGATTGGCGGTGTAAGTTTGAGCGGCGGGCGCGGATCTATTATTGGTGTTATTGTCGGTTCTTTATTAATGGGGATTTTGCGGAATGGCTTAGTTCTTCTGAATGTCTCTGCTTACTGGCAGCAGGTTGCAATCGGACTTGTAATTTTGTTAGCTGTTATATTGGATAGGAAAACGAAAAGGTGACATCTTAAAACCCTCACCCTATAATCCCTCTCCCGAACTCGTCCAGAGCGAAGTCGAAGGATCGGGAGAGGGATGTCACGAAGTGACTGGGAGAGGGTCAAACTGGGATCTACAAATGTTAACTTAAGGAAATCCAAATGAAAAAATATCTATCTATAATCGTTGCCATCATCCTTCTTCTTCTCTCCGGTTGCGGCAAGAAGCAGGAAGAGAAGAAATTGGTTTTCGCTTTCGTGCCAAAACTATTGGATAACCCAGTCTTTCAACTTGCATGGCAGGGCGCTCAAGGAGCGGCGAAAGATTTGGGTGCTGGAAAGATAGAAGTCCAGCGTTTTGCACCCGTTAAGTCTGATGCAGTCGAACAGGCACAAATCATCGAAAGTTTGATAGAGAAGAAAGTTGACGGCATCGCCGTCTCCGTCAACGATGCCGATGCGCTTACCGAATCTATCAACAAAGCTGTTGATGCGGGAATTCCTGTTGTCTGCTTCGATTCGGACGCGCCGAAGAGCAAACGGTTTGCATATTACGGAACAGCCAACTTCCCAAGCGGAAAACAGATGGCAGAGCATCTTGTGAAGCTGATGGGAACGAAAGGAAATGTCGCAATGCTGATGGGAACGCCGGGTGCGCCTAATCTCGAAGAACGACGACAGGGAATTCTTGAGTCCTTCAAAGCTTATCCCGATATTAAAGTTGTTGCAACAGAATATTGTTACGATGATGTGAATAAGGGTGTAAGCGGAATGGAAGCGGCAATACAGGCACATCCCGATCTTAATGGCTGGGTTTTGCCGGGCGCATGGGCGCTGTTTACCCCGCCTCCCGGTCCATTTGCCGCAAAGAAACCGGGTGATCTGTTTGTTGTTTCAATTGATGCATTGCCCGAACAGCTTGATTATGTCCGACAAGGGTATGTGCAAGTTTTAATGGGCCAAAAACTATGGGGCTGGGGATATGAAAGCATCAGACTGCTGAAAGAGTTCAAAGAAGGTAAAACTCCCACCGAGCCTGTAATTGATTCCGGACTCGATATTATTACAAAAGAAAATGTTGAAGAGTATGCCGAAAAATGGAAGACCGGAAAATTCTGAATCAATTAAAAATTAAAAAGGAAAAAGTAAAAAAGGAAATTTTATGAAATATGTAGTTACAGCAATTTTAGTGTTCTGCCTATTTATCATTTCTTGTAGCAAAAAACAAGAAACCAAATCCACCAAAACCATCGGTGTCACGCTTCTCACTCGCGCGCATGTCTTCTACAAAGATTTAGAAGAAGGTCTGAAAACCGAAGCCGCAAAGAACGGTTACGAGTTAATTGTCACCGCTGGTGATTTTGATCTTGGGAAACAAAGCAATCAGATTGAGGATTTCATTACGCGGAAAGTTGATGCTATCATCGTCTGTCCGGTAGATTCACGCGGTGTCGGTCCGGCAATAAAAAAAGCAAATGACGCGAAGATTCCTGTCTTCACTGCCGATATTGCCTCACAGGAAGGTGAGATCGTCAGCCACATCGCTTCGGATAATGTTGCCGGCGGAAGATTGGCGGGAGAATATCTTGCAAAAGTTTTAAACGGCAAAGGAAAAGTCGCAATCATCGGTCAACCGACGGTGACCTCTGTGCTGGATCGAACTCAAGGATTTAAAGACGTCATTGCAAAATATCCCGACATCAAAATCGTTGCAGACTTAAATGCGGAGGGTGTCCGCGATAAGGCGATGCAAATTACTTCTGATGTTTTGCAAGCGCATCCTGACCTCGATGGAATCTTCGGTATCAATGATGATTCCGCACTTGGCGCACTTGATGCGGTAATGCAATATAAACGTACGAACATAAAGATTGTAGGCTACGATGCAACACCACCTGCACGCGATGCAATACTGAAAGATACTCCTTTGAAAGCCGATGTCATCCAGAATCCAAAGAAAATCGGTAAGACAACAATCCAGAAAATAAAAGAATTTTTCTCAGGAACTCAGGTTCCCAAAATCGTTCCCGTGGAAGTTGGTATTGTTGATAAAGAAGCGTTGCAAAAAGAATCAGTTAAGTAGATGAAGTTGTATTTGTGTTTAAATATGACCCCATGTTTTGCAAAGGTTGCTCTTTCTATTATTAAGCAGAGAAAACAAACTTTCTCCCCCTTAATAAGGGGGAGAATTGAAGAGGGGGTCGATTAAAACTGTGACGTCTCTCCTCCAAATGCAAAACATCCGTAAGCAGTACCCCGGAGTGCTAGCGTTGTCGGATGTGAACTTCGATCTTCGTGCCGGCGAAGTCCATTGTCTTCTCGGTGAAAACGGCGCCGGCAAATCCACTCTCATGAAAGTACTTTCAGGAGCTATCAAGAAAGATAGCGGCACAATTCTCATAGATGGAAAAGAAGTCGAATTTCATTCACCGGCAGATTCCCAAAAAGCCGGAATTGGAATGATTTATCAGGATTTTAAATTGGTTCCTGAGTTGACGGTTGCCGAAAATATTCTTCTCGGCAATGAACCGACCAAAGGCAAATCTCCATTTGTTGACTTCAAGAAGATGAATGAGATTGCACGGACATCCCTTACTCAGCTTGGCGAAGAAATTCCCACAACAGCAATTGTGAGTTCCTTGAGTGTTGCACAACGACAAATTGTAGAGATAGCCAAGGCAATTTCCAAGAAAGTCCGTATTCTCGCGATGGATGAGCCGTCGGCGGCATTGACTGAAAATGAATTGAAAAATCTGTTCGCAGTCATTAAAAAATTAAAACAGGACAGCGTTGGAATAATTTATATCTCGCACCGGCTTGAGGAAATTTTCGAAATTGGTGATCGATTGACTGTGTTGCGTGACGGAAAATATATTCATAGCTGCAATGTTGCAGAATCAGATCGCAGAAGTTTGGTTAGATGGATGGTTGGAAGAGAACTTGAGCAGGAATATCCAAAGATTGAATTGAAACGCGGAGAGGAAATACTTCGAATCGAAAATCTCAATGCCGGTATTTTAAAAGATATCAATCTAAATGTTTACCGCGGAGAAATTTTGGGATTTTCCGGACTTGTTGGTGCGGGTAGAAGCGAGTTTGCCCGCGTAATCTTCGGTGCAGATAGAAAAGAAAGCGGGTTCATTTATTTAGAAGGAAAAGAAATTTATCCCAAATCTCCTCGCGAAGCTATCGATCTTGGAATAGGACTTCTCACAGAAGATCGGAACAAATATGGTCTGATTATGCAGATGAACGTGAGAGAAAATATATCTCTTTCAAATCTTCATGATGTTGTGAAAGGATTTTTCATAAATCGCTCAAAGGAAAATTCGGTAGCTGATAAATTTACTAATGATCTGAGAATCAAAACACCTTCGATTGAACAGGAGGTTGAAAATTTAAGCGGCGGCAACAGGCAAAAAGTTGTGCTTGCCCGATGGCTTTTCACGAAATCGAAATTGCTTATCTTTGATGAGCCGACTGTCGGCATCGATGTCGGTGTGAAATACGAAATCTACAACCTTATCAACCAATTAGCGAAAGATGGAGTCGGAGTGATCGTGATTTCTTCCGATCTCCCGGAGCTTCTCGGCATTAGTGATCGGATCGCGGTAATGTGTGAAGGAAAATTAACGGGAGTTCTGTCTCGTTCAGAAGCGACGCAGGAAAAAATAATGACGCTCGCTACCGGTGGCAACTTGGAGGCAACACATGGTTGAGCAATTACCACGATCAAAAAAAATCAAAACCATCATCGGTGAATTTGGAATTGCGATCGCCCTTCTTGCCGAAATCGCTTTATTCTCTTCTCTATCGCCGTATTTCTTTACAGCCGAAAATATTCTAAATGTTACACTCCAGACCTCCATTATTGCAATAATAGCGGCGGGGATGACGTTCGTTATTCTAACCGCCGGCATTGATCTATCGGTGGGCGCAATGGTTGCGTTCAGCGGTGTCATTGCAACGAGCGTATTGAAACTTGATTTACCGTTCGCACTTTCATTTCCTTTGGCGGTAGTTATTGCGCTTTCGATTGGAATATTTTCCGGCTCAATTGCCGGATTGTTTGTTACGCGATTCAACATTACTCCCTTTATCGTTACGCTATCACTCATGACGATCTGGCGCGGCGCATCTTACATGTACACAGACGGCAGGCCGATTTGGGGATTTCCGGATGAATTTAGTTTTCTTGGAAGCGGAAGAGTTTTCGGTATTCCGATTCCCACTATTATTATGATATGTGTTTACATTGTTGCATACACAATCCTGAAACATACAAAGTTTGGCAGATATGTTTATGCTGTCGGCGGCAACAAAGAAGCAGCACGATTGGCAGGCATAAACGTAAACCGCACATTGTTATCTGTTTATATTATCAGTGGAGTTCTTTCCGCAATCAGCGGAATTCTGCTGGCATCACGAATGAACTCCGGACAGCCGAATGCCGGATTGATGTACGAGATGGATGTGATAGCCGCTGTCGTTGTAGGTGGTACAAGTTTATTTGGAGGTCGAGGTACAATCGTTGGAACATTTTTAGGCGCGATGCTCATCGGCATACTGCGTAACGGTTTAAATCTTCTTAACGTCGGATCGTATGTTCAAATGGTGGTGCTTGGTGTTGTAATTCTTTTTGCAGTTTTGTTGGATCAAATGAGGATGAAATGAAGATCTTCCGTTGTTTATTATTCATATTATTATTTGTTCCAAGCTCGTTCATTATCGCACAAAGTCAGGCATTCGTGTTTACACTTTATGGCGGTTTGTTCCTACCTTCGAACATAGATTTTCGTTCGAATTATAAATCAAACTCCGATTTGATCTGGGGTGCCGGAATTGGCTTGCCGATGGCACCAACACTGTTTGCAACAAGTGATATTTCATATTTCAACGTGAAGGGGCTTGTCGATCCTTCTATCGATAGCACATTAAAATTGGAAGAAAGATTTATTCACATCGGTGTTTTAAATAAACAGCCATTAACCGGAAATATTTTCATCCGGTTATCCGGAGGAATTAGTTATACAACGGTTAAACAAATATTATCGAGTAACCGCACACCGGCAACAACCATAGAAGCAGACAAAAAACTTGGGTACTATGGCGGCATCGGAATTGAACAGCCGCTTGAACAACAGGGGCATTTATCACTTTTTGCCGATGTCATTTATGATTACCGCCGCTCTGAGAAAAAAGAGCTTTACGGTGATTTCGGCGGCATCAGAGTAATACTCGGTATTCATATGATTATGTTTTAATATCGTTTCGCTCATGGATTCCCATCTAACATCCGAATCAAAAAAACTGTCTATCGTTTTTTCAATCATCGGAGGAGCTATACTGTTGCTTCATCTCGTCGGTGCTGTCGCACCGTCATCCTTGAATTGGGGATTTCATTATTTCGGTTTTTTAAATATAGTTTTTGTCATTGTCGGTTTATTGCTGATGACAATTTCTCTCATTCCATCGATTCAGCAAAATTTAATTTATCGATTAGAGAAAGCCATTCGAAAATTCAGCGAACTAACAAAGTATCAGCGTAAATTTATATTAATTATTTTAAGTTTATTATTTGCCTCCGTCTGCTGGATTGCAAGAGAAAAGATATACCTGCTTGGAGACGGTTATTTGATGCTCAGGATATTACCGACACTTCAAAGTGCAAGCGATCAATATTTCGCGTACAATGAGCCGCTACCCCTTTTTCTTATCTGGAAATTATGGAAACTACTGCACGCAATCAATGTGTCGATTGTCCCTGAAATTCCGTACATAATAATCAGCATAATCAGCGGATTTATATCCTTGCTAATTATCTGGTCCATTTCTAAAACGATTGCATCCGACATCATAGATCGAATTTTGTTGTTTTTATTTTTCATCGGAAGCGGGGGCTTGCAACTCTTCTTTGGTTACGTGGAAAACTATTCCTTCGTTTATCTTTTCATGCTTTTATTTTTGTGGAGTTCAATCTTATACACGCAAAACAAAATTGATCTAATTGTTCCGTCAATTATCTATGGTTTTCTATTTGTATCTCACTTCGGGATGCTGATCGTTGCTCCTTCTTTAATCATTCTTTATTATCATTCCTATAGAGCTGACAAAAAAAAGGACATACTCACATCAATTGGCGCTACAATAATCACAACAGCAACACTCTTGTGGTTGTGTGGTTATTCGCTCAAAATATTTGCAGATCAGTTGCTTCAAAATTCAAACCGATCTATACGGATTACTTCTTATAACGGGTATCAGCTTATCAGTTGGGGACATTTAATCAACCTGATAAATATCCAGATGTTAATTTCTCCTTTTGCACTTATTATCATTATCGTATCTTTGTTTACAATTTCTAAGCAGATATTCAAAGGAGATAAAGCAATTCTATTTTTAGTGATTAGCGCGACAAGTGGAATTGTTTTTACAACAATCTTAAATTTTAGAATTGGGATGAGTCGTGATTGGGACTTGATTTCCTCCTTCCTGCTCGGTATAGTGGTTTTGGCAGGATACGCATGGAATAAAATTCAATTTGAGCAAACCACGAAAAGAAAATTATTTATAATGATAGTTGTTCTTTCAATTATTCACACTGCTTCGTGGATTTCTGTTAACGCAAACGAAGAAATATCATTAAAAAGATTCGAAACACTTTCTGATTCTCGTTTATGGAGCAAAGAGTCAATGCTTTCCGGGTACGAAGAGCTGGCGATTTATTTCCGCGGACGGATGGATGGTGAGAATTCTGTAAATTATTATAAGAAATATATTGAACTCGACTCATCAAACTCACGGATTCTTCGAAGCATAGCGCATGTTTATCTGTTGATGAATAATAGAGAAGAAGAGATAAAGCATCTTGAACGCGCTGTCAATTTGGGCGCAAAAGATAGGGACTTATTTCAGAAGCTTGGTGAGGCAAATTTTAAATTGAAACGACATTCAAAAGCCACGTCAAATTTTCTCCGCGCTATCTCGCTCGATATAAATCATCCTGATGCATATTTCGGAGCAGGGCTTTCGTTTGGAGCGATGAATGATAGTACGAGTATGAGAAAGTATCTGGAATTATATCTAACAATTTATCCAAACGCACCCGATAAACTTGCTATTCAAAAATTAATCGAAGGAAAAGCAAAATAATCTTTGCAAAACAATTTCTTTTTAATCTGAAAGGATTTATCATGAAAACATTCTTCTTTATTGTTTTGATTTGTATAATGCCTTATGTTTTACTTGCGCAAACCAACGTCGATAAGCTTGTTACTACACTCGATTCCCTCGGAACATTATCATACAATAATTGGAAAGTCGGCGCCGACTTAAAAATTCCGATCACAGGAGATCCGACCAAACAAGAATTCAACGATTCAGAATGGGCAAATTATAAATTAAACGACCGGCTGACTTTCGATTCATGTTGGTTTCGAAAAGAGATTGTAATACCGGAAATAATTCTCGGACAAAAAGTTTCAGGATCAATTAAACTTTTGGTATCGGTGGACGATTACGGATATCTTTGGATCAACGGTGAAAGCAAAGGATATTTTCCGTGGGATGGTGAGTTTGAGTTGACCAACGATGCCAAGCCGGGTCAAAAGTTTTTAATTGCAATAAAAGCAATAAACACAGGCGGACCGCTTCGTTTAATTAGGGCATATGCGGAATCGAAACAGTCTGAGTCTATAAGTCGGACAATAAAAGATTTTACAATGAGTATGAAGGTGGGACAAAAACTTTTAAGTTTCGATACTTATCAAACTAATGCGCGGAGAAAACAAGACCCGGGCACCGATAAATCGGGAATGGATCGTGAAGAAAAAATTAAGCTAAACACTCTTTTGCAAAAACTTGCAGCAGATGTTGATGTAAAATCGCTTGCCGCGGGTTCGATGCAAAAATTCAATGAGTCGCTTGAAAAAGTAAAATCGCAATCGAAGCCAATCGGGGAATTCGCCAAAAGATACACATTGTTTTTTGATGCGAATGCCCACATCGATGCGGCATGGTTGTGGCGTGAACGCGAGACTATTGAAGTTTGCAAGAATACTTTTATCTCGGTGTTAAACATGATGGATGCACGGCCGGATTTTACTTACACTCAAAGCTCAGCCGCTTACTATGATTGGATGGAGAAGCTTTATCCCGAAGTTTTTAAAAGAATAATTCCGCGCGTGAAAGATGGGCGTTGGGAAATAATCGGCGGTATGTGGATAGAGCCTGACTGCAATTTACCGAGCGGCGAATCGTGGGCGCGGCAATTACTTTACGCAAAAAAATATTTCAAAAATAAATTTGGTGTAGATGTAAAAATTGGCTGGAACCCTGATTCATTCGGTTATAATTGGAATATGCCTCTTTTCTATGCGAACGCCGGCATCGATGCTTTTATAACCCAAAAAATCGGTTGGAACGAAACGAATGTTTTCCCGTATCGTGCATTCTGGTGGGAAAGCCCCGACGGCTCGCGAGTGCTAAGTTATTTTCCGTTCGATTATGTGAACACTGTTGATGATCCTTACCGTTTGGTAGATTGGGTGCGGCAGTTCGACGCAAACACTGGGTTTACCAAGATGATGATTCTATTCGGTGTCGGCGATCATGGCGGTGGACCGACAGATGATATGATCGATCGCATCGAAAGATTGAAGAAGCTCGATATTTATCCGTCGATTGAATACGGAACTACGACTCAATATCTCGATTGGTTGAAAAAGCAGAATCTTTCAACTCTTCCTGTTTGGAAAGATGAATTATATCTCGAATATCATCAGGGAACATTCACAACTCAGGGGAAGAGTAAAGAGTGGAACAGAAACAGCGAGGTATTGCTGACCAACGCCGAAAAATTTTCCTCACTCGCTTCTTTGTTCGGACGCAATTATAATTCTGTCGATCTTGAAGAAGCATGGAAGAATGTTCTCTTCAATCAATTTCATGATATTCTTCCCGGATCAAGTATACGCGAAGTTTATATAGATTCACCCGAAAGATACAAATTAGCAGAAGCAACGGGATCGTACGAATTGGATAAATCTCTCGGTTATCTTTCAAAACAAATCAACACAACCAAAGTAAAAGGAAAACCGATTGTCGTATTCAATTCTCTTTCATGGACCAGAACCGATATTGTTTCTATCGATCTGCCGGAAGCCGATGAGAACAATTATACTATTGCTGAAATTTCGGGTAAAGCAATTGAATCTCAGATTATCCAAAAAGATAAATATCATCGAACTATACTTTTTAAAGCGTCAAATATTCCATCAATGGGATACAAATCATTTTCATTGATAAAAAATAAAGAGGTTACGAAAAATAATATTCTCAATTCTAACTTTACAATGGAAAATGATTTCTTCGTCGTTAAAATAGATGAATCGACAGGATGGTTGAAAAGTATTACAGATAAACGGAACGGACGGGAGTTGATGTCCGGTGCCGGCAATGAACTGCAAATGCTGGAAGACAAACCGGCTGCATGGGATGCATGGAACGTAGGTTTAACGGGAGTGCAATATCACACAACACTGAGAAAAATAGAATGGATAGAAAACGGACCTGTGCGTAAAACCATCCGTATTACACGCGATTATCTGAAGCCAGGAGTTAAAAAAGAATATCCGGCGGCGGAATATCCGAATTCATTCTTCACGCAAGATATATCGCTGTATCAGGGAATTGACCGGATTGATTTTACAACAAATGTAGATTGGTGGGAAGAAAAAACTATGCTCAAAGTTGCTTTTCCGGTCAACATCCAGAGCAAAGTTGCAACTTATGAAATTCCATATGGAACAATACAGCGTTCAACAGAATGGCGGAACAGTTTGGACAGTGCGAAAGTTGAAGTTCCGGCATCGCGCTGGGCGGATTTATCTCAGTCCGATTACGGTATTAGTTTACTAAACAATTCCAAATATGGTTATGATATAAAAGGAAATATAATTCGACTTTCACTTCTTCGCTCGCCTGTATGGCCCGATCCGACTGCCGACAGAGGAAAACATTCAATTGAATATGCACTTTATCCGCATACCGGAAAATGGGAAGATGCAAAAACAGTTCAGCGCGGGTATGAATATAATACTCCTCTGATTGCGATGATAACTGAAAAACAAAATGGAAAGCTACCATCTGAACAGGCACTCGTTAAAATTTTACCCGATAATCTTATTCTATCAAGCATAAAAAAAGCCGAAGATACAGATGCGTGGATTTATCAATGGTATGATGCCACAGGTGTAGAATCAGAAGCAAAATTGACATTGCCAGAGAATCCGAAAAAAGCTGTAATCTCCAACTTCATGGAAGAGGATGGGGATGCCATATCAGTTAATGGAAATATAATAAAAGCGCCGACGAAGAAACACGGTGTAGTAACGATCAAAGTGTATTACCGTTGAATAAAAAGATTTTAAGGACTATCATGTATCAAATAATTGTATTTTTCATTCTCATAATTTTGCCGAATCGTATGTTTTCACAAATTAAGACGAGCGAATTGCTTCCAGAAAATATGAACGGGTGGGAAATGTCGGACACGGCGCGATTATATTCCGGCGAAGAGATATTCGATTACATGGATGGAGCGGGAGAAATATACCGCACCTACAATTTCCAAAATCTAACTGTCCAGCGGTATGCTTGTCCGAGCCAAGAAGAAATTCTGGTTGAAATATTCGATATGGGATCGGCGCGGAATGCTTATGGAGTATCTACTTATATGCACGGACGCGGCACAGGTGTTTCAATCGGTCAGAACGGCGAATATAAACTCGGTCTTTTAACTTTTTGGAAAGATAAATATTTCGTCTGTGTCCAAATCGAAAAAGAAAACACAGAAGCGTCGCGGACTGTATTTGATATCGGAAAATCGATTTCAAATGCGATACCGAGTAAAGGAGCAATTCCCGAAATAATCGGCCTCTTGCCGAAAAATAAAATTGAAGAAAAGAGCATCCGGTATTTCTTCCGTTATGAAATTCTGAACATACATTATTTTGTTGCAGATAAGAATATATTAAACCTGAACGACAGTACCGATGGTGTTCTTGTGAAATTGAAGAACGATAAGAGCACCATTCTGTTCATCGGTTATCCGGATAAAGAACAAACCGATTCAGCTTACGATAGTTTCATTGCACATTATATGCCCGATAGTAAAGGGAAGGGAATTGTTGAAACCGAAAACAAAAAATGGACAGCTTGTGTAAAAGAACAAAACTATTTGCTCATAAACTTCGATTCACCCACAAAAGAGCAAGCAGTAATTACAATCGATACATTCAAGAGGAGATTGCAATGACACATATAATAACTAGGCGGGATTTTCTCCGCAAGACAGGCGCTGCGACGATCATAGCAGCCGCAGGAGTGCCATTATTCGCACAAGAAGGCGCACAAAAAAAATCAAAGGTTATACTTATTCGTCACCAGAACATTGTAGATAAAGACGGAAGGGTTGATCAGAAGGTTTTTGAGCAGATGCTTGATGAGGTAATGGTAAAACTGTTCGACTCGAAAACTCACGAAGCGGCATGGAAGCAGATTATCAAACCAACGGATATTGTTGGGATAAAGTCGAATAAGTGGAAGTATTTACCCACGCCGGCAGAAGTTGAGAACACGCTAAAAGCACGATTGAGGAGTGTTGGTGTTCAAGAAGAAAATATCAGCATCGATGATCAGGGTGTGTTACGCAATCCCGTTTTCCTCAAAGCGACGGCACTGATCAACGCACGCCCGATGCGGGCACATCACTGGGCGGGTGTGAGCGGCTGCTTGAAGAATTATATTATGTTCACTCCCGAGCCGTCGGATCTTCATCCCGATTCGTGTGTTGATCTGGGGAGTTTGTACAACCTTCCGATTGTGAAAGGTAAAACGCGGTTGAATGTTCTTCTAATGCTGACGCCGCAATTCAATTGTTTGGGACCGCATCATTTCGATAAAGAATTTGTCTGGCAATATAAAGGATTGCTTGTTGGTACAGATCCAGTTGCACTCGATTCGGTCGGACTAAAAATAATCGAGGCGAAGCGGCGGCAATATTTCAAAGAAGATTTGCCAATACGCCCATCGCCAAAACATATCGCAGCGGCGGAGCAGAAACACGGTGTTGGTGTAGCAGATATGAAGAAGATTGAGCTTATCAAGCTTGGATGGAATGAAGGGGTGTTGATTTAAAAGTTCACTTTTGAGGCCTGCCTTGAGTCGAATGAGGGACTTCGGGAGTATAAGTAAAGAGTAAAATGGAGCTGTTGTTTTAGCAACACTTTGCTGATTTAAACGTAAACATGAAGGAATGTAAAAATCGCTTCTCCACAGCAATGTAATTCAATTTAAAAATTCACAATCAATTCATAATACAAAGGAAATAATTATGAAATTATTCAACCATATCAGCACCATCGTTTTGATGGTCTGTATTTTAGCTTTCACATCATCATCCTTGGCTCAAACTCCGAAGAATATTCCGATGCGGGATTTCTTCAAGAATCCTGAAAAATCCGGATTTACAATATCGCCGAACGGTAAATATGTCGCGCATGTTGAACCGTACGAAAGGCGTATGAACATATTCGTACAATCCATATCAGGCGGCAAAGCAAAACGAATCACCTCAGTGACCGACCGTGATCTTTCAGGATATTTTTGGAAAGGCAGCGATCGCTTATTATTTGTAAAAGATTTTGGCGGCGATGAAAACTTCCATCTCTTTGCGGTTGATCGAGAAGGTAAAGAAATGAAAGACCTGACGCCATTCGACAGCGTGCGGGTTGATGTTGTTGACGATTTAAAAGATCACCCAACGGATGTGCTTATCGGAATGAACAAACGTGTGCGTGAAATATTTGATGTGTACCGACTCAATACAGTAACAGGTGAACTTACAATGGTTGCCCAGAATCCCGGGAATATAACTGGCTGGGTCACCGATCATGACGGTAATATCAGAATTGCCACAACAACCGATGGCGTGAACACCAGTATACTTTATCGTAATACTGAGAAGGATCCATTCCAAAATGTTATGACTACAAATTTCAAGGAGTCGTTTGGACCTCTTTTCTTTACATTTGACAATAAAAATATTTACGCGGTATCCAACATCGGCAGAGATAAAACTGCAATCGTAGAGTGCGATATCGCCAATAAAAAAGAAGTGAAAGTATTATACGAGCGCGACGATGTTGATGTTAACGGTATGGATTATTCACGATTAAGAAAAGTTTTAACCGAAATAGGTTTCGTAACATGGAAGGTTGAGCACAAATTCCTCGACAAAGAAACCGAAGACTTATACGCAAAGCTTGAAAAGAAACTTCCCGGTTATGATATAACAGTTGTCTCCAGCGACAAGGATGAGGAAGTATTTACAGTATCTACATCGAGCGACAGAACACGCGGTTCGTTCTATCTTTATGAGAAGAAGTCGGATAATCTTACAAAACTTGCAGACCGTTCTCCTTGGCTCGAAGAAAAAGATATGGCTGAGATGAAACCTATCGAATATAAATCCCGCGACGGATTGACGATTCATGGTTATCTCACATTGCCCAAAGGCAAAGATGCAAAAAATCTTCCTGTAATTGTTAATCCGCATGGCGGACCATGGGCGCGTGATATGTGGAGGTTCAATTCCGAAGTGCAATTTCTTGCTAACCGCGGGTATGCAGTTTTGCAAATGAATTTCCGCGGCTCTACCGGTTATGGAAAAAAGTTCTGGGAAATTTCTTTCAAGGAATGGGGAAAAACTATGCAGGATGATATTTCCGACGGTGTTAAGTGGCTCATCAGTCAGGGTATTGCCGATCCGAAACGCGTTGCGATTTACGGCGGAAGTTACGGCGGCTATGCTACGCTTGCAGGACTTGCTTTCACGCCCGAGCTATACGCCTGCGGTGTTGATTATGTCGGTGTATCTAATTTGTTCACATTTATGAAAACCATTCCACCGTATTGGAAACCATATCTCGATATGTTCTATGAGATGGTTGGAGATATGCAGAAAGACAGTACATTGCTGGCTTCGTCATCGCCAGTATTTCATGTAGATAACATTAAAGCGCCGCTTCTTGTAGCGCAGGGCGCAAAAGATCCCCGCGTCAATATCAACGAGTCGAACCAAATAGTGGATGCGTTGAAGAAGAAAGGGATTGATGTTCCATACCTTGTGAAGGAAAACGAAGGACACGGATTCCGCAACGAAGAAAATCGGTTTGATTTCTACGAAGCTATGGAAAAGTTTTTAGCAAAACATTTGCTTGACCAGAAGTAGTACCGTTATATACAATGCCCCGTTCAATGTTGAGCGGGGCATTTTTGTTTTTATACCCCGGTAATAACGTTCCTTTAGCCACGGAAAAGTTTGCTACGTTGAACTTATTTAGGTAACTTCTATGGTGCAACGAAAAAGGAGTTCATATAATGAAATTCATAATTTGTCTTATCTTAATGGTTATTATTTCAGCATCGTTAAAAGCGCAGGACAAATCCAAACAGCCGCTCGAGGTTGTTCCCTCTGTTGATCTTGCGCGATACTGCGGAATGTGGTACGAGATTGCACGATTACCGAATGGTTTCCAGACAAAATGTGCAGGCGATGTTGTTGCCACTTATACATTACTTGATGACGGACAGATAAAAGTTGTGAACCGTTGCCAGAAGGAAGACGGAGAAGTAACTGAAGCGGAGGGCCGCGCCAAGAGAGCAAGCGACGATGAACCGAACTCGAAACTGAAAGTACGTTTTGCACCCGCAATACTTTCGTTCCTGCCGTTTGTTTGGGGTAACTACTGGGTATTGGAGATTGATACTGCTTACACTTATGCTGTTATTGGCGAGCCGGACAGAGAATATTTGTGGGTTCTTTCCCGCACTCCAAAGATGGATGAGAACATTATACAAGGGATTCTCGGCAGGATGAAAGAGAGGGGTTTTGATGTTGCTAAGATTATGAGAACTAAGCAGACGCAGTAAAACTTCACAAACACGCATGAACAATAATTATGATCCCCTTTGTGTTTCCCTCCCTCGTATCACTCGGGACATCGCCTTTGTAAGTGAAACATCCCGCCGAAGGCGGGAGTGGGAAATTAAAAAGAGGTTGAGGACGATGACAAAATAATTGCAAAGATAATTAGGAAAATGCAATGGGGGTAAGATTTCTTAGGTACATGGGCTTACGAATTATGACCCCCTTTATTTTTCCCTCCCTCGTTTCACTCGGGACATCGCCTTCGCAAGTGGAACATCCCGCCGAAGGCGGGAGTGGGAAATGAAAAAGGGGTCGAGACTAGAATAAATGAAGAGGTGGACTTTAACCGGTTGGGTTGAAGATGAAAAGAAATTTGTGTATTTTCAAATCAGTCAGACCAGAGTTTTAATTGATAGAGACTTCTGAAAAATTAGTATAAATATT